>CAKZUE010000016.1 GCA_937920635.1 uncultured Bryobacteraceae bacterium
TGCTCTCTTCGAAAATGAAGTTTGGCAAGCGAGCCAGCCGTGCGGATGTGGCGGAACTGGCAGACGCGCTAGATTCAGGTTCTAGTGGGGGCAACCCCGTGGAGGTTCAAGTCCTCTCATCCGCACCAATCCCGGATTTCAAGAAGGCCCCGCCCGACCGGCGGGGTTTTCTGCTTTTGTGCTTCGGCGCCGCAGCGGCCTGCCGCCGCGCGCCAGCGCACGCCCGCGTGGATGCAGCGATTGCGCCGCTGCTGCCCGGCGCAAGCGTGGCGCTGGCCGGCCTGCGGATCGACAGACTCAACAAGACGCCCTGGTTCCGCCCGTTTCTTGCGGGCCGGAGGCCCGCAGCGCTGCGGCGCTTTGAAGAACGCACCGGCATGGATCTCTCGCGCGATGTGTGGGAGGTGGTCTGGAGCCTCTCTGCCGGCGGCTCCGTCGCTTTCCTGCGGGGCAAGTTCGGCGGCACGTTCGGGCAGGAGCCGCGGTTCGATGTGCCGGGCGTCGTCAAACGGAACTACAAATCGTATTACGTGCTGGAACGGGATGGCTTCGCCGTCCTGTTTCTCGGCTCCGGGCTGGCGGTGATGGGCCGCCCGGGCCTTCTTGAGCGCATCGTCGATGCCCGCGACAGAGACTCGGAGCAGCCGCCGCTTGGGTTGATCCATGCCGTGGAAGAGCTGCCTGCCTGCGAACTGTGGATGGTGGCGCGGGGCGGGGAAGGGCTGCGCGCGGCGGCGGGCGAGACGCTGCCTCTGAAAGCGGGCCCGGTGTTCGACTCGCTGGAAGAGCTGCGCCTGCATGCGAACGCGGGCGAGGTCCTTGAGGTGTCTGTGCGCGGCCAGTTCCGCAGCGCGGAGGACGCTGCCGCAGTGCGTGACGGGCTGGAAGCGTTGCGGCAAATGGCTTCGATGCGTGGCGGGCAAACTCCCGCCCTGCGCGCCGCGTCCAAAGCCGCGGTGGAAGCCGACGGCCGCACCGTCACGGTTCGCGCCTCTCTCGATTTCGAAGACTGGCTGTCGCTGGCCGGTTGACTTCGATCTGCCCCCCGGCGAAGGCTTTCACGGCGCGCCCCGCCGTCAGCGCTTCGGCGCTGGAATGGCGTCGCCGAGGTTCATTGAGCCGCCGCCCTCGCTGACGTAGTTGCGGTTCCACGAGGGGATCTCGATCACCACTTCGCCGTCCCGCACGAAATGCGCCTGGCAGCCGAGGCGGCTGCCGATTTGCAGATCCGCCGCCATGTCGAGCTTGTCCGCTTCGTCGTCTTCCATTTCGCTCAGGCACTCCGCTCCCTGCTTCACCACGACGTGGCATGTCGTGCAGGCGCAGTTGCCGCCGCAGGCGTGCTCCAGATGGATGCCGAAGTTCATGGCGATATCGAGAAACGAGAGCGGCTTGCCGTGCTCGTGATAGGGCAGCTTGTCGAGCTCAAACTCGACCGTGCGGTTCTCAGGCAGAAACGTAACCTTGGCCACGTCTTGATTCTATCACAAACCGGACCAAAAGGGTCTTGGTTTGGGGCGCGCTCTCGCCCGGACACGCTACACTGAAGGTTACAGCCTTCCTTTTCAAGAGGTTTCAACGCAGTGTTCCACTGGATCGAACAGCAGATTCGGGATGCGTTTGCCGCGTTTCTCCGCGAGCGTTACGGTTCGGACGCAGCCGTTGTCGTCGAGCAGCCCAAACAGGCGTCCTTCGGCGAATACGCCCTGCCAGTGGCGTTCTCACTGGCTCGGCAACTGAGGAAAGCGCCGCGGGCGATTGCGGAGGAGATCGCCGCGCAGGCGCCGGCGGTCGAGGGCGTGTCGAGGCTCGAGGTGGCGGGCAACGGCTACATCAACATCCGCCTGAACCGCGGCTGGTACGGGCGGGCGCTGCTGGAAGGGCGCGCGGAGCAGCCCTTCCAGCAAAACACGGGCAAAGTCATCGTCGAGCACACCAACATCAATCCGAACAAGGCGGCGCACATCGGGCATCTGCGCAACGCCGTTCTGGGGGACACCTTCGTGCGCATGCAGCGCGCCGCCGGGCGCCGCGTCGAGGTGCAGAACTACATCGACAACACGGGCGTCCAGGTGGCCGATGTTGTCGTCGGCTTTCATTATCTGGAAAACAAGTCTCCGCAGGACGTAAAAGAGCTGATTCGTCAGCCCAAGTTCGACTATTATTGCTGGGATCTATACGCCCGTGTATCGCAATATTACTCCGCAAATCCGCAGGCGCTCGAGTGGCGGCGGGACACCCTTCATGCCATCGAGCACGGCGAAGGCACGCTGACGGAAATCGGCCATCTGGTGGCCGATGCGATCGTCGAATGCCACCTCGACACGATGTGGCGGCTGGGCATCGCCTATGACGTGCTGCCCCGGGAAAGCGAGATCCTGCACCTGAAATTCTGGGCGAAAGCATTCGAGCAGCTCAAGGAACGCGGCGCGATTTATTATGCCGGGGAAGGGAAAAACAAGGGCTGCTGGGTCATGGCCTCCTCGCATTTCCGGGAGAAGGCGGAAGAGGAAGGCGATTCGGCGGACGACGCCAAGGTGATCGTGCGCTCCAACGGCACGGTGACCTACGTCGGCAAGGACATCGCCTATCAGCTCTGGAAGTTCGGGCTGCTGGGACTGGACTTCCATTACAAGCCGCTCCGGACCTACCCGGACGGCCATCGTGTCTGGGTGGCCACGGAGGAGCCATGCGAGGAGCCGGCGCCGGATTTCGGCCGGGGTTCGGAAGTCTACAATGTCATCGACTCGCGGCAGTCGTACCTGCAGGACGTCGTGGTGGCGGGGCTGCGGGCGCTCGGCTATCACGAGCAGGCGGAGCGCTCCATTCACTTCTCGTACGAAATGGTGGCGCTGTCGCCGCGGACCTGCGCGATTCTCGGCATCCCGCTGTCCGAGGAGGACCGTAAGCGCCCCTACGTGGAAGTCAGCGGGCGCAAGGGGCTGGGCGTCAAGGCGGACGATCTGATCGACAAGCTGATCGAGAAGGCGAAGGAGGAAGTGGATTCGCGGCACCCGGAGCGTCCGGAGGACGAGCGGCTGCGCGTGGCCACGCAGATCGCCATCGGAGCGCTGCGCTACTTCCTGCTGAAGTTCACGCGCAACACGGTGATCGCCTTCGATCTCCAGGAAGCGCTGAGCTTCGAGGGCGAAACGGGACCTTACGTCCAATACGCCGCCGTGCGCGCGCGCAACATCCTGCGCAAGCTCGAAGAGCGCGGCGAGACGTTGCCGGATTTTGCCGCGGTTCTGGACCGCGAAGCGATGGCGCGGCAGCTCGGCGGCGAGGACTTCTGGCAGTTGTTGCTGGCGGCGTCCAAATCCGGTGCGGCGCTCTCCGCCGCCCTGGCCGCAGGCGAGCCCTCCCATGTGGCCCGCTACGCATTCCAGCTCGCGCAGGCGTTCAATTCGTTTTATCACGACTATCCGATTCTGGCCGAACAGGACGTGGAAAAGCGGACATTTCTGCTGTGGCTCGCCGTCTATTTCCAGCGGCAACTGGAGTGGACGCTGGAAAAAGTGCTCGGGATTCCCGTGCCGGAGTATATGTAAGCGGCAGAGCGGCCTTCAGAATCCGGAGATTCCCCGCAGGATCCGCAAGGCCGGAGAGGCGAATTGCAGGCTCATTCTGGCAGCCACGGAAACAAGCACAGCGGCGGGCGCTGCCGGCCTGCCCCGCTCCAGACTTTCCAGCAGCAATACGAGAAAAATGGGGCTGAACACGCGGCTGTAAGAGTAGAAATCGTCCCAGGCGTGGCGTGGCTCCAGATGAACGAGCACCAGCGCAGCCATGCCGGACAGAGCTCCCGCACACCAGGCCGCGCATTGCGCCCGCTCGCATTCCCGCCTGCGCCGCCAGAGCAGCGCCAGAGCCAGCACGCTGCCGGCGAGGAAGCCTGCGAGCGAAGCCAGGTCCATTCCCTGCAAAAGCCACCGCAGCCAGGGCTGAAAGGGATAGTCGGCGGGATGCGCGATCAGGCGGACGGCTGAGGCGAACCACCCTTTCCACTGAAACGCGGTTCCCCCGGGCAGATCGCGCAGCGAGTACAGCCAGATCAGAAACGGCACAGGCGCCGCCGCCCACGCCGCCAGCGCCTTCCAGCGGCGCTGCCAGAGAAACGCCGCACACGCAGCCGCAGGCAACAGCAGGCCCGTCTCCCGAATGAAGGGGGCCAGCGCCGCCAGGATCCACGCTGCCCGCCACCGCCCTGTCTCGACGAAATAGAAAAAACCTGCCGCCGCGGCCACCAGCGGTCCGTCCGACAGCATCCGTTCGATGCTGCTCATCGAAGACGGCAAAAGCAGGAACGCCAGACCCCACAACGGGGACGCCCCGCGCAGCTCCGCCAGCCGCGCCGTCCACCACACGCCCGCTCCCAGCCAGAGCAGCATCAGCGTGTAGTAGGCCGGATCCACCCACTCGAATCGCCCGAAAGCCAGCAGCCACGCGGCCAGCGGCAGCAGAATGCGCTGTGCACGCAACTGCGGCGGGTCCAGGTAGCGGGCGTTGGCGCGGAACTCCAGCGGCCGGTGCGCCAGCACATGGAACCACTGCCCGTCATAACCCACCGGACCTGCCACACGGTACAGGCTCTCCCGGCTTTCCAGCCACTCCGGCATGGGGATCCGGCTGCCTGTGCAGTAAAGAGCGTTCCAGTGGCCGTCATAAGCGAACTGCACGGCAAGCCCCCACCAGAGCACGATGGCGGCCATGGATGCCGCCGCCAGATGCCAGGGACGCGCATGGGACAGAAAACGCATCATTGTACAGTGTAGTGCCCAGCGGCGGCTCCACTGTTCAATTGCCCGCCCCCTGCACCGCCACCCGCCAGAGAACATGACCCAGCGGCAACGCGGCCCGCAGCGCCGCCGGCGCCAGGCACCACAATGCCAGCCCGGGACGCCCGGCGGCGATTCCCTGCACCAGAAGCCCGAAGTAGACCGGCGCGAACACCCGGCCCAGGCTGAAAACGCTGTCCCAGGCGTGCCGTGGCTCCAGATGGCACAACGCCAGCGCTGCGGCTGCTGTCAGTGCGGCAGCGGATAGCGCCGGGCTGAGGCGCGCCGGCCTGCTCCAGGCAGTCCACAGCCCGTGCAGGCTCGCGGCGCAGGCGCCCAGAAAAGCGGCCAGCACGGCCAGATCCAGCGCCTGCAACCAGGCCCGGTATTGCGGATAGCGATCCACAGGCTCGCTTTGCCAGGCCAATTGCCGCAGCGAATGGAACGCCCCCGCCCAGCGGAACTCCACCCCGCCCGGCAGGTCGTGCAGCATCAACAACCACAGCAGGAACGGCACGCCCGCAGCCGCCCAGAGCGCCGCAGTCATCCACGATCTGCGGTTCCACCAGACCAGCGCTGCCGCTGCGGGCAGCACCAGTCCGGACTCCCGCACAAACGGCGCCAGAGCCGCCAACACCCACGCCGCCCGCCACTGTCCCGTCTCGAACAACAGCAGGAAGCCCGCCACGGCGGCCATGAGTGGCCCGTCCACCAGCATCCGTTCGATGCTTCCGAGCGACGCCGGCAAAGCGAGAAACGCCAGCCCCCACCAGGGCGAGGCGCCGTGATGCAGGGCCAGCCGCGCCGTCCACCATACGCCCGCGCATAGCGTCATCAGGATCACGGAGAAGTACGCCGGATCGATCCACTGCTGGCGCCCGCCGGCCACGGTCCATGCCGCCAACGGGATCAGGATGCGCTGGCACCGCATCCGCGGGCGGTCCATCAGCGGCGCCAGAGAAGGGAATTCCAACGGCGCGTGCGCCAGCAGGTGGAAATACTGCCCGTCGTATCCGCCGCTGCCCCGCCAGCGGTAGAGCGGTTCGCTGGCTTCCAGCCACTGCGGCATGGGAGTCTGCTCGCCGATCATGAACAGCGCCGTCGTCTGGCCGTGGTAGGCGTAGCGGACCGCCAGCAGCCACCAGAGCACGGCGGCTGCGGCCGCCAGGGCCACGGGCATCCAGGCTTGCGCCGTCCGGCTCGGAATCACCCTCACAGTGTAGCGGCTGCCGCCGCGGCTCGACGGGGCTGTGCTAGCGTGCCAGTATGCGCGTGCATTTCGCCTTCGGGAAGACGGGGCTGGAAGCTGAATTGCCGCCCGGGCCGGCGTGGCAGGTGCTCCAGCCGCGTTACGCGGCCCCGGTGGAGGACGAGCGGGCGGCGGTCGAAGCCGCATTGGAAGATCCTGTGGCCGGTCCGCCGCTCGAGCAGCTTGCCCGCGGGCGGCGCAGCGCCGCCATCGCCGTCTGCGACATCACGAGGCCCGCGCCCAACCGCCTGACGCTGCCTCCGCTCCTCGAAAGGCTCCAGCGCGCCGGCATCCCGCGCGAACGTACCCGCATTCTGATCGCCACCGGCCTGCACCGTCCCGCCACGCCCGCTGAACTCGACGAGATCCTTGGCCCCGATATTGCCTCCGCCTATCCTTTGGTGAATCACAATGCACGGCAGCGGGAGGATCACGTCAATTTGGGCCAGGCGCGCCACGGCACGCCCGTGTGGATCGACCGGCGCTACGTCGAGGCCGATCTCCACATCACCCTAGGCTTCATCGAGCAGCACTTGATGGCCGGCTTCAGCGGCGCCCGCAAGCTGATCGCGCCCGGCTTGGCGGACCAGGAGACGATCCGCTCCCTCCACAGCCCCAGGTTCATGCGCGACCGGCGCGCCGTAGAAGGCTCGATCGAAGAGAATCCACTCCATGAAGAACTGCTCGAGATCTCTCAGATGGCGGGCCATGACTTCATCGTCGATGTCGTCCTCGGCGAACAGAGGAAAGTCACAGCCGTTTTCGCCGGTTCGCCGCGGGAAGCCCACGCGGCGGGAGTCGCCTTCGTGCGCGAGAAGACGACGGCCTGGCTTCCGGCGCCAGTGGATGCCGCGGTGACCACTTCGGCCGGGTATCCTCTCGACCTCACCTTTTATCAGGCCGTGAAGGGCGTGACGGCAGCTACCCATATCGTTCGTCCCGGCGGAATCATTCTCGTTCTGGCCGCCTGCGCCGAAGGCGCCGGAGCCGGCGAGTTTTCCCGCTTGCTAATGGAGTCCTCTTCAGCCGAAACATTTCTCAAAGAAATTGCAGACCGGCCCGTCACCATCGACCAATGGCAACTGGAGAAGCTCGCTCTCGCCGCCCTATCCCACCGCCTTTGGTTTTACACCCCCGGGCTTCCAGCGGAATATCACCAGAAATTGTGGGGCCGGAGTTTCTCCACGGCTGCGGAAGCGCTCGATGCTCTCGCCGCTGAGGTGGCGGCGCAGGCGCCGGTGGCCGTGATCCCCGAAGGCCCTTACGTGTTCGCCCGCGTCTCGCCTTAACCCCTCTGTCCTCCGGACGGAGTTGCATCTGCTTGCCCGGATCAGGCAATCTGGTAAGTTTCCCTCGCCGCGGGTGGTCAACCGCCCGTTGGGGCGGATCAGGGCCTTGTCATGAAAGTCTGCGTTTTGTATCACGACCATTGTTTTGACGGGGCGGCGTCGGCTGCCTTTTTCAGCCGCTTCACGCGCGACCGCTTCTACAATGGCGCCGAGTATGCCTATACGGGCATGGCGCACAAGGCTGCGCAACTGTTCGACGACGCCGACTTCAACGGCGACGAGAACGCAATCGTGGACTTCAAGTATTCGCCGAGCGACCGGCTCACCTGGTGGTTCGACCATCACCAGAGCGCCTTCCTTTCGCACGAAGACCAGCTCGACTACGAGCGCAAGAAGGACTCCCGCCGTTTTTACTTCGATCCCACGTACCGTTCCTGCACGGAATGGATCGCCCACATAGCGCGCACCGTGTACGGTTACGAAGCGCCGCAACTGGCTGACCTGGTCTACTGGGCGGGCATCGTCGACGGCGCCGATTATGAAAGCGCCGAAGCCGCCGTGACCATGCGCGAGCCCGCCATGAAGCTCACCCTCGTCATCGAAGCTGTCAAGGGTTCTGACGTCGTGCAGCACATCATCCGGCTCATGCAGGAGAAGCCGCTCGCGGAGATCCTCCGCGATCCGCTGGTGCAGGAGAAGTTCCAGCCGCTTTACGAGCGGCACCTCCGCTCCATCGACGTCATCCGGCAGGAAGGCCGGTGCGAAAAAGGCGTGATCTTTTTCGACGTCACCGCCCACGATCTGGAGGGCTACAACAAGTTTATTCCGTATTATCTGTTCCCCGACGGCACGTACACGGTCTCGGTGAGCACGGCGAGCTTCCGCACCAAAGTGAGCGTTGGCTCGAACCCCTGGGCCAAAGAGCCCGTCCGCCACAACCTGGCCACCCTCTGCGAGCGCTATGGAGGCGGCGGACATCCGCGCGTCGGCGCCATCAGCTTCCCGCCCGGCGAAGTGGAAGCCGCCCGCAAGGCGGCTCTGGAAGTGGTGAGGGAGTTGCAGAGCTGACCGTCCGGTTCAGTCCGTGCTGTAGTTGATTTCGATCCGCCGCACGCCGGCGGCGGCGCCCCACAGCACAAGCGCCGAGAACGCGCACAGCCCAAGCAGCGCAAGCGTGGGTGACAGCGGAGCGGCGGGCGCCAGGATCAGCCGCAACAGCGCCGGCACGTCCTGCTCCAGCGGCGCGGGGACCGGGCACATCGATTGCAGATAGTACAGCACGCTGAATTTTTGCAGCAGCTCCGGCAGAAATCCGCTGGACGCCTCCCACAGCAGCAGCACCGCCGCCGGCACGATCGGGTTGCGGATCCACAGGCTCGCCGCCAGGAACAGGCTGCCGTAACCCGCGCAGCCCATCACCGCCGCCAGCGCATACCGCGCCGCGTGCCCTGCGCCGGCGCCCTGCCAGTAGGCTTCCGCGCCCGCCCCGATGTGCGGCCACAGCATCGCGGCGAACGCCACCAGCGCTCCCGCGCTGAACACCACCGATGCCGCCGTCCAGCCGGCCAGGAATTTCCCCGCCAGCAGCACCTCCCGCCGCGCCGGCGCCAGCAGCCAGAAATGCAGCGTCTTGTCCATCATTTCGCCGCGGAACAGATTGAGAAAGATCCCCAGGCAGCCGAAAAAGATCGCCAGACGGAGATAAAAGTACTGGAAAACACCTGCATAGACTTCCTGATCTTCTGCGAAATTCAGCAGCGTGCGGACATCTTTCGACTGCAGTCTTCCGTCCTCGAACCAGAGATAAGCCCGTCGGCTTCCGTCGAAATAGATCATGCGCCGCGTGCGGACTTCGCGCGTCTCGAAGATCTCCTTGCCCTGTTCCTCCCGCCGGCTTGACCGGCGGATGGTGCGTTCGCGGTCCTGCCCCGGCTTGCCCGCCACGTCCAGCACCTGCTGCTCGCTCATGCCCGTCTCGACTGTCTCGATCACGGCCGGCGCGACCACGCCCCCCTGGCGCGCCTCGCGCAGTTCGTACCGCAATTGGATGGCATGGCCCAGAAACAGCACCGCGGGCAGCATCGCCAGCGCGTAGATCCACAGGCTGCGGCGCGCCAGGAACACGCGCTTCATCTCCAGCCGGGCGATCACCAGCGCCTGGCGCAGGCGGAACCTTGCCGTCATGCCGAACCTCCCACCAGATACTCGTACAGCGCGTGGACGTTCTCGTCGGCGGGCACGACACTTTCAATGTCCAGCCCGGACGCCGCCAGCGCCGTCAGCGTCCGCGTGAACACGTTGCGGTCCCGCGTCAGCACCAGCAGCGCGCCGTCCTCCTCGATGACGCGCGCCTCCGCCACTGGGGCGCGTTCAAACAGCAGCGCCGCCAGCCGCGCCGGCTGCCGGCAGCGGATCAGGAACTGGCTGGGGTGCTCGTGGATCTCCTCGCGCACGCCGCGGATGTCGCCCTCGGCGACGATCATGCCGTTGGCCATCAGCACCACGCGGTCGCTGATCACATCCACCTCCTGAAGCACGTGGCTGGAGAGGATCACGTGCCGACCGGATGCGGCGAGCTGCCGGAACAGCGCGATGGTTTCCGCGCGCACCACCGGATCCAGCCCGTTCAGCGGCTCGTCCAGCACCAGCACCTGCGGGTCGTGCGCCAGCGCCTGCGCCAGCCGCACGCGCTGCCTCATCCCCTTGGAATAGGAGTTCACCTTGCGCCGCGCCGCGTCCGTCAATCCCGCCTGCTCCAGCGCCGCCCACGCCAGCCGCTCGGCCAAAGAAGACGAGTAGCCGAACAGCAGCAGCGACGACACGACGAAATCGAAGCCCGTCGCCCAGCGTGGCGCCGCGTCGAATTGCGTCGCATAGCCCGTCATGCGCATCAGCCGTTCGGGGTCGCGCGGAGAAATGCCCAGCACCCGGATCTCGCCCCGGTCCGGATGAATGAGCCCGCACATCAGGTTCATCAACGTCGACTTGCCCGCGCCGTTCGGGCCCACGATCGATGTGAGCCCCGGCGGAATGCGCAGTTCGATCCGGTTGACGCCCAGCACGTCGCCGTAGAACTTCGACACGTTCTCGAAGACGATTTCCTGCGCGCTCACCGCACCACCTCCACCGGACGCAGCTTGCGCTCCAGCGCGAGCGAAAGAAGAGTCCCCATCAGCGCCAGCGACACAAGCCCGGTCAACAGGCTCAGTCCCGCCGGCATCTCCGCCCCCAGCAGTGCGCACCAGACGCCGTAAGCCGCCTGGAGCGGATTGATCAGGCTGCCCCAGGCCACGCGGAAAATCGCATTCACCAGCACGCCGATCCCCGGCAACACAAAGAAAAAGCCCAGCACCACCGCGCCCGCGATCAGCCGCCACCGCACCCATGCCGAACTCGCCAGCGCCACCAGCGCCACCAGCGCCACCCACAGCCAGAAGCCCAGCACCAGCCCCGCCCCCAGCCGCCAGTGGGCCAGCGCCCAGCCCGCCTCCGCCATCGAAGCCTGCATCACGAACAGCACAAGGCCCGGAAGCCACGTCACCAGGCTCAACAGCCAGACCAGCGCCGCCATCTTCGCCAGCACATATTCGAGCCGCGAAATCGGCCGGCTGAAGTACAACGCCAGCCCCTGATTGCCGAGATCGGGTGAAATCAGCCCCGGTCCGGCGAGCGCCGCCAGCAGCACGGAAAACACCGACTGCACCTTCATGAAGGTCAGGATGAAGGTCTCGTCGATAGCCAGCAGCCGGCTGAAGCCCCTGTCGAGACCGGCCCACAGTTCCGCATGGTTCGCTATATAGATGAACAGAGCGCACAGCAGCGGCCAAATGCAGCTCAGCGCCAGCAGCGCCGTTACGATGCGTTGCGCCGTCAGCCGCCGCCACGCCTCGCGCGGCAGCACCAGCAGGCGCTCGGCGTGCGGCGCTCGCGGACCTTCGTACCTCTGATATCCGCGCTTATAGACCGCCATCAGGCTCAGCCTCCCGAATAGAAGCGCGGATCAAAAGCTCCCTCATCTCCAGCCCTGTCGTCCTTCCTGCGGGTTCTTCCATCAACAACCAGCCTGTCCATGGCGCGCCGCGCCGCCTGTATCCGGCAGCTTTTCCGGCCCTCGGCCTCCACGTTGCGGCCGCCGGCGCAAAGTGCGGCTTCGAAGCTTTCAACGCATGCAACCGCAGTCTTTCTGACTATGGTATGTACGCTATTGAAGCACGGATGTTCCCGGATGTTGCGTGCACCGGCTTGCATGGAAAGACGAGGGCAGCCGCCCCTGTGCGGTCAACGTGCCTGACGCGCCGCTCCGTTCCTTCACTGGATTGTTGAACCGCTGTAAGGGTTCTGTCATGCGGCCGTCGGACACTGGTAAGGAATGCTGACTCACTTCAGAAGAAAAGCACTGGTCTCGTCGCTCTTCTGCGTGGCGCTGTTCGCCCAGGAGCGGACTGGACAGATTACAGGACGTGTCACCGACCCTTCCGGATTGCCTGTGACAGGCGCCTCCATCACGGCTCGGAATCTGGACACCGGTCTGGATCGTTCCGCCGCCACCGGAGAAACAGGCTCCTATCTTCTGCCCCTGATGCCGCCCGGGCGCTATCGCGTGGAAGTGGCCAAGGAAGGCTTCAGCCCGCGCGCGCAGGAAGGGGTCACCGTCTCCGTCAACCAGCCCTCGCGCGTCGACTTTCAACTGGCCATTGCGGCCACATCGGAGACGGTCACGGTCACCGCCGATGCGCTGCAGGTCAACACGCTGACGTCCACCGGCGGCGCTACCGTCGCGCGGCGCCAGATCGAAGACCTCCCGCTCAACGGCCGCAATTTCATCCAGCTCGGCACGCTCGTTCCTGGCGCCGTGCAGACCCCGTCGCGCTATGAGCTCCAGGGCATCCAGGCGGCGCGCAACGGGTTCAGCGTCAACGGACTCCGCACGCAGTCCAACAGCTTCCTGCTCGACGGCGTCAACAACGTTGATCCCAACTTCAACGGCTACGTTGTGACTCCGCCCCCGGACGCGCTCGACCAGTTCAAGATCATCACAGGCACGTTCTCGGCCGAATACGGTACGAGCGCCGGCAGCACGGTGAACGCCGTCACGCGCAGCGGAACCAACGACTACCATGGCACGCTCTGGAACTTCCTGCGCAACGACGCGCTCGACGCCCGCGACTTTTTCGCCCGCCAGCGCCCGCCTCTGCGGCAGAACCAGTTCGGCGCCACTGCCGGCGGCCGAATCGTTCGCGACCGGACCTTCTTCTTCGCGTACTATGAAGGGCTGCGCGCCCGCACCGGCACCACGCAAAATGTCGTCGTCCCCACCGCGGACCAGCGCTCCGGCAATCTGGCCGGACTCTCGCCGGCGCCCCGCGACCCCGAAGCGGGCAATCAGCCCTTCCCGGGAGGCGTGATTCCCCCCAGCCGCCTGTCGCCTATCTCCACAAGGCTGCTGAGCGATTTCGTTCCCCTGCCGAATTCACCCGGCAACCGTTTCGTCCGCTCGCCCAGCGTCGCCACCGACAGCGATCAGGGCGGGGGGCGGCTCGACCAGAGCATCTCCAGCCGCCAGCTCCTTTTCGCCCGCTACTCCCAGCAGCGGAGTGAAAGCCGCAATCCGCTCGGCGCAGGCACGTTCTCGCCCGCCGGATCCAACTCCTCTGACACCATTCACAACGCCGTTCTGTCCCACACCGCCACACTGTCGCCGTCGCGGCTGAACGAGTTCTCGCTCAGCTTCCTGCGTTTCTTCAGCCGCCCCGCCACCTGGAGCGGCGCCAACCCGGCCGACTACGGCTGGCGTTACACGCCCACCGAGCCCAGCGCCCTCGGATTGCCTATCGTCTCCATTTCCGGCCTGTTCTCCATCGGCGACGTTGCCCAGAGCTGGACCCGGCTGGCGCGCAACACGTATCAGGCGCAGGACAATCTGACCTGGCTGCGCGGCCGCCACGCCTTCAAAATGGGCGGCGACTGGCGGTATCAGCAGATTTACCTGATTTTCCCAAACCGGCCCAATGGCGATTTCTCCATCACTGGCGCCCGGTCCGGCAACGCATTATCGGACTTTCTGCTCGGTTTGCCGGCTCAGTTCCGTCAGGGCGGCGGCCAGCCGGCCAAACATTTCATCGGTCAGCAGGGCGGTTTTTATTTTCAGGATGACTGGAAAGTCAACCGCCGCCTCACCCTGAATCTCGGCCTGCGCTACGAGATCCCGCTCCCGTATTACGACAAACAGGACCGCATGGCGTCCTTCCAGCCCGGACGTCAGTCCCGCGTGCGGCCCAACGCGCCCGGCGGCCTGCTGTTCCCCGGCGACGACGGCGTGCCCCGCGCCACCATCCAGACGGACCGCAACAATTTTGCGCCCCGCATCGGTCTCGCCTGGGACGTCAACGGCGACGGCCGCACCAGCCTGCGCGCCGGCTACGGGATCGCTTTTGACGCCGTCCCCGGCGTCGCCGCTTTCCAGAACATCAACGTTCCGCCCTTTAACCGCTTCATTCAGGTCGATGTCCCTCCCTCATTCGCCAATCCGTATCAAGCCTTCGCCACCAACCCGCAAACCGATCCTTCCCGGGAATTCCCGTGCCCCTGCCTTGTCATCGGATTTTCGCCTGATTTCCGCACGCCTTACGCCCAGAATACGTCCTTTTCGATCCAGCGGCAGGCGGGCGCTGATCTGCTGCTGGAAGCCGGTTATGTCGGGACTTTTGGGCGGAAACTGGCCGGATATCTGGAAGTGAATCCCGCCGTGCCCGGCCCCGGCGCCACGCTCCAGAACACGCAGCAGCGCCGCCTCTACCGCGATTACAACCTCGTCCGCCCCACCTTCAGCCGCTTCAATTCCCATTATCACGCGCTCCAGCTCCGCGCCGAGAAGCGCTACTCCCGCGGGCTGCTGTTCACCGCGTCTTACACCTGGTCGAAGGCGATCGACTTCCAGTCGTCGCTGAACTTCAGCGGCGAGAACCGGCCGCAGGACGCCTTCAGCCTTCGCGATGTGCGCGGCCTGGCTGCGTTCGACGTGCGCCACCGCTTCGTGTCCAGCTTCGGCTACGATCTGCCCTTCCTGCGAGGCTCGCGGCATCTGGCGGGCAGAATCCTCGGCGGCTGGAAGCTGGCGGGTCTGATCTCGGCCCAGAGCGGCGGGCCTTTGACCGTCAATGAGCCCGTCGATCTCAGCCTCCGCGGCCTCAACGCCGATCGGCCCGACCAGATCGCCAATCCGAACAATGGGCCGAAGACGCCTCAGGAGTGGTTCAGCCGCGCCGCATTTCAGCGCCTCAGCGCCGTGCCCGGAGGCCAGCGCTCCGGCTCTGCGGGCCGCAACACGGTCATCGGGCCCGGCCTTGTTCAGACGGACCTCTCCCTGCTCAAGCGCTTCCGCCTGAGCGAATCGCAATTCGCCGAGTTCCGCGGCGAGTTCTTCAACGCCGTGAACCGCACGAATTTCCGCGATCCGGGAACCAACATCGGCCAGCCGGCCACGTTCGGCGTCATCCAGGCGTCGCGCCCGGCGCGCATCATTCAGCTCGCCCTGAAATACTCGTTCTGACGCCGCTACCGCTGCTCAGGCGCCATCTCTTCGCGATTCGAAGCGGCCTCGCCCGGCGTCTGCCGCAGCAGGCCCATCGCTTTCATGAAGATCTCCTCCAGCGTGTCCCGCCGTTGCGTCAGCCGCCGCACGCTCAAGCCGTGTTCGGCGGCCAGCTTCCAGAGTTGCCTCAGCTCGAAGTCCAGCGGCAACACGATGCGGAACCGCCCGCCCGGCTCCCGGACGCACGCCGCGCCCAGCTCGTCCAGCGCCGCGGCGAAGCCTGTGCTGTCGCCCTCCACTTCCAGTTCCACAAACCGCCGGTTCTCCCGCCGCTCGGCCTCGAGATCCGCGTGGTGAATCATGAGCCCGTCCCGCAGGATCATCACCTCGTCGCACACCTGCTCCACGTCCGCCAGCAGGTGCGAGCAGACGATCACGCTCATCCCGTGCTCGCTCTTCATCTGCCGGATCAGCTCCAGCATGCGCCGCCGCGCCGCCGGATCCAGCCCGTTGGTGGGCTCGTCCAGGATCACCAGTTCCGGCCCGTGCACGATCGCCTGCGCCAGCCGCGCCAGTTGCCGCATCCCCAGCGAATACGTCCCCAGCGTCCGGTAGCGCGCCTCGCCCAAGCCGACATGGAACAGCGTCTCGTGGGCCTTCTCCAGCGCGATCTCCGCCGGCAGACCGCTGAGGGACCCCATCACGCGGAGGAACTCGACGCCCGTCATCGAAGCCACGAACGAGTCCGTCTCCGGCATGTAGCCGATCCGCTCGAGCACCCGCCGCCGGTTCTTGTGGCAGTCGAAGCCCAGCACGCGCGCGCGCCCTCGGGAGGGCGTGTGGAACCCGAGCAGCGTGCGGATCAACGTGGACTTGCCCGCGCCGTTCGGGCCGAGAAGCCCGATGGCGCGCCCGCTGCCAGAGACGCCGAGGCGGCAGGAGATCCCGTGGAGGATCTCCCGCCGCCCCAGCGTTACGTGCAGGTCATCGAGTTCAACGACGGGCTGTGGCATTCACTTCCTTCCGCGCCTGCTTCGCCTGCGGTCCCGAAACTGATTGTGCCCCGGAAGCCAGCATCGCGTCCAGCAGCAGGCTCGCAAAGGAATAACGGCTTGCGGCGCGGATTCGTTCCCCGTCGCCGGAAAATGCCACCAGCGCGGGGCCGCGGTTCTCGAGCAGCGTCTTCACGGCAGGGTTGTCGATCGATGCGGCAAGCTGCCGGATCGACTCGCCCACCTGGATCCACAGCAAGCCCGCCGGATGCACGCCTGTCGAGGCAGGCAGCAGGCTGCGGAAGGCCGCGTTCTGCGCCAGCGTGAGCCCCGATTCGCGCGTGGCGATGGCGCGCTCCACGGTGGAGCGGTCCGGTCCGGCCACCAGGAACCCGCCGTGGTACGTCCACGTGATGGCGTTGGGTGTGGCGCCGCTGCGCAGCGTCTTCCACGCCCTACCGTTCGCGGTCTCCTGCGTCAGCGTCAGCCGCCTGGAGGCCTGATCCGCGGGGATTTCAGCATTGACGGCGTCCGCCACCTTCACGATGGACGCATCCAGCGTGGCCGGACGCACCGCCTCGACCACCGCCAGCCAGCCCGGCATTGGCAGCGTCGGCTGTTCGATGCCGAAAGCGAAGTCTGTGCCAAGCGCGGAGGCGACGTCTTCGCGCAGCCGCAGGCCCAGTTTGGCCTCCAACTCGGCGATCTTCTCTGCCGCCTCGGGCCGGAGTTTCACTACCTGCGCCAGCAGTTCGTCATAAATCTGCCGCGGCTCGCGCGAGGAGGCGGCGAACACCACATGCGCCTGTCCGGAGAAGTACTCCACAGCGGCCGAGCTGCCCGAGGCCGCCAGCCACGAGGCCGGCCCCGAGCCGCCTGCATAGCCCAGCGTCAACTCGTTCTCGTCCCCGGCGGGCGTGCGGCGCTGTTCGAAGAACACCGTGCGCGGCAGCAGCACGTGCGGCTTTTCCGGATTCATGCCCGCGGCGGGCGCAAACGCGGCCATCCAGCCCGCGCCGCGCTGATAGTGGCGCGCGATCTCCTGCGCAAACTCCGAGGAGGCGCCCTCGCCCGCCGTGCTCAGCACCCAGTCCAGTTGCGCCTGCGCAGCCGCCACCGTCAGCCGTCCGCCGGCAATCTTCCACACGAACGGCGCTGCACGCTGCGCGCGGATCTCCGCAAGCATCGCGTCCAGGTCTTTCTCCATGCCCGCCTTCACCGGCGCGAGCACGGCCGGCACGGGCTGAGCGGCGCCGGCAGCGACGACGAACACGGCTTCTTCGCCAAGCATCGGCGAGATGCGCGACAGATCGCCCAGCGCCTCGCGCAGTTGCTTCGTGGAGGCCGAGTTCCACCATTCGGCGAACACCGCGCTCTGTGCCGCGCGCCCGCTCATCAGATCCATCGCCTCTTCCATCGCCCGGCCCAGATTCGGCGCCGCCACGTAGACCATCACGTTGCGCGGCAGCGCGGCCAGCACCGTCGGCGTCGTGCGCGGCGGCGCCGAGGCCAGCGACGTGAGCTGCTTTTCGATCGACGCGAACTCCGCCAGCAGCGCGAAATACTTCTCCGCATCCGCGCTCCAGGCCACCGTCTCCCGCACGTCCGCACTTTCCAGAGCCGGATTTGTGGCGGCCAGCTCGCCGGGCTTCAGCATGCGCCGCCCGGCGGCGTTGCGCACTTCCACCGACCCCTCGACCACCGAAACGAGGCTGCCGGCCAGCCCCGTGCGCACGGCGAACACCGTGCCATGGACGCGGGCTTCGGCGTCAGGCGCCTGCACCCGCAGCACGCCGCGCCGCTGCGGCGCGGCCTCCACCAGCACATCGCCGCGCGCCAGCCGCACCGTGGTTCCGCTCCATGCACCCAGCAGCGCCAGTTCGCTCCGCTCGTTCACCTCCACCCGCGACCCGTCGGCCAGCCGCAGCTTCAGCCGCGCGCCGCCGCCCGTGCGCAGGCGCACGCTGTCGGCCACCGGCGCGCCGGCGGCCAGTGTGCGGCCCTGTTCGTCATGGACCGGCCCTTGCAGTTTCTCGATCACCGCCACCGGCCCGGAAGGCGCCATCCAGCGGTCAATGCGGTCGCGGCCGGCGAACAGCGCCACCGCCGCCAGCCCTGCCGCCAGCGCCCACGGGCGGGCGCGCCGCCACAGGCTGGCCTGAGGCGCCGGCATCGCCACCACGTGCGGCTTTCCTTTCAGTTCCGCGAAGGCGCGCCGGCAGGCGGCGCAGCGGCCGAGGTGGTCCTCCAACAGCCATTGCCGTTCTTTCGCCAGCCGTCCTTCGGCATACGGCTCCAGCAGCGGCCGGAAGCCCGCGCACACGGCCTCCGGCGTCTTCATCAGCTTCTCAAACACCCGCTCCCGCGCCGCCTGCTCTTCGGTCTCGGGCACGGCCTCGGACCGGATCGCCTCCAGCGCTCTTTCCAGTCTTTCCTCGTGGTTCATCTCAGCCTCCCGGTTCATCTCTCGAGTTCCTCCTGGAGCCAGCGGCGGATGCGGTGCAGCCGCACCCCGATGGTGGAGCGCTCCAGGCCGTACATTTCCGCGATCTCCGTGTTGGAGACGCCCTCGATGTAGCGGAGCGCGAACAGCTCTGCGTCCCGCGGCTCGAGCGTGGCGAGCGCGCGGCGGAGGCGTTCTTTCAGATAAGGCGAGCCCTCCACGGCCGCGTGCGGCAGGCTCTCATCGAGCTGCGCTTCGGCGCGGTGGACCCGCCCGCGCAGAATGTCGAGTGCGGCGTTGGCGGCGGCGCGCCGGAAGTAGCCTTCCGGCGCCTGCGCTTCGTCGATCCGCGCGCCCTGCCGCAGCACGCGCGTGAACACCGTCTGCAACGCGTCTTCGGCGTCTTCCGGTCGGCCGGTGATCCGCAGCGCGGTCCGGTAGACCAGCGGGGAGAAACGTTCGTATAACGCCGTGAACTCGTCCGGCGGTGTCATGGGTGGCGGCGCTTCCCGCCGGGCAGGGCTGGCTGACATTCTCATGTTCTGCGCCTCACACTGCCATACGGCGGGCCCAGCCGATTATTACACACGGATGTGAATTCCGGCCGCAATCCATGCCAGCGCGCCGCCGTAACTTTTGCAGTGCCGCGACTGAAGCGCCGAAGGCGCGAGAAGGACCGGCTATCGGCGCATCGCCTGTAACGGAGGGCCATCGTCTGCCGATGGCAGGCGCCCATGCTGCGGTCTTGCCCCGATCCCCGGATCCGAGATTCGCCTGCCGGGCTAAGGAAGCTCAGGGAAACCGCCGATGGATAAGGGGCGAGCACCGCCACAAAGCGGTCCGCCCGGAGCCGTCATGCCCTCGCGCACAGAGCAGCCTGGCCGGTGGACAGCCGCTTTTCTTGGCTGGCGCGCGCGGAGCATCCCGGATCCGGTAGCGCGGCTGCGCCTGCTGCGGCGGTCGCTGGAAGGGGAGGAGGCCCAAGGCAGAGGGCGGAGGGCCGCCCGTTTGGTTCGTTTCGCATTTTCCGCCGCGGTTCTGCTGATCGTGCTGGCGCCGCTGGGCGCAGTCAGAGACAAGGCGGCGGAGCGCACCTCAGGCCCCCTGTTGGACCTGGGGCGGAAGCACGCATCAGCTCCGGCGCCATCTGAGGTGTGGATGGTGGAGCAGCAGCCTGGCCACGAACTGTATTCGAACGGGCTGCGCATCGAAAGAGAGTTCGAGACGGCGAATGAACCGCGCCTGTATGAGATCTACGCCCGCGGGCGGGAAGAGCAGGGCCCCATGGCGGAGCGCAGTGTGCCGGCGGGCATCGTCTTCCACTCCACCGAAAGCGCGACGGCCGAATTCCGCGCCGATCAGGCGACGCGGCTCAGGCTGCTCGGCAAATACCTCTTGCACTATGTTCAGAACGAGCGCGCCTATCACTACGTGATTGACCGCTTCGGCCGCGTGTGGCGCATTGTGCGCGAGTCCGATGCCGCCAACCATGCGGGCTACTCCGTTTGGGCCGATGACCGCTGGACGTACATCAACCTGAACGACAGCTTCTTTGGCGTTTCGCTGGAGGGTCAAAGCGCCGGCTCGCCGGGCGGCGAGGAACGAATCACGCGTGGACAGCTCCACGCCTTGCGGCTGCTGACCGAGATGCTGCGCTCGCGCTATTCGATTCCGGCGGAGAACTGCGTCACCCACGCGCAGGTCAGCGTGAACCCCTCCAACGGCGAGGCTGGCTACCACTACGACTGGGCCACCGGCTTTCCGTTTGCGGAACTCGGGCTTCCCGACAACTATCAGGCGCCGCTGCCGAGCCTCTGGCTGTTCGGGTTCACCTGGGACCCGTCGCTTGTGAACCAGACCGGAGGAGCCTTCTGGGAAGGATTGCTTCTCGGCCAGGACCGCCTGCGCCAGAGCGCAGCGGCAAGCGGGACAACGGCCGAGCAATTCCGGCTGGCGCGGCGCAAGGTGTACCGGCAGATCCTGGCTGATGCAAAAGCGAAGGCGGAGGCGCGGCGGGCGCTCTCCGCCGGGAGGTCGGAATGATTTTCGATTCGGCGCCGCCTGGGCGCACTGTTATCGGGCTGGACGTCGGCACCAGCCGTGTCGTGGCCATCCGCGAAGACGGCGGGCAGCGGGTGACACGCTCCGAACTCAACGCCTTCCTCGCGCTGCCCTGGTCGGGCATCACGGAAGCCAGCCTGCGCCGCGAGTCCATTCCGTACCTTGTCCAGGACGGCGAGATCCTCGTGATCGGAAACGAATGCGCCCGGCTGGCGGATCTTCTGGGCAGGGAAGCGCGCCGCCCCATGACGCGCGGCATGCTGAACCCCGATGAGCCTGAGAGCCTGACGCTGATCCGCGCCATTCTCCGGTCCGTGCTGGAGCCCGAGATCACCGCCGGCGCCAGGGTCCGCTTCAGCATCCCCTCGCCGCCGCTGAACGGGGAAAGCTCGCTCACCTTCCACGAGGCTTCGCTGCGGCAGATCCTCGAGGATCTCGGCTACCCGGACTCGGCAGGCGTCAATGAGGGCGTCGCCGTGGTCTACAGCGAACTGTTCGAATCCAACTACACGGGCATCGGGATCAGTTGCGGCGGCGGGCTCTGCAACGCCGCGCTGACGTATCTGTCCGTGCCCGCCCTCTGCTTCAGCATCCCTAAAGCGGGGGATTTCATCGACGCGAGCGCCGCCGCCGTCGCCGGCGAGATGGTCACGCGCGCCAGGCTCGTCAAAGAGCAGTCGTTCCACTTCAACGGCAACTATCCCGACAAGCTTCAGCAGGCGCTGGCCGTGTATTACGACGACGTGATCCAGACTCTTGCCGGCGGACTCCGCGTGGCATTGCAGGGGTGCCGGTCGCTGCCGCGCTTCGGACGCGCGCTGCCGCTGGTGCTGAGCGGCGGGGGCGTGCTGCCTGAAGGGTTCCGGGAGCGGTTCGAGAAGGCGCTCGCCCAGGTGCAGTTGCCTGTAGCAGTTTCCGAGGTCCGCATCGCCCGCCGCCCTCTGGAGGCGACGGCCGAAGGCGCTCTGGCGGCTGCCCTCAGCGAATAGCCACGCTCGAGCCGCCTACCGGAACACCACCAGATCGTGCACCGCCACCCGCGCTCCGGTCGAATCCTTGTACGGCACTCCGAGCACCTTCAACTGGATCCGGTGGCGCCCATTTGCGAGTCCGAAATGGTGATAGACGCTCTCGTCGCCCTTGGCGCTCTTCTCGTCCGAGCACACGTCCACGGTGTCCGCCCGTTTGCCGTCCACCCACACTTCCACCAGCCCGCCGTCGGGCAGGTACGGCCCCACGATGATGAAGCCCGTCCCGTCGAACTCGATGTCCGCCGTGGCGCCCTTTTCGTCCGTTGCGCGGGACCGCAACTGCTCATCCAGCTCCCAGCGGCCGGCAAACCGCCATCGCGCATCGGCATGGGGAATCCGCTCCACCGGCGAGCCGTAGTCATCCCACAGCGGGATGTTCGCCGGCCGCGGCTTCTGCGCGGGAACGCGGATCTCCTGCTCCGTGACTTTGCCTCCCTCGCGCGCCACGGCCTTCAGCGCCCGCTGGTATGTGCTCTCGACAATTTCGTGGAAATTGAAGTCCGTATAGGCGAATTTCCTGTCCGCGATCGCCGGAATTCCGCCTTTCCATTCCTCTGGAATTTTCTCCCACCCCATCATCACGCCCAGAATGCCCGCCGCGCTGGAAGGGTTGCAGTCGGAGTCCTGCCCGGCCTGAGTCGAGATGCGGATGGTCCGCCCCATGTCTCCCGCCCCGTACAGCAGGCCGAGCGCAATATAGGCGCCGTTGATCTTGGCGTCGATGTTGAAGGGCCGCAACGCCCCCGCCGGGCACGGCTCGCGGCGGTTCCATTTTTTCTCGATTTCCGCCCAGTTTTTCGTCCAATCCCCGGGAAATCGCCGGTGCCAGGCCAACACATCGGCAATCAGCCTCGCATACGGGCTCTTCTGCGGCAGGCACGCCAGCCCCGCCTCCACCACGCGGCGCGGATCGTTTTCGAAAAATGCCGCCGCATACATGCAGGAGACAAACACGCCGCCCAGAATTCCGTCGCCGTAATTCATCACACGCCCCGCCCGCACCCCGATGTCGGCCGCGAGCCGCGGCAGCCCCGGAGTCATCAGCCCGATGAAATCCGCTTCGATCTGGAAATCGATATCGTTGGCGTGCACGTTATAACGCGGCGTCCCGCTCAGATGGGCGGGCACGCCGCGGCGCAGCGCCCGCCGCGCGGCGAGGTTGGCGTGCCAGAGGGCGTATTTCGATTCCCGGAACATGGCCCCGAAATCTTCCGTGGCAGCGTCCAGCCCTTTGTCGTCGAGCACCTTCGCCAGCGTCATGTCGACGTATAGGTCGTCCTGGTTGAGCGCATTCGAAACCATTTCCGGTTTCCACGCGGGCAGCCTGTCCTCGGGGATGATCTCCTCGCGCCAGCGAAACTCGGTCGGCGCGCCGTAGCTCACCCCGATCATCTGCCCCGCCCATCCGCCGCGGATCTTGTCCCGCAGCGCCTCCAGGGTCAGTGTCCGCGGCGCCGTCTGCGCCGATGCCAGAGCGGCTGCCAGAACCCACCAACAAGCCAGCTTCCTTCCTGTCATGGCTTCATCAGCCTATCATGGCGGGATTGGCCGCTACAGCGTTTTTTTCGTTCCGCCGATGGAGGAAAGTAGCCATGCTCGCCCTGTGGATCGCCCTCGCCTCGCCCCCCGCCATTGTCCCCGGCGGAGCGCCGCTCCACGCGGCCTGTGATCCCTCCTCGGAGGTGGTCGCACGGCTGGAGGCCGGCACACCCGTCAATCTCGGCTATTCGATCAGCGGAGATCATGGCCGCTGTTTCCACGTCACTGCCGGAGACCGCCAGGGCTACGTCTTCGCGGCCGCCATCACAACGCTTGAAGAATACGAAAAGGCGCGCATCGCCGCCTCCGACAAAGAACTGCCCCAGATGATCCGCGCGGAGATCCGCAAGATCCGCGAAGAGGCGCCCGCGCATCCCCTGGTGGCCCCGGTGCTGGAAGCCCTGGAGGCAGGGCGTCCCGCCCAGGCTCTGCGCCAGATCGAGTCCGAGCTGCTCCCCAAACTGCCCGACGAGCCGAACGTGCTCGCCCTGGCTGGCCTCGCCGCCTTCCAGTCCGACGACACGCGCAAGGCCGAAGACTACTGGGCGCGGTCACTGGCTTTGCGCCCCAACCCGCAACTGGAAACCCTGTTGGCCCGCCTCCGCGCCGAGCGCGCCAGCGACTCCGGCCATGAACGGGCCTCCTCGACCCGCTTCGTGCTCCGATACGACGGCCGCGCCCTGTCCTCCCACGCCGCGTCCTCCCTGCTCTCCGTGCTCGACTCGGAACTCGACCGCATCGACGCCGCGCTCGGGTGCCCCTCGGCCGAGCCGCTCACCGTCATCGTGCAGACGCGCAGCGCCTACCGCTCAGCTACGGGAACCGGAGAATGGAACGCCGGCATGTTCGACGGGCGCATCCGCGTGCCGCTTGCCGAAAGCACGTCACCCTCAGATCTGCGCGCCACGCTGGCCCACGAGCTCGTCCACGCCTGTCTCGCCCGCCGCGGCGTCCGCGAGCGCTGGCTGCACGAGGGTCTGGCCATGCGGTGGTCCGGTGAACGTCCGCCGCCGGAGCGGCTGCGGGAGGCGCAGAAACTGGACCGCCTCCCCATGTGGGATGAATCGAAGCCCGATCAGATCCGCCTCTACTACGCCTGGGCCTGGCTCGCCGTCGAACACCTCTATCAGACACGCGGCGAGTCCGGCGTGCGCGAGCTGTTGCGGAACCCCGCTTCGCTGCCCGCGCCCGCCATCCGCTGATATACTGCCTGCCACTGCCCATGTCCCGCCGCGCCGCCTCGCCCTGGCCGCTGCTCGCCCTGCTGTCGTTCTCGGTCCTCATCAATTACCTCGACCGCAGCAACCTCAGCGCCGCCGCGCCTCTGCTCGCGAAGGAGCTCAACCTGCCGGATTCCCGGCTCGGCCTGCTGTTCTCGGCTTTCTTCTGGACTTACGCTCTTTGCCAGATCCTCGCCGGCTGGCTGGTGGACCGCTTCAGCGTCGTCCACGTGTATGCCGCCGGATTTCTGCTCTGGTCGCTGGCCACCGGCGCCATCGGGTTGTCGCACGGTTTCGCCCTGCTGTTCTTCTTCCGCCTGATGCTCGGCGCGGGGGAAAGCGTGGCATTTCCCGCCTATTCAAAAATTATGATTCGCGCTTTTCGCGAAGAGCAGCGCGGTTTAGCGAATTCCATTCTCGATGCCTGCACGAAAATCGGCCCCGCCGCCGGCATTTATCTGGCGGCCTGGCTGATGAGTGAATACGGCTGGCGCAGTTTCTTCCTCATCACGGGATTCGGCGCGCTTCTGTGGCTGCCTTTCTGGATCATGTACGCGCCGCCGCGGCTTGAGGCGTCCGGTCCGCCTCCGGCCGCCTCCATCGATACCGGCCCCGGCTGGCGCGAACTCCTTGCGAGCCGCACCGTCTGGGCCACCTTCATCGGGCTCTTCTGCCACAACTACAACTGGTATCTGCTGCTCACCTGGCTGCCCACGATACTCGTCCGCGAACGGCGGTTCACGATGCTCGACATGGGCGCCTGGAACGGCATGCTCCTGGCTCTCACCGCCCTGGCCACGCTCGTCTCGGGCTGGTATTCCGACCGCCTGGCGGCCCGTTCTCCGAGCGTCGCCCGGCTCCGCCGCGCGTTCCTGATCGCAGGCCTGCTCGTCACAGGCCTGGCCACGCCCTTCACGGTCGCCCCATCGCCCTGGATCTCCGCCGTCTCTCTCGCCGCCGCGTTCACCGGCATCGGCATTTACGTCAGCAATTGCTGGGCCTTTACCCAGACTTTGGCCGGCCATGCGGCCGGCCGCTGGACTGGAATGCAAAACGCGTTTGCTAATCTCGGCGGTGTCATTGCACCCGCTCTTACCGGCTTGCTGGTAGAAAAGACAGGCCGTTTTTCTCTTGCCATGATGGCGTCCGCGGCCGTTCTTCTGACCGGCGCGGCCGTCTATGCATTTCTCGCGAAGATCCCCTCCGGCGATGGAGGGCGGGGCCGGGCGGCACCGTGAAGACAATCAGGGCTGTCTGCGCCGCCTGATCAGGGCCCGGCCGGCCGGAAATCCCGCATCGCCGCCGACCACGGCGCGAAGCCCCGCTGCGCGCTCCAGGCGTCGTCTTCGATCATGATGGCGGCGTCGATCCGCGCTCCGTCGCGCAGCTCCTCCAGCCGCGCCGAGCAGCGCCACGCCTTCACGAACAGGCTCCGCCCGCCCTGCCACAGCCGCGCGCGCACATGCTCGCCGCTCCGGCCGAATCCCTCCGCCTGCCGCGCCTCCGCGCCCCGCACCAGAAACACCGGCTGGCGGTTGCCATGCCCGAACGGCGCCAGCGCCAGCACCTCGCCCGCCGCCTTGTCGTTCAGCTCCTCGAGCCGCAATTCGGCGTCCGGCCGCAGCTCCGGCTCCAGATCCTCTTCCGTCAGCCACTCCCGCGCCACCCCGTTGAACCGCTCCTCCAGCTCTTCCACGCGGCTCTCCTCCAGCGTCACCCCCACCGCCTGCCGGTGCCCGCCGAACTTCTCGAACACGTCCGCCATCCGCTCGAGCGCCGACAAGAGGTGGAACCCCGGAATCGACCTTCCAGAACCCTGCGCAAAGCCCGTCTTGTCGTCCCTGCCGAGCACGATCACCGGCCGGTGGTAGAACTCCGCCACGCGGTTGGCCACGATCCCCACCACGCCGCGATGCCAGTCGGGCGAATAAAACACGAGGCCGGCCTTGTCCGGCGGCGGGCCGGCTTCTCCGTAACGGTCCAGGATCTCGCGCACGATCGCGTCGCCGGTGCGCTGACGCTCGGCATTCAGTTCATTCAGGCGCAGGGCGATCTCGCGGGCGCGCGCTTCGTCGCGGGTCAGGAACAGCTCGATCACGTCGCGCGCATGGTCCATGCGGCCGGCGGCGTTGATCCGCGGCGCCACACGGAATCCCAGGTCGGCCGAGGTCAGCGTGGCGCCCGGAGCAAAGCCGCTCACCTCCAGCAGCGCCCGCAGCCCGGGGTTTTTCGTCCTGGCGATCCCCTCCAGTCCGCGCTTCACAATCACGCGGTTCTCGCCGGTCAGCGGCACGACGTCGGCCACCGTGGCCACCGCCGCCATGATCAGGAATGAATCGGTGAACCGCACGATCCGCTCCGGCGTCCAGCCGCTGCGCTCCATCAGCGCCTGCGCCAGCTTGAAGGCCACGCCCGCGCCGCACAGGTTCTTGTTCGGGTAATCGCAGCCGGGCTGGTTGGGATTCAGCACGGCGAGCGCTTCCGGGAGCCGCTCTTCCGGCAGGTGGTGGTCTGTCACGATCACGTCGGCGCCGGCGCGGCGCGCCGCTTCCACGGCTTCAAAGGCGCGCGTGCCCGTGTCGACGCTCACGATCAGGGAGTAGCCGTCGCGCGCCGCCTGCTCCACCACTGCCGGCTGCATGCCGTAGCCTTCCCTCAGGCGGTCCGGCACGCGATAATCGGCGCGCAGCCCGAGCACTTCCAGCATGTGCATCAGGATCACGACGCCCGCCACCCCGTCGACGTCGTAGTCGCCATACAGCAGCACGCGCTCGCCCGCCTGCGCCGCCCGCAGCAGCCGGTCCGCGGCGCTCTCCATGCCGCGCATCCGGAAGGGGTCTTCCAGATGCGTCAGCTTCGGGTGGAGGAAGTGTTCCACTTCGTCCGAAGCGCGGAATCCGCGCGCCCACAACACCCGCGCCGCGGGCATCTCCAACCCGCACTGCCGCGCCAGGCGCGCCGCCCCGCTTTCCTCCACCTGCGGCTCTATCCATCGCGCGCGGGAAGGCATCGCTCAGTTGTTGGAATAGAACCCGCCGTAACTGTCGTCTTCCTCGCCCGCCTCCGGTTCAGCCATCTCCAGTTCGTCGAGGATGGACTCCCACTCGGCGAACCATTCCGTCTCCACTGCGTACATGTAAATCCGCCCTTCGAAGTCGAAGCTGATCTCTACCGCGCACAGTTGCCCTTCATACCTCGACATCGCCTGGATGCGCCGCTCCAGGTCCCGCCGCTCCTCGCGCGTGAAGTCGGCTTCTTCCAGAAGTTCCAGCGCCATGTCCCGCTGCTCGGAGTCGAACCGCCGCTGGTGCAGATGCACCATGCGCACCCCGACCTGCTGCGCGCACTCGAGGAACCGGTGCACGTCCGGCTGCCGCCGGTGGTCCCAGAACACGATCTGCAGCCCGTGATCGATCCGGCTCATGCAATGGTAGACGATAAACGGCTCCGCGTGCAGATGCTTCTCAATTTCCGCAGAAAGCCTTTCCAGATTCTGCTCCATGCAATTGCTCTTTTCCGTTGACTTCGGCGTTCAGCGCTCTGCCATCACCAAAATTTCGTCCACCGCGGCCGCATCCCGGGCCGCCGGCGTAACAATCGTCTTTTTCCCGATGAAAATCTTCTTTTTCTTCGCGATTGCTTCGCGCACGTCCGCCTCGCAGACGAAATCCACGATCTCGATCTTCGGGGCGGGCGGACCGGCCGGCTCATCAGGCGCGGAGTCTCCGCTCTCCGGCGGCGGCTGCGGCTTCGGGCCGGAACAGGCGCAGGCCGGCGCCGCGCCCGTGCGGGCCAGGTATCGGTCCACGGCCCCCGCCACCGCGGCGGCCGGAATCTCATTGCCTGCGGCGGTGGCAGGCGCGCCGCCAGGCAGCGCGGCCGCCACGGCCGCCTGCGCCGCGCCCGTGCGCACGGCAAAGCCTCTCTCGGCCAGAATTCTCTCGACTGCGGCCACCAGTGCGGCGCGGTCGGCCGCGCTCAGGCCGCTGTCCTGGCGTCCCATCGCCTCTTCGGCGGTCCGCACGGCCCAGGCCACCCGCTTCACGTTGATCAGATGTCGCGGCCCCACGTTGTCGGAGGTCACGTTGCCGCCGATGGCCCCGCAGCCGAGCGTCATGGAGGGCTGAAGATTCGTGGTGATGCCCACCGAGCCCTGCGGCGACGAGGTGTTCACCAGCACGCGGTAAGCTGGCACGCGCCGGGCGAACTCGCTCACCCGGGCGCCGTCCCGCGCGTGGATCACCGCCGTATGGCCGATGCCGCCGAACCGCAGGATGGCCTCGCAGGCTTTCACCCCGGATTCGAAATCTTCCACCCAATACAGCGCCAGCACGGGGGACAGTTTCTCGGCGGAAAGAGGGAATTCTTTGCCGATTCCGGCAATTTCTCCCGCCAGAATCGACGTCTCCGCGGGTACAGAAAAACCGGCCATTTCGGCGATTTTCTGCGGTGATTTCCCCACGCATTCCCCGCGCACGCGCACGCCGCCGGCGAACAGGGTCTTCTCCACCGCCGCCCGTTCGCTGTCATTCATCAGGTACGCGCCGTTGCGCTTCAGCCCGGCCAGCACCGTGTCGCGCAGGCGCCTCTCGGCCACCACCGTCTGCTCGCTCGAGCACACGGTGCCGTAGTCGAACTTCTTGCCCTCCACCACAAGCCGCACAGCCGCCGGGAGATCGGCGGAGGCGTCGATCAGCACGGGCACGTTGCCCGGCCCCACTCCGTAAGCGGGCTTGCCGGACGAATACGCCGCGCGTACCATGCCCGAGCCGCCGGTGGCGAGAATCAGGGCGGTCTTCGGGTGCTTCATCAGCGCCTGCGTGGACTCGAGCGACGGCTGCTCCAGGCACTGGATCAACCCACGCGGCGCGCCCGCTTTCTCGGCGGCTTCCATGGCGATGCCCGCCGCCGCCGCCGTGCATGCCTTCGCCGAAGGATGCGGGCTCAGCACCACCGCGTTGCCCGCCTTCAGGCAGATCAGGATCTTGAAGAAGGCGGTGGAGGTGGGGTTCGTCGTCGGGCACAGCGCCGCCACGACGCCTGCCGGCGTGCCGATCTCGGTGATGCGCTGTTCGGGAATCTCGCGCAACACGCCCACCGTGCGCAGACCGCGCATCGAGCGCGGCAGCAGGTCCGTGCACAGGAGGTTCTTGGCCGTCTTGTCCTCGACGTTGCCCATGCCGGTCTCGTCGACCGCCATCTGGGCCAGCCGCCGCGCCTCGGCGCGCCCCGCCGCCGCCACTGCTTCCACGACCGCGTCGATGCGCTCCTGCGAAAACTGCGCGTAAGCGAGCCACGCCGCGTGCGCCTGCTCGACCTTCGCGCGGACTTCTTCCAGAGACAGTGCGTCTGGCTCGTGCGGCATCGTGCGTCTCCGCCTTCAGCCCCGCCGGTCACTTCTTCGCGCTGTTGGAGGGGATCACCTTCTCGGTCTCTTCATGCGGGTTTGGGATCACGTGCACGGCGATCAGCTCGCCCACGCGCCGCGCCGCCGCCGCACCGGCGTCGGTGGCCGCTTTCACCGCCCCCACGTCGCCGCGCACGGTCACCACCACGTACGCCGCGCCCACGTATTCCTTGCCCGTGAGCACCACATTGGCCGTCTTCACCATGGCGTCGGCGGCTTCGATCGCGCCGATCAGCCCCTTCGTTTCGACCATGCCCAATGCTTCCATTGCTGCTTGTTACCTCCCGTCGCAGGCCGTTCAAATGTTGAAACTCTCACGGTATCACAACCGGGCGCCCGTGGAACCCCCGCGGCTCCTCCTGCATCTGAGAAAATGGGGTGTAGGAAACAACGATGAACGGAATCAAGACCGTCCTTCTGCTCGGACTTCTGAGCGGCGTTCTGCTCGCCATCGGCCAGGCGCTCGGCGGCGCCTCGGGGCTCCAGATGGCGCTGCTGTTTGCCGTGGCGATGAATTTCTTCAGCTACTTTTTCTCCGAAAAGATCGCGCTGATGACGAGCGGCGCCGTACGGGTCAGCCACACCGAGAACCCGGAGATCTACTACCGGCTGGCTCCCATCGTCCAGCGCCTCTGTCAGCGGATGGGCATTCCCGAACCCAAGCTGTGGGTGATTCCGGAGCGCTCCCCCAACGCCTTCGCCACCGGCCGCAATCCGCGGCACTCGTCCGTGGCGGTGACCGCCGGATTGCTCGAGCTGATGAACGACGACGAGCTGGAGGGCGTGATCGCCCATGAGCTGGCTCACGTCCGCAACCGTGACATCCTGATCAGCTCCATCGCCGCCACCATCGCCGCGGCCATTACTTTCGCCGCCCGGATGTTCGTCTTCTTCGGCGGCGGCCGCAGCAGCGACGACGACGCGCCCAGCCCGCTGGCCAGCCTCGCCCTGCTGCTGCTGGCGCCCATCGCCGCGCTGCTCATCCAGATGGCCATCTCGCGCACGCGCGAATACGCCGCCGATGCCGAAGCCGCCCGCGCCGTCGGCACCGGCCGCGGCCTGGCCAACGCGTTGCGCAAGCTCGAATCGTGGTCCAAGCGCATCCCGCTCGACGCCAACCCGGCCATGTCGCACATGTACATCATCAAGCCCTTCTCCGGCCAGAGCCTGATGCGGCTGTTTTCCACGCACCCGCCCACGGCGGAGCGCATCGCCCGGTTGGAAAGGCTTGCTTGACACAGGTCACCGTCACCCGCAAAGGCGAAAACCGCCTGGCCTCGGGCCATCCGTGGATCTATTCAAGCGACGTCGCCGATACGCGCGGCGCCGAGCCGGGCGAGGCGGTCCGCGTGGTCAATGAGCGCGGCCGCTTCCTCGGCGTCGCGCACTTCAGCTCCGTTTCGCAGATCCGGCTGCGGCTGCTCGCCCGCGAAGACCGCCCCATTGACCGCGGCTTCTTCCTCGAGCGGCTCCGTGCCGCCATTGAGTTCCGCCGCCGCGCCGTTCAGGACTCAGACGCGTGCCGCCTTGTCCACGCCGAGGCCGACCTGCTGCCGGCCCTGATCGTGGATCAGTACGCCGGCCATCTCTCCGTGCAGTTTCTCGATCAGGGCATGGACCGCGCCGCGCCGCTCATTGCCGGTTGCCTGCGGGAACTTCTCGAACCTGCTTCCATCCTGGCCCGCAACGACGTGCCCGTGCGCCGTCTCGAACAGCTCCCCCCGGAGCCCCAGCCGCTCCACGGCGAGCCGCCCGCGCGCGTCGAGATCCGCATGAACGGGCTGCGGCTGCTGGTCGATCCGCTGCACGGGCAGAAGACCGGCGTGTTTCTCGATCAGCGCGAAAATTACCTCGCCGCCGCACGCTGGGCCCGCGGCCGCGGGCTGGATCTGTTCACCTGCACCGGCGGCTTCGCCCTGCACGCCGCCCGGTGCTGCGAATCCATCGAGGCCGTGGATACTTCCGCTGCCGCCTTGGAGCTGGCCGCCGAAAACGCGCGCCTCAACGCCATTGAAAACATCCAGTGGCGCGAGGCCAATTCCTTCGACTATCTCAGCGGGCTTGTCTCCGCGCGCCGCCAGTTCGATTGGATCGTCCTCGATCCGCCCGCCTTCGCCAAGTCGCGCGCGAACCTCGACTCCGCCCTGCGCGCCTACCGCGAGATCAACTTCAAGGCGCTGAAGCTGCTCGCGCCCGGCGGCGTGCTGGTGACCTGCTCCTGCTCGCATCACTTGTCGGAAGCGGCGCTGCTCGAACTGGTGGCCTCGGCGGCGCTGTCCGCTGGCCGCACGCTGCGCGTGCTCGAACGCCGCACCCAGGCGTCCGACCATCCCATCCTCCTGACCGTGCCCGAGACGCACTACCTCAAGTGCCTCATCCTCCAGGCGCTGTAAGGCGCGCGGCGCGGTCCGGTCAGGAAATGCGAATGAAGCGGCTAAAGCCCTGCGCATTCCTGCCGATCTGACAGGCAGTGGTCGCTACCGAAAGGAGGTGAGCATCCTGGTAGATCATCACTGGGGCGATCACGAACGGGAACGGAAGCGCTGCCCCGCCTCCAACGGCCACGTGCGGCATGGTGCCCTGGCCAGCGGTTCAGACCGCGCAGCGGGCGGAGATGACAGCGATCGCCCGGCAGGCTGCGGCCGCGCCGGCTGAAGTGCCCGGTTCGTGATCGCCCGTGCTGTCTTCCGTCAGCCGCGCCTCATCCGGCAGCCGCCTGGATCGCATCGCCCGCAGACGGGCTTCACCAGTCCCTCGCAATTGCCTGCGCGTCCCGGGAAACACGGGAGCACCAAGACTGAAGTGCCGCAGGCCTTCTTCTGTGACGCGGCCGAAGGGCGCCAAGCGCCCGGGAAGGAGAGGTCTGCGGCCTGGGGCTGCGTGGGGACCGCTTGTTGCGGCCGCTGATGCGGCCTTCGCGCGCGGCAGAGAAACCCGCTGGCGCGGCCTTCGCGCCCGGCACGCATGCCACGCCCTCGTTGACCCATTCAGGAGATTTCGATACGCTTGTCGCAGCCGGACGCTCCGCGCCTGCCGGGTGCGCCGGTTCCGGCCTTAAGGAGTCCTGCATGGCAGATCTCAGCAAACTTTTTGACGCTGTGCTCAATGGAGACCAGAAGACGGCCGTGGCCGTCACCCAGGAGGCGCTCGCCGAAGGCTGCGACCCGATGGAGCTGATCACGAAATACATGGTGCCCGCCATGGACGAGGTCGGGCGGCGCTTCGAGTGCGAAGAATACTTCGTTCCCGAACTGCTGCTGTCGGCGCGGGCCATGAAAGGCTCTCTCGAGCTGCTCCGGCCGTTGCTGGCCTCGAGCGGCGCGCAGCCGGCCGGCCGCGTGGTGATCGGCACGGTCAAAGGCGACCTGCACGACATCGGCAAGAACCTGGTCGCCTCCATGCTCGAGGGCGGCGGATTCGAAGTCATCGATCTCGGGGCCGACGTCCCGCCGGAGCGCTTCATCGAAGCCGTGCGCGAGAAAAACGCCCGCATCGTCGCCCTCTCGGCGCTGCTCACGGTCACGATGCCCTCGATGCGCAAGACCATCGATGCGCTGAAAGACGCCGGCGTGCGCGATCAGGTGAAGGTCATGGTGGGCGGCGCCCCGGTCACTCCTCAGTTCGCCGAAGAAATCGGCGCGGACGCTTACGGCGAGAACGCCACCGCCGCTGTCGCCCTGGCCCGCAAGTTCGCCCAGGCAGGTTGATACGCTATGGCCGGACTCGCCGACTGGACCGCACACGGCATCCTCATCACCGACGGCGCGTGGGGCACACGCCTGCAGGAACTGGGCCTCGAGCCGGGCGAGATCCCTGACTCGTGGAACCTCGCCTGGCCTGAACGTGTGGAGCAGGTCGCCCGCGAGTATGTCGAAGCCGGCAGCGAAGTGATCCTCACCAATACGTTTCGGGCCAACCGAATCACTCTGGCCGCGGCGGGCCTCGACGCCCAGGTCAGGCAAATCAACGCGGCGGGCGTCGCAATCAGCCGCCGCGCCGCCTCAGGCCGCGCCCGCGTGGCCGCTTCCATCGGCCCTGCGGGCAAGATGCTCATGACGGGAGAGGTTACCGCCGAAGAGCTTCACGCCGCTTTTCTCGAGCAGGCGGAAGCGCTGGCGGAGGCGGGCGCCGACGCGCTGCTCGTGGAAACGATGAGCGATCTGGAAGAAGCGCGCATCGCCCTGCTTGCCGCGCGCTCGACCGGCCTCCCCGTGATCGTTTCCTTCGCCTTCGATACGGGCAGGAACCGCGACCGCACCATGATGGGCGTCACGCCGGAACAGGCGGCGGCCGAAATGCAGGCCGCCGGCGCCGATGCCGTCGGGGCCAACTGCGGCGCGGGCATCGAGCGCTTCCCGGCTCTCTGCGCGCGCATGCGCCACGCCTGTTCGCTCCCTATCTGGATCAAAGCCAACGCCGGGCTGCCGGAGTGGCGGGACGGCCGTGCCGTCTACACCGCCGCGCCGGAGGCGTTCGCCTCGCACTTGCCGGCGCTGGCCGAAGCCGGCGCTGCGTTTGTCGGAGGATGCTGCGGCACTTCGCCCGCCTTCATCCGCGCTCTCGCCGCCGCCCGGGAGGCGCTGTGAAGCTCCGGCTGATCAGTTGCGAGGTCCTGTTTCGCGAGATGTGCGATGCCGTGGCGCGCTCGCCTCATCAAGTGGACGTGGAATTCCTCCCCAAGGGCTGGCATGATCTCGGCGGCCGCCGCATGGCCGGCCTGATTCAGGCAAAGATCGACGCCGTCGCGCCGGCTGCTTACGACGCCATCCTGCTCGGCTACGGGTTGTGCGGCAACGGGCTGGACGGCATCCACGCCCGGCATACGCCCCTGGTGCTGCCCCGCGCGCATGATTGCATCGCTCTGCTGATGGGCGGCCGGGACCGGTATCAGCAGTTTTTCGAAGAATATCCCGGCACTTTTTATCGTTCAACCGGCTGGCTGGAGCGGGGAAAAGGTCTGAAACAGCTCACCCATGGCACCACTGGTCTGGAAAATTCGCTGGAAGATTTTATCGCCAAATACGGCGAAGAGAACGGCCGATATCTGTACGAAGAGCTGACGCGCTACCGCTCCGCCTACCAGCGCCTCGTGTTCATCGAAACCGGCCTCGAGCCGGACTCGCGTTTCGAAGACGAGGCGCGGTGGGAAGCGGCCGAACACGGCTACGAGTTTGTGAAGGTCCCGGGCAGCCTCCACTGGTTCCGCCGCCTTGTCAACGGCGACTGGCGCAGCGAGGACTTTCTGTTCGTCCAGCCGGGAGAGCGCGTGCGCGCCACTTACGGCGATGGCGTCGTCCGCGTGGAACCGGCCCGTGAAGCCGCATCGTGAAGCTGCATCATGACGGCCCGTCCGGTCTGAAGCAAGAGGGAGGCGCATTCATGACTGGCAGGCAGAGGATTCTGGCCCGGATCCATCATCAACCGCTGGATCATCTTCCCGTGATGCCCATCGCCATGATGTTCGCCGCCGATGTGGCCGGAGTCCGGTACGGGGATTACGCCCGCGACCACCGGGTGCTGGCTCAGGCGCAGATCGCCGTGGCGCGGCGTTTCGGATTCGACCACGTCAGCGCCATCTCCGATCCGGCGCGCGAGACCGCCGACCTCGGCGGCGCCATCGAGTGGTTCGACGACCAGCCGCCCGCGGTGGTCGAGAGCCGCGCGGTGCTGCATGAGAAAGGCGTGCTGGACCGCTTGCCCCTGCCCGATCCTCTTGCCCCGGGGAGCCGCATGAGGGACCGCGTCGACGGCGTCGCCCTGCTCGCCCGCGAAGCCGGTGATGAGCTGATGGTGGAGGGCTGGGTGGAAGGCCCCTGCGCGCTCGGCGCGGACCTCCGCGGGCTGAACACCCTGATGCTGGACTTCATCGACGATCCGCCCTTCGTCGAGGCGCTGTTCGACTATTGCGTCCGGCTGGAAGTCCTGTTCGCCCGCGCCCAGGCGGACGCCGGGGCCACGCTGATCGGAATCGGCGACGCTGCCGCTTCGCTGATCGGACCGCGCCTGTATCAGGAATTCGTCCTCCCGTACGAGAAAAAGCTTGTTGCCTCTATCCGGGAAATGGGCGTGCCCGTACGTTTGCATATCTGCGGAAACACCAGAAAAATTGCCGGAGGAATGGGGGAAACCGGCGCTGATATTGTCGACCTGGATTTCCTCACGCCCATGGACCTGGCCCGCGCCGCCATGCCGGAGCCGCAGGTCCTTCTCGGCAACATCGACCCCGTGCGCGTCCTGCGCGATGGCACGCCGGAGCAGGTGGAGGCCGCGCTCGAGGAGTGCTTCCGCGCCGCCGGCCCGTCCTACATCGTTGGGCCGGGCTGCGAGACGCCGCGCGGGACGCCGTTTGCGAACATGGAAGCGATGACGCGCTTTGCGCGCACCCGCCTGTGAGGCTCACGCTCCGCCCCCTGCCCGGCAAGCGGCTCGCCGACCAGCTCCAGCAGGCGGGCGTCGAGTTCCCCTGCGGCGGAGAGGGCATCTGCGGCGGCTGCCGCGTCCGCGTCGTCGAAGGCGACATCCCGATTACGGACTCCATGCGCCGCCAGCTCAGCGAGCAGGAGCTGCGGGAGGGCTGGCGTCTGGCGTGCTCGGCCATGTCCGCCGCGCCTGTCACCGTCGAGGTGGAGCAGTGGTCGGTGCGTGTTCTCTCCGACGAAGCTGCCGTTGCGGTGGAGCCTCGCCCGGGATGGGGCGCCGCCGTGGATCTCGGCACCACTACCGTGGTGGCGCAGCTCGTCCATCTCGAAACAGGTGAAGTGGAGGGGATCGAGACGGCGCTGAACGCCCAGGCGCGGTTCGGCGCCGACGTCATGAGCCGCCTCCAGTACGAACTCCGCCAGCCGGGCGAGCTCGGCCGCGTCATCCGCTCCCAGATCGGAGCCATGCTCGGCCGGCTCGCCGCCGGGCGCCCCCTGCAGGAAGTACTGGTGGCGGGCAACACCGCCATGCACCATCTCTTCGGCGGCCTCGACGTGGCGCCCCTGACGGCCGTGCCGTTTCTTTCGCCGTGCACCGGCCCGCTGCGGCTGGAGGCGGACAGCGTCCCCTGGCGCGCGCCGACGCTCTTCCTGCCCTGCCTGGGCGGCTTTGTGGGCAGCGACCTGCTGGCCGGCCTGGTCGCCACCCGGCTCGATAAAAAACGGAACACGCACGTTCTGTTTGATATCGGCACCAATGGCGAGATCGTCTGCGCCTCCCGCGGCTCGATCCGCTGCGCCTCCACCGCCGCCGGACCCGCTTTTGAGGGCGGGCGCATCCGTCACGGCATGCGCGCCGGAGACGGCGCCATCGATTCCGTCCGCATCGAAAACGGCCGGCTCGTGCCGCACGCCATCGGCGGGGGCCAGCCGCGGGGCATCTGCGGCAGCGGCCTGGTGGACGCCGCCGCCCGCGCCCTCGACGCGGGCCTGATCCTGCCCAACGGGCGCCTGGCCCGCGGCGACATCGTGCTGTCGGACAGTGTCTCCATCACGCAATCCGACATCCGACAGTTGCAGCTCGCCAAGGGCGCCATGGCCGCCGGACTGAAGATGATGGCGGGCGAGGCGCGGCGGCTCTGCCTGGCGGGCGCGTTCGGCAACTACCTCCACCTGCCCAGCGCCCGCCGCATCGGGCTGCTGCCGGAGGACGTGGAAGTGGAGCCGGTGGGCAACGCTGCGCTCCGCGGCGCGCGGCTGCTGCTGCTGGCGCCGTCGGCGCGCGAGGAGCGCATCGCCGGAATTCTCTCCGTGGTGGAACACGTGGAGCTTGCCGCCGACGCGCGTTTCCAGGATATCTTCGCCGAAAGCATGGCGCTCGCGCCCTTCCGCCTTCGGTGACAGGAGCCGCTGCGCCCTGGGCGCCAGCGCGTCACTCTGGCAGCATAATACCCTCCGCACAGCTGTTCGCCGCCCTTCCCTTGCGCAGCTTGAGCACGACCACGCCAAAGCGGGCATGGTCGACCGCCGCCCGCGCTCTCTCGCCGGGCGCGCCGCCGGCTGCGAGATGGATGCCGCCTCCATCCGCGGCGCCTCCAGGGAACTCGCCGCCTTATGCCACGGGCTCATCGCCAGTGAAGACTCCGCTCCCATGGAGAAACAGAACATAACTGGGACAACGGGGACACCCACGAAATACCCAGGCTTAGCAGAAACCGGGGACATCCATGATAGGGTTACGTCAAAGGGCGAAATTAGGGACGAAATTACGGACAGGCCCGCCCGGGCGCGAATTTTTTCGTTGAGATTTTCTGCAATCCGGTTTCTCCCGCCCCCTATCCCCCCTGACACGGCCACACCGGCTTCAGCGCTCAGGTCTTACCAGAAAAGTGGTGACAGCATCCGGTCATCCAGCCGAGCCCTATATGCAAGCAGAGAAACGCAGGATCCGGCCACGATGCACGCCTGCGCCGCTGGGCGCTCCTTGCCGGTGCTGTACACCCTTCTGTCGCGGTTCTTTGCAGGCAGCGGAGCCGCGCGTGGAGGCCGTGCCTGCGGGAAACAAGCCCCCATGACCCTGCGGGACATCAGCATGGATGAAAATCGCCGCGACCTACCCCGCCTGCCCCATGGCGTCGAATAGAGAGCGCGAGCACTCTTTTGCAAGCACTTGCCGGGTGATTTTCCAGGGAGCGGCCCCCAGCGGTTGCGCACGCCAAGGCTGTCCCCGTTCGGGCCGGCTGTTCTCGTGGCTTGCGGGCGCTGGGCGCGCAGCTCTGGACGCGGGTGCAGCCGCTTCGCCCATGGCGGATAACGCGGTCAAGGCCGTGTCGGCACACTTCCGTGCCGCGCCAGGGGGCCGCACCGTCGGCCGCTTCGGGTGCTCGCCAGAACAGCGCGGCGCACGGACACCCGCGGTTTTCAGCACAGACCGAACTCGGGCCACTCTTTGCGGCGCGAATAAAGGGGAATTGTGTTCCTGTCCCCTTTTCTACAGCAGCTTCAGCAGCTCGCGCATCACTTCGAAGGCATCGGCGACGTATACGACGTCCGCTTTGCCGCGCACCCAGCCGCAGTTAGGATCCAGGTTCACGGCTCTGCGCTCTTGAATGAAGCGCCAGCCCACCACGTGCGGCTCTTCGCCGTGGCAGCAGGTCGCCAGCCCCTTCTTGTGCCGGGGCGAGGAGCCCGTCTGCCCCACCTGATGCAGGTGGGTCAGAAATGGCAGCACAGCTTCGCCCTCGCCCGACAGATCCACCAGCGATTTCGACGAGCCCAGCGAGCACTGCGTGCGGCGCACGAAATCGAGAATCAGCTCCGCCGCCTCGTCCACATGAGCCGCTCCGTCCTTCTGCTTCTTGGTCCAACCGGCTCCGGCGACAAACAGCAGCGCCGCATCGGGGCGGATGGTCTGCTCGCCGGCGAGCGGTGTGGAGAAGCCTTCGACGTTGGTGCGCGTCTCGCAGGCCACATCCAGCAGTTCCGGCGCGGCGCCCGCCTGCGGTTGAGCCGCCGGCTGCGAGCCCGGTTCGATGAGCAGGATCCACGGACGCTGCCCGCGGCGCAGCGTTGTTTCAACGCGCTGCCGGTAATACCAGCGTTCCACCGCGCCGTCCGCCGCGACTGAAACGACGTGCGTGTCGATGGCGGCGCCCAACCGCTCCGCCACGCCCGGCAGCGCCCGGTGGAACCGCATCGAGTCCGGCGCCAGAATCAGCGGCGCGCCGGAAGCGCGGATCACCGCCTCGCACGCCGCCGCGTCGGTCGAATAGCGGGAAACCGCGAACGCCTCGCCCTCGACGGCAAAGCACTTCGCCGCCCCGCCGGAAACCTGCTGCGCCGCGGCCGCCGCCCCCGCCCCGATCACTCCCAGGTCGAATCCACCGCCCAGCGTGTGCGCCAGGCCGAGCGTCTCCAGCGCGGCAGGCGGGAGCTGCCCGTTCACGGTGTGCAATAAAACAAGAGCCTTTTCCATCGCATTCCGCTCCTTATTGCCGGATCCATTCCGCAATCTCGCGGGCAATATCGGCCGCCGGAACGTCTTTGACGACGCGGGTCTGCCGCACAGCGGCAGGCAGGGCCGTGCGCAGGTACTCGATGGCCGGTTCGAGCGCCACGGGCTTCGCCTTCTGCAAAGCGGGCATGATCACGCGCATGTTCGCCATGCCGGTCTGCGGGTGGTTCGGCGGCTCCGGCAGGTTGCCAGTGGCCCAGGCGAGCATTGCCGGAGGCGCGGCGCAACGCGAGATCTGGTGCCGCCCGCCCTCGATGCGCTCCTTGATCACCAGCGAGCCGTCCGCGTCCACGGAGAGCTCGTCCACTGCGAGGAACTGCTCGGTGATGCCGAGCCTCTCAGCCACGCGCTGCATCACCACGCCCGCTCCGCGCGTCGCCGATTCCCAGCCGCCGAACAGCAGCAGCCGCGAGCGGTCGAGATCCGCCATCGCCGAGATGGCCTCCGCCAGCGCCGCGCTCACCGCCGCTGCGTCCGTGAACCCTCCGCCCGGTCCGTCCAGCGCCACCAGTTCGAAGGGCATCTTTTGCGCCACGGTCATCATCACCTGTTGCAGCTTCGCCTTCGGCGCCAGGCTGACCACCCGCACCACCGTCCCCGGATGCTGCTTCGCCAGGTGGCCGGCTTCGTACAGCGCATGGGCGGCCCAGGGATCGAAGACCGCCGGCAGCATCAGCTCGTTCTTCAGAGAGGGCTTCGCCGGGTCGAACACCGGCTCCAGCGTCTGTAGCGGATCGGGCGCCAGCCCGCCGCACACAATAATTTGATACGGCATAGAAATGTCTCAGTTTTCCGCGGAATGAAGGCCGCCCGGGGCGGCGCAGAACTCGATATTGGACACGGGACAATTCCACAGACAGGCCCCGCAATGGACGCACTTTTCCCGGTCAAATGCCGGAACTCCGGAGGGATTTTCCGCCGAAACGCGGATCGCCTCGCCCGAGCAGATCTCCACGCACAGATGGGCCTCGCACCGCAGGCAAAGCTCAGGGTTGCGGAACACCACATGGTCGGGAAACTCGCCCGGCGCCTGCACCTTGCCGCCCATCAGCAGAGCGTCCTGGTGCGAAACCAGCAACTGCCCGTCGTACTCAACCGCCGGCCACCCGCACAGGTCCATCAGAATGTCGTGCAGAGGCCGCGCCTCGGCCTCGGCCTGCTGGCGCGCGCGCTCGATCTGCGAGCGCGACAGCCGTCCGGCGTAATAGTCGGCCAGCTTCTTCGGCTTGCGGTCCTCTCCGCGCCGCGGCAGCGCCAGCCGCCCTCCCGTCAGCCCCGCCAGTGCCATCCCCACGAAACCCGGCAGCAGCCCCCACTGAAAACCGTTGCGCGCCCTTTCCGCCACCTGCGATTCCCGTTCCAGCCACGAAGCCCGCCGCCGCGCCACGTAACCCGCTTCGAGATTCTCCCGCGTGAACGGCTTGCCGCTGCGCAGCAGCTCGAGCACGGCTTCCCCCAGTTGCGCGCCGGTGAGCCACGCTTCGTCCACGCCGGAGCCGGTGAGCACGTTGGTCGATCCCGAGCATTCGCCGATGCGCGCGTAGCCGTCCCCCGCCAGATACGGCTCGCCGCGCCGCCCGGATTCCAGCAGCGATTTCGCGCCCCAACTGCGCAGCCGCCCGCCCCGCAGATTCCGCCACAGATACGGGTGCTGGACAAAATGCTGCAAATACCGGTACGACGTCCGCACCGGGCTGTCCATCCAGGAAGGCACGAAAATACCCGCGCTGGCCACACGCCCGGGATGGACGTAGAGAAAGCCGAAGATCTCGGGCTCGGGAAATCCGATGGTGTGCCAGACCGTGCCTTCTTCCAGCGCCGAGTCTTCCGGCAGATCGATCACCATCTTCATGCCCACCGCCCACTCGTCGCGGCGGCGCCCGGCGGGCATGCCGAAATGCTCGTCGAGTTGCCGCCCCACGGCTCCCACCGGTCCGTCGCCGACCACGGTGAGCGCCGCCCGCACTTCGCTGCCGTCGGCGGCCAGCCGCACGCCCCGCACCTCTTCTCCCTCAATCAGCGGCCCGGCCACCGGCGTCGCCGGCCAGATCTGCGCCAGCCCGGTCATCATCACCTGTTGGCCGGCCCACTGGTTGAACTGTCCCAGCGAGAAGATGAAGCCGTCGCGCTTGTGCAGAAACTCCGGCGCCCACGGCAGCGCCAGCCCCTCATGCTCGACCCCTAAAACGCCGCTGAGAGCCCGGCACAACTGATCGGCCAGCCGCATCCATGCCGGACGCCGCGTCGCGCCGAGCGGATCGAGAAGATAGATCAGCTTCTCGTCCCGCACCTTCGCCGCCAGCGGAATCGCCGACGGGTCCAGGTCCGGAATCGAAGCCCGGATCGCCCGCGCCCGCGTCACCACGCCCGACACGCCGAAAGAGATATCATCGGCGCGCTCGTAGCAGACGATCTGCGGCGGCAGCCCCGGCACTGCCTTGGATTCGACCCCCGCCATCTCCGGCTGCTGGAGCCCCTGCGTGAGCGTCCAGAGAAAGCCCGCCACGGCCGGGCCAAAGCCCGTGCACACGATGTCGGCGTCGAGCGCCTGTCCCTGCGGCTGTCCGTTGTTGTCTTCGATCATGGCTGCCGCCGCGCCTCACTGCGGATAGTCGAGCGCCGCCGGGATCATCACCTTCTGCACGGACTCGGCGGCGCGGTCCTTGGCCAGCAGCGCTCCCGCCAGGCAGCCGTCGAGCTTGGACCGCAGCCGCGAGAAATCGGTCAGCCCCGGCGCGCGCACGCACGGCCCGGCCTTGGTTTCGTGGGCGCCGTCGTCGCGCAAGTAGTCGCCGGTGAAGCCGCTGGCGCCGGGAACCACGCTTTCGATCTGGCGCAGCTCGGGCTCGTTGAAACTGCACGTGGCGCACTGCGGGTCGTCGTCCCACGAGGGATGCCGCAGGTAGCCGAACACCAGCTCCGTGCAGATGCGCGCCGCTTCGCCCGCCGCCCGCGCCGCCTGCACATGGCAGAGATCGGTGAAGAACTGCACCGCGCCCTGGAACCCCTGCTGGATGACCTCGGCGCCGTGGCGGCGCAGATGCTCGACATCCAGAATCAGGCTGCGCGCCGCCAGCAGCCAGCACAGCGCATCGGCCATCGGGAACGTCACGCCCTGCCGGTTGGACTGGTAGAGCTTCTGCCCGTGGGAATCGGCGGCGTGCAGCAGGTGGTTCAGCGTCCACTGCCAGAGATGCATCGCGCTGGCCAGCGTGCAGGCGCCCGTGCCGGGCTCGATCGAGGCGATCTGCCGCATCTCATGGATCCAGCTCCGGAACTGCGCTAGAAACACCTCGTTCGTCATCGTCAGCGACAACTGCCGCCGCTGCACCGCCTCCGGCCCTTCATAAGTCGCCTCGAGCTGCGAGTCCATCCACTTATAGCCAAGGAACCCGGGGCAGTCTTCGGTGATGCCGTAGCCGCCCATCAGGCTCACCGCTTCGCGCATCATCACGCTGCCGTGCCCGGTGTTCCACAGCTTCGTCGCCGGGCACAGGACGTTGGCCTGCGCGTCCAGCACGATGTACTGGATCACCGGATCGTGAGCCAGCCGCTCGAACCGCTCCTCGCCGCGCAGCGCTGCGCTGTGCGCCTGCATCTCGATGAACTCGAGCGCCTCGTGCTGGCGCTTGCGCAGCGCCTTCACCGCCGCCAGCCCGCCGTGGACACCCTGCGCGGCCAGTACGCGGTCCTTTTCCCGTTCCACCGGATCGAGCTGATCGAACAGGCGCGCCGCCGCGAAGCCGAGCGAGGCGCTCGCCTCGCCCGCCGCCCAGATGTCGATCACCCGGTGCGTGACGTCTTCCTTCTGCTGCAAGCCCAGCTCATAGCGCGGCGAGCCCGGCGAGACCGCCTCCGAGCCGCGGAAGCGGTCGCGGTGGTAGCGGATCAGCGGCTCGATCGCCGACAGGAGCTTGGCCGAGGTCATCAGCCCTACCGTCACGCGCGTGCGGCGGAACACGGCTTCGATGATCGCGCCGTGATCGTAATTCGGAATGATCACGCCGTCCTTCACCGTGTAGCCGCCCACGATCCGCGAGGCGGGCACGCGGAGCTGGAACACGGGGTCGTTGGTGGCAGAAAGCTGATGGACCAGTTTCCGCGTCGGCGTGCCGCGGTCGAAAATGCCCGGGTCGGTCTCCTCCAGAATCACCATGCAGGAGCCCTTGATGCGCGGATCGTCCGAGTCCACCGCCGCCGTCACGAAGTTGGCGAAGGCCATGTTCGTAATGAAGCGGCCGCGCTTGGAGACCTCCAGCACCGGCTCGCCGCCCTCCGGCCATTCCGCGATCCGCACCTTGCCCCCGAGCATGCCGGTCTCCACGCCCACATACGGGATCGGCTCGGTGAGAGCGAAGGCGGCGCGTTTGGGCTCTTTGCCGGGCGCGGGCGCCGCCAGGCTCATGTAATGAAGCCGCTGCTCCGGCGTGCCCCGCTCGTGGATCGGCGCCAGCCCCAGGTGCGTGGCCAGCGAGCCCGTCGCCGCGCCGGCGTCCACCCACGCCAGTTCGAAGGCGATCAGCGCCAGCGCCAGGTTCTTCGGCCCTTCCAGAAACCCGCCCTCTTCCGGCTCCAGATACGCGGCGGTGATGCCGGCCGCGTCGAATTCTTCGAGCAGCGCGTGCTTCTCCGCCGTCCAGTCGTGCGTGTGCCGCGCGCCCTCGGCCACCAGCCGCGCCACGGGTCCGCGCGCCACCGCCCGCGTGCTCTGCACCAGCATCTGGAGATCGTAGCGGTCCGCGAAACGCCACATCACCTGCCGGATGTCGTCGCCGGGCAGGGTTTGCAGATGCTCCCGGGGGGAGGCCGAGGTGGAAGACGCCATTCTGACAGACTCCTTGCGCCCAAACCTTTGCAATTTTCAGTCCAGGCCGGGCCGCAGCCGAAACTCCGTCATTCTCACGGGTTTCAGACTGAAGAGTCCATTTTAGCTGGGCGCTATGGCCCAATCCAAGCCCCCTATCTGTACGCCCGCGTCAAATCACCCGGTCCAGTCCCGCGTTCTGGCAGTGGACGGACCATGCTGGCGTGCGGCAGGGCTGGCGAAGAGCGCCAGAGTGCTCCGGCAGGGCGCTGCGGCGCTCGTTCAGCCTACTGTGCCAGCCGCCGGCGCCAACGAGCCGCGCGGCTGCGCGGCTGCGCCGGGAGGATTGGCTGGCTGCGGCGGAGACCGGAGAGCGCGCCCGTCTTGCTGCGCACCGCCGCCTTCTCCTGTTCTGGAGTCAATCGTTGTGACATTGCAAGACAGATCAGCCACGCTATGATGAAATCAGGCAGGGCCTGATTTTCCAAATCCGTTTTTGCGCATCACAACGCTTCTGCGCAGATCAACTCCAGGCTCCCCGGCAACCATGGCCATCGTGAGCAAAGCGAATGCCCTCCGCGGCTCCCTCTCGGAACAGGCTTATCAGGCCATCCGCAGACTGATCCTGACCGGAGAGCTTCAGCCGGGTGTCCCGTTGTCGCGCCGCGCGGTGGCGGAGCAGCTTGGCATCGGGCTTGTTCCGGTCTCGGAGGCGTTTCAACGGCTGGAATACGACGGGCTGCTGGAAAGCTGGCCGAGGATTGGCACGCGCGTCCGCGTGCCATCGCCTCAGGATGTGCGCGGAACTTACGTCATCCGGGAGGCTCTGGAATCGCAGTCGGCGCGGCTGTTCGCGGAGAAAGCCAGCGCGGCGGAGCGGCAGGAGCTGATGAGCCTTGCGAAGCAGGTGGACCGGATGCACGCCGACCCCGCGACGGATTACTTCGAATACTTCAACGTCCACGCCCGCTTTCACCGCCGGATCGCCGAATGCACCGGCTGCCCCGCGCTGGTGGAAGCGGTGGAAAAGACCAACGTCCTGGTGCGCACCTGGCAGTTCGCGGCTCTATCCAAATTCCGGGGCGAACCCGCCAATTACCACCAGCAATTGATGCGGGCGCTGAACGCGGGCGACCCGGACGCGGCCGACCGCGCCATGCGCGAGCATGTCCGCATCGGAATGGACGAGGTTCTTAGAAGGCTGGAGCCGTTCTTCCACGGCGCCCTCGAATGGCCCCCGCTTTCCGGGCCACGATCCGGAAGAGCGGGGAGGAAGGTCCAGACGGGCAGCCGGCGGCGCTCCTAGCTCTGCCTCCCGCTTCATCTCGCCGGAGCCGGCGTCAAGCCAGCAGCGCCCGGCGTGCGGCTGCGGCGATCGCTTCGGCGTGGATCTGGTAGTGCGCCAGCAGACGCCTGGAATCCCGCCCGGAGCTGGCGAAGACATCGCGCAATCCGACGCGGAAAACCCGGCAGGGGTGGCGCTCCGCCACTACCTCCGAAACGGCGCCTCCCAGTCCGCCAACGATGTTGTGATCCTCGGCCGTGATGATGGCCCGCGTCTCCCGGGCGGCGCGCACGATCGCTTCCTCATCGATCGGCTTGATGGTGTGGCAGTCCAGCACACGGACCGAGATGCCCTCGGCGGAGAGCGCGTCGGCCGCGCCGAGGGCCTCCTGCACCATGTTGCCGGTGGCGATCACCGTCACGTCCTGGCCCTCCCGCAGCGGAATCATGCGCCCGATGACGAACTCCACGTTTTCCCCGTGCAGCACCGGCGCCGGCTGCCGCCCCAGCCGCATGTACACGGGGCCTTCCATCCGTGCGATGGCCAGAGTGGCCAGCCGCGTGGTCACCGGATCGGAGGGCGAAAGGACTGTCAGGTTGGGGATGGCGCGCATGATGGCGATGTCCTCGATGCCCTGATGCGTGACGCCATCGCCTGCAATCTCCACGCCCGCGTTGGTGGCCACGATCTTGACGTTGAGCCGCGGGTAGGCGATCGACGTCCGGATCCCCTCGCAGGCGCGCATGCTGGCGAACACGCAGAAGGTGCTCGCAAAAGGAATCAGCCCGGCACTGGCAGCGCCGGCGGCCATGCACACCATGTTGAGTTCGGCCACCCCCGCCTGAAAGAACCGGTGCGGGAAACGCTGCTGGAAGCGGTAGGTGTTGGTCGACTTGGCGATGTCGGCTTCAAAGACCACTACGCGCTCGTCGGCCTCGCCCAGCTCGACCAGAGTGCGGCCGTACATGACGCGGTTCGGCTGAGTTTCGATCATTCGAACACCTCCCGGGGCGCATCGGCGAGAAACTGCTCCAGCTCGGCTGCTGTTGCGGGAAGGGAGTGCCAGGCGGGGTCGTCTTCAATGGCAGGAATGCCCTTGCCCTTCACCGTGTCGGCGACGATGACCTGAGGGCGCCCCCGGCAAGTGCGCGCTTGCTGAAAGGCATCGTCAATTTTCTCGATATCGTGCCCGTTGATCCGTTGTGCATCCCAGCCAAACGCCGTCCATTTCTGCTCGATGGGTTCCACTGCCATGATTTCGCTGGTGCGGCCGTCGGTCTGAAGGCGGTTGTTGTCGACAATCGCCACCAGGTTGTCCAGGCCGTAGTGGGCGGCGGCCATCGCCGCTTCCCAGACCACGCCCTCCTGGATTTCTCCATCGCCTACCATGACGAACACGCGGAAGTCCTTGTGCAGAATTCTGCCGCCCAGAGCGATGCCTGTGGCGCAGGCGAATCCCTGTCCGAGAGAGCCTGTCGTGATGTCCACGCCGGGCGTCTTGCGCATGTCGGGATGGCCCTGCAACAGGCTGCCGATGTCGCGCAAAGTCCACAGCAGCTCTTCGGGAAAATAGCCGCGCGCCGCCAGCGCCGCGTAAAGCGCCGGAGCGCAGTGGCCCTTGCTGAGAATGAACCGGTCGCGGTCCGGCCAGCCGGGATGGGCCGGGTCGATCCGCATGTGGTGGAAGTAGAGGTAGGTGATAATGTCAATCGCGGAAAGCGACCCGCCCGGGTGGCCGGATCCGGCTTTCAGGATCATGCGGATGATGTTTTTCCGCAACCGCGCGGCCGTCGCGGTCAGAAATGCAATTTGCTCCCTGCTGATTCTCATGACAAATCCCTGTTCGCTGCCGGCTGAATTCTCCCTGCCTGCCAGTTGTGCGCCGCATCGCCGGTCTCAGGCGCCGGTCTCCCGTCATGTCCCGTCATAAGTCAGCAGCACCTTCACTCCCCGCCGGCTCTCGCACAAATCGAACGCCTCGCGCCACCGGCTCATTGGAAATATGTGCGAAATCAGTTTTTCCAGCGGAAGGGCGCCCTGCGCGAGGATTCTCATCACCCGCTCCCACGTGCGCACCGAGTGGCCCACCGAGCCGTAAACGGCGAGCTGCTTGAACAGGATCAGATCAAAGGGCACGGAGAACTCGCGGCCGGCTATGCCCGCCTGCACGTAGCGTCCGAGGCTTCTCAGGCTCCGCAGGCAAGCCGCAACGGATTCCGGCGCGCCCGCGCATTCCACTGCCGCATCCACGCCTCTGCCGCCCGTCTCCCGTTCCACGGCGGCGGAAAGATCTTCGCGCGAGACGTCGACGGCGGCAGCGGCGCCAAGCTCCCTCGCCAGCGCCAGCCGGATCGAGTCTCCCTCCGCGCCTGCCACGATGACGCGGCACTTGTGACTCAGCAGGAGCAGCAGGCACAGCAGCCCGATGGGCCCGGGGCCGGAGAGCAGGACCACGTCGCCCGGGTGGAACGAGGTCATCTCCTCGACCGCCTGGACCGCGCTGGCCAGCGGTTCGGCCAGCGCGCCTGTCTCGAGCGGCACCGCATCCGGCAACCGGTACACCTGGTCCTCCCGCACGACCACGTACTTGGTGAAGCAGCCATCCACTCCATGGCCCATGCCCCGCCGGATGGGGCAGAACATGTAATATCCCTGCCGGCAGAACCCGCACGTTCCGCAGACGACAGCCGAAGAGGGCAGCACCGTCACCCGGTCGCCGGGTGAGACGCTCTTCACTTCCGGTCCCGTCTCCGCGACGATCCCGCTGAATTCATGCCCCAGAATGACCGGTGGATAATTCCGAAACCGGTCGTGATAAACATGGATGTCTGTGCCGCAGATTCCAGAGAAATGCACGCGGATTTTTACGCCATTGTGCGTACATTCCGGTTCCGGCACTTCTACGATGTCCACATGTCCTTCGCCAGGGGCGGTCTTGACCAGGGCGGCCATCGCATGGCTCGCGTCTGCGCGGCCGGGCGGAACGCGTTGGGTCGGCAGCATGCGGTCACGCCTCCACCTGGATCCAGCGGCGGTTCCTCGCGGCCGTTTCGATGGCCTCCAGAACCGCCTGCGCCTTCATCCCATCCTCGAAATCGGGCCGGACCTGCGTGTCATCCACGACCGCCCGGAGGAAGTCGACATACTGGTGCACGAATGTGTGCTCCCAGCCAAGCACATGGCCAGGGGGCCACCAGGCGCCTGCGTATGGGTGCTCGGGGCTTGTCGCCAGGACGGTCCGGAAGCCTTCCGTTGCGCCGGGCTCGCCCGCCAGATAGACCTGAAGCTCGTTCAGCCGCTCCAGGTCGAAGCGCAAACTGCCGCGGGCGCCCTGCACCTCGAATCCCAGTCCGTTCTTGTGGCCGGCGGCCATGCGCGAAGTCGCGAACAGCCCCAGCGCGCCGGTCGAGAACCGGACAGTGAACACCGCAGCGTCGTCGGTAGTCACCGGCAGGCGCGTGCCCCCGGCTGAAGGCCGTTCCTTCACGTAAATCTCCGTCGCTGCGCTGACTTCGGCAATCTCTCCAACCAGGAACCGCGCCAGGTCCAGCAGGTGAGAGCCCTTGTCGGCCATCGACCCCGCGCCCGCCACGCTCCGGTCCATTCTCCAGACATGCGGAAACTCCGGGTCGAGCGGCCAATCCTGGAAGTAAAACCCGTGGAAAAGGAAGATGCGGCCCAGATGCCCCTCGCGGATCAGCTGGTGCGCCAGCGCGACGGCCGGCGCTTTCCGGTAGTTGAAATTGACGGCGTGCTTCACGCCCGCGCTGCGGGCGGCTTCGAGCATCCGCCTCGCCTCAGCCAAAGTCAACGCCAGCGGCTTTTCACAGATCACGTGCTTGCCTGCACGGCATGCGGCCACGGCAATTTCACAGTGCGTGTGACCCGGCGTGCAGATGCTGATGGCATCGATGCGCGGGTCTTCGACCACTTCGCGCCAGCTGTGCGTCCACGAGGCCCAGCCGTAACGGCGGGCTGCCGCTTCGAGATCCTCCTCCAGCCCGCAAAGCGTCTGCATCACCGGCTCCGCCCCGATGTCGAAAAACATGGGCAGATCCCGCAGCGCATGGCTGTGCGCCCTGCCCATGAACTTGTGCCCGATCAGCCCCATCCGGATCTGCCGCGCCATCGTCAGCACCCCCCCGCGCGGAACTGCCCCAGCGGAAACATCTTCGGCGAACCGGGATGCCCGGCCTTCCGGGAGGTGGCCCATGCGGCCAGCCGGGCGCGCGCCTCCGGACCCGTCAACAGCGCGTGCGGGCGGCGTGCCGCGCCAGAGCCTGCGCCCGCTGGCAAAGGCCCCAGTGCACAACAGATCATGATCTCTCCAATTCTCTTTTAACCTGTCACAATATCTTCTGATATGTCAAGAGGCATGGAAAATATCCAGCGAGGCGGAATCCGCCGGCTGGCGGCTGGCCTGCGATCTGAACCCCGCCGCAGCACTGCGGTGTGAGACTGGAAGCCAGGCGCGTTCTTCTGTGGCCCCGACGCCGTCCGTTGGCCGTCCGGAGCCGGCCGGGGGCTTGCCGTGGCCGGCGGCCTTCAGCCCACCCGGCTGCCTAGTCCGCCCCACTCGCCTGTCAGATCGTTGCTGATGCCGATCCGCGCCAGCGCCCGCCCCACGGTGTGGTTCACGATGTCGTCCACCGTCCGCGGGTTGTTGTAGAAGGCAGGCACGGGCGGCATGATGATGGCGCCCTGTGCGGCGGCCAGTTCCATCAGCCGCAGATGGCCGCGGTGCAGCGGCGTCTCGCGCACCAGCAACAGTACGGGACGGCCTTCCTTCAACTGCACGTCGGCGGCGCGCGCGATGAGATCCGAACTGTAGCAGTTGGCGATGGCCGAAAGCGTCTTGATCGAACACGGCGCCACCACCATGCCCATCGTCTGGAAGGAGCCGGAGGCGATGGTCGCCCCGATATTGGCGCTTGGATGCACCACCGAGGCCAGCTTCTCTACTTCCCGCGGGGCGTAGCCCGTCTCCGCTCCGATGGTGGCGCGCGCGGCGGCGCTCATCACCAGATGCGTCTCAATCTCCGGCCTCTGCTGCAACACCTCCAGCATCCGGATCCCGTAAATGACGCCAGAGGCGCCGGTGATGGCCACGATCAGGCGCTGCGGCAATGCGTGCGGTTCCTTTCCGGGGTGCGCGGGCGGAGTCAGCGGCGTGGCGGAAGGGGTGGGATTCGAACCCACGAACGGCTTTCACCGTTGGCGGTTTTCAAGACCGCTGCCATCAACCGCTCGGCCACCCTTCCGGCGATCTCCATTTTACTGCACCCCTGAAAACAGATGCCGGCACGCGGCCCGCAGATGGCGGCAGCGTGCCGGCCCGCTGTCTCCTCCGCAGAGGATTCCGTTGCTCAGGTCAACGTCCAGCCCTTGCGGAAATTCGGCTTCAGATACTTGTTCGCCTCGCTGTGGTTGGTGAAGCGCATCTTCACCGGGTCGTATTCGAGCTTGCCCTCCACCCGCAGCGCGACGACGCCGAGCAGCATCCACTCGGTAAACGGCGCGGCTGCTTCGAAGTTCGAGCACGCCGGATCGCCCCCCTTGCAGGCGCGGATCCAGTCGCGGTAATGGCCGGGCGAGCGCGTCAGCAGCGGGGCGGGGAAGCGGTAGTCTTTCATCTTCTCCGCCGGCACAAGCCGCGTCTGCTCGCCGTAGGTCCCAGTGGTGATCATTCCCTTGTCGCCCACGAACAGCGCGCCGTCCGGGGCAGGGAAGCGCAGCTTGTCGGTCTCCTTGCGCATGGCCTCGTATTGCTCGTAATCGAACACGCGCCCGACATATCCGGTGCGCTGCATCTGCCGGGCCGGCCCTCCCTGTTGCCCTTGTCCGCCGCTCATCAGAAACGGCAGGTCGCCCAGCCATTCGCCTTCGGGCACGCCTTCGATCTTCGGCGTCTCCTTGCAGCCGTCATACCAGTACAGCGTCACCGGCGGCATGTTGCCGCGAGCCGGGAATTCAAACTTGATCACCGACCGCTCGGGGAACATGAACGGCGACGTGCCCTCTTTCTTGATGCACTCGACGCTCTTCGGCGGACCCAGACGCAGCGCCAGGTTCGGCGCGCCCAGGATGTGGCACGCCATGTCGCCCAGCGCGCCGCAGCCGAAATCGTAAAAGCCGCGCCAGTTGAACGGCTGGTAGAAATAACCGCCAAAGCGGTTCGGATACCGGCCCGTGTCTTTGCCCGAGGTGAACGGGCGGCTTTCGGCGATGCCCAGCCACAGGTCCCAGTCGAGCGTCTCCGGCACCGGCTCTTCCGGCGGGATCTCGTTGAGCCCCTGCGGCCAGATGGGGCGGTCCGTCCACGCGTGCACCTCGCGGACCTCGCCAATTTCGCCCGCCCAGATCATCTCCGCTGCCTGGCGCGTGCCTTCGTTCGAGTAGCCCTGGTTGCCCATCTGCGTGGCCACCCGGTACTTGCGCGCGGCTTCCAGCAGTTGCCGCGCCTCCCACACCGTGCGCGTCAGCGGCTTCTGCACGTACACATGCTTGCCGCGCTCCATCGCCCACATGGCGCACGTGGCGTGCATATGGTCCGGCGTGCAGACGATCACCGCGTCGATGTTCTTGTCCTCTTTCTCGAGCATGCGGCGGAAGTCCTTGTACTTCGGCACGCCCTCGAAGCGCTTGTATGTGGCCGCCGCCTGCCGGTCATCCACGTCGCACAGCGCGGCGATGTTCTCCGTCTGCGCGCAGGCGGCAATATCGCTATTGGCCTTTCCGCCCGCGCCGATCGACGCGATGTTCAGTTTCTCGTTCGGCGATTTGTAGCCGGCCAGTTTCAGGGAAGGAGCGCTGCCGAACCCGGCAGCAGGCGCCGCTCCAGCCAGGAGCGGGCCGAGGAAAAAGTGGCGTCTGTTGGTTTCGAAGGCCAATGTCTTAGACTCCCGCAATCATCCTACATGGAATGCTTTTGACTTGCAGAGCGCCGGGCGCTCTCTTTGTGGAGGCGCAAAATCGCATACGCTGGTTTCAGGTTCGATGGTCGGAAAATTCAGGGCCAGCGCCGAAGCCGCCGGGGCGGAAGTCATCGAGGCGCGCTCGCCTGACGCCGCTCTGGCTGCCATTGCGAGGCTCCTCAAGGAAGAGGGCGTCGGCCAGGAAGGCCGCACCGCCGTGTGGCCGGACGGCCCGCTCCGCTCCGCGTTCCATCCGGAGCTGCTGGCCCAGATGCTCCCCGGGCTGGTGCTGGACGTCACACGTGACACGGCCGCCGCCGCGCACTTGGGCGTCACCGAATTCGACTGCGGCGCCGCCTCCACCGGCACGCTTGTGCAGGATGCCTCCGCCGCCGCGCAGCGGCTGGCCTCCACGCTGCCCCCCGTTCACATCGCCCTGCTCCGCGCCGGCGCCATCGTCGCCGGCGTGAGCGCCGCTCTGCGCCGGTTCGATCCCGCGCAGGTTCCCTTCCTCGCGCTGGTGACCGGCCCGAGCCGTACAGCCGACATCGAACGCGTTCTCACCATTGGAGTGCACGGGCCGAGACGGCTTGTGATCGTGATCTACGAAACGGAGACCAGCCATGCCCGCTGACCTTCGCCATCAGGTCCGCCGCGCGCTTGAGCATCCGAACCTGTCCGCCGCGCTCACGCGCTTCAGCGAAGACTACCGCGTGAGCCGCGCCCGCGCCTATCAGGGCATCGACTTCGAAGCGCTGCGCCAGCGGATCGCGGAACGCAAGTCCTGTGCGGCCGAGCGGCTCGACCGGCTGGCCGCGCGCTTCGCCGAAGCCGCCCAGGCGTGCGGAGCGCGCGTCGTGCGCCTGCACACGCCTGCCGATGTCCGCGATTATGTGCTCGCCGTGGCCCGCCGCCATGGCGTCCGCCTCATCGTCAAGTCGAAATCCATGGCCACGGAGGAGATCCACCTCAACGCCGCGCTGGAGCAGGCGGGCATCGAGGTCAGCGAGACCGATCTCGGAGAGTGGATCGTCCAGCTCGCCCGCCAGCGCCCGTCCCACATGGTGTTGCCCGCCATCCACCTGACGCGCGATGACGTCGCCGGGCTCTTCAGCCGCGAAACGGGCGAGCGGCTCCAGCCGGAAATCCCGCGCCTCGTGCAGGTCGCCCGCGAGCAGCTCCGCGAGAAGTTTCTGCGTGCCGGCATCGGCATCACCGGCGCCAACATCGCCGTGGCCGAAACGGGCAGCCTCGTGCTCGTCACCAACGAGGGCAACGCGCGGCTCGTCGCCACGCTGCCGCCAGTCCACATCGCCATCGTGGGCGTCGAGAAACTCGTCGAACGCTTCGAGGACATCGAGCCCATCCTCGCCGCGCTTCCCCGCAGCGCCACCGCCCAGCAGATCACCAGCTACGTTTCCATCCTCACCGGTCCGGCCGAAGCCGCCGGCGGCGGGACCAAAGAGATGCACATCGTCCTCTTCGATCACCGCCGCATCGAGATGTCGGAGGATCCGCTCTTCTGCCAGGCGTTGCGCTGCATCCGCTGCGCGTCGTGCCTCAATGTCTGCCCCGTCTACCGCCTCGTGGGCGGGCACGTCTTCGGCAAGGTTTACACCGGCGCCATCGGCACGGTGCTCACCGCCTGCATCGAAGGGTGGGGCTCCTCGCGCGGACTCGAACAGCTCTGCATCCAGTGCGGCGCCTGCCGTGACGTCTGCCCGGCGAAGATCGACCTGCCGGAGTTGATCCTCGAAGTCCGCCGCCGCGCCGCGGCCCTTGCGCCGCAGCCGCTCGCCGCGCGCGCTGCATTCTCGATCCTCTCCAACCGCCGCGCGTTTCACGGCCTTCTGCGCGCCGCCTCGCTCGCCCAGAAACCGCTCGCCGACGGGCCCTACTTGCGCCACCTTCCGCTGTGGCTCACCGAAGCAGGCAAGGACCGCCGCCTGCCCGCGCTGGCGGTCGAGCCGCTCCGCAGCCTCTTCCCGAAGCTCAAACAGCCCCGCTCGATCCGCCGCGCCGCCTTCTTCGCCGGTTGCCTGATTGATTTCGTCTATCCCGAAATCGGCGAAGCCGTCGTGCGGGTTCTCAACCGCGCCGGAATCGAGGTGGTCTTCCCGGAGAAGCAGACCTGCTGCGGTGCGCCCGCATACTTCAGCGGCGTGCCGGAAGCCGTCGCCGCCAATGCGCGTGACAACGCGGAGGCGTTCTCCGAGGATGGCTGCGAGGCCGTGATCTCCGCCTGCCCCACCTGCACCGTCGCTCTCCAGACCGATGCGCCGCGCGTCCTGCATGAGGAGGGCTTGCACGAACTCGCCGCGCGCGCCGAGCGGCTCGCCGCGAAGACGGTCGACTTCGCCACCTACGTCCGCCGCCTCGCCGCCGACGGCTCGCTCCACCTGCCGGAAGGCGCGAGCCTGCCTCCGCTCACCTATCATGACTCGTGCCACCTGAAGCGGACGCTTCATGCGGAGCAGCCCCCGCGCGAGCTGCTTGAGCGTTCGGGGTACAGCCTGCGCGAGATGCCCGAGTCCGACGTCTGCTGTGGCATGGGCGGCTCGTACTCGCTCAAGATGCCCGAAGTCTCCTCCGCCATGCTCGCGCGCAAGCTGCGCATGATCGCCTCCACCGAGGCGGATGGCGTCGCCGTGGATTGCCCCGGCTGCCTGATGCAGATCCGCGGCGGTTGCGCCGCGGCAGGCACGCCCGTGCAAGTCCGCCATACTGCCGAGTGGCTCGCGTCGGTGCTCGAAACAACGGATTGAGCCGCGCCCTCAGGCACGATATGATGCCTCTGACCCGCGCCTGTGCGCGCGGCCAAACCCGATTCCAGGAGGACTCAGGATGAACAGCAGATTCTCGCGGCGCCGCGCCATGCAGGCGGCCGGAATGCTTGCCGCCGCGCCGCACGTTTCCATTTCCGCTCAGACTCGCGCGAAACAGTGGCCCCTCGAAGAGGGCCCCAATACCCCCAAGCTTTGTCTTGAGATCGCCTGGAATACCTTCACCGAACGCGACCTCCGCCGCATCCGCCAGCTCGGCATCACGCACCTGCTCAGCGGCTGGGGCCGCATCCCGTGGGACGAAGCCGAGCTCCGCGCCAAGATGGACCGCATCCGCCAGGCTGGCATGACGCTCTACAACCTCATGATTGGCGGCTTCGACAACACCATCTACGGCCGCCCCGGGCGCGACGAGGAAATCGAAAACGTCATCCAGTCGATCCGCGTGGCCGGCCGCTGCGGGCTGCCCGTGGTCGAATACAACTTTTACGCGTACCGCCTGGTGGAGGGCTACTATGAAGAGCTTGGCCGCGGCGGCGCCGGCATGACCGCCTACACGTATGACAAAGTAAAAGACCTGCCTCCAAAGCCGGAAATCGGCGTGCATTCGCTGGATGACATGTGGAAAAACATTACATATTTTCTGAAGGCCGTCATTCCGGAGGCCGAGAAGGCCGGCGTGCGGATGGCGCTGCACCCCAATGATCCGCCCGTCCCCCTGAGCCGCGGCTCCGGCCAGATCATGGCCACGCTTGAAGGCTGGAAGAAGCTCGTCAGCATCGTGCCTAGCCCGTCAAACGGCATCACCTACGACTGCGGCGTGACCCGGGAGCTGGGCGAGGATCCCGTCGAGGTCTTCCGCTATTTCATGCAGCGCAAGGCCGTCAACCACATGCATTACCGCAACGTCCGCGTGCGCAAGCCGTATGTGGACTACACCGAGGTCTTCCCCGACGAAGGCGAAGTGGATATGTTCGCGGTGATGAAAGAGGTGGTGCGGCTCGGCTATACGGGCATCATTTATCCCGAACACCCGCGCGCCCTCGACATCGACCGCGAGCGCCCCGACTTCAAGCCCTATTACCCGGGCGGCGGCACCGTCGCCGGCTACGCCTACAACGTCGGCTACACCCGCGCCATGCTGCAAGCCGCCATGGCCAGCGTCTGAAAAAGGGGACAGGAACACAATTCCCCTTTTTCCCTGAACCGCCCCGCGCCCAAGAATCGCCACTGGGGCTGGCCGCAGGCTATCTTCAGAGCCGCGCAGGGACCGCTCAAGTCGCCAAAAGAACCGTGACTGAAGGTCATGAAGCTCCCGGAAAGAGCGCCCCCACGGCGGTGAACAGCAGAAAGACGAAGGCTGGCGGGGCCAGCTCCCGCCTGACCCCACTTTCAGGCCACGGAAAAAGGGGAATTGTGTTCCTGTCCCCTTTTCCGATTTACAGCTTGCTCACCTCCGTCCGCCGCGACCACACCTTCTCAAACGCCTTCACGTACTGCTCGATCAGTTCGTCCGCCTCGCCGTGCATCAGCGGCAGGAAGATGTGCGTCGCGTTGACCTGTGCGTTGCCCGGCATCTTCTCCGGAATTGCAGGCGCATGGTGCCACCACTTCGCCTCCGAGTAGATCTTCAACTTGTGCTGCTCCGGATAGTCCCACACGGTGACGCCCACTCCCTCCCCTTTGAGCGCCCGCACCAGCTGATCGCGCGAAAACCCTGCTTTCGCCGAATCCAGGAACAGCATGTTGGCGTGGTAATACACGCGCTTCTGGTCCGGGCGGCAGCGCGGCTCGCTCAGCCCCGCCAACTGCACCAGCCTATCGTTCAGCTTCCGCACATTCCGCCGAACGGTCTCATTGCGCTCCTCCAGCCCCCGCAACTGCACCCGCGCCACCGCCGCCGCAAACGGATGCATCCGGTACTTCTGTCCGAAGCCCGTGCCCTCGTACGCCCGAACCGGGCTGTCCTTCGGGAATTTCACCGGGTCCTCGTAATGCCCGAACGCCGCCGCCCGCTCGTAATACTCCCGCGTCTGATACATCCCCATGCCGCCCTCCACCGTGGGCAGCACCTTCGACGCCTGGAACGAATAGATCCCCATCACCCCCCATGTGCCCATCGCCTTGCCTTGCATCCACGCGCCGTGAGCATGGGCGGCGTCTTCCAGCAAAATCAGCTCCTTCTCGCGGCACCAAGCGGCGATGTGGTCCATCTCGCACGGCAGCCCCCAGGAGTGCATCGCCACCACCGCCTTCGTCCGCGGCGTCAGCTTGCGCTTCGCATCCTCCAGATCAAAGCACGCCGTCTTCGGGTCGATGTCGATAAAGACCGGCACCAGCCCGAAAAAGCGCATGGCCAAACAGGTCGAGAAAAATGTATAGGAAGGCACCATGACTTCGCTGCCCGGCGGCAGATCCAGCGCAAAATACATGGAGGTCAGCGCGCTGGAACCGTTCATATGCGCCTTGACAAACGGGGATTTGGTGTACTCTTTCCACTCATTTTCAAACTTCGGCAGCGCGTCATAATACGTGTTGGCGTCGATCAGCTCGTGCAACGCCTGCCGTTCCGCGGCCCCGTAACGCGGCCAGCGCGTCAGTTCCTTGATCTTCTCCGCCGGATAGGTGACCGCCGCCGGCCCTCCCAGCGCTGCCAGTCCGGCGCGCGGAAAAACCAGCCCGGCCGCACCCGCGGCGGCAGCGCTTTTCAGCATGAAACGCCTGCGCGTTTCCTCCTTCATTCGGTCATTTTCTGCCATGATTTGTCCCTCCCTCTTTCAGATCCCGGCCAGTGTCCGGATCACTTCCACGATCCTTTTCTCGCTCCCCGGCATCACATTGGATGCGCTGGGCTCATAACCGCCAAGTTCATAGTCTGCGTCCCGGCACAGATATCCCGGGAAAATATCGCCGTACCCGGCGGCGCACGCGAAACGGCCCGAGGCTGCCCGCTGCGCTTCCCTCTGAAATGCGAGCAGCGGCTCGCCCGGCAGGCACACAATCCACGCCGGTCCCAGCCGTAGCGCGTTCACTGCCATCGCCCGGTCCCGCCGCGCGAACACGAGCCGGATGGCGGCGCGGTAGGCTTCAGCGTCAGACATCGAAGATGCGATTTCGGGCGCATCCCGCCGCGCCTCCAGCCGCAGCGGCGCCGTCTGCCACGCCATCTCCGGCGCGCTTTCGAACGAAGCCCCGCGGATCGCCCGCCGCATCCCGTCGGCCAGCCTCCCGGCCAGCTCGCGCCGCTGCTCCTCTTTGCCCTGGTTGTACTTGCCCACGGTGACGTCGCCCGCGCAGCCCGTGAAGTACAGCACCGGCGCGCCCGCTTCCCGCTCCGCCTGCTGCCGCGCCGCGCCCACAAAGTCCGCCGACACCCGCCCGTCGCAACAGAACGTCTGCGGATGTGTCGCATAGAACATCAGGTGCGCAATGGCCCCGCGCCCGCCCTCCAGCGTGATGCAGCGCAGATCCGGATCGACATCGCCCTCGGGCAGATCCGCCAGCTCGGGCGTGCGCGCCGTGCTGCTATACCGGGTTACGATCTTCCCGTCCACCAGCAACCGCCTTGCGCTGGCCACTCTCTCCACGCGCGCCGTGCTCACGCCCACCCGCTCCACCTCAGTCATGCGCTCCAGCGCTGAAGCGGCGGCGTTTCCGATCCGTTCCGCCAGCAGTCCGAGGAACCGTGCCGACATGCAGACCGCCCGCGGACGCGCCTTCAGTAGAAGCGGATAGGCGTCCTCCACCACATACGGCGCTGCGTGCTGATGCACGGTGTGGAGCCAGACATTGCGCCTCGAAGTCGCCGCCGCATGCGCCAGCGCGGAACACAGCCGGTCGTGCGTCGCCCCGCCCGCGCCGCACCAGTCCAGCGCCGCCAAAACAACCCGCCGGCCCTCGCTTGCGATCACCAGGCCCTTGCACCACAGCGGATCCAGAACCTCGCGCACCGGCTCCACCCAGATGTTCGGCTGCCCCGCGGCAGGCGTGGCGTCACAGGCAAAGGTGGCGGCGCGCACACGGCCAGCGCGCCGCAGCAGACCCAGAGCTCCCACAGCCGCCCACGCGCGGCGCGTCATCGGTCTGCCGTCCCGGCGCATTCCTGGCCTTGCCTCGTCTCCGCATTGAGTATATCCGCGGCCTCCCGCAGTGTCACGCCTCGCAGGCCGCTACACTGGAAGGGGAGGAGCAATCTGGCCTCGGGGAAAAGAGAGGGACTTCGACTATGAAAAAGACTCTTTGGATATCCGTCGCAGTGGCAGCTCTGCTGGCCGTGCCGTCCTGCAAGAAGGAGCCCGCAGGCGAAGCACAGGCGCAGCAGCAGCTCCAAGAGGCGCAGAAGAAGCTCGAGGAGGCGGAACAGCAGGCCGCCGAAGCGCGCCGGCAGCTCGAAGAAGCACAGCAGAAGGCCGCGCAGGCCGAGCAGCAGCGCCAGCTCGAAGAGGCGCGGAAGAAACTCGAACAGGCCCAGAAGCAGGCCGCTGACGCCCGCCGGCAGCTGGATCAGGCGCGGAAATCGGCCGCGACCGCGGGCGCGCAGTCCGCGGCGCAGCCGCCATCCGGCGCCGCCTCGCCGTCTGCCTCTTCGCCAGCTGACTCATCGCCAGCCTCCACTTCCGTGGCGCCGGCGCCGCCCGCGCCCAAGCCCGTCACCGTGCCTGCGGGCACGCAGGTCGTGATCCGCACCACCACCGCGCTTTCGACCAAAGACATGAAGACCGGCGAGCGCTTCGCCGCCACGCTGGAACAGCCCCTGGTCGTGGACGGCGTCACCCTCGCGCCGAAGGGCGCGGAGGTGGAAGGCATCGTGGTGGAAAGCGACCCCGGCGGGCGCGTCAAGGGCGTAGCCCAGATCGGCGTTGCGCTCCGCTCCCTGCAGACGGCCGCTGGCAAGGTGGAGATCCAGACTGGAACATACGTCACCGAAGCCAGGAGCAGCGTGAAGAAAGACGTCACCCGCGGCGCCATCATGACCGGCGTCGGCGCAGCCATCGGCGCCATCGCTGGCGGCGGCAAGGGCGCTGCGGTCGGCGCGGGCGTGGGCGCCGGTGCGGGCACCGCGACGGCAGTGGCCACACGCGGAGATCCCGCCGCCATCCCGGCGGAGAGCGTCCTCACCTTCCAGCTCAAGGCGCCCGTCACCGTGACGGTCAAGTAGAAAGTCGGGGAATCGCCGCGGTCCGCCGCCTCAGCCGAGGTGGCGGATCACGGCATCCGTGAATTCATCCGTCGTCGCGCTGCCGCCCACGTCGCGGGTCAGGTGCGTGCCCTCGGCATATGCTGCCATGACGGCTTTTTGCAGGCGGTCCGCCGCCGCTCCCTCGCCCAGATAGCGCAGCATCAGGATCGCCGACGACATCAGCGCCGTGGGATTCGCGATGCCGTGGCCCGCAATGTCCGGCGCCGAGCCGTGCACCGCTTCAAACACCGCGCACTTCTCGCCCATGTTCGCCCCCGGCACCACGCCCAGCCCGCCCACCAGCCCCGCCGCCAGGTCGGACACGATGTCGCCGTACAGGTTCGGCAGCAGCAGGATGTCGAACGTCTCCGGCCGCATCACAAGCTGCATCGCCGCGTTGTCTACTATCAGCTCGTTGTAGGCGATGTCCGGGTATTCCGTGGCCACCTCCCGGCAGCAGCGGATGAAAAGTCCGTCGCTCAGCTTCATGATGTTGGCCTTGTGCACCGCGGTCACCTTGCGCCGCCCGTTCTTTCGCGCGTAGGCGAAGGCGTAATTCGCAATCCGCATCGACGCGTACCGCGTGATGATCTTCAGGCTCTCCACCACGTCCCTCACCACTTCGTGCTCGAGCCCCGAGTAAAGATCCTCCGTGTTCTCGCGGAAGATCACCATGTCGATGTTCACATCCTGGAAGCGCGTCTTCAGCCCCGGCAGCGTGAACACCGGCCGCACGTTGGCGAACAGGTCCAGCGTCTTCCGCAGCGCCACGTTCACGCTCTTGAAGCCCCCCGCCACGGGCGTCGTCACCGGCCCTTTCAGTCCCACCCCCGTCCGTTCCAGCGATTCCAGCACATGCGCGGGCAGGCTCGCGCCCGATTTCTCGATGATGTCGGCCGTCAGTTCGGCCGTCTCCCAGTCGATCCGGACGCCTGTCGCATTCACTGCCCGGACCGTCGCCGCCGCCACCTCCGGCCCAATGCCATCGCCCGGAATCAGAGTTACCTTGTGTGCCACGCTTCCATGGTAACAAGGGGTCCCGGGATGGCAGAATAAAAAGTCATGCCCGGAATCCAGCGCGCCCTCCTCAGTGTCACCGATAAAACCGGCCTCGCCGATTTCGCCCGCGGCCTAGCCTCGTTCGGCGTCGAATTGATCTCCACCGGCGGCACCGCCCGCCTGCTGCGCGAGGCCGGCCTCCCCGTGCGCGACGTCAGCGAAGTCACCGGTTTTCCTGAAATCCTCGACGGCCGCGTCAAGACCATCCACCCTGTCATCGCCGCCGGCGTCCTGGCCCGGCGCGATGTGGCCGAGCACCGCGCCGCCCTCGCCGAGCACGGCATCGCGCCCATCGACATGGTCGTCGTCAATCTCTACGCCTTCGAGAAGGCCGCCGCAAAGCCCGGCGCTACGGTGGAGGAACTGATCGAGAACATCGACATCGGCGGCCCCACCATGATCCGCGCCGCCGCCAAGAACTACCAGGACGTCGCCGTGGTCACCTCCACCGGCGACTACGAGGCGCTGCTCGAAGAGATGCGCGCCTCCGGCGGCTCGCTCAGCCTGCGCACCTGCTGGAACCTCGCCCGCAAGGCGTTCGCTCTCACTGCGCGATACGACGCCGCCATCACCGCGCGCCTCGCCTCCATCGAATGCACCGAAGAGGGCTTCTCCGATCAGTCATCCGATCTGCCCGCCGCGCTGCACGTCCTCCTGCCCCGCCGGCAGCAGCTCCGCTACGGCGAAAACCCGCACCAGAAAGCTGCTCTCTATGCGCAGGGTTCTGATGGCATCGCCAACGGCACGCAGCTTCATGGGAAAGAGCTCAGTTTCAACAATCTCGTCGATCTCGACGCCGCCTGGCAGCTCGCCTGCGAGTTCTCGTCTCCCGCCGCCGTCATCATCAAGCACACCAACCCCTGCGGCTGCGCCGAGCAGGATTCGCTCGTCGAGGCTTACCGCAAGGCTTACGAGGCCGACCCCGTCTCCGCCTTCGGCGGCGTGCTCGCCTTCAATCGCGAAGTGGACGCCGACACCGCGCTCGAAGTCTCGAAGCTCTTCGTCGAAGCCATCGCCGCGCCCGCCTTCTCCGAACAGGCGCTCGTCATCCTGCGCGCGAAAAAGAATCTCCGCCTCGTCTCGGTCCAGGGCGGCGTGCCCGCGGATCCGGTGCTGCGCTCCATCACCGGCGGCGTACTCGTGCAGACGCCCGACCTGCTGACGCTCGACCCCGCCTCGCTGCGCGCCGTCACCCAACGCCAGCCCACCGCCGAGGAGATGGCCGCGCTGGAATTCGCCTGGAAGGTCTGCAAGCACGTCAAGTCCAACGCCATCGTCTACGCCCGCCGCGGCCAGCTTTTGAGCGCCGGCGCCGGACAGATGAGCCGCGTCTTTTCCGCTGAAATCGGCGCAAAAAAATCCGTGCTTCCACTGGAGGGCTGCGTCGCCGCCTCCGATGCCTTCTTCCCGTTCCCCGACGGGCTGGAAACGGTCGTCTCGCACGGCGCCACGGCCGTGATTCAGCCCGGCGGCTCGGTGAAGGATGAAGAGGTCATCGCCGCCGCCAACCGCCTGGGCGTCGCCATGGTTTTCACCGGCATCCGCCACTTCCGGCACTGAGCCGTCAGGACTGGCCGAGCAAGCGGACCTCCACGCCCTGCCACCCGCCCGCCTTCCTTGACAGTTGCAGGTCCGCGGTCACCAGGACCGCTCCCGACCGTCTCGCCAGTGCAATATAGAGGCAATCCGGCAAAGGGTGGTTCAACGCAAGAGAGACTTCGAACGCCTCCTCGATCAATTCGCCGGGCTCAGCGAGTTCAAGGGTCCCGTACCGGATGACGCTCAGCCATTCTTTCAACGCGCGTCCGGCTGCGGCTGGAGAAATCTGCCCGACCCGCGCTTTGCGCGAAAGCCCGGTTGCCACCTCGGTCACGATCAGGCCGGGTGCAAGCAGAACGTCGCCCCCCAGCAGGAAGCTCCGCGCCTCAGCCCGCCTTTCTTCGGGAACGAGCCACTTGATGGCTACGCTGGCGTCGACCACGTACATCGAAACGTTCCTCCATCTCCTGCCGCGCTTCCCGGATGAGCGGTGTGCTGTCCGGAAGAGTCCCGCTCTCCTGTTCGATCGCGGCGCAGAGCGTGTCCAGTTTTCTCAGGATCTTTCGCCGCTGCTCGATCATTTCCTCGTGAAGGAGCTGGCGCAGACGCTCTTCCAGGCTGATCCCCTCGCTGGCCGCTCTTTGCTTGTGCCACTCCACCAGCCAGTCGGGAACGTTGCGAATCTTGACGTCAGCCATTTGCAATTGCCTCTGCCCTCAGATTACGCGAAGACCATGATGGGGTCAAACACAAAACGCCGATAGTGGGGGCATGGGGGCGTCAGGCGCTCTGGCGTACCCGCCCCAGTGCGTGCAGCCGCCGCCCCAGATAATCCGCCAATCGCTCGTGCGGGTCGAAGCCCACCACGGCTCGCGCGTTCGCGACAAAGTTGGACAGCACGTTCAGGTCGTAAAACACCGGCTCGCCCGTGCGGTGGTCGACGATGTACTCGATCCCGCACAGGTCGATCCGCCCCTGCCGCGCCGCGTTCAGCGCAATCGTCTCCGCCTCCGGCAGCGGCTCGCAGCGCGTGAACACCGCGCCGGAAGCCGCCGCGCACGCATCCGCGGGACAAAGATTGTACCCCGCCCCGTCCCGCTGCACCTTCAGGCAGTACAGCATCTGCCCGTCCAGGATCTCGATCCGGTACACGGCGCCGTCGCGCGACGGGATGTACTCCTGCACCAGCGCCACATGGTCGCAGCCGAACTCCGCCTCCTCCGCCCCCGCCTCCAGTTGCGCCGGTGAATCAAAACGCCGCACGCCCGCGCCCGCCCCGCCGCAGTTGGGCTTCACCATGACGGGGAACGTCATCCCCCGCGCCGCCCGCGCAAGCTGCGCGGGAGAGTTCGCCACCGCCGTGCGCGGCACGCGCGCCCCGGCGCGCCGGAACAGCTCCATCTGCCGCACCTTGCTGATCTCCAGCTCATACGCTGCCGCCCCGTTCACCACCGCCACCCGCCGCGCCTCCAGTACCGCCAGCAGCTCCCGCACCGCGAACTGCGCCCGCCCGTGCCCGCGCCACGCCGCCGACGCGCTCATCCGGTTGAAAACAAGATCAGGCCAATCTGTTTCATCCAGCCTGAACGCGAGCTCCTCCGCCCGCCATTCTTCATATGCGATTCCCGCCCGCCCGAGCGCCTCGAGCAGCGGGCCGAACCACGCCGGATGCTCGTACAGAATCGCCAGCCGCGCCACTTCCGTTCAGCTCCAGTCCTCGGGCTTCTTCCCCTCCGGCAGCAGCTCGCCCTTGTCGATGAAGCGGATGTGCGTCGCAAAGTGCGCCGCATGCGGGTCGTGCGTCACCATCACGATCGTCTTGCCAAACTCCTGGTTCAGCCGCCGCAGCAGCTCCAGCACCTCGTTCGCGCTCCGCGCGTCCAGGTTTCCCGTCGGTTCGTCGCAGAGGATGATGTCCGGGTCGGTCACGATCGCCCGCGCGATCGCCACGCGCTGCTCCTGCCCGCCGGAAAGCTGCCGCGGGTAGTGGTCCATCCGGTCGCCCAGCCCCACCAGCTTCAGCGCCGTCGCCGCATGCTGCACGCGCTCGCCTCTCTTCAGGTGCGTCAGCTTCAGCGGCAGTTCCACGTTTTCCAGCGCCGTCAGCACCGGAATCAGATTGAAGCTCTGGAACACAAACCCGATGTGGCGGTTCCGCCACTTCGCCATCTCGCTGTCCGCCATCGACGCCACATTCGAGCCCAGCACCTCGATCTCGCCCGCCGTCGGCCGGTCCATCGCCGCGATCAGATGCAGCAGCGTCGACTTGCCGGAGCCGGACGGCCCCATCAGCGCCAGATACTCGCCGCGGCGGATTTCCAGATCCACGTCCTTCAGCGCCACAATGTGGAACGAGTCGCGCAGAAACTCCTTGGTCAGCCCGCGGGCGCGGATCACAACGTCCTGGCTCATGGCTGCTTCACCTTCACTTTCATGCCGTCCTTCAACTCCGCCGCCGGATTCAGCACCACGTCTTCGCCGCCGATCAGCCCGTCCTCCACCCGCAGCCCCAGCGGCGTCAGCCCGCTCGTGCGGACCGCGCGCTCGACAATCTTCCCGTTCAGCACCATGTAGACGCGGTCGTTGCGCACCGCCGCCGGCGGCACAAACACCACCGGCTTGCCGGGCGCCGCCGCCGCGGCGGGCTCGTCGGAGAGAAACGCCACCGCCGCGTTCATCTCCGGCCGCAGCCGCTCGTCCGGGTTCAGCACCTTCACCTTCACCTGCACCGCCGCCTTCTGCCGGTTCGCTTCCGGCGCGATCTCGTCCAGCACGCCCTCCCACTCCACACCCGGCCAGGCGTCCACCGTGATGACGCCCCGCTGCCGCGGCTTCAGCTTGGCAAAGTCGTTTTGCGAAATGTCCAGCTCCACGCGCAGATCGTTCAGGTCCGCCAGCGTCACCACATAGCCCTTCGCGCCCCGCTCGCCCACGAAGCTCGTCGTCACGAACTCGCCTTTCTCCACGCCGCGCTCGAGAATCGTCCCCGTCACCGGCGCGCGGATCAGCGTGTTGGCCAGTTGCGTTTCCGCAAACGCCACCGCCCCGCGCGCCGCCTCAACCTGCCCGCGCATGGCTTCAATCGCTTCGCGCCGCGGCCCGATGCGCACCAGTTCGTAGTTCTTTTCGAGATTGTTAACCCGCGCCGCCGCCGCGTCATACCGCGCCTGCGCGTCGTCCAGCGCCGACTTCGACATCACCTTCTCCGCCGCCAGTTGCCGGATCCGCTCCAGTTGCACGCGCGCGTTGTCGAAGTCTGCTTTCGCCTGCTCCACCTGCGCCCGCGCCGCATCGATCTCCTCCGGGCGCGAGCCCCGCTCCAACTCTTCGAGCTTCGCCTGAAGCGCCGCCAGTTGCCCCCGCGCCTGCTGCAACTGCGCCCGGTATTCGTCGTCCTCCAGCCGCACGATGACCTGCCCCGCCTTCACCTTGTCGCCCTTTTCCACCCCGATCCACGCCACCTTGCCCACCACCTTCGACGCCACCTGGATCTTGTGCGCCGCCACGATGTAGCCCGTCGCGTTCAGCACCACCGCGCCCGCCCCCGCGCCGCCCGCCCGCTGCGCCTGCACGCGCACCGTCGTCACCTCCGGCGCCGCGGTCAAACGGCTCAGCAGCGCCCAGCCCGCGCCCGCCAGCACCAGCAGCAGGACCCCCAACAGAATCCATTTCCAGCCGCGCCCGGATCCGCCCTGCGGCGCCGCCCCCCTCTCGATCCTCAAGCCGCGCAGGTCCTCTGCCACTGCCTCACCCCTCCCTCAGCGCCGTCAGGATCTCTTTGCGCGACGCCTGAAACGCCGGCAGCAATCCGCCCGCCGCGCCCATCGCCAGCGCAAACAGAAACGCCGACGCCATCGTCTGCGGCGTGATCCGGAGCTGAAACGCAATCTCGGAGAATGTCACCATGCTCCCGATGCCCGTCGACAGCCCCTGCACGGGCAGCACCAGCAGAATGCCCAGCGCGCCTCCCAGCGCCGCCAGCATCAGCGACTCGATCAGAAAGCTCACCAGAATCGCCGCCCGCGAGAACCCCAGCACGCGCAGCGTCCCGATCTCCTTCGAGCGCCGCGCCACCGCCGCATACATCGTGTTCATCGCGCCGAAACACGAGCCCACGGCCATGATCACCGCCACGATCGTGCCGAGATAGCGGATCAGGTCACCGCTCGAAGTCTGCTGCGCGTAGTACGCCTTCTCGGAGCGCGCCTGCACGTTCAGCCTCGTGTCGGCTTGCAGATCATTGATCAGCGCCTGATGCGCCACCTCGTCGGTGGCGCGCAGCAGCGCCGAGCTCAGCACGCTCTCGCGCCCGAAATCCGCCGCCACCTGGTTCAGGTCCACCAGAATCTCGGAATTCCTCGCCATCTGCCCGCTGTGAAAAATCCCCACCACCTCCCATTCCCCGCGCCCGAAGCGGATCTTTTCCCCCGGACGCGCCTCCGGATACCGCTTCGCGATCGAACTGCCCACCGTCGCTTCGCGCCTTCCGGGGGTGAACCACCGGCCCTCGGTCAATCGTGCATCATCGCGGATCTCCAGGCCGATGGGCGTCACGCCGCGCACGCTCACGTTGGCTCCTTCCGGATACTCGACGCTCACCAGGTTGATCACCGTCACCACTTCCAGCGACGCCAGCGGCTCGCCCGCGGCGTTGCGCGCGATGCCGGCCTTGAATTTCAGATCATCGAACACGCGCCGCTCGAAATTCGACGCCAGCTCGGACTCCGCCCCCTTCCGCGTCACCAGCACGTTCAGCGGATGGCCCGAGGCTTCCAGCGCCAGCCGCAAGCCGTCCACCAGAGCGAACGACGCCGCCAGCACCGCCACCGTCAGCCCGATGCCCAGCGCCGTCATCAGCGTCGTCGTCCGCCGCACCGCCAGATTGCGCAGATTGTACGAGATCGGCAGGATCATCGCGAGTGCCCCCTCCTCAGTCGGTAAACCGCAGCGCGTCGATGATGCTCGTGCGCGCCGCTGACACCGCGGGCACGATCGAGCTGAAGATCCCGACCGCCAGGCTCACGCCCATCAGCGCTGCAAACACCGGCCCCTCGATCGTCAGCGTCTTGGCCTGTTGCACGATCGCCGGCCCCTGCCGGACCACCCAGCACAGCCCTTCCGCCACCAGCACGCCCAGCAACCCGCCCAGCAGCGAGATCAGCGCGCTCTCACCGACAATCAATCCCACGATCGCCGGCTTGCCAAAGCCCAGCGTGCGCAGCACGCCCACCTCCCGCACCCGCTCCCGCACGCTCATCGCCATCGTGTTGGCCGTGATCAGCAGCACCGTGAACGTCACCGCAAAACAGATGCTCATCAGAATCACTTTGATGTTGCCCAGAAACGAGAGAAACGACAGCCCGAACGTGTATTCGCTCTCCGTCTTCGTCGGCGCCTCCGAATTGGCGAACATTTCATCGATCGTCCGGCTGATAGCCGCCACGTCCTGCTCCGACCGCGCCAGCAGCGTGAACCCGCCCGCCATCAGCCGCGGCGAATTCCGCAGCATGTTTTCCATGTATTTCCAGTTGAACCACAGCGTGTCGTCGTCGAAGTCCGTCGACGTGTAGATGCCCCGCACCGTCAAATCGAGATCGAACGGATAAATGTCGCCCCGGATCAGGATCCTGTCGCCGACCTTGAAACCGTGCCGTTCGGCCAGGGCCTTGTTCACCACGCATCCCGCCGGATCGCGGATGAACGCCTCCTTCTGCTCCTCCGGAATCACATAATCCTGATACACGCGGAACAGCCGGTCGGCGTCCGCCGCCATCCGCGCGAAGAAGTTCCGCTGGTCGCGCGCGTCCTTGTACACGCCGCCGAACCACGACCACAGCATCACCTCTTCCACTCCCGGAACCTGCGCGATCTTCTCCCGGAAATACAGCGGCAGCGGGAACACGATCGACACCTTGTGACGCACCACCACGCGCCGCGCCTGCGCCTTCGCCGGCTGCCCGCCGATGAAAAGCGCGTAGTACAGCGCCATCATCACGCCCAGCAGGCACAGCGAGATCGCCAGGCTGGAGGTGGTCAGCAGTGTGCGCCGCCGGTTCCGCAGGGCGTTCTTCACGATCAGCGGCAGATATTTCATGGGACACTTACATTCTAGGCGCACAGGGCCGTGCGTTCCCGCCCCTGCCGCTGAAACCTTTGTAAAATGCAGCTCCAGCCGGATGACGAATTCTGGATGCGCCGCGCACTCGCGCTCGCCCGCCAGGGCGAAAGCGAAGACGAAGTGCCCGTCGGCGCCGTTGTCGTGCAGGATGGCTGCGAAATCGGCGCCGGATTCAACCGCCCGGTCTCCGCGTGCGACCCCACCGCCCACGCCGAAATCCTCGCCCTGCGCGAAGCCGCCGCCCGGCTCGGCAATTACCGCCTCTCCGGCGCAACCCTGTACGTGACTCTCGAGCCCTGCGTGATGTGCGCCGGCGCCATCGTCCATGCCCGCTTCGCCCGGCTCGTCTTCGGCGCCCGCGACATCCGCTTCGGCGGCGTGCGGTCCAAGTTCCGCCTCGCCGATTCCGAACTGCTCAACCACCGCGTGGAGATCGCCGAAGGCGTGCTCGGCGCCGAGTGCGCCGCCCTGCTCGAAGAGTTCTTCCGCCGCCGCCGCTGACTCCGGCTCCGCACCTTTCTCCCAAATCTCTCATCCAATAGGGAGAGCAGCGCCGGCTCAGGCTCGAAGTGGCGCGGTCCGCCGCAGGCCGGCTGCTATACTGAAAAGAACTCTCCGATCATGCAAGCGACACATTCTGCTGGGAAAAAAGTGCTCCTGCTGCGCCCCAGAGGCTTCTGCGCGGGCGTCGTCCGGGCCATCGACATCGTCAAGATCGCCCTCGATCTCTATGGCGCGCCCATTTACGTGCGCAAAGAGATCGTCCACAACCGCCACGTCGTCGACGAGCTGCGCGCCCAGGGCGCCATCTTCGTCAATGAACTGCACGAGGTGCCCGCAGGCGCGCGCGTCATCTTCAGCGCCCACGGCGTCTCGCCCGCTGTCCGCCAATCGGCGCGCGAGCGCAATCTCAGCGTGATCGATGCCACCTGCCCGCTGGTCACCAAGGTCCATCTCGAAGCCGTGCGGTTCGCCCAGCACGGCTACACCATCCTGCTGATCGGACACAAGGACCACGAGGAGATCGAGGGCACCTTCGGCGAAGCGCCCGCCAATACGATCCTCATCGAGTCGGAAGAAGACGCCGAGCGGGTCGCCGTCCCCGATCCCGAGAAAGTCTGCTACCTCACCCAAACCACGCTCAGCCTCGATGAAACGCGCGGCATTGTCGAGATTCTCGAGCGCCGCTTTCCGAAGATCGCCGGTCCCAGGTCCCAGGACATCTGCTACGCCACCCAGAACCGCCAGACCGCCGTCAAGGCGGTGGCGCCGCTGTGCGAACTCCTGCTCGTTGTCGGCAGCCAGAACAGCTCCAACTCCAAGCGCCTCGTCGAAGTCTGCCAGCGCGCCGGCGTGCCCAGCTATCTGATCGACGACCGCCGCTTCCTGCGCGATGAGTGGCTGGAAGGCGTCAGGACGGTCGCCGTCACCGCCGGCGCCTCTGCGCCGGAACACCTGGTGCAGGAGTTGATCGATGGCCTGCGGGAACAGGGCTTCACCCTTGTGGAGGAGGTGGACATCGTCGAGGAGGATGTCCGCTTCAGCCTGCCTGCCGAGGTTCAGGTGCCCGTGGCGCGGCTCGCCGGACCGGCGTCCCAGCCGCCTGCAAGCGCATGAGCGCCCCCAGTTCAGCCGGAGAATCCGAACAGGCGCTGCAACAGGCGGCCGCCCGCGCCGCGTCTCATCTGGCTTCCCTCCGGAGCCCGGAGGGGCTGTGGCCGAATCTTCTCCAGGCCGGTCCGTACCTCGATGTGCTCCACGCACTCGCCGCGTGGTTCCTGCACAGAAAGAATCATCCCTTCCAGCCGCCTCATGGCGAAGCCTGGGCCCGGCGCATCCTTTCCAGCCAGAATCCCGATGGCGGCTTTCCGTTGTGGCATGGAGGTCCTTCGGATCCGCGCTGCGGCATCGAGACCTACCTGGCCTTGCGCCTGGCCGGATTGCCGGCTTCTGATCCGGGCCTGCGCGCGCTCGGCCGCGCCATCGCCCGCCAGGGCGGCCTCAAAGAGGCCAGCGGCAACGCCTGGATCAAGCTGCTTTGGGCCGGCGCCACGCATGGCCAGTCCGGAAGCACCGGTGCTCCGGAGCACTATTATTTCCTCGACTATCAGCGCCGGCCCGCGCGCACGCGGCAGGAGCTGGTCTGTCTTGCTTCCCTGAGCATCGCGTGCTACCTGCGCGGCGAGGCTCCGGTTGCGCCCCCTGCCGATCCTCCAAGGCTCGAAAAAGAGCTGCCCCCTATCGATGAGCCTGCAACCGGCCCTGCCGTGGGCTTCGATCTGCGCGGCATCACCAGCCTCCTGATCAGCCAGTGGGCCCGCATGGCCCCTCGCTCCCTGCGCGGCCCCATCGTGTTCCGCGCCTATGACGCCATGGTCGCCGAGGCCCTGCGCTGGCCGGTGCTGCCCGTGGCGCTGCACGCCGCGCTGGCCGTGCAGGCCGCCCGCGGCCGCGGCTCGAAAGCTCTCGAACAATTCGAGCGCGTCATCTCCCTGCTCAGCCCCGACAGTCCGCCGGAACCCGCGCGCCCCTGCGACTCCGGCATCCGCACCGCCTCGCTCATCATGCTGGCGCTGGCCGGCTTCGATGCCCCAGGCGGACTCGATGGCGCCCCCAATGCCCTGCTGGAACGCTTCCGGCCCGCATCCTCCAGCGCGGACGGCGCGCCGCTGCGCGCCGGCTGGGCTCTCGGCGACCTGCACCCGCACGCTGACGCGGAAACCACCGCGCTCGCGCTGCTCGCGCTCCAACGCACCGGCGCCGCCGCTTCCTGCCAGCCCATTGTGCGCGAAGCCGCCGGCGCCCTGATCGCCGCTCAAGCCGCGGATGGCGGCTGGAACGCCCATGAAGACGAACCCTCCGCGCCCGATGTCACCGGCGCCGTCCTGGAAGCCCTCGCCGCCTGCGGACACTCTCCCGGCTCCAGCACGATGCAGCGGGCCGTGCAGTTTCTCGAGCAATCCCAGCACCCGGAAGCCTGGTGGCGCGCCTCCCGCGGCATCTGCCGCCTCTATGGAACCGCGATGGCCCTGCGCGGTCTCCGCGCCGCCGGCGTGGACGACCGCGAAGCGGCCGTGCTCCGCGCCGGAGAGTGGCTCCGCTCCATCCAGAATGCCGACGGCGGCTGGGGCGAGGATCCCGAATCTCATGACCGGCAGATCTTCGTTGACGCCATCAGCACGCCCGCGCAAACAGCTTGGGCCCTGCTCGGCTTGATCGCCGCAGGCGACTCCGCCAGCGAAAGCGTCCGCCGCGGTTTCGCCTGGCTCGTGGAACATCAGAATGCCGGCGGCGGTTGGGATCCCGCCGCCCCCACAATGCCCGGCGTCGTTTATGCTCCCTATTTGATGGACCAGCTCGGCGCCGCCGCCTGGCCGCTGCTCGCCATCGCCGGGCGCCTCCGGCACACGTCATGACCCGCTCGCCGCAATTCGTCTCAGGAGCACGGCCGTGAAGCCCGCTCTCGTCACCGGCGCATCCGGATTCCTCGGCTGGCACGTCGCGCAGGCTCTCCTCCGCCGCGGCATTCCCGTGCGCGCTCTTGTCCGCCGCCCGGATGCTGTCAAAGATCTCGACGCCGAACTCGCCGCCGGTGATCTCCGCGACGCCGGCGCCGTCCGGCGTGCCGCTGAAGGCTGCGGTCTTGTCTTTCACGTCGCCGCCGATTACCGCCTCTGGGTCCGCCGCCCGCGCGAGATGTACGACTCCAACGTCGGCGGCACGCGCAACGTGCTGGCAGCCGCCCGCCAGGCGCGGGTCGAACGCGTCGTTTACACGAGCACGGTGGGCTGCATCGGCTTTGTCAAAGGCGGACTCGGCGACGAATCCACCCCCGTTTCCATCGAGGACATGACCGGCCACTACAAGCGCTCCAAGTGGCTCGCCGAACAGGCCGCGCTCGAGGCCGCGCGCCAGGGCCTTCCCGTCGTCATCGTCAATCCCACCGCCCCCGTCGGCGCTCACGACGTCAAGCCCACGCCCACGGGCCAAACGATTCTCGACTTCCTCAGCGGCCGCATGCCCGCTTACGTCGACACCGGGCTCAACATCGTCGATGCCGCCGACGCCGCCGAAGGCCACTGGCTCGCCTGCGAACACGGCCGCCCCGGCGAGCGTTATATTCTGGGGAGCGAGAACCTCACCCTGAAACAAATCTTTGATCTTTTGTCGTCGATCACCGGCCGCCCGGCGCCGCGCCTCCGGCTCCCCTGGGCCGTGGCTTTGGCCGCCGCAGCCATCGATACCCTGCGCGCGGAGCTCACCGGCTCGCCGCCCCGCGCGCCGCTGGACGCCGTCCGCATGGCCCGCAAGAAAATGTGGGTCACCCACGCCAAGGCCGCACGCGAACTCGGCTTCCGCCCCGCGCCCGCGGAAACGGCCCTCCGCCATGCCGTCGAATGGTTCCAGGCCCATGGATACTGCTGACCCGATGCCCGTCGTAGCCGTCGCCTCGCAGCCGCTCGAATTCCTGGGCCTGTTGCGCCATGCAGGCGGAGCGCGGCGCCTCGCATGGCCCGTCGCCTACGCCCGTGAATTGCTCCTTCACGGCCGCCGCTGGTTCCTCGCCGCCCACGGTCCCGGCCCCCGCCTCGCCGCCGCCGCCGCCGAAGCCGCCCTCGACCGCTGTGGCGGCCGCGCCATTGTCCTCAGCACCGGCTTTTGCGGTGCGCTCGACCCCTCCCTGCGCACCGGCGACATCTTCGCCGCGCGGGAAATCTTCGACGCCTCGGAGGGACGCAGGTTTCCCGCCGCGATCCCGCAGACTCCGCAGGCCTTTCATCAAGGCCGGCTCTGGTCTCAGGACCGCGTCGCGGTTTCGGCGCGCGAAAAATCCGCGCTGCGCCAGCAGGGCGCGGACGCTGTCGACATGGAAGCCGCCGCGGTCGCTGCGGAGGCCGCCCGCCGCAATGCCGGCTTCTACTGCATCCGCGTCGTCTCCGATCCCGCCGCCCAGACCCTTCCTGTCGACTTCAACGCCTGCCGCGGCCCGGATGGGCGGTTCTCGAATTCCCGCATCACCTTCGCGGCTCTGATGCATCCTAATAGTTTGATACCCCTGGTGCGGTTCGGCCGGACCTGCCGCCGCGCCGCGCTTCGATTGGGAGAATTCCTTGCCTCTTGCCGCTTCTGAAATCGGCCAGGAGATGATGGCCGCCGTCTATACCGGCAACGGCCGCATCCAGGTGCAGTCCATTCCGGTGCCTGAAATCGGCCCCGGCGAACTGCTCGTGCGCGTGGAAGCCTGCGGCATCTGCCATACGGATCTCAAGAAGGTCGCTCACGACCTCCTGCCTCCGCCCCGCATCTACGGCCACGAAACCGCCGGCGTCGTTGTCCGCGCAGGCGAAGGTGTGGCGAAGTTCCGCCCCGGCGACCGCGTCGTCGCCTTCCATCACATTCCCTGCCGGAATTGTTTTTACTGCCAGCGCAAGCTCTACGCCCAGTGCGAGACCTACAAGAAGGTCGGCATCACCGCCGGCTTCGAGCCCGCCGGCGGCGGCTTCGGCCAGTATGTCCGCATCATGGACTGGATCGTGCGCGACGGCGTGGAACGGATTCCGGACGGCGTGCCGTTCGAGGTGGCCAGCCTCGTCGAGCCCGTCAACACCGTGCTCAAGGCTGTCGTCGAGGCCTCCCCGCGCCCCGATGACGTCGTCCTCGTGCAGGGCCAGGGGCCCATCGGACTCCTGTTCACGATGCTCCTGCGCCGCACCGGCTGCACGATTTTGGCTACCGACACCATCCCCCGCCGCTTGGAACTCGCCCGCCGCTTCGGCGCCGCCGAAGCCTGGAATCCGCTGGAAACCGACGTCGCCGCCCGCTGCCGCGCCCTCACCTCCGGACGCGGCGTCGACCTCGTGGTCGTCGCTGCCTCCGCCCCGGGAATCGTCCAGCAGGCTGTCGCCGCCTCCCGTCCAGGTAGTAAAATATTGTTTTTCGCTCAGACGTCCGAAACCGAAAGGATCGAATTGTCCGGCGCCGACATCTGCAAGTATGAGCGAACCTTGTTCGGTGTCTATAGCGCCTCCGTCGATCTTCAGGCCGAGTCGGTGCGTCTGGTGATGAGCGGGGAATTGCCCGTGCAGGATCTGATCTCGCACCGCCTGCCCTTGACCGCCATTCGGGATGGCATTGACCGTGCGATGCATCCCGACGGCCAATCCCTGAAGATCATTGTTCAGCCACAGAGGTTGAGTTGAATCTATGAAACGCATGAAGGCCGCCGTGCTCTACGGGCGCGAAGAAGTACGCGTGGAGGAGGTGGCCGTCCCGCCAATCGAGAAGGGCGATGTGCTCGTCCGCGTCCGCGCCGCGCTTACCTGCGGCACGGACGTCAAGGTGTTCCGCAGGGGCTATCACGCCAAGATGATCGTTCCCCCTGCGCTGTTCGGCCACGAACTCGCCGGCGACATCGTCAAGGTCGGCTCCCACGTGGAAAGCTTCCGCGTCGGCCAGCGCATCGTCGCCGCCAACTCCGCCCCCTGCCTCAACTGCTTCTATTGCCGCAAAGGCCTCGAGAACCTCTGCGAGGATCTTCTCTTCAACAACGGCGCCTACGCCGAGTACATCCGCATCCCTGCGCGCATCGTGCAGCGCAACATGTACGAGATCCCGCCGCACCTCAGCTACCAGGACGCCGCCCTCATCGAGCCTCTCGCCTGCGTCCTCAAGGGGCTGGAGGAGACCAACGTGCGCCCCGGAGATCACGTCGTCGTCATCGGCCAGGGCCCCATCGGCCTGATGTTTGTCCGCCTCGCCAAAGTCTACGGCGCCCGCGTCATCGCCCTCGGACGCCGCCAGTCCCAGCTCGACCGCGCCATCCGCATGGGCGCCCACGACGCTCTCCTGAACACCGATCCCGAGACGGTCGTCCGTGATGTCAAATCTCTCACCGGCGGCTACGGCGCCGACGCCGTCATCGAAGCCGTGGGCAACCCCGAAACCTGGGAGCTCGCTGTTCGCCTCCTCCGCCGCGGCGGCACCGCCCAATTCTTCGGCGGCTGCCCCTCCGACACCCGCATCACCCTCGAGACGCAGCTCCTGCACTACTCCGAAATCAAGTGCATCGCCAGCTTCCACCACACGCCCGCCTACATCCGCAAAGCGCTCGACGTGGTCAGCCGCGGCGATATCAGCGCCCGCGACTTCGTCAACCGCGAAGAACCCCTGGCCAATCTACTCGATGTCCTGCGCCACCTCATGAGCCACAACGGCCACATGAAGACCGCCATCATCCCTTGATCCGCCCCCGGAGCGCCGGCGTGGAACTGCTCCAACCCATCCCGTTCCTGCGCTCCTCCGAAGCGCGCGGCAGGCATTGGCCGCTCGCGGAATCGCTCCACTACACCCGCTGGCTCGCCACCCACCACTACGAGAACTTCCACGTCGTCTCGCTGCTGCTGCCCAAACGGCTCCATCAGGACTTCTACAACGTCTACGCCTTCTGCCGCTGGGCCGACGATCTCGGCGACGAAACCGGCGATCCCCGCGAGAGCCTCCGCCTGCTCGAGTGGTGGCGTGGCGAGCTCCGTGCTCTGTTCGCGGGCGGGCCGCCCTCGCATCCCGTCTTCGTCGCTCTCGCGGAAACCATCCGCCGCCATGAGCTGCCCATCGATCCCTTCGATCACCTGATCGATGCCTTCATGCAGGACCAGACCGTCACCCGCTACCGCGACTGGGACCATCTCCTCGATTACTGCCGCCGCTCCGCCAACCCCGTCGGGCGGCTCGTCCTCATGCTCTGCGGCTACCGCGACCCGGAGCGCTTCCGCCTCTCCGATGCCACCTGCTCCGCCCTCCAGCTCGCCAACTTCTGGCAGGACGTCGCCGTCGATCTCGAAAAAGACCGCATCTATCTCCCGCAACACCTCCTGGCGCGTCACGCCTGCATGGAGCAGGACCTGTTCGCCCGCCGCGCCACGCCCGCCTTCCGCCGCGTCATGGAAGAAGCCGTCGACTACGCGCAGGCGCTCTTCGAACAGGGCTTGCCGCTCGCGCGCATGGTGGACCGCCGCCTCGCCCTCGACATCGATCTTTTCAGCCGCGGCGGCATGAAGGTCCTCGACAAGATCCGGGCTCAGGACTTCGACGTGCTCGCCAGCCGTCCCGCCATCTCGAAAACCGAACGCGCGCTGCTGCTTCTTCAGAGCCTCGCGCGCCTCGCTCTCCGGCGCGCCGCATGATCCCTCTCGAAGCCTCCTACCGCCACTGCGAATCCGTCGCCCGCCGCCGCGCGCGCAACTTCTACTACTCCTTCCTCGCCCTGCCGGCGCCCAAGCGCCGCTCGATGTGCGCCCTCTACGCCTTCATGCGCGAGTGCGACGACTTGAGCGACGGCGACCGCGCCAGCCCGCAAAGCCTCGCCGAGTGGCGCGCCCAGCTCGATGCCGCTCTTCAGGGCAACCTCCCCCCGCATCCCGTCTGGCCCGCTTTTCTCGATTCCGTCTCGCGCTTCCGCATCCCCGCCGATTGCCTCTACGGCATGATCGAAGGGGTCTCCTCTGATCTGGAGCCTCATTCCTTCGAGACCTTCGAGCAGCTCTACCGCTACTGCTACCTCGTGGCGTCGGTGGTCGGCATCGCTGCCATTCATGTCTTCGGTTTTTCCGATCCGCGCGCGCCGCAGCTCGCCGAGCGCTGCGGCGTCGCCTTCCAGCTCACCAACATCCTGCGCGACGTGCGCGAAGACGCCCTCAACGGCCGCATCTATCTCCCGCGCGAAGACATGGCGCGCTTCTCCGTCACGCCGGAGATGCTCGCGGCTTCAGCCGCCAGTCCCGAACTCCGCCGCCTGCTCGCCTTCGAAGCCTCACGCGCCCGCGCCTATTATGACGAGGCCCAGCCGCTCATCTCCATGGTCGAGCCCGACAGCCGCAACGCGCTCTGGGCGCTCATCGAAATCTACCGCCGCCTGCTGGACCGCATCGAACAGCGCGGCTACGAAGTGCTCTCCAGCCGTGTCCGGCTCTCCGCTCTCGAGAAAACCGCCATCGCCCTGCGCGCCGTCCTCGGCCGCGGCGCGTAGCGCTCACGGCTGGCGCCCGCGCACGTGCTTGCCGAACCCGAACGGCGTGCCCTTGTAGGGCCCGAGCGGTTCAACGTCGAAGTCCGGCCGGATCTCGCCCTCGCGCCCCAGCGCCCAGTAGATGGCGTTGATCAGCAGCCGCCGCAGCCCCGCGTTTTCGAAATCCTGCGCCGACCCCATGGTCAGCGTAAAAACACGTCCCCCCTTGTATGTTTTGGTCCACGCCACCGGCATCATCGGATCGTTCACCGCGCCTGCCGCCGCCGGCGCCTCCGGCGTCATCCCCTCCGTCACCTCTCCCAGCAGCAGCGTCCGGCATCCCTCCGGCAGCGGCAGCCGCACGGCGTAGACGTCCGTCGGCCCCCAGATCTCGCCGTCGCGGATCCCGCGCAGAACCGGATGCCCTTCCGCCCCCGGCGCGATGCGCGCCCGCGTGCCTTGCGCTCCGTGCTTCCCGTGATGCCGGATCCAGGTCTCGCCCAACACCTGCCGCCCGAACCCTCCGTCCCATTCCTTGCTGTTCCAGCTCCAGCGCGCGTATGTCGGGCTCGTCCGCAACTGAAACGCGTGCGTCGCCGTTCGGATGCCGATCACCGGCTTGCCCGCTTCCACATATTCCACGATGTGCCGCATCTGCTCGTCCGGCAGGTCGCGGAACCGCGTGAAGATCACCATCAGGTCCGCGGTGCGCAGCGCTTCCAGCCCCGGAATGTTGCGCTGGTTCTCCGGATCGATCGCGCCCGTCGCCGGATCGATGGAATAGAGAACAGTCGTGCGGAACCCGTGTTTGGCCTCCGCAATGCGCGCCAGCATCGGCAGCGCTTCCTCGGAACGGTACTCTTCGTCGCCGCTCACAAACACGATCCGGTTCGGCTGCGCCAGCGCCGTAGCGGCCAGCACCGAAAAGACGGCGGCTGCGGTTCCCGTGATTCTCATGACGAGCCACCCTTATCACACCCCGCCGCCCGCCGTCGAGGGCCATCTCCACTCGATCATCAGACACCTTCGCCGACACGCGGCTCCAGGCTGCTCCGCGGACCGGAATTGTCTCCGCTTGTGGCCGCCGGCAGATCCCGGGACAGCCCGGTGGTGGCGCGGCCCAACGGAGAAAAGCCTTACTTCAGCGTCACCAGGCGGAAATGATACCGGTCCCCGGACGCGCCGCGCAGAAGAATCTGATCGCCCGCGCTCCCGTAGATCCTGCTCATCCCTGCCAGCGCTTCGGGCTGCTCCACCGGCGCCCACGTCTGGCTCGCGCGGTCGAAACGATGGATCCGGCCAAAAGACGCGTAGATCTCTCCGTCATCGGTCACTGCCAGGCCACCCATGCTCTCGGGTTTGCCGTCTTTCCGAAGAGGACGCGCCGGCTTGTACATCCCGATCACCTCCCCGCTGGCGCTGACCTCGGCCAGCACTCCGCTGCCTGGGGCATACAGAACCACCCGGCTCCGTGACACTGCCATGCAGGAAAGACCGAGCTTCACGTCCGGCTCGCCTAGTGCCTCGTCTTCGGCGAAGTCCTTCCGCGCCAGGAGCTGTTGCAGGAGTTTTCCCTCCTCGGACCACCGGTAGAGCACCGGATCCGTGCTGCTCCTGTCCTCCACAGTCCGCACGTTGTACCCCCAGCCCCAGATCGTATTGTCAGGGGCGACAGCGATGTATCTCGAGTAAATCGGCGTGATCTTCTCCTTGTGCATCAACCGCCCGTCCGCCGAGTAGATGAGCAGCCAGGAGGAACGCGTGCCGGTCAGGTTCTTTGTCGTCGCCGTCACGGCGAACCGGCTCCGGTCAGGGAAAACCGCCAGGTCGGACCCATAGACCTCTTTCGCCTCAGGCAACTCGATCGTGAGCTGCGCTACAATCCGGTCTGCCTCCGGATCCAGCACCGAAAAATGCGGTGAACCGGATCCCGGCCAATGAAGGAAAACCAGCCATCCGTAGTGATACCGCGGAATGGAAGCCCTCCCGCCGGGCATCGTCACCATCCGCAATTCTCTGATTTCAACTTTCCGCTGCGCCAGACAAGGAAACAATCCCGTAGCCAGCAACAGGGAGACCAGCGCTATCCGGAGAATTCGGGCTCTCTGTAGCATGCGACGAACCTCCATCTCTTCTGATGTGCCCTCACTCCCAATCAGGGCAGTAGCAATCCCAGTTCACACATCGGGACTGGGACCAACCGCATCCCACATGGGCGCAATCTTCACCCATGTACGTCATTCCAAGCAGACACCCGCGATAGCATACCCCACCACCGCCATAACAGCCATACATATTACAGTTCCTGCCATATATGTCCACGCATTCATTGGTTAATACCAAGGCAACATAGCATGACGAACACGGCGGATCTGGCGGTTCCGCCCTCCCGGGATGTGCCAGCCCGATGAGCAAAAACCGCTACCGAGCACATGGAAGCCACACAAGCCAGGAGCCGGATGGGTCGCTGAATTCCGGTCATTCCCATTTCGTCCGCACCCTCCTGGGATCAGTTTTACCCCCCCCGGGAAGTTTGTCAATCCCTTTCGACTCGCTGTTCTTTTGCAAGGATAGACGATCACCGTGCGCCGGTCGTGCAAGGAAATTCCATTCGAGAGAAAGAACTGGCCGAGACCGGCCGAGCCTCCCGCGGTGCGCCGCCCCGAACTCAGGGTTATAGAGCGGCGGGCAGAGCCTCGAATGCGAATGCTTTCCAGCAGACCAGAAATAGAGTCCGTCCGGCAATGAAAAGGCGAAAGACCGGAGGCCAAGGCGAGGGATCGTGGAGTATCAGCTACTTTTGCAACGTCTTACGGCAGCGGCACGGCACGCTGCAAAAGGTGCAGGATATTGCCTTCCGGATCCGTGAAAAAGACGACCTTATTCCCCTTGCTTTCCATTGGCTCGCCTATGAAATTCACGCCCAGTTGCCTGAGCCGGGCGTACTGCGCCTCAAAGTCGTCCACAGCGATCGCGAGATGCCGCAATCCGGGCGATTTCATCGTGTTCGGCCCCCGCTCGCCCTCCGCCGGGATGAACTCGATCATCGATCCGTTCGGCGCCTTCACGAACACCGCCGTGGAGCCACGGTAATTCACCGTGAATCCCAGCGCGTCCACGTACCACTGCGCCAGCGCCGCCGGGTCCGCCGTCGCGATCGCCGTGTGCTCGATGCCATGGATCATCGCCGTCCTCCTCAGCTCACCACGTATGGAGCGCGGTAATCGCGCGAGATCAGTTTGTTGGCCTCGGCGTCGGCGCCGAAGTTCCGCGCGCGGCCGTCCCAGTGGAGGACCCGCCCCACGCGATAGCTCACGTTGGCCATGTGCACCAGAATGACGCTCGTGGCGCCGATCTCGATGTCCGCTGTCAGGTCCTTGTGGTTGCGCGTGCGGCAGGCGTGCAGGAAATTCTCCATGTGCAGTACGGTGGTGTTCTTGCCGCGCTCCGCCTTGACGTCCGCTGCCAGTTCGTTTTTCTCGCCCTTGTACACCTGGTAGCCGCGCTCGTCGAGCCACATCCACCCGTCGCTGCCGAAATACAGGTTGCCCACCGGATACGTGCCCACCGGTTGCCCGCCTTCGGGTCCTGTCAGCAACCCCCGCACCTCGAACGTGATCTGCTTCGATCCGTAGGAAAAGCTCGCATTCTGCGTGTTCGGCGTCTCCTGGTCGTCGTCGTAAACGAACTTGCCGCCGGTGGAAACGGCCGTCTCCGGCAGCCCGATGTCGCCCAGCGCCCACCGGCATAGGTCCATCTCATGGATGCCCTGGTTGCCGATGTCGCCGTTGCCCGTGTCCCAGAACCAGTGCCAGTTGTAAGCGAACCGGTTCTTCGTATAGGGCCGCATCGGCGCCGGACCGAGGAACAGGTCCCAATCGAGCCCTGGCGGCACGGGCTCGGGCGGCGTCTTGCCGATGCTGCGCCGCCGCTTGAAGCACAGCCCCTTGGCCATGTACAGCGAGCCGATGATGCCGTTTTGCAGCTCCTGAATCGCGCGGATCTTGTGCGGCGTCGAACGGCTCTGCGAGCCGATCTGCACCATGCGCTTCGTCTCGCGCGCCACCTCGATCATCTTGTAGGCTTCATAGATGTTGTGGCTGGCGGGCTTCTCGCAGTAGACGTCCTTGCCCGCCCGGCAAGCCCAGATGGTCGCCAGCGCGTGCCAGTGGTTCGGCGTCGCGATCGAAACCGCGTCCACTTCCTTGCTGTCGAACATCCTGCGCATGTCGGTGAATTCTTCGGCCTTTGGCGCGCCTGCCTTGGCCAGGATCGACTGCGCCCGCTCCCGCGCCGCCTGGTTCACATCGCACAGTCCCGTGATCTGCGCCGAGGGGATCTGGAGGAAGGACTGGATATGATCGCGCCCGCGCCCGCCGATGCCGATGACGCCGATCCGGATCCTGTCATTCGCCCCCACGACCCGCGTCGCCGCCAGCGCCATGGCCGCTCCCTGGAAGAAATGCCGCCGTGTCCACGTGCTCATCGCTTCTGTCTCCTCGTGCCTGTCGGTACGGTACGAAAATATCACGCCCGGC
>CAKZUE010000017.1 GCA_937920635.1 uncultured Bryobacteraceae bacterium
AGAACGGCTTGTCTTTGTCCCGCACCGGCTCTGGCACGTACTCGTCCACCGCATCCATCAACTCATAAATCGAGCGGCAGTTCTCACACTCCGGGTTCGCACACCCGCACTCCAGCGCCTTCAACGCGCTGCCCTGCACCACCGGCAGATCGTCGCCCGGAAACTCGTACACGCTCAGCAGCTCCCGCACCTCCAACTCCACCAGCTCCAGCAGCTCCGGGTCGTCCACCATGTCCACTTTGTTCAGATACACCACCAGATACGGCACGTTCACCTGCCGCGCCAGCAAGACGTGCTCCCGCGTCTGCGGCATCGGCCCGTCCGCTGCGCTCACCACCAAAATCGCCCCGTCCATCTGCGCCGCCCCCGTGATCATGTTCTTCACGTAGTCGGCGTGGCCCGGACAGTCCACGTGCGCGTAATGGCGATTGTCGGTCTCGTATTCCACGTGCGCGGTCGCGATCGTGATCCCCCGCTCCCGCTCCTCGGGCGCTTTGTCGATCTCGTCGAACGCCGTGAACGTCGCATACCCCTTGTGCGCCAATACCTTCGTGATGGCCGCCGTCAGCGTCGTCTTGCCGTGATCCACGTGCCCGATCGTCCCAATGTTGACGTGCGGCTTGCTGCGGTCAAATTTCTCTTTCGCCATGAGCTGTTTCTTCTCCTGTCCGAGTCAGTCGAACGTGGGTGTGAAGCCTCCTGCCTGTTACCTGGACACCTTGCCTTGCATCCGGCTGAGCACCTCCTGGGTGACGGAAGCCGGCGCTTCGTCATAACGGCCGAAGTGCATTGTGAAGCTGCCACGGCCTTGCGTGCGCGACCGCAATTCGGTCGCGTAGCCAAACATCTCCGACAGCGGCACCATCGCCCGGATGATCTGCGTGCCGCCCTTCATCTCCACGCCTTCCAGCCGCGCGCGCCGGCTGATGAGATCGCCATTGACGGCGCCCGTGTACTCGTCGGGCACCACCACCTCGACCCGCATTACGGGCTCCAGCAGCACCGGCTTGGCCTTGTTGGCGGCGTCCTTCAGGGCCATCGAGCCGGCGATCTTGAAGGCCATCTCCGAAGAATCGACCTCGTGATAGCTGCCGTCGTACAGCGTGACCTTGACGCCGGTCAGGGGATATCCGGCGAGCACGCCGCCCTCCATCGCCTCGACGATGCCCTTCTCGGCGGCGGGGATGTATTCCTTGGGCACCACGCCGCCCACGATGGCATTGACAAACTCGTAGTCTTTATCGGCCGTGGGTTCCACCCGGATCTTCACGTGGCCATACTGGCCGCGGCCGCCCGTCTGGCGCACAAAGCGGCCCTCGCCTTCGGCGGCGCGGCTGATCGTCTCGCGGTAAGCCACCTGCGGCTTGCCGACGTTGGCGCCGACACCGAACTCGCGCTGGAGCCGGTCCACGATGATCTCCAGGTGCAGCTCGCCCATGCCCGAAAGGATCGTCTGGCCGGTCTCGGGATCGGTGTTGACGCGGAGCGTGGGATCCTCGGCCACCAGCTTGGCGATGGCCATGCCGAGCTTCTCCTGGTCGGCCTTGGTCTTGGGCTCGATGGCGAGCTGGATCACCGGAGCCGCGAAATCGATCGCCTCGAGCAGGATCGGGCTGCTCTCGTCGCAGATCGTGTCGCTGGTGGTGACCGACTTCAGACCCACGCAGGCGGCGATGTCGCCCGCGCGGATCTCGGTGATCTCCTCGCGCTTGTTGGCGTGCATGCGCAGGAGGCGGCCGATGCGCTCTTTCCTGTTCTTGCTGACGTTGAGCACCGTATCGCCGGTCTTGAGCACGCCCGAGTAGACCCGGACGAAGGCCAACTGGCCCACATAGGGGTCGGTCATGATCTTGAACACAAGCGCCGCGAACGGCTCGTCGTCGCTGGCCTTCCGTTCGAGCTCCCGCGAGGAGTCGGACGGATCCATGCCCTGCACCGGCGGGATGTCCACCGGCGAGGGAAGCAGATCCACCACCGCGTCCAGCAGATTCTGCACGCCCTTGTTCTTGAACGCCGAGCCACAGACCACAGGGAAAATTTTCAGCCCGCATGTGCCTTTGCGGAGGCCCAGCAGGATTTCCTCTTCGGTGAGCTCTTCGCCGTTGAGGTACTTCTCCATCAGGTGGTCGTCGCACTCGGCTGCCGCCTCGACCATCTTTTCGCGGTACTCGCGGGCTTGATCGAGGAGCGCCTCGGGGATCTCGAAGTCGTCGTAGGCGGCGCCGAGCGTTTCATCGCGCCAGACGCGCGCCTTCATCCGGATCAGATCGACGACGCCCTTGAACTGGTCCTCCGCGCCGATGGGGATCTGGATGGGCACGGGGCGCGCCTGAAGCTTTTCGACGATGGTGTCCACGGCGTGGAAGAAGTCCGAACCCACGCGGTCCATCTTGTTGATGAAGCAGATGCGGGGCACCAGGTACTTGTCCGCCTGGCGCCAGACGGTCTCCGACTGCGGCTGCACGCCGGCGACGGCGTCGAACACCGCCACGGCGCCGTCGAGCACGCGCAGGGAGCGTTCGACTTCGGCGGTGAAGTCGACGTGGCCGGGCGTATCGATGATGTTGATCTGGCAGTCCCGCCACTCGCAGAACGTAGCCGCGGAGGTGATGGTGATGCCGCGCTCCTGCTCCTGCACCATCCAGTCCATCGTCGCCGAGCCCTCGTGCACCTCGCCGATCTTGTACGTGCGGCCGGTGTAATAGAGAATGCGCTCCGTGGTAGTGGTCTTACCGGCATCGATGTGGGCCATGATGCCGATGTTCCTCATCTTCTCGATTGGAATGGTGCGGGGCATATCAGTCGTCGCAAGAGCGGCGGCTCAGCTCGGTTTCTCCTTTACCAGCGGTAGTGGGCGAACGCCTTGTTGGCCTCCGCCATGCGGTGCACGTCGTCCTTCTTCTTGATGGCGGCGCCGCGCAGATTGGCGGCGTCCATCAGCTCATTGGCCAGCTTTTCGGCCATGCTCTTCTCCGCCCGGGCGCGGGCGCTCGTGAGAATCCAGCGGATCGCCAGCGAAGTGCGCCGGTTGGCGGGCACCTCGATGGGCACCTGGTAGTTGGCGCCACCCACGCGGCGGGTCTTGACCTCCACGAGCGGCTTGCAGTTCTCGACCGCTTTCTTGAACAGCTTCAGCGGATCGTCGCCGCTGCGCTCGCGGATGGTATCCATCGCGGTGTAGAAAATGCGCTGCGAGACGGTCTTCTTGCCGTCCCACATCATGGAGTTGATGAACTTCTCGGCCAGCGTCGAATTGTAGACGCTGTCGGGCGGGATCTCGCGGACTTCCGCGCGTCGTCTGCGGGCCATCCTCTCAAACTCCTTCCACTACTTCTTCGCGGGCGCGCCGGCTTTGGGCCGCTTGGCGCCGTACTTGGAACGCCCCTGCATACGGCCGCTGACGCCGGCGGCGTCCAGCGCTCCGCGGATGATGTGATAGCGCACGCCCGGCAGATCCTTCACACGGCCGCCGCGGATGAGCACGATCGAGTGCTCCTGAAGGTTGTGGCCGACGCCCGGGATGTAGGTGGTGACCTCGATCCCGTTGGTCAGGCGCACACGCGCAACCTTTCGCAGCGCCGAATTCGGCTTCTTGGGCGTGGTGGTGTAGACGCGGGTGCAGACGCCGCGCTTCTGCGGGCACGCCTGCAACGCCGGACTCGCCGTCTTGAACCGCGGCGGCTTCCTTCCCTTGCGAACAAGCTGATTGAATGTCGGCACGTACGTTCCTCGGAAATCTGTCTCAACCCGAACCCGCCGCCATCAGCAGCCCGCAAACGGCCGTGCCCGGCCCGCCCGGGCGCGCTGCTCCGGCGGCATTCCACTCAAAACCGTGTTTCTGACTCTGTGCGCCGCGAGACAAACGCCTCGCCAGCGCTCATGCAAGAGGGCCTTCTTCGGACACGCCCATGCTCCGGTCAGCGCAAAGTCTGACGGAACCTCGGGGCGGGCCCCCGGTCGGCTTTCCCAGATGCCGGATTTCCGGCTGCGGAAAGGGTCACCAGGAGCGGAACAGAGCACTCCTCAAACTCTTTCAAGATACCCAAGCAGGACGGGAAATGTCAACTCGGTCCCCGCGAGCCCCAAAAGACGCCGGAAGCGGCAGCGGACCGCCGCCCCGGGAAAACGCAAGGTAGGGGCGCGGAACAAGGCTTCGGCCTGTTCAGGCGGTGTTCCATGCAGGGGCATGACAGCAGCCTGAGCCGGTCCCACAAAGGGCTGGAAGGGGGGAATTTGCGGATGCTTGCCGCGGGCGTCACAGCGTTTCGTACAAAATTGCGCAGGCGGCAAGTCGCAGTTTTGCAGCACCTTGTGGGCGCATCCCGAAAGAAAGCGCCGGGCGTGCCGGGAATTCGCGCGCTATGGTGTCGCAGGCTGGAAGTTGTCCGGCGACAACCATGGAGGTGGGCGAGCAGATGGGACCGGCGCGGCGGGCAGGACGGGTGTTGGCGGCTTGGCTGTGGAGTTTGACGGCGATGGCGGCGCCGCCGCTGACGCAGATTCATGACATGTTGTACAAGGCGGATGGGACGCCGTTTTCGGGGACGGCCACCATCAGCTGGCGGTCGTTCACGGCGTCGGACGCCTCGAACATCCCGACCAATCAGGTGACCGTGCAAATCATGGCAGGGCTGTTGCGGGTGCGGCTGGTGCCGACGACCAACGCGCGCGAGACGGCGTATTACATCGTGAAGTTCAACGCCGAGGGGCGGACGCAATTCACCGAGCTGTGGGCGGTGCCGCCGAGCGCCGTGCCGGTGCGGGTGGCCGACATCCGCATCGCTTCGCCGCCGGGTTCGAACGTGACGCCTCCGCCCAGCGTCGTGCAGATCGCCGATGTGATGGGGCTGACCGAGGCGCTGGCGTCGCGCCCGGTGAAGAGCGTGGCGTACGCGCCGGGGCGCGTGGCGTTCATCGACGCGATGGGCGAGCTGGCGGCGGTGAGCGGCGGACCGGCGGATTGCGTGCGGGCCAATGGCACCGTGGGGGCGTGCGGTTCGGCGGCGTCGATCGGATTCGTCGACATGGAAGCGCCACAGGGCATGATCAACGGCGTCAACCAGGTGTTCCTGCTGAACCAGGCGCCGGCGCCGGCGTCGAGCCTGCATCTGTTCCGCAACGGCATTCTTCAGAAACCCTCGGTGGATTATGTGCTGAGCGGGAACACGATCACGTTTCTCAGCGTGGCCACGCCGCAGCCCGGCGACGAACTCACCGCGAGCTACCGCACGGGCGGGCAGTGATGCTTTGCGTCAGCGCTCCGGGATCACGGAATCCACAAAAAGCGCAAGGGCGTCTTCAATGCGGCGCCAGTCGGATTCGTTTCCGATGGGCACATCGCAGAACGTGCTGTCGGCGCCGGTGCGCAGGGCGAGCAGGGTGACACCGGCGGCGAGAATGGCGGCAAGGGCGGGCAGGTCGAGGGAGGGATCGACGGGGAGACGCGCCAGCAGGGAGCGGGCGAAGTCCTCGCGGCAGGCGGCGAGGGCGGCGGTGAGGTGGTTGGATTCGAGCAGCTCCCAGCGGAACAGCGCCAGCGCGTACGGATGGCGGCGCAGCCAGCGGGCGTATTCGATCAGCGCATGGCGGGCGAGCGCGCGGGGCGAGGCGGAGAGCTCGGCGGGCAGGAGCTGATCGAGTGCGGGGAAAAGGCCGCCTTCGCTGGCCAGAGCGCGGAGCAGGTCTTCCGCGCCGCCGAAGTAGCGGTAGATGAGGACCTTGTCCACCTGCGCTTCGCGGGCCACGGCGGAGATGCCGAAGCGCCGGAATCCGTCGCGGGCCAGCAGCCGGGCCGCGGCGTCGAGAATGGCGCGGCGCGTTCTCTGACTGTCGCGTGGGCGTGGCGGATCGGGCACTGCTTTCGGCGCGGGCGCGGCGGCTTCAGGAAAGCGGCTTTACCGAGACTTCGCGGAAGTACACGGTGGAGTTCGGATCGTGATTTTGCAGGCCGATGTAGCCAGAGTCGGCGCGGGGTCCGCGCACGGGCTCGTACCACATTTTGCGCGGCGGCACGGGCGAGCCCTCGCGGTATTCATTGACCAGAACTCCGTTCAGGGTGATGCGGGTGACGGGGCCGCGGAGTTCGATCTCCATCACGTTCCACTCGCCTTTGGGCTTCTGCTGGCGTGAAGTCACCTTCGAGATCGAATAGATGGCGCCGGTGGAGTGCCAGTCGTCGCCGCCGGCGTCGATCTGCACCTCGTAGCCGTTGTGGACGCCGAACCACGGATCGGGAGGCGGCTCGGGCAGGCGGATGACGACGCCGGAGTTGGCGTGGTCGGAGGCGGTCTTGTAGACGACGCGCACGGTGCAGTTGCCGAACTTCTCCTTCTCGTAATAGAGAAGCCCCATGCCGCCCACGGTCTTCAGCATGCCGTCTTCGACGACGAAGCTGCCCGGACCGACGTGCTTCCAGCCGGAGAGATCCTTTCCGTTGAACAGCGGGCGGAAGCCCTGCTGCGCCGGAGCGGGCGCGCAAGCCAGCAGAACGATGAGAGCCGTGCGGATCATAACGTGGGCGCCTCCCCGAGGGTCACGGTGACGTTGACGCGCTTGCCATTGCGGAAGAGCGTGAGTTCCACTTTATCACCCGGCCGCTTGCGCGCGAGGGCGCGGGGCAGGGCGTCGAGGCGCTCCACCGGCTTGCCGTCGATGGCCATGATGAGATCGCCGCCGACGCCGATCTGGTAGTTGGCAATGACGACGGCGCGGCGCGCGCCGCGCAGACCGGCGGCTTCCGCGGCCGAGCCAGGGGCGACATTCTGAATCAGCAGGCCGCCTTCGGCTGGCAGGCCGAGTTCTTCCGCCAGGTCGCCGCGCACATAGATGACATCCACGCCCAGCCGCGGCCGGCCGTAACGGCGGTTGGACTGGTAGTCCTCGATCATCGTCTTGGCGCGGTTGATGGGCATGGCGAAGCCGATGCCGATGTTGGCGCCGGGCCCGTAAATGGCGGTGTTGATGCCGATGACGTTGCCGCTGGAGTCCAGCAGCGGGCCGCCGGAATTGCCGGGATTGATCGCTGCGTCGGTCTGGATCATGCCCTGGAGTTCGCGTCCGGATTCGTCAGCAATGTCGCGGCCGAGAGAGGAGACGATGCCGGTGGTCAACGTGCCCTGGAGGCCGAACGGGTTGCCGATGGCCAGAACCTTCTGCCCCACCTGGAGCGTGTCGCTGTCGCCGAGAGGAAGGAACTTGAGCGGGCCGCGGGGTGCGATTTTCAGCAGGGCGAGGTCGTTCGCCGGATCGCGGTAGAGCACCTCGGCGCGGTACTTGCGGCCGTCGAACAGCGTGACCATGACCTCGGGGGCGCGCCCGCTCACCACATGGTTGTTGGTGAGGATGCGGCCCTGGTTGTCGATGAAAAAGCCGGAGCCAGACTCGCGCGAAGGGTAGATTTCAAGGAACCAGTTCTGGCGGTAAACGGTGGAAGTGATGTTCACCGTGGCCTCATGGGCCCGTTTGTAAATATCGATATTGTTGAGCTCGTCCTGGCCCAGACCGGCGCCCTGCGCCGTTGTGGGGCCTGACCACAAGGGAGACGAGACGTTGCTGATGAGCCGCGCCGGCGCGCCGCCGCGTTTCAGCACCGCCATGCCAAGGAAGACGCCGCCCAGAACGAGGGCGGCCAACAGGAAAATTCGTGGTTTCATGAAGCCAGTCTCCGCAGCTCCTCGTGCAGGCGTCTGACCTGCTCCAGCGTCTGCTCTTTTTCGCCCGACGTGTCGATGACAAAGTCGGCGAATTTCCGCTTCTGCGCAAGGGGCATCTGGCGGCTGAGGCGCGCCTGCGCTTCTTCTCGCGTGAGCCCGTCGCGTTTCATCGCCCGCGCGATCTGCTGCTCGTCGGAACAGACGGCGAGCACGATCCGGTCAAACCTTCGATAGCTTCCGGTCTCTATCAATATAGCGGCCTCGACGATGGCGATGCCATGCGGATCGGAGGCCTGGATCTGCCGCATCCAGCGCTCCTCTTCTTCAATGACGGCGGGGTGGACGATGGAGTTCAGCAGGGAGAGCTTGTCGGGCTCGTCGAAAACGATGGATGCCAGCACGCGCCGCGCGATGCGGCCTTCGGCGTCGAGGATCGAGGGGCCGAAGGCTTCCACAACCCGGTCAAAGACGGCCGTGCCGGGCAGCAGAAGCCGGTGGCCGAGATCGTCGGCTTTCAGCAGGTGGCAACCCAGCGAGGCGAGGGCTTCGCCAACGAAGCTCTTGCCAGACGCCAGACCGCCCGTGAGGCCAACGCGGAGCATGGGATTCAGGCGAGGCGGCGCTCGGCGCACTCCACCGTGTTCGCCATCAGCATGGCGATGGTGAGCGGACCGACGCCGCCGGGCACGGGCGTGTAAGCTCCGGCGAGCTCCGCCATATCGCCCGGATGAACATCGCCGACGAGGACGCTGCCGTTCTTCTCGAACGCGGCGAGCTTGGCCGGCGCGCCGCGCGAGATGCGCTCGGCCTCGGCGCGGTCCGTGATGCGGTTGATGCCGACGTCGACTACGACCGCGCCGGGGCGGATGAAATCAGCGGTGACGAATGCGGGCCTGCCCATGGCGGCGACCAGAATGTCGGCGCGGCGGCAGACGGCGGCGAGATCGCGCGTCTTCGAGTGGCAGATGGTGACCGTGGCGTGGGCGTGCAGCAGCATCAGAGCCATCGGCTTGCCCACAATGTCGGAGCGGCCGACAATCACCGCTTCCGCTCCCGCGATGGGGATTTCGTAGCGCTTCAGCAGCTCCATCACGCCGGCGGGCGTGCAGGCGCGGGGCGCGGGGGCGTTGGCTACCAGTTGGCCGACATTGAACGGATGGAAGCCGTCGACGTCTTTCTCGGGGCGGATGGCCAGCAGCACGGCGCGCGAGTCCACCTGTTTCGGAAGAGGCATCTGCACGAGGATTCCGTCGATCTCTTCGCGCTGGTTGAAGCGCTCGATGTGGCTGAGCAGTTCTTCGGTGGTGATCGAGTCCGGCAGGCGCAGCTCCTCGCTGTGCATGCCCAGCTCGCGGCAGGTCTTCACCTTGCTCGAAACATACAACTGGCTGGCGGGGTTTTCTCCCACGAGCACGGCGGCGAGCCCCGGCGGCCTGCGGGCGGCGGCAAGACGCTCAATGCGCGGCTTGAGCTCGGCCAGAATCTGCTGCTGGACGGCTTTCCCGTCGAGGACGCGGGCCATGACGTATTCACGATAGCAAAGCTGGCGCTGGAGCCATAAGATATTTGCATGCGGTTTCATTGGATCATGGTTGCCTTGATTCCGGTATGCGCCCAGGAGACGGCTCCGGCTTACAAGAATCCACGGCTGAGCGTCGACGAGCGCGTGGCGGACCTGCTGAGCCGCATGACGCTGGAAGAAAAGGCCGCGCAGACGCAGGCGCTGTGGCAGAAGAAGGCGTTGATCACGGACGCCAATGGCGACTTCGCGCCGGAGAAGGCTGCCGCGGTGCTGCGTCACGGCATGGGGCAGATCACGCGGCCCAGCGAAAAGAAGGGGCCGCGCGAGATGGCCGAGTTCACCAACGCCATCCAGCGCTGGGTGCTGACCCACACGCGCCTGGGCATCCCGGTGATGTTTCACGAAGAGTGCCTGCACGGCCACGCCGCGCCCAAGGGCACGCACTTCCCGCAGGCGGTGGCGCTGGCCAGCACCTGGAATCCGGCGCTGGTGGAGGAGGTGTTCACGGCTGTGGCGCGCGAGGTGCGGGCGCGCGGGGCGCGGCAGGCGCTGACGCCGGTGCTGGATCTGGCGCGCGATCCGCGCTGGGGGCGCGTCGAAGAGACCTACGGTGAAGATCCGTATCTGACCGCCCAAATCGGGCTGGCCTGCATCCGCGGCTTCCAGGGACAAGGCCCCGCGCTGGCCAGGGACCGCATTTTCGCCACGCTGAAACATTTCGCCGCGCACGGGCAGCCCGAGGCGGGCACCAATGCCGGTCCGGCGAGCTTCAGCGAACGCGTGCTGCGGTCGGAGTTCCTGTATCCGTTCGAGATGGGCATCCGGGTGGGCAAGGCGATGAGCGTGATGCCGTCTTACAACGAGATCGACGGGCTGCCCTCGCACGCCAACCAGTGGCTGCTCGAACGGGTGCTGCGGCAGGAGTGGGGCTTCCAGGGCTTCACCGTGAGCGATTACGAGGCCATCGCGCAACTGGCGACGCTTCACAAAGTGGCTGCTGACAAAGATGAAGCCGCGGTGAAGGCGCTGGAGACCGGCGTGGACACGGAGCTGCCCGACATCGACGCATACGGCCGCCTGGCCGATCTGGTGCGCGCCGGGCGGATCAGCATGGAGACGCTGGACCGCGCCGTGGCGCGCATTCTGCGCGCCAAGTTTTTGGCCGGACTGTTCGACGATCCATACACGGACCCCGCGCTGGCCGAGAAGGTCACCAACAGCCCCGAGCACCGCGCGCTGGCGCTGCGGGCGGCGCGCGAGGCGATCATCCTGCTGAAAAACGAGCGCGGCACGCTGCCGCTGGATGCCGCGAAGCTGAAGACGCTGGCGGTGATCGGGCCGAACGCCGACAAAGTGCTGCTGGGCGGCTACAGCGACGATCCGGGATACTTCATCACCATGCTCGACGGCATCCGCGAAAAGGTTGGGACGCGCGTGAAGGTGGTTCACGCGGAAGGCTGCCGCATCACCGAGCCGGGAGGGAGCTGGTACAAGGACGAGGTGAAGCTGCCAGACCCGGCCGAGGATGCCAAGCGCGTGGCGCAGGCGGTGGAGACGGCGCGGGGCGCGGACGCGGTGGTGCTGGTGCTCGGCGGCAATGAAGAGGTTTCCCGGGAAGCGTGGTCGGCCACGCATCTGGGGGACATGGACACGCTGGAGCTGGTGGGGCGGCAGAACGAACTGGCGCAGAAGATCGTGGCGCTGGGCAAGCCGGTGGTGGTGGTGCTACTCGGCGGGCGTCCCTATTCGATCGAGTGGATCGCACGGAACGTGCCGGCGATTCTGAACGGCTGGTATCTCGGACAGGAGACGGGCCGCGCCGTGGCCGACGTGCTCTTCGGCGACTATAATCCGGCCGCGAGGCTGCCTGTCACGGTGGCGCGCAACGTGGGGCAATTGCCCGTCTATTACTATCAGCGGCCGAGCGGAAGGCGAGGGTATTTGTTCTCTTCCAAAGAACCTTTATTCCCGTTTGGCTGGGGATTGAGTTATACACAATTCGAGTATTCCACGCCGAAATTGAGCCGGAATGCCATTGCGCCCGCCGGTGAAACCGAGGTGGAGGTGGAAGTGCGCAACACCGGGGCGCGCGACGGCGACGAGGTGGTGCAGCTTTACATCCGCGACGACGTCAGCAGCGTGACGCGGCCGGTGAAGGAGCTGAAGGGCTTCCAGCGCATCCATCTCAGGGCGGGGGAGGCCAGGACGGTGCGCTTCCGGATCACTCCCGCCGAGCTTTCCATGCTTGACATTCACATGAAGCGCGTCGTCGAGCCGGGTACGTTCACCATCATGGTGGGGCCGAATTCACGGGATCTGAAAAGCCTGCAATTGACCGTTACACCTTGACGCGCGGTTTACGCTGCGAGCCGCGGCGGCCGGTAAAAGCGCACGGCATTATCGTGAAAAAAGCTCTTGAAAGCAGCGCCGCCAACGCCGCGGAAGTACGGCACGAGAATCTCGAAGGCCGCGGCGTACGGAGCCGCGCGGTCCGACACGGGCCAGTTGCTGCCGTACACGACGCGCGTTTCGCCGAAGGTGTCGATCAACGGGTCAAGGAGCGGCCGGTAGAAGGCGGGGTCGAGGATGATGTCCGCGTCCCGCCGCCGGGGCAGGTGGGAGATCTTCGAGTAGAGGTTGGGCCGCGCGCGGATGCGGCGCCGCAGCTCCGGCGGCATCGGTTCATCGAAGGGCATGTGGTCGACGATGACGGAGAGTTGCGGAAAGTCGCACGCGATGCGCTCGGCATCGGGCAGCATGGAAGCGCCGCCGAGCAGGTCGAGAGAGAGCCCCATAGAGGCAAGCTGCCGCAACGCGGCGGGCGTGTGCGGCGAAGACAACGCGGCATGGCCCAGGCGGATGCCGCGGAAGAGAGGGTTGGCGGCGAAGCGGCGGAGATGGGACGCGAAGTCCGGCGCAGCCGGGTTTAGGTGTCCGACGATGGCGAGGATAATGGGCTCGGCGGAGGCTAGATCGAGCAACCACTGGTTGTCTTCGATCCAGGGGCTGGCTTCGATCACGATGACTCCCGACACTCCGCACGGGCGCGCCAGTGATTTCATCTCGGGGGGCAGGACCGGGCGGTAAAGCAGAGAGTCCTCGCGCGGGGGCCAGGGCACGCCTTCGGGACGGCGGGGATCATAGAAATGGACGTGAGAGTCGATGGCGAAGGCAGCCGGCGGCGGTAGGACCGCCCAGCCGGCCAGAAACTCGCGCCTTCTCACGCCGTCAATGGTATCCGAACGCCACCCCTTGCGGCGGAGGGCGTAAGATGTAAGATTTCAGCAGCCATGAGCCTTGAAGAAGTCGCCAAACGCGCCGGCGTTTCCACCGCGACGGTATCGCGCGTGCTGAACAATCTCGACATTGTGCGTCCGGCCACGCGGGCGCGCGTGTTGAAAGCCATTGCGGAGCTGAACTACCAGCCGAACCTGCATGCGCGGACGCTGGCAGGCGGGCGCAGCAACACGATCGGGATGATCGCGTCGAATCTGGAGAACCCGTTCTTCTTCGACGTGTTCCGCTCTCTGGAGGCGCAGGCGAGGCAGCACGGCTACGAAGTGGTGGTCGCGCACACCGATTACGACCCCGAGCGCCTGGTGCGGAGCGTGCGGCTGATGATCGGGCGGCGCGTGGCGGGGCTGGCGGTGGTCGTGTCGGAGATGGATCCGGCGCTCATCAGGGAACTGCACGCGTCGCGCACGCCCTGCGTGTTCTATGACGTCGGCAAGCCGCAGGAGCGGATGACGAACGTCAGGGTGAATTACCGCCATGGCATTGAACGTCTGGTGGAGTATCTGCACGACCTCGGGCACCAACGATTCGCTTTCGTAGGGCACCATTCAACGCTGGGACCCACCAGCGAGCGCGAGTCTTCGTTTCTGGCCAGCATGAAGCGCTTCGCGCCAGAGGTGGAGTGGCGCACCGAGGCCGACCGCGACAGCTTTGAAGGCGGGAAGCTGGCGGCGCTGCGGATCCTGGCCAGCGGGCTTTCTCCAACGGCGTTCATCTGCGTCAACGACTTCATGGCTATTGGCGTCCTGCGGGCGCTGCGCGAGAGGGGGCTGCGGGTGCCTGAGGATGTCTCCGTCACCGGGTTCGACAACATCCGTCTGGCCGAGTTCAGCGAGCCGCCGCTGACCTCCGTCCACATTCCGCGCGACGAGATCGGACGGCTCGCCTTTGCCGCGCTGGTTCCGGATAAGGATCTGCCCAACGTGGCGGGGCAGGAAATCGTGATCGAGCCCGAGGTGGTGCTGCGCGCCTCGACATCGCGCGCCAAACGCTGAGAGGGCGGGTCAGTCTTTCAGGAAGCCGTGGTGCAGCCCGAGGTAGTAAGGCAGCAGGAACACGGCGCCGTCGGCGAGCCATCTGCCGTCGCCGCCGCTGTCCAGCCGCCAGGGATCATGGTTCCAGTGGGAGAAGAACCGCTCGTCCACGGGCAGTACTTTGCCGTCCACGCGGTGTCCGTAAAGGTCTTTCCGGTTCTCCCGCATAGAGGCCGGCAGCAGGACAAGGTCTTTGCGGTGGCTGTTGCGGTGCGCCCAGTCGAAGCGGTCCAGCGGGATCCGTTTCAGCGTGTCAGCGGCATCCTCCAGCCAGCCGGAAGCGGGGCTGAGATCGACAGGGCCGAAGGTGTCCTCAAACCGCTGGCCCCGGGCGACGGCGGCATACAGAAAATTGAAGAGCGGATTCCGCTCCGGCGCCTCGTTTTCGAAGTGATGGCGGAATCCCAGCAGATATTTCATTTTTAAGTCCGGGTCTGTTTCGTACCGGATCAAGTTGTAATAGTTCATGAAAATCATCTCGTCGTCGCTCTGGTTGCCGCCGCCCGGCCCCTGGTGCGACTTCACGATCATGGCGTTCATCCCGTACCCATGCCGTTCGACGAGGTTCCGGCAGGCGCGGTCGTAGCGCGGGTCGCCGGTGATGTGGTGGGCGGTTCTCAGATAGGAGAGGATGCTCAGCGAGTTCAGCCCGCGCTCCTGCCACCAGTCGCGGTTGTGGTTCAGTTCGTCAGGGCCGAAGACGCCCCACCGCGTGGGCCGGCCGTCGTGGTCCACCAAAGAGTAACTGTGCACGAGGAGATGATCGGCGATGGCGGCGACGTGCTCGCGCACCTCGCGCTTTTCCTCTTCCGTGCGGGCCACGTGATCGTAATAAGCGGCATAAAAGAAGAAATGCCCGTCCAGTTCGTCGGAGCTCGTGTCGCTTTTCCAGTACCATTTCCCGTCTGCGCTGACCGGCCAGCGGGGCGTGATGATCTTCCACAGGCGGTCGGTCTGCTGCCGGCGCCGGTCGCGCTCCGGGGAGTCGCGCAGGTTCGGATCAGGGCCGGAAACCGGCATAATGGAGCGGGCGACGAACCCCCTGGGCGCAGGGTGCGGTCCGCCCTGCGTCACCTGCGAGAGGAAGCGGAGAGCCTCAAACGCCTTGCGCGCGCGCCGCCGCGCCTTCTCATCGCCGGTGGCCGCATACGCAAAGCACTCCCCGGCCCCATACATCGACGTCCACAGCCCGTCGTTGTCGCTATCGGTCTGCGTCCATTTTGAGGAATCGCCCGGTGTGGCCACATGCACTGGATGAACGAACTCATAGGGGGTGCGGCGATGGCGGATGTCGATTTCATCTTCGAAAAAGCGCGCCTTTTCTGCGAGCGTCATGGGCTTGCGGGCGATCCGGGCAATGCCGCCCGCGGTGGCGATCCACGCCGTCCCGTCCGCTTCCACCGCGATTGAGCGGACCTCGTCGTGAGGCAGCCACCTCCGCCCCTGCCGGTAAGACCAGTGCGCGCCGTCAAACCGGATGGCGCCGATCCGCGTTCCGAACCACACCGAGCCGTCGCCGCCGGCCGCAATCGCGGTGAAATCGTCATAGGGCAGGCCCTCGGCGCCCGTGTACAGCGTCCAACGGCCGCCATCGAGCAGGCCCGCTCCCTGGGGAGAGCAGAACCACAGCCGCCCGCGGCCGTCGAACACCACGCCACGCACATCGCGCACGGCCCAACTGCGGTTTCCATCCGATGGGAACTGCCGCTCCCAGCCTCCGCCGCGGCGCCGCAGATACAGCCCGCCGGCGCGGGCTTCGGCCAGCAGGCCGCCCGGACCGGACGCGGTCTGAAGCGGCGGAGGCGAGGCCTTCGCCGGCGTCCAGCGCTCTTCATCGAAGCGTGCTGCGCCGGCGGCCGTCAGGGCGTACAGGCGGCCATCCGGCTCTATCCAGACGCGCTGCACGTCGTTGGAAGGCAGCCCGTGCGCCGTGCTGAAGTCCGTCCTCACTTCGGAATGAAATGTCCCAACCTGCAGCGGCTGCGCCAGAACCGCCGGCACAAGGAAGAGAAAAAAGAACGCGGATTTCACTGGGATACCACCTCAAACTCGTAGATGTTTTCCGAAATCTGGCGGCCATCGGGCGAGACGATTTCCGCTGCCAGCCGGTACGGGCCGGGTTTCTGCGGGCGCCACTCCACGGGGCCTGCCGGTTTCACCGAGTCTTCTTCCAGCGAGACTGGAAAGGCGCCCTGAGCCGCCGGCGTTCCGTCGGGGCCGAGAATCTTCCAGCGGAGCGAGAGTCCGGGAAACGGCTTCCACAGATCGTTCACCGCCCACAGAGTGCACCGGAACGTCTCCCCCGTGCGCCAGCGGTCCCGGTCGTATTCGAACAGCGCCGCCACGGGGGCGAAGCTGCGCCGCACCGTGTCGTACACCTTTGTCGGCCGGCGCTCAAAATCAATGGCCGCCATGGTCACGGACGGCCAGATGTCGATCGCGTGGAAATGCAGGATTCCCCCCGCGCCTTCCGCCTTGCGCCGCCGCATGCGCTCGATGGCAAGCTGGAACAGGCGGGAGACATAAGCCTGCGTGCGCGGAATGAACTCCTCCATGGTGGTCCCTTCCGGATCGCCCCACGCCCGCAGGGCTTCCGGAACCTGAAGCCTGCGCCACTCCCATTCTTCGCGGTGCTTCGTGAAAGGCCACCTGCCGTCCATGAAGCCCTTCAGCGTCTCGTAATTCGGCAGCGCCGTGGCGCCGAGTTCGGAGACGAAGTCCTCGTCGAGCTGCGCGTATTGCCAGATGCTGCCGCCGTACCAGCCGTAATACACATGGCTGTCTCCAAACCTGCCGGTGGACCGCACCACCGGACGCCTCTGCGGATCGTGGAAAAACGGCCGCGCCGCGAGGTGTTTCGTCAGGTCCCGGTAGTTCTCGAAGTCCTCTTCATCGCTCGTGGCCCAAAGCGCCACGCTCGGCCGGTTGCGCACATAGCGGAGATGGTTGTCATAAAGCGAGGCAGCGCGGAGTGAAAAGCCGCGGTCGTGCGGATACCAGGCCTCGAGGAAATCCTGCCAGAGGAGCACCCCGCGCTCGTCGGCCAGATCGTAAAAGTCGGGATTCGTGAAGTGACAATGAAGCCGGATCATGTTCACGTTCATCCTGAGCATCAGTTCCATGTCCCGCTCATATTTCCGGCGGTCCATCTCGGAAAGGAACAAATGATAGTAGTAATTCGTCCCGCGAATATAGAGTTTCCTGCCATTGAGATAGAATTGCCAGCCGATTTTCTCGATTTCGCGGATTCCAATCCGCAGGCTGCGGCCGTCCAGCGGGCGGCCGGTTTCGTCCAGCAGACGGACATCGAGCCGGTAGAGGTGCGGCGTGCCCGTGTCCCAGGTCCACCACAGCTTCGGATCCTTCACGGGCAGCACGAGCCGCTGCGCCAGCGGGCTGCGCAACTGCAACGGTTCGCCCTGGAACGTCGCCGGCGTGAGCGTCAGCTCCCACTGCATGCCCGGTTCTCCCCCTTCGGCGCCGAGGTCCACTTCGACAGCGGCGCCGTCTCCGGTCAGGCGCGTGTTCACTGCCACATCGGTGATGCGCGCGTCCTCATACGCACGCAGCCGCACGGAGCGCGTGATCCCGAGCGCGGTGATATCGTCAGGTTTCTGGTCCACGGCGCCGTATGCGCCCTTGATCGTGTACGGGCGGTGCTTCCAGTAATAATGCACCGGCGTCCAGACACGCACGAGAATCTCATTGCCGCCGTCCCGGAGCGCGTGCGGCGGGATCTCCGCCTCCCAGGGATCGATATAGCCTTCATGACGCGCAATCCGGACGCCGTTCAAGTACACGTCGGCGTAATAGTCCGTGGCGTCGAACTGCACAAACACGCGCTTTCCGGCGAACGAACGGGGCAGGCGGAATTCCCTGCGGTACCACCACTCCTTGGAACTGATCCATTCCGCCGCCCGCGTGTAGATCTGCGCCGGCTCCAGCCACTGCACATGCGCCGTGCCAGGCACGCGGACGCGGCGCCAGCCTTCGCGGGGCGGTCCCTGACCCTTCTCCGCCCACATCAGCTCCCACTCGCCGTCGAGAGAGAGCGTTGCCGGTTCGAACCGCGCCGGCGGCGCGTGGCGCAGCTCCGCCGCCGGCTCGCGCGGCGCTGCCGCCACGAGGGCGGGCGGAGGGTCCGCCGCAGGCGCGACAGTGGCGAGCACGGGTTGCATCAGCACACGGAATTCGCGCCGCGCTTCAAGCACCGTTTCTCCGCCTTTCCAGGCCGGAAATGTCACGGCGATTTCCGCTGGCCCTGCCGCTTTTTCTGCCAGAAACCGGCGCGAACAGGCGCCGCGCCATTCCAGATCCGCATCCAGCGCCACGATGCCCAGGGCGCCGTAATCCTCCGCGCGCTGATAGTAAACCATGTGTCCGCCGGGCAGCTTTTTCCAGTCGCGCGGACCGATCCGGCTGAAGGGAGGCTCGCCTCCGCCCGGTCCTGTGGGCCAGCGGTATTCGCTGCCGTCCGCGCATCTGTCGAACGGAACATACGGCGCCGCGGAAATGGCAGCAAAACGGAACCCCTTGACCGCCCTCCACCGGAACGCCGCGCTGCCCGCGTGCCACAGGATCTCCCACGTCTCGCCTTGACGGCTCAACTGTACCCGCCCGCGCAGCGGCCCGGATTCCAGCACCTCTACGCCGGTGAAGGCGCCGGCCGCGCCCAGGGATGTCCATCCCGTGTTCGGTCCCTCCACGCCCGGCACGGGTGGCGGGATCACCCCGGAGGCTTGCGGCGTGCCCTCATGGATATCGCCCTGGAGCGACTTGCGATCCTCTGGAGTCAGCTCCACCAGATTCAGGCGCCGGTGCTCCGCCGCGCGCAACGAGTAGGCTTCGATGATCGCGCCCGCGCGCAGGTCGATCACCGCACGGAAATGTTCATTGCCGAACTCGAAGCGATGCAGCCCGTGCCGGCGCGCGAGGATCGGATTCACGAACGGCGCCGCATTCGCCTGGCAGCACGTCACCGTGTACTCGGGCAGCTCGCCCGGCATCAGCGACACAGGGAACAGCAGCTGTCCTGAAGAGACCTGGTGGGGCACTTCCCTGCCATGCGGATCGATCACCGTGAAGTCCGCGTGGTGCGGCGCGAAGCGCTCCAGCGGCAGCGCCACCACTTCGCCCGCGCGGCGGTAGAGTCCGGTGGGCTCTTCGATCCGCACGCTCCACTGCGCGGCGGCGGCGGCGACACAAACGGCGAGCGGCAACAGTGCGAGCCTGTGCATGATGCCTCCAGATCGTAGCCGGCGCGCGCGCCGGCGCGGGCGGGTCGAATTGCCTTCCAGAACACTATAGCGTATGCTGAACGAAAAACTGGAATGCATTTTCAAATTTGCGAGGAGTCCGCGTGAGCACACTGGCGATTCTCGGCGGCGAGCCCGTCCGGCGCAAGCCGTTCACCCCCTGGCCGCAATACGATGAGGCCGACATCGAACGGCTGTTGCGAACCGTGCGGAGCCGCCGCTGGGGCGGATATCCTTACCCGACGCCGCTGGCGCAGGAGCTCTGCGCGCGCTTCGCCGAAATGCACGGCGCCCGCCACGCATTGCCCGTGGCCAACGGCACCGTGTCGCTGACGGCGGCGCTGATGGCGGCGGGCGTGCGGTTCGGCGATGAAGTCATCGTGCCCGCCTACACGTGGGACGGAACCGCGACGGCGGTGCTCGCCATGGGCGGCGTACCCGTGTTCGCCGACGTCGATCCGGACACCTACTGCCTGGACGTGGCGAGCGCGCGCGCCTGCATCACGCCGCGAACGAAAGCCGTGATCCCCGTCCATCTGGCGATGCGCTTCGCGGATATGGACGCGCTCATGCAGCTCGCCGCCGCGCATGGGCTAAGGGTGATCGAGGACTGCGCTCACGCGCATGGCGGCGCGTGGCGGGGCAATGGGGCAGGGTCCATCGGCGATATCGGTTCATTCTCCTTGCAGGAGAGCAAGCTCATGACCTCCGGCGAGGGCGGGCTGCTGACGACCCATTCACTCGAGTATTACGAGGCACTGCAAACCCTGATCAATTGCGGCCGCGCTTCCCTCACCGATCGATACGGCCGGCGGCTCCTGGGGCTGAACTACCGCATGACCGACCTCCAGGTGGCGCTGCTGTTCGGCCAGCTCGAGCGGCTCCCTGAACTGCGCGAGCGCCGCGCTCATCATGCGGCGCTGCTCGAATCGCTCATCGGCGGGCTGCCCGCCGTCCGCCTGCTGCCCGCGCAGCCGCAGATGACGCAGCCCACCATGTACTGCTACGTCTTTCAATACCGTCCCGAACAGGGCATGCCCGCGCCGCACCGCGATCTGTTCGTGGCCGCCATCGAAGCCGAAGGCGTGCCCTGCGACGGGCGCTTCTACGAGGCGGTCTACCGCAGCGATCTCTTCTATGCCACGCCGGAAAACTGCGCGCAGCTCGAAAAAGACTACTCGGACACCCGCTGCCCGGTGTCGGAGCGCGCCGCATACGAAGAGGCCGTATGGCTGTTCCAGTTCTGTTTCATCGGCGAAGAAGAGGACGTGCGCGACATGGCCCGCGCCATCGAGAAGGTGGCCACGCAGCTCGGCACGCTGGCCGCCGCGGACCCCGCCCTGGCCGGCGTAAAGGCCATGGGCAGAGCCCAGCGGGCGCGCCACGAGCGGCAGAAAAACTACTAAGAGCCCCCGAGCGTCGCTCTATTCGTTGAACAGCCCCTCGAACAGCGCCGTCGTCAGGTAGCGCTCGCCGGAATCGGGCAACACCACGACGATCGTCTTGCCCTCCATCTCCGGCTCTTTCGCCACCCGCACCGCTACTGCCGCCGCAGCGCCGCACGAGATGCCGGCCAGGATCCCTTCCTCCCGCGCCAGCCGCCGCGCCATCTCCATCGCCTCTTCGTTGGTCACCTGCTCGACGCGGTCCACCACCGACAGATCCAGCGTGCCGGGAATGAAGCCCGCGCCGATGCCCTGGATCTTGTGCGGTCCGGGCTGCAACGGCTCGCCCTTGATCGTCTGCGTGATCACCGGGCTCGCCGCCGGCTCCACGGCGATCGACACGATCGGCTTGCCCTTGGCCTGCTTGATGTAGCGCGTCACACCGGTGATCGTGCCGCCCGTGCCCACGCCCGAGACAAACACGTCAATGCCGCCATCGGTGTCTTCCCAGATCTCCGGTCCTGTCGTCTCGTAATGGATCTTCGGGTTGGCCGGGTTCTCAAACTGCTGCAACAGCACGTAGCGCTCCGGGTCGGAGGCGGCGATCTCCTGCGCCTTGGCCACCGCGCCCTTCATGCCCTTGGCGCCTTCCGTCAGCACCAGCTTTGCCCCGAATACCTTCAGCACCTTGCGCCGCTCGATCGACATCGTCTCCGGCATCGTCAGCGTGATCGGATAACCGCGCGCCGCGGCTACGAACGCCAGCGCGATGCCCGTGTTTCCCGAAGTCGGCTCCACCAGCTCTTTGCCGGGCTTCAACACGCCCCGCTGCTCGGCGTCCCAGATCATCGACGCCCCGATCCGGCATTTCACCGAATAAGCCGGGTTGCGCCCTTCGATCTTGGCCAGCACCGTCGCCTTCGCCCCGTCCGTCACCCGGTTCAGCTTCACCAGCGGCGTCCGCCCGATGCTCAAAGAATTGTCCGCGTATACTCTCATGCTTCCCTCCTGAAATACCGTTTCTCTCGATCAAATCTCCCAGTTTGGAACAAAGCTCGCCTGCCTTTCCCGCCACTCGCGCACGAGATCGGCGAACGTCGTCCGGTCAATGATCTCCGCCACCGCCGCGTCCACGCGTTCCCAGAAAAAGTCCAGCGCCCCGCCGGACTCGAGCGTCGCCCGCCCGGTGCGCCCGCCTTCCACGCTCCGGATCACCTCCCCCACCGTGATCAGCTCCGCCGCACGCCCCAACAGGTAGCCGCCTTCCGCCCCGCGCTTCGATTCCAGAAACCCGCTCCTCTTCAGCTCGGCCAGAATCGACTCCAGGAACTTCTGCGGAATGCCCTGCCGCTCCGCGATATCGGCGATCCGCGTCGGCTCGCTCCCCGACCGTAGCGCCAGCTCGAACACAGCCCGCAGCGCGTATTCGCACTTCACGGAGACGTTCATCAAGGTGGTCGATGCCATGTACCTATTCTCTGTAGAGAATAATACATACAACTGGCGTGCGTCAATTGTACTTCGCGCGATCTCTACCCCGATTCGTGTTTCGCGCCGCTCTGTACGTCTGGAAACCTGCGCGAGAACGGGTGCCCGGGCGGGCCTGTCCCCGTTTTTCGCCTGTTTTTGGCTGTTTTTAGCCGGTGCCGCGCCCAGGCGCCGTGCCCTTCGTTCGAGGCGCAGAAGCGGGCTGGCGCGGCCGTGCCCATGTTCAGTGCCGCGAGCGGAGCGAATCGCGGGAAATTCCGGCCCGGGCGGGCCTGTCCCCCGTTTTTCCGGGAAATTCCCGCCCGGGCGGGCCTGTCCCCCTTTTACGGCCGGGTTGCGGAATCCGTGGGCCGCGGGTGGACGCCCGGCTAAGCCGCCACCATCCGGCTGCGCAGTTGCAGGTAGCTGCGCACGGCGGTCTCCAGCGGCGGCATGGGCGCGATGCCGAGCGACTCCATGCGCTGGTTGGACAGCGCAGAGTACCTGGGGCGGCGCGCGGGAGTGCGGTACTCGCGGTCGTTGGTGGGACGCAGATCCGGCTGGAAGCCGGCCTCGGAGAAGATCATCCGGGCGAAATCGAACCAGGTGATGGCCGTGCCGCCGCCGACGTGAATGACTCCGGCGACGCCGCGCTCGACCAGGTCAGCCGTGCGCGCGGCCAGCAGCGGAGCGTACGTCGGACTGCCGGTATGGTCTTCGACGACGCGGATGGTCTTGCCCTCACGAGCGAGGCGAAGCATGAGTTCGATGAAATTGCCGCGCGCCGTCTGCAACCCGCCCAGGCCAAAGACGCCGGAGGTGCGCACGATCAGAGCGTCATCCAGATACGCTTTGGCGTAGTACTCGCCGGCGAGCTTCGATACGGCGTAGGCGCCCAGCGGATGGGGCGCGTCGGTTTCCACATAAGGCCGGCCCGCCGTGCCGTCGAACACATAGTCGGTGGAGTAATGGACGAGCCGCGCGCCGGTTTGCCGGCACGCCAGCGCGATGTTGCGCACAGCCAGGGCATTCACCTGGAACGCGGCCGTGGGTTCGCTTTCCGCAACATCGACCTGGTTGTAAGCGGCAGCGTTCAAGACCACGTCGGGGCTGAGGCGCGCCACTGCCGCCTCGACGGCGTCCGCATTCGTGATGTCAACCTGCCTGCGGTCCCAGCCAGCGACTTCATAACCCCTCTGCCGGAACTCCCTCTCCAGTTCCACTCCCAACTGGCCGGCGCACCCGAAGACCACCGCTCTCTTCATGCTTCGTACTATAGCGCGGCGCCCGCTGGTTCCGCTTCGAGAAATGCCCTAATGCCGGACGAGCTCCGTGCCGATACGGCGAAAGTGCTTGAGAATTTGGGCAACTCTGGTACACTTTAGCTACGTCTAGTTCAATGGGAGTGGCACAGCCGTGAAGCGAGTCCTGCATCCCTCCTTCAGGCGGAGCCGCCGGGTTGAGGCGCTAAGCTGGGTTTTGCTGGTGACACTGGCTGCTGTGCTGATCGTGTCTCTTTACGTCGGTCTGCGGGGCATCGCGGCCTGAGGGGCCGGACCCTTCCTCCAGCAGCGCCCGCATCAGCGCCCGCACCCCGGTCACCGAGTGCAACACGCAATCCACCTCCATGCCGGCGACAAATCCGTCGAGTTCCCCCCGGCAGTGGATGATCTCGCCCAGCAGGAGATCGTCGCGAGTCTCCAGTTGCACCAGCGTGCCCGGGCGCAACGACAGGGGAAGGCGCACCCGCGCTCCGCGGCCCGATATCTCTTCTACTGTGACCTCCATCGGAGGCCCTATCCGGGTTTGCCCGCTCTCTTCATGCAGCGTGCTGAGCACCGCCTGGATCTTCACCGGCTCGCGCCGCGTCGTTCGGCGTTCCATGCCTGGCTTATCGGCAAAAGCCGCGAAGTCTGGACCCAGCCTTGCCGCGGATCAGGCCCGTCCGAGCAGGAGGAGCACCGCAGCCGCCAACACCGCCAGCAGGAGCCAGAGCGCCGCCCATGCCTGCCGGCCGCCCGCCGGCTCGGCGTTTGCCGCCTGCATCTGCGCTGGCAGTTCCACCCGGGCCGCCTCCGGCTGGGCCGCATCCGCCTTCGACTCGCCCGCTATCACCACCGTGCCGCTCTCGCGGCTCTCCAGCGCCCGGAGGCACTGCGCGCGAAGCACCGGAGGCATCGCATCCAGGCTCTCAAACCGCTCGAGCCCTTTTTCGGTCGCCGTCAGGATCACCGTATGCCGGAACCGCCCCGGCCGTGTCTGAATCGTCATCGGGCGCCTCCCGCCGCCGGAGGGGCCTGGTTCTGCGCCGCCAGTTCCATGACGCTTTCGATGAAACCCAGCGCCGCCTTCGACAGCGCCTTGTCTTTACGGTAGACGAGCCCCAGCCGCCGCATGAGCGGCTCCGGCGCCAGGCTGACGGCGGCGAACTGGCCAGCCTCGACTCCTTCCCGAAAGTGGGAAGCCGCCATGAACGATATTCCCATGCCAGCCAGCACGAACCTCTTGATCATTTCGGTCGAATCCAGCTCCATCGAGATCCGGATCTCGTCTTCCACTGGCTCAAGCCACTCGTTCAGCCGCGTCCTGGTCGCGCCTCCCTTGGGCAGCAGCAGCGGATAGGGCGCGACGTCGCGCGCCGTCACCGCGGCGGCGCCGGCCAACGGATGCCCGACTGGCACAAGCAGTTTGATCTCGTCGGTGTAAACGTGCACCACCTGGAGCCTTTTCTCCTGCACGGGCAACTGCGTGAAGCCGAAATCGGCCAGATTGTCGACCACGGACTCCACCACGTGACGCCCGTAGCTGCGGTCCACCAGCAGTTGCACGTTCGGGAAACGCTTCTTGAATGAACTGAACACGGTGGGCAGCACATAGATGCAGGTGGCCTCGTTGGCGGCGATGACCAGCTCACCCCGCGGCACGCGTTCCAGTTCGTTGATGGCATCCTGCGCCTGCCGCCGCAGGTCGAGGATCTTTTCCGCGTAGTCGGCGAAGATCCTTCCGGCGGGAGTCAGTTGGATGCGCGTGCCCAGGCGCTCGAACAGGCTCGTGTTCAGCTCCTGCTCCAGTTGCCGGATCTGCGCGCTGATGGCCGGCTGCGTGCGGTAGCACGTCTGGGCGGCTTTGGAGAAACTCTTCAGCCGGACGATCTCCAGGAAGGTGTGGAGCTGGTCGAGATCCATCGGCGTACTGCTGTGGGGCGGCACATCGCCCAGGGATTCCTCTCAATGGTAGCATCGGCGGTTCCGCCGGGCGGCAAAAGGGGAATTGTGTTCCTGTCCCTTTTTTTGTGCTGTAACACGGGGAGCGGCAGGGCCGCCCTAAAAAAGGGATAGGCTTTGGACAGGAGGTTCGGGATGAGATTCGACAGAAGGGCTTTTCTGGGGGCCATGGCGGCGGCGCAGGCGCGCGCGGCGGGGCAGGAGCGCAAACTCGGCATACCGGGACCGTTCCCCGGGCGCGTGGTGGCCGTCGAGCACCCGGCGAGCATCGTGGAGGGCGCCTACCAGCGCGAGCCGGTGCGCGAGATGATGCGCCGCGGCATGATGGAGCTCACCGGCGCTCCCTCCTGGCAGGACGCCTGGCGCGTCTTCTTCGAGCCGGGCGACGTGGTGATCATCAAGGTCAACCCTGTGGGCCAGCCTTACATCATCTCTTCCGCTGAAGTGTTCCAGGAGATTGTCGCCGGGCTGGAGGCGGCTGGCGTGAAGCGCGGCGACATCTTCGCTTACGACCGCTACCAGAGCGAGTTCCTCAGCGGCGGCTTCCAGAAATGGCTCCCCGAGGGCGTCCGCTGGAGTTGCGCCACGGTCAAGTACGACAAGCTTCAGCTCGACATGGACGGCTACGACCGCGACCAGTTCATCGAACTGCCGCTCGTGGGCCGGGGCCACGACCCGCGCGACCCCCACCACCGCCGCTCCTACGTGGCCAAACTCCTGTCGCAGACCGCCAACAAAGCGGTCAACCTCGGCGTGCTGAAGCACCACCAGAGCGCGGGCATCACCATTGCGCTCAAGAACCTCAGCCACGGCTTCGTCAACAACGTCGCCCGCAGCCACGTCAGCCGCACCAACAATGCTTGCGGCATGTTCATTCCGGCCGTGGTCGACCATCCCATCTTCCGGCAGAAGGTCGTGCTCAACATCATCGATGGCATCAAGGGCGCCTACCACGGCGGTCCGGCGCGCCGCACCGCGAAGTATCTGTGGGAGCACAAGACCCTTTACTTCGGCACCGATCCGGTGGCGCTGGACCGCATCGGCTGGAACGTGCTCGACATGAAGCGCGGCCAGATGGGCATGGCGCCCATCGCGCTTGCTGCCGACGACCAGGACAGCAATTTCATCCGCATGCAGCCCGAACACGTCGAACTGGCCTCCATGCTCGGCCTCGGCGTGGCGGACGAAGCCCGGATCGACCTCCGGCAGATCCGGCTCACCTAAAAACTCAATTTCAGGGTGGCCGGCGATCCTTGACCAATTTGGTCCGTGATGGTACAGTAGGAAGTGGACTAATTCAGTCCAGGATTCGCCACTCATGCTCAAGCTGACCAAGAAGGCCGACTACGGGCTCATCAGCCTGAAGCACATCGCCATGTTCGGCAAGGAGCGGCCGGCGAGCACCAAGGAGATGGCGGAAGCCTACGGGATTCCCGCGCCCATCCTGTCGAAGGTGCTCCAGCGGCTGGTGCGCGAAGGTTTTCTGTTGAGCGAGCAAGGGGTCAACGGGGGGTACCGGCTGGCGCGGGACCCGTCGCTGATCACGGCGCTGGAGGTGATCCGCGCCATCGATGGCCCCGTGTTGCTGACCAACTGTTTCAGCCGCCACGGCGAGTGCGAAATCTCAGACAACTGCAACGTGCGCGAGCCGTTGCGGAAGGTGCATGAGCGAATCCAGGGCGTGCTGGAGAGCATCACCATAGCAGACCTGAGCGAGGACACGCCGCCGGGGGGAGCTGGGGCAGGGCGGCGCGGGGGCGGGTTGACGGTCATATCCGGTTAAGGGCAGGAGAAAAGAACGGCCATGCTGAAATTCCCGATTTATCTCGATTATCACGCGACGACGCCGATGGACGAGCGCGTGCTGGAAGCGATGTTGCCGTATTTCCGCGAGCACTTCGGCAACGCCGCAAGCCGCAATCACAGCTTCGGCTGGGCAGCCGAAGAGGCGGTGGAGAAGGCGCGCAAGCAGATTGCTTCGCTGATCAACGCGACGCCGAAAGAGATCGTCTTCACCAGCGGCGCCACCGAGTCGAACAACCTGGCCATCAAGGGCGTGGCGGAGATGTATGCCGAGAAAGGCAACCACATCATCACCGCCGCCACCGAGCACAAGGCGGTGCTGGACACCTGCAAGCGGCTGGAGAAGCGGGGCTGCCGGGTGACTTACCTGCCGGTGCGCGCCGACGGGCTGATCGACCTCGATCAATTGCGCGATTCGATCACGGACAAGACGATTCTCGTGTCGATCATGTACGGCAACAACGAGATCGGCACGGTGCAGGACATCCGCGCCATCGGGCAGATCTGCCATGAGAAGGGCGTGTTGTTCCACACCGACGCCACGCAGGCGGTGGGCAAGATCCCGGTGGACGTGATCGCCGACAACATCGATCTGCTGTCCTGCACGGCGCACAAGATGTACGGACCGAAGGGCGTGGGCGCGCTCTTTGTGCGGCGCAAGAACCCGCGCGTGCAGCTCACCGCGCAGATGGACGGCGGCGGGCACGAGCGCGGGATGCGGTCGGGCACGCTGAACGTGCCGGGCATCGTGGGCTTCGGCAAGGCGGCGGAGCTGTGCCAGCAACTGATGCCGGAAGAGATGCCGCGCATCCGGGAGATGCGCGACCGGCTGAAGGACAGCATTCTTGCGCAGCTCGACGAGGTCTACATCAACGGTACGATGGAGCGGCGCCTGCCGCACAACCTGAACATGAGCTTCGCCTATGTGGAGGGCGAGAGCCTGCTGATGGGCATCAACGACATCGCGGTGTCCTCCGGCTCCGCCTGCACGTCGGCGACGCTGGAGCCGAGCTACGTGCTCAAGGCGCTGGGCGCAGGCGACGATCTGGCGCATTCGTCGATCCGCTTCGGCCTCGGCCGTTTCACGACGGAGGAAGAGATCGACTACGCCATCGGCAAAGTTGTGGAAGTCGTACGGAAGCTGCGCGAGCTTTCACCGCTGTACGAAATGGTGAAAGAGGGCGTCGACCTGACCAAGGTCGAGTGGAGCGCGCACTGAGGATAGCTGGGACAAGCGGTACAAACACCAATGCAGAAGGGGATTTGAGGAAACCATGGCATACAGCGACAAGGTTCTGGACCACTACAACAATCCGCGCAACGTCGGCAGCCTGGACAAGAAGGACCCCAACGTGGGCACCGGACTGGTCGGCGCGCCGGAATGCGGCGACGTGATGAAGCTGCAGATCAAGGTCAATCCCGAGACCGGCATCATCGAGGACGCCAAGTTCAAGACCTTCGGCTGCGGCTCGGCCATCGCCAGCTCGTCGCTTGCCACCGAGCTGATCAAGGGCAAGACGGTGGATGAGGCGATGCAGCTCAGGAACACGGTGATCGTGAACGAGCTGAGCCTGCCGCCGGTGAAGATCCACTGCTCGGTTCTCGCCGAGGACGCCATCAAGGCGGCGATCGAGGATTACAAGAAGAAGGCGGGCGTGCCCGCCGGCGCCGCGCAGACGGCGTAATCTGGAATCAGGCCGCGCAGCGCCGCCTGCACTTGCAGCGGGCGGCGCGAGCGGACAGTCGAGGTAGTTGTTCATGCCTGAAGTTCATGTGACCCGCAAAGCCGTGCAGAAAATCCGCGAGGCGTTCGCCAAGCAGGGCGTCAGCGGGGGAGGACTGCGGCTCGGGGTGCAGGGCGGCGGCTGCTCGGGGCTCAGTTATCTTTTCCGCTACGACCCCAAACCGCGCCCCTCGGACCATGTCTTCCGCTTCGAAGACGTGGAGGTCTACGTCGATCCGAAGAGCATGATCTTCCTCGACGGCATGACGCTCGACTACAAGGAATCTCTCATGCACTCGGGCTTCGCGTTTGAAAATCCGCACGCGACCAAAAGCTGCGGGTGCGGAACCTCGTTTTCCGCCTGATGGCACACCTGCACGACTGCTGGCATTGCGGGGCGAAGGACGCGGCATCGCTGTTCTGCCGCTACTGCAATACCATCCAGGCGCCGACGCCCGACTACTTCGAGTTTTTTGACATGCCGCGGCGGCTGGCGGTGAATGCCGAGGATCTGAAAGGGCGGTTCTACACGCTCAGCCGCCTGCTGCACCCGGACCGTTACACGCGGCGCTCGGAACAGGAGCGGCGTTTTTCGCTGGAAGCCTCTTCCATCCTCAACGACGCCTACCGCGTGTTGAAGGATCCGATCCAGCGCGCTGAATATGTGTTGCGGCAGGAGGGGTTCACCGTCGGCGACCAGCGGAACAAGGACGTGCCGCCGGAGCTGCTCGAAGAGGTCTTCGAGCTGAACATGGCGCTGGACGAGTTGCGCGGCGGCGATCTGGAAGTGCTGCCGCAGCTCGAGGTCATGCGGCGCGATTTCCTTGAGATGCTGGCGGCCATCGACCGCGAGCTGGAGGCGATGTTCGCCCGCCACGACGCCGCGCCGCCGGAGAGCCGCAAGCAGGTTCTCGGCGAGATCCGTTCCGCTCTCAACCGCCGCCGCTACATCAGCAATCTGGTCCAGGAAGTGGACAAGCAACTGACGGCGCGCAACGCGTAAGCGCGCCATCCGGACCCTGTCATGAGCACTTTTCAGATCGATTTTTCCACGGTGCAGAAGCGCCGCATCATCGGCATCGACCTCGGCACCACGAACTCGCTGGCCGCGTTCATGGACCTGACCGGTCCGGAGATCATACCGGGGGCCGACGGCAGCCGCATGGTGCCGAGCATCGTGAGCCTGGCCGATGACGGCACGTTCGTGGTGGGCGAGGCGGCGCGGCGGCTGCTGATCGACGCGCCGCAGCGCACCGTCTACTCCGTCAAACGCCTGATGGGGCGCGGCCGCGAGGATGTGGCCGAAGAGCTGAGGCTGTTTCCCTTCCGCATCGCCGAGGGCAGCGAGCAGGTGATCCGCCTGGCGCTCGGCGAGCGGCTGTTCACGCCGCCCGAGATTTCGGCGCAGATCCTGAAGGAGCTGAAGCGGCGCGCCGAGCAGTATCTGGGCGAGGAGATCACACAGGCAGTGATCACCGTGCCCGCCTACTTCAACGACGCGCAGCGGCAGGCCACGCGCGACGCCGGGCGCATCGCGGGCCTCGAGGTGTTGCGGCTGGTGAACGAGCCCACGGCCGCGTCGCTCGCCTATGGCCTCGACAAGCGCAAGGAGGGCATCGTCGCGGTGTACGATCTCGGCGGCGGCACGTTCGACATCTCGATCCTGCGCCTGCACGAGGGCATCTTCGAAGTCCTGGCCACCAATGGCGACACGCATCTGGGCGGCGACGACATCGACAACCGCCTGCTGGCCATCGCGCTCGAGGACATGGCCAGCGAGTGGGGCGAAGACCTCTCGCACAACGGCGAGGCGGTGCAGACGGTGCGGCAGGCGGTGATCCGCGCCAAGGAAGAACTCTCCTTCCAGCCCGCCACGGTGATCGACATTGATTACCGCGGCCGCCGCTACCAGCGCGAACTGAAGCGCGAGCTGTTCGAGAACCTGATCCGCGACATCGTCGACCGCACGCTGGGGCCCTGCCGCCAGGCGATGCGCGACGCCGGGCTCGAACCGGAGCAGATCGACGAAGTGGTGCTGGTGGGCGGCTCGACGCGCATCCCGATGGTGCGCCGCGCGGTGGAGGCGCTGTTCAAGGCCAAGCCCCACAGCGAGCTGAACCCGGACGAGGTAGTCGCACTCGGGGCGGCGGTGCAGGCGGCGATCCTTTCCGGGGACGTGCAGGACAAGCTGCTGCTCGACGTCACGCCGCTGTCGCTCGGCATCGAGACCATGGGCGGCGTGGTGAGCAAGCTGATCCACCGCAACTCGACCATCCCGGCTTCGGCCACGGAGGTCTTCACCACGTCGGTGGACGGGCAGCGCAACGTGCTGATCCACGTGGTGCAGGGCGAGCGCGAACTGGCGAAGGACTGCCGGTCGCTGGCGCGGTTCGACCTGAAAGACATCGAGCCGATGCCCGCCGGCATGGCGCGCATCGAGGTGCGGTTCCTGATCGACGCCAACGGCATCCTCAACGTCACCGCCCGCGACCTGCGCAGCGGCAAGGAGCAGAGCATTGAGGTGAAGCCGAGCTACGGGCTCACCGAGGAGCAGGTGGAGGCGATGATCCGCGAGTCGTACGAAAAGGCGGAGGAAGACCTGATCGAGCGGCAGGTGCGCGAGGCGCGGGTCGAAGCGGACAATATTCTTGCCGCCGTCGAGAAGGCGCGCATGAGCGATGCGTGGCTGGATCTCACCGACGAGGAGCGCGCCGCCGTGGACGCGGCGCTGAATGAGCTTCAGGTGGTGTACCACGCGAGCGACCACCATCTGATCCGCGCGGCGATCGAGAAGCTGGACGCGGCCACGCGGCGGCTGGCCGAAAACATGATGAACACGGCCGTACGCCAGGCGCTGAAGGGAACCCGAATCGAGTAGCAAGGAGGCCGGCGATGACGTGGAATGATTTCGAAGACATCGGCATGGCGCTGTATGAGGCGCACCCGGACATCGACCCGCTCACGGTCCGTTTCACCGACCTGCACCGCATGGTGACCGAGCTCGAGGACTTCGACGGCGATCCGATGGCGTCGAACGAGGCGAAGCTCGAGGCCATTCAGATGGCCTGGTACGAGGAGTGGAAGGACAACCAGGGGTGAGCCAGCCGCTCGCGGCGCCGCGTTGAGAGAGCTCTCTTCCTGGCACAGCACACGGCCGCGGGGTCAGCGCAGCGAGTGCAGGCCGCGCTGGCGGCGGGAACGAGCGGTTGCGGCGCGGCCATGCGGGCCGCGCCGCTAGCCGTTCCCTCCGGGCGCTTCGCGCCCTTTGGCCGCGGCACAGTTTACGGCCGGCGGCGCGCTTCAATCGCGGCAGCCTTGCTCGCCTGGCAAGGCGGTCTGCCCGCCCCGGTGTGCCAGCCGCCGCGGCGGCGAGGCTCCAACGGAGACGGGTCAGGCGCAAATCTGCCGCAAATTCAGGCGCTCCCACGCCTTGTTCTGGGCCGTTTCTTCGTTTAATCTGATGAGGGCATCATTGACCCTGTTGAGCCCTCATGGGAGGTACGCCTCAAGATGAAGAAGCGTTGGATTGCGGCGCTGGCCCTGACACTGACCCTGCCTGCCGCCTGGGGCCAGGCGCCTCAGAAGAGGCGGGTGGCGGTGCTGAATTTCGATTACGGCACGGTCCGGAGCGGCGTGGCGGCGATCTTCGGCACGGACATCGATGTGGGAACGGGCATCAGCGACATGCTGGTGGAGGAGCTGGTGAAGGGCGGCGCATATTCCGTCATCGAGCGCAAGGCGCTGGACAAGCTGCTGGCCGAGCAGAACTTTTCCAACAGCGACCGGGCGGACCCGGCCAGCGCGGCGCGGATCGGACGGCTGCTCGGGGTGGATGCGATCATCGTCGGCTCGATCACGCAGTTCGGGCGGGACGACCAGCAGATCGGGCTGGGCGGCTTCGGCCGCAGCATGGGCAAGTACGGGCTGGGCGGGACCAGCGTCCGCAAGGCGAAGGCGGTAGTCGCGGTGACGGCACGGCTCGTCAACGTTGAGACAGGCGAGATTCTGGCCGTGGCCACCGGCAACGGAGAATCCAAGCGCAGCGGCACTTCGCTGCTGGGCGCGGGCGGCAGCGGCGGCTCGGCCGGCGGAGGCGTCGTGGACATGAGGAGCACGAACTTCGCCAACACGATTCTCGGGGAAGCCACGCGCCATGCGGTGGACGAGCTCGCCAAGCAGCTCACGGCGAATTCTTCGCGGATCGAAGTCATGGCGAGGCCGATTGAGGGTCTGGTGGCGGACGTGTCCGGCAACACGCTGGTGATCAACGTCGGCACGCGCGCGGGCGTGAAGCCGGGCATGACGTTGACCGTGCGGCGCGTGGGCCGCGAGATCAAGGATCCGGCAACGGGACGCGTGATTCGGAGAGTGGAGGACACGCTCGGTTCGCTCACCATCACGGAAGCGGACGAGGAGTCGGCGGTAGGCACTTTCACCGGCGCTACGCCGCCGAAGGTCGGAGACACGGTAAAGAACTGAGCGCGCGCGGGCGCCCGATGGAGGAGGAGTCATGTCTTATCAGCCCGGGGATCGAATCGGCGACTACGAAGTGATGGCCGTGCTCGGCGCCGGCGGCATGGGCAAGGTGTACAAGGTCCGCAACCTCATCTCGGACCGCGTGGAAGCCATGAAGGTGCTGCTGCCGAACCTCGCCGAAAATCCGGAGCTCGGCGAGCGGTTCATCCGCGAGATCAAGCTGCAGGCGACGCTGAGCCACCCCAACATCGCCGCCCTGCACACGGCGCTGCACTTCGAGAATCAGCTCCTGATGCTGATGGAGTTCGTCGACGGCATCACGCTGGAGGAACTGGTGCGCGGCGGTCCGCTGCGGCTGGACGAGGCCATCCACTACATCGCGCAGGTGTGCGACGCGCTGGCCTACGCGCACTCGAAGGGCATCATCCACCGCGACCTGAAGCCCTCCAACATGATGCTGACGCCGGACGGGGCAGTAAAGCTGCTCGATTTCGGCATCGCCAAGTTCGCGCAGGACCGGTCGATGACGAAGACGGGCTTCCTGGTCGGCTCGCTGCCGTACATCTCGCCCGAGCAGATCGAAGGGCTGCCCGACATCGACGTGCGCACCGACATCTACTCGCTGGGCATCACGCTGTATCAGCTCGTCACCGGGCGCGTGCCGTTCGAAGCCGACAGCGAATACTCGCTGATGCGCAAGCATCTCCAGGAAACGCCCGTGCCGCCCGTGCAGGTGATGCCGGATGTGCCGCAGGGGCTGAGCGACATCATTCTCACGGCGATCGAGAAGGACCGCGGCCGGCGCTTCCAGAGCGCGGCGGCGATGGGAGCGGCGTTGCGCAGCCTGGCATCGAGCCTCGGCGTCACCACGGCTGCGCCCGCCATGGCGGCGGCGCCCGCGCCATCAGCCGGCTGGAGCTCGGCGCCGCAGAGTCCCGAACAGGCGTGGGGCGCGCCTCCCGTGCCGGAGCCGCGGAAGCATTCCAACCGCGCTCTGTATGTGGTGATCGGTTCGGTGGCGACCATCGCCGTGCTGGTGGTGGCGGCCATGCAGTTGCCGCGCTTCTTCGGCGCCCGCGCCGGCGCGCCTGCCGCTGTGGAGTCGCCGATTCCTGCGGCGGAAGCGCAGCCGGCGCAGCAGCAGGCCGAACCGCAGCAGGCCGAGCCGCAGCAGCCGGCGGAGGCGGCGCAGACAGAGGCACCTGCCGCGCTTGCGGTCCAGCCGTCCGGGCCAGCCCCCTCCAGCGCTTCTGCCCCCGCGCGGCCTGCTTCGGCCACTCCCGCCAGCCCGGTCCGGCGCATGGAAAACCGGGAAGCCATGCCGCAGCGGTCCTCGGCGGCGCCTGAGACGCCCGTTGCCGCGCAGCCTGCCTATCAAGCTCCTCCTCAGGCGCAGCCCGCGGCGGCGGCGCCGCCCGCGCCCGCCGTGGATGAGCGCGAACTGAGCGAACTGCGCGAAAGGCTGATGCTGCTCGGCGCGCGCGTCAATGCCGCCCAGGCCAGCCTCAACCGGCTGAAGCAGGAACAGGCGCGCATGGGCCTCGGGCTGCGGGGCGACATCGCCGCCGCCGCGCAGCGGATGGAGTATTACATGGACGAGGCGGAAGCCGCCCTCAAGCGCGGCGACTCCGCGGCGGCGAAGAAGCACCTGGACAACGCGGACCGCGAAACAGCGCGGCTCGAAAAGTTCCTCGGCCGCTGATCTGTTTCAAACAAGAATCGCAAAGGTTGTTTCCGAGCGCTCGACGCGGCGGTACTGGGTATCCCGCTCGACGGGCTCGCGCCCGGCCATGCGGATCAGGTGGAGCAGCTCGGCGCGGCGCATGCCCTGGGTGGTGGTGGCGCCGGCATCGTGATAGATGCGCTCCTCCACCACGGTGCCGTCGATGTCGTCGGCGCCGAAGCGCTGGGCGATTTGCGCCATCTTCGGCGTCATCATGATCCAGTACGCCTTGATGTGCGGAATGTTGTCGAGCAGCAGCCGCGCCACGGCGATGTTTTTGAGATCGGCGAAGCCGGTGGTCTTGGGCAGGTGCTCCAGCGGCGTGTTGTCCGGGTGGAAGGCGAGCGGGATGTAGGTGACGAAGCCGCCCGTCTCGTCCTGCAACGCGCGCAGGCGCAGGAGGTGGTCGACGCGGTCTTCCTCGGTTTCGATGTGGCCGTACAGCATGGTGCAGTTGGATTGAATGCCCATGCGGTGGGCCAGCCGCGCCACTTCCAGCCACTCGTTGCCGTCGATCTTGTGGTCGCAGATGATGCGGCGGACTCGCTCGGAGAAGATCTCCGCTCCGCCGCCGGGCATGGAATCGAGCCCCGCCTCGCGCAGCCGCCGCAGCACCTCTTCGAGCGGGATGCGGAACCGGCGCGCCAGGTATGCGACCTCGACCATCGTGAACGCCTTGAGATGGATCTGCGGGAAACGCTGCTTGAGGCCGCGCAGCATCTCGCAATACCAGTCCAGCGTCAGCTCGGGATGCAGCCCGCCGACGATGTGCAGTTCCGTGATGCCCTCGGCGGCGCCCTGCGCGGCGCGCGCCCAGACATCTTCCAGCGACATGGTGTAGGCGTTCGGATCCCGGGCCTTCTTGCCGAAGGCGCACAGCTTGCAGGAAGCCACGCAGACGTCGGTGGGGTTGATGTGCCGGTTGACGTTGAAGAAGGTGACGTTGCCGTGCATCCGCTCCCGCACGAGGTTGGCCATGTAGCCGATGGCGAGCAGGTCGTGCGAGCGGTACAGCAGCACGCCGTCGTCGAGGCTGAGCCGTTCCTGCCGCCGGACTTTCTCGAGCACCGGCAGCAGGCGGGCGTCGTCGAACACGGGGGCGGCAAGCGGTGTCGTCATCTTGGAATCAGGCTCCCAGAGGCCGGAGAAGGATGTCGGCGGCCCAGAAAACAAAGAATAGCACTCCTACCCAGCCATTCACGGTGAAGAAAGCGGCGTCCACGCGCGACAGATCGCCGGCGCGCACCAGCCGGTGCTCCCAAACCAGCAGCGCGCCCGCCACAGCCGTGCCCGTCCACGCAGCCGCGCCCGCACCGAAGGAGCGCGCCAGCAACACCAACGCGGCCATCATCAGGACATGAAACGCGCGCGCCGCCATCAGCGCCCGCGCGATCCCCAGCCGCGCCGGCAGGCTGTAGAGCCCCTCGCGCCGGTCGAATTCATAGTCCTGGCAGGAGTAGATCACGTCGAACCCCGCCGTCCACAGCGTGACGGCGGCCGTCAGCCACAGGATGCGCGCATCGAGGGCGCCCGTCATGGCGATCCACGCCGCCGCCGGCGCGATGCCGAGCGCAAATCCCAGCACCAGATGCGACAGCGAGGTGAACCGCTTGGTCCACGAATAGAAGAACACCACGGCCAGCGCGGCGGGGGCAAGGTTCAGGCACAGCGGGTTCAGCATCGCCGAGGCGAGCACAAACAACAGTGAACTGACAACCGTGAAGCTCCAGGCAAAGCCGCGCGACAGCAGCCCCGCGGGCAGGTGGCGGTTCCGCGTGCGCGGGTTGCGGGCGTCGATGGAGGCGTCGAGAATCCGGTTAAACGCCATCGCCGCCGAGCGCGCCGTCACCATGCAGGCCAGGATCCAGCCGAGCTTCGGCCAGAGCTGCGCCGCCGGCATGGCCGTATCGCGCCACGCCAGAAGAGCGGAGGTGAGGGCGAACGGCAAGGCGAACACGGAGTGCTCAAACCGGATCATTTCCAGCGTGAGCACCGTGCGGCGCCAGAGCTGGCTCAGGGGATGCGGGACAGGGGCGGCCGTGTGCATGGGTGGCGGCGGTTCATCTACCATTTTAGGAGATGCGCGGTTTTCCCCCGGTGGTGGCGATTCTGTGGTTGGGTCTGGCGTCCTGCGGCGGCGGCCCCACAGCGATGAAGCCGGAGGAATACGGCACGATCCCGGTGCGCCTTCCCAGCGGGAAGACGATCCGCGCCGAGCAACTCACACAGCCGGCGGAGATTGCCAGGGGAATGATGTTCCGGGACAGCCTGGCGGAGGACAGGGGGATGCTGTTTTACCACGGCGAGCCCGGCCGGTACTCCTACTGGATGTACCAGGTGAAGGTGCCGCTCGACATTATCTGGCTCGACCCCGGGAAACGGGTCGTCGAGGTGGTCCACCAGGCGCAGCCGTGCCCCGGGCCAGCGGAAAAATGTCCCGCCTACGGCGGCGGCTTCGAAGCGCAATATGTTCTGGAACTGCGCGCCGGCGTGGCGAAGGCCAACGGGGTGCAGCCTGGAACGCAGATCATGTTCTGACCTTCATGGAGCAAAGCCCCGATGGACAAAGACCAACTGAGGAGTCTTCTGGAGCAGGTGCGCAGCGGCGCCGTGGAGGTCGAGCAGGCGCTGGAACGGCTGCGTCACATGCCGTTCGAATCGCTGGGCTATGCCACTATCGATCACCACCGCGCGATCCGCATGGGCTTGCCGGAAGTCATCTTCGGCAAGGGCAAGACGGTGGAGCAGACCGTCGGCATCGCCACGCGGCTGCTGGAACGCGCCGCCAATCTGCTGATCACACGGACCACCCGCGAGGCGCATGAGGCGCTGCGGGCCATTTGCCCGGAAGCGGAATACTTCCCGCTGTCCGGCGCGCTCCGCGTGTGGCGGGACCGCTCCCCGCGCGGCAAGGGCAGGCTGCTGGTGGTGAGCGCGGGCACCACGGACCTGCCGGTGGCGGAGGAAGCCGTGGTCACCGCCGAGATCATGGGCAATGAAGTGGTCCAGGTGCATGACGTGGGGGTGGCGGGCATCCACCGCCTGCTCGGCAATTACGAGAAGCTGGCCGAGGCGCGCGTCATCGTCGTGTGCGCCGGCATGGAAGGCGCGCTGCCAAGCGTGGTGGGCGGCATGGTGAGCTGCCCGGTGATCGCCGTGCCCACCAGCGTCGGCTATGGGGCCAGCTTCCACGGACTGGCGGCGCTGCTCGGGATGCTGAACAGTTGCGCGAGCAACGTCAGCGTGGTCAATATCGACAATGGCTTCGGCGGCGGCTATGTCGCCAGCCTGATCAACCGCCTCTGACGCGGCTGCTCACACGGCTGCCTTCAGCACGCCCGCCTTCAGCGGCTCGGCGAATACATAAATGCCAAACAGCGGCTTCTGCTCGCCGCGCCCCCACCGGTTCACCTTCCATTCAGCGCGCAGGTATTTCACGTTCGGATTATTGCTCAGATCCAGCACGCGCGAATAAACGCCGCAATAAAACTTCTGCGGAAAGGCCAGGAGAGGCTTGGACATCCACTGCACGCCGTCTTCGGAACCGTTGATGGAGAGATCCAGGCTCTCCTGTTCGATGATCCGGTGGATGCCCAGGGTCACGGTGAGCAGACCGCCTGCGGCGGAGCCGAGATCCAGGACCGGGCCGTTGCCATTCTCGCGGATTTCCAATTCGGGTACGAGAAACGCAGGCAGCATCGGAATTCCCTCGAAACTGTTTCTGGATGGCCTCGGTTGACGCTCCGAATCCGTATCGAAGCGTCAGATCTTGCGGAGCCCTTCAACCAATAGTCGGCCCGCTGCTTCCAGCGTCTCATATTTTTTGCAGAAACAGAAGCGGATCCAGGGCGCCCCCTCCGATTTGTTCTGGAAGAAGCTGCCGCCCGGCACCGCCGCCACCAGGACGCGCTCCACCATCGCCCGGCAGAGTCCGTCGCCATCTCCGAACCCCGCCGCCCGGATGTCGGCCATGACGTAGTAGGCGCCCTCCGGCGCCGCGCAGGCAAGCCCCGCTTCCTGCAACGCCTTCAGAAGGATTTCCCTGCGCCTGGAGTAGGCCGACCTCAGATCCTCGAAGTAGCTGTCCGGCAGCGCCAGCGCCTCGGCGACTGCGTATTGCAGGGGCGCCGGAGCGCCTACAGTGAGAAAGTCGTGCACCTTGCGGATGGATGCCGTGATCTCTGGCGGCGCCACTACCCAGCCCACCCGCCAGCCGGTCACCGAAAACGTCTTCGACGCCGAGCTCACCGTCACCGTGCGGTCCCGCATCCAGGGCAGCGCGGCCACCGGGATGTGCATGGCCTCTCCGTAGGTGATGTGCTCGTAAATCTCGTCCGTGATGCAGAGGGCGTCGAACTCCAGGCAAAGCCCCGTAATTTGCATCAGCTCGTCCGCCGTGAACACTTTGCCTGTCGGATTGTGCGGGTTATTCAGGATAATGGCTTTCGTTTTTGGCGAAAACGCAGCCCGTAATTCTTCGAGATCAAACGTCCAGTCCGGCGGGCGGAGCCTCACGTAGCGGCGGCGCGCCGAACACAGGTCGGCGTCCGGGCCGTAGTTCTCGTAGAACGGCTCGAACAGGACGACCTCGTCGTCCGGGTTCGCAGTGGCCAGCAGCGCGGCGATCATGCCCTCGGTGGAACCGCAGGTCACGGTGATTTCGGCGTCCGCATCCACCTCCAGCCCGTAGAAGCGCATGTACGCGGCGGCGATGGCGCGGCGCAGCGGCTCGGCCCCCCATGTCACCGCGTATTGGTTCCGGTCGTCGGCGATGGCCCGGGCGGCGGCCTCTTTCAACGCTTCCGGCGCGGGGAAATCCGGGAAGCCCTGAGCGAGATTCACCGCGCCATGGCGCAAAGCCAGGCGGGTCATCTCACGGATCACGCTTTCGGTGAAACCGGCAGTGCGCGCGGCGCGGAACCGGTCAGCGTTTTTCTCCACGGGAGGCTGCTCCTTTCTTCGATGACGTCTGCTTCGCGCCCCTGGAAGCGGCCCCTGGGCTTGCCGCCTTCTTTTTAGCCGCGCTCTTTTCGGGAAGAGAAGCACGCACGGGAGCTTTGGCGGCGGGCCGTTCCGCCTCCGGTTTCGCAGCGGACGGGCCGGCCGTCCGGGCCTCCGCGCCGTACAGCCACCGGTAAAACTCGAGATTGCGCAGAATGATCTGCACGTAGTCGCGCGTCTGCGCCAGAGGAATCGTCTCCACAAACTCCGCCGGCTCGCGGTATTCGCCCCATTCCTTCCACATCGGAATCCGGGTAGGACCGGCGTTGTATGCGGCCAGGGCTTCCTCGACGCTCCCGCCGCGGGCCTGGATCTGCCTGGCCAGGTAAAACGCGCCGAGGGCGAGATTCACATTCGGGTCATGCAGCGCCCGGCGCGTCACCGGCTGCATCCGGAGCCGCCGCCCTAGTTCCCTGCCCGTCGCCGGCATCACCTGCATCAGTCCGATGGCGCCGGCGGGTGAAACCGCGTCCTTGTCAAACTCCGACTCCTGCCGGATCAGGGCCGCCATCAGGAGCGGATCGAGCCCGTTCTTCCGTGCATGACGGAAGATCGCCTCGCGATAGGGGAAAGGGAAGGCCAGCTCCCAGAACCTCCGCGGCGCCGCCTCGCGCGGCAGCCAGAGGTAATCGGGTACGGTTCCGCGGATGTGCCGAACAGCCGCGCCCCAGGCGCCTCTGCGGGTGGCGGTCTCCGCCGCTTCCATGGCCAGCGCGTAGCGCGAAGAGCCGGTGCGCGCGCCAAAGCGGAGCTCGATTTCCGCCCAGGTCTCCAACGCGGCTGCCGCGAGCTGGCGGGCGCGCCCGATGCGCCACCTGGCTTCTTCGTCCGGCTGGAAATCCGCTTTCCGGGGCCGCTGCGGCCACTGGATGGAGGCGAGCCACAGCCGGGCGGCGGCTTCATTTCCGCCGCCATCCGCCGCGGGCTGCGGCCGAGATGAAGCCAGAATCGAGTAGTAATAATTGGGAAATCTTGATTTGAGTTCGGCGAAATAGACCTGTGCGGCCGCAGGATTTCCTTGCTGTTCCTGAATTTTCCCCAGATAATAAAGCGCCGCTCCGGCGCGGTCGGAGGCCGGGTGCCGCTCCAGATGCTCCCGCAGGAGAGTCTCCGCGTCCTGCCGGTGGTCCAGGAATGCGCGCCAGGCCACCTTCCAGTGGCAGCTCGCCGCAGCCGGCGCGGCAGGGAACAGATCCGCGCAGGCGCGGAACAACGGCAGCCAGGAGGCTGCTTCGTTGCGGACGAGAAAATAATTGCCAGCCTGAATCAGCGATTGCAGCGTCCACCCGGAGGCGGGCGCGCGCTTCCGGATCTCTTCGAGCGCCCCCATCATGGATGCGGGGTCGTCCAGACGGCGGTGGCAGAGCAGAACGTAGTGGAGGCGTTTGGCGTCCGTTTCCACGTCCGCCGGCCGCAACGCGAGCAGGGCGGCCAGCGCCTCGCGGGTCTTGCGGGCTTCGTACAGGGCAACGGCCGCGTTCACCGCCGCCATTTCCCTGATCCTCGCCGTGGAGCCGGACCGGGCGAGCACCAGCCACTCGGCTTGCGCCAGCTCTTGCCGGCCAGCCTTCAGGAGCCGTTCCGCCCGTTCCATCCGCAATTCCTCAGGCGGAGGCGGAACCACGCCCGCGGCCAGCCCGCTCAGCGCCTTCGCGGCTGCCCCCGCTTCGGCAGACACGGGATACAGGCACCAGACACGCTGGTAAAGCTCCGCCGCCCTGGCCTTCTCGCCCAGGGACTCATGCGCCCGCGCGGCGGCCATCGACGCCTGCGGCTCGGGGAGCGGGACGGCGCCGGCTCTGTCGAGCATGGCGAGCGCATCCCTGGGCCGGCCGGCCTGGACCATCGCCTCGGCCCCCAGCACGGCCGCGCGGCCGGCTATCGAAGAGGGAAAGCGCGTCTGCCACACCGGATCCAGCGCCAGAGCGGCCTCCTCGTGCCGGCCTGCCGCTGCCAGCGCCTGCGCCCGCCACCAGGCGATGAAATCGGCGATCAGCGGGTAGCGCGGCGCCAGCGCGGCCAGCCTTTCCGCTGCCCCCGCTTCTCCCCGGCCCGCCGCCTCGACAGCCTGCGCCAGCTCTCCGCCGCCCGCGGAAGCTCTCTGGCCCGCCGCTGGGACAGCCCAGAGCAGAAGGCAGAGAGCCGCCGCCTCAGGCCAGCGGCCCCGGATAGTCAGGGCCGAGGAGGCTTGCATCGTCATTGGCCAAAGTCCGGAGAATTTCCAGGTGGAGGTAATCGATCATCGACGGAATGCGGAAAAATTCATGCTGGAATTGCGCACGGCTTCTATCGATTTCTTCTTTCAGGATCGCATAAATATTGTTGACTTCCCTGCCCTCCCGCACTTTTTTAGCGTGATACAGGCGGATTTCCGCCACGCGGACCCGCGCAAACCGCTGCGCTTTCGCGTGCAGCTCCTGCTCCTCGCGCGGCAGGGCGGACCACTGCGGCGCCTCCTGAGCCGAGGCGGCAGCGGCCGGCGCGGGCAGCGGAGCCGGAGGCAGGATCGGAATCACCGGTGCGCGCTCCGGCTGCGCGGCGCCCGAGGCCTGCAAGGCGTCCAGCGCCGGTCCGGCCAGCGCCGTGATCACCTCCAGCAGGTTCAGATCTACCGGCTCTTCGCCGCTCTCGACGTAGAGAACGGCGGAGACCCTGCGCCGTCCGTCCCGCTGCCCCGTAATTACAGGCAGAAGACAGACCCGCTTCTCCTCGTCTCCGTCCAGCGCTGCGCTCAGCCCGGCGCTCAGCTCGCTGGCCGAAGCCAGGCTGATCACGGCGTCCATCGACTCGAGAACGTTGCGGAACGCCGGCGCCGCATCCACAGGCACCGCATCCGGGGGAGTTCCGGAGAGGGCGAAATCAGCGGTGGCGCGGTGGTCTTCATAGCGCACCTTGCCTGCGCTGATGCTGAACAGCACCACGCGGGGCGCGAACTCCAGAGCTCCGTCGAGCAAGGCGGCGGCCCACGCGGCGGCGTTTTCCGCCTGCCCCAGCCGGCGCGCGATCTGATTCAGCCTTTCTCCCAGCGCCCGCATCGCCGCCGACGCCGCCTGCGCCCGCTCCTCCTGCATGCGCAGTTCCAGGCGCGATTCCAGCTCCCGGGAGAACGCTTCGCGGAAGGCCTCGAAACGCTCTTCCAGCGCCCTGCCCAGATGCTCCTGCCAGCCCCGCTCCAGAAGCTCCTGCACGGACTCGACATGCAGCTGCCATGCCGCGGCGATCTGCTCTTCCGCCGTGCGCCGCTCGCGTTCAAACAAATCGAGCCCTTCCTGTCGTGGCATCGGGGGTTCCATGGTTCGTGCCCGTGTTCTTCTGCTGAGCAGTGTATCGCGCCATCAATGCGCCGCGCGCGGGACCGACGGCGGCCACAGCGCCGCCTCCCAGGCGCCCCCGGGCGACGGAAACTCCGCGCGCACGGCGCCGTCGGCCGAGGCAATCCCCCGCCCGCTCCAGAATTGCCCTTCCATCCAGAAACTGATCTCCGGCAGCCGCCACGGCTGCTGCCCCTTCGCTCCGTCATACTCCAGCGAGACGTGCAACTGCCGCGCGCTGCCGCCGGCGCCCAGCCGCAGCAACGGACTGCTGACTTCGGCCCACCCGCGCGCTCTTTCCGCCAGTCCTGCGCCCAGCGTGGCGCTGGACGCCTCCACTTCCGCGTCGATCAGCCCCGCTCCCGCCGTCAGGCCCATCACGGCCGCCCGCACCCGGTAGCGTGGCTCCTCCCGCCACAACTCCGCCTCGCCGGCGCCGGAGACCGCCGCGCCTTTCCATTTCGCGCTCAGCCTTTCAAAACGGATCTGTCCCCTGCGCCAGTGGAATTGAGCGTCCAGGTTCTCAAACTCCTGCCGCCCCAGGACGAGCGCCTCCGCTGCAAACGAGCCACTCACGTCCATCTGCCGCAGCCAAAGCGGCATCGCGGCGCGGCGGCGCAGCGTCCGATCCAGCAGGCTTCGCCGTGGCGGCTGCCCCAGATGAAACACCGCTTCCAGGTCTTCTCCCGTCAAGCGGCCGGCGCGGACCGACACCTGCATCGGCGGCTTCTGCTCCGGCTCGTGACGGGCTTCCACCCGCACGCCCACGTGGCCGAATTGAGCCTCGCCCTGCCGCAGCCGCCATCCCGGCCCCGCCGGCTCCAGTAGCGCCTTGCGGAGGTTGAGAGACACAGGCAGCCACGGCGGCGCGCAGCGGGCGTTGGAGAGGGCCGCCTGCCCGGTCCAGGCCGCAATGGCGGCGCCGCCGGCGCCGGGCGCCTTTGTGAAAACCAGGCGCCCACGCCACGCGCCGGCCCCGCAATGCTCCAAAAACGGCACAGGGCCGAACGCACCCAGCGCTCTCAGGGCTCCGTTCATTTCCTCGATTTCCATGCCGTCGGTCCTGAGTTCGAACCCCAGCCGGTCCTCCGTCCAGTTCCATGAGCCAGTCACCGAAGCCTGCGCCTTCCCGGGCGAAGTGATGCGGGCGCTCTCCAGCGTCAGGAGGTCTCCCTCCAGCCACAGGGCCGCTTCCTGCGCCTCGACGGCCGGTCCGTCTCCGAGCCGCAACCGCGCTGACGGCGCCAGCAGGCGGCCGCGCGCCGGCTGCCCGGTGGAAAACTCGGCCGAACCGGACACGGCGCCTTCCACGCGCAGGGAAGCCGGCGAAGGCACGCCCAGGCGCCGGCACACTTCCAGCAGCCCGCTGGCGGGCACCTCCTGGAAATCCACTCCTGCGATCCACGACGGCGTAGTCAGCAGCCCCCGGCCCTCCAGGCGGACATGGAGCGGAGCCGCCGGGCGCCCCCGCTGCGGTGGCGCGGAGGCGAGCTGCACGGTCTGGCGGTCCAGATCCAGCACGCCCTGAAATGGAAGCGGCAGATTCTTCGATTTGAAGTCGAAAATCTTTTCTCTTTCCAGATCCAGAATTTCCAGATTTCCCTTCAATTCCAGGGCCTGGAACGGACCGTCCAGGAAGGCGCTCGCCACAAAGCGCCCCTGCAATCCCAGGTCGCGGCCCGTCAGCAGCACCAGCAGTTCCTGGACTGCACTCCGCTCCAGAGAGATGTCGACGGCAAAACGCCCGCCTCCGGCGCCGGGAATCCAGCGTCCGGCGCCGCTGAACCGGCCGAATCCCTGCTCCGCCCGGTCTGTCCGGGCCGGCGAGGCCTCGTACCGCCACCGCAATTCATCTCCGGCCCTCCGCGGCGGTTGCAAATCGAGCTCCACCGCGTTGAGATAATACGCTGATTTCAGCGGACCGCTCCGAAAATTCAGCCGGCTTTGCTTCAATATGAGGCGAGGGATTCCCTGTGCCGCGGACACCGGAGAAAAGGCTTTTTGCAGGAATGCCGCCACATTAAAGCCAGCCCTCTCATCGCGGACGACATTCAGGCTCGCTCCGGCAAGGCGGATGGAGCCGACTTCCAGCGCTCCGCGCGCCAGCGCCGCCAGCCGGATCGAGGCGCGCATTTCGTCCGCGTAAGCGAAGGGCTCCAGCCCGAAGGCTGGATCTTCCGCGATTACGACGTTTTCCGCCAGCAGGGACGGCGCCGGCAGAAGAGTGCAGCGCACGGCGCCCAGTTCGACGGGGCGCCCCAGAGCGCGAGAGAGAGACGACTTCAGCGGCGGGGCCAGCGCCGGCAGTTCCACCCACGGCAAACCGGCAGCGGCCGCTGCCGCCAGCGCCACTGCCGCCAGAAGCACGCGGCGCTTCCGCCCCGCCAGCGTCACGCGATGCCCCCTTCCACCAGCTTCCGGTACGCATCCGGCGTGTCTACGTCGAGCAGCACGGATGGATCCGCAACCTCGACGAACCGCCTCCGGCTGCGCCGGATCCAATCGCGCGCCGACTGTTCGGGCCTCATGGCCAGAAAACCGGCCGCGGTGCGCGCCGCCGCCAGCACGGGATGTCCGTGCCTGCCGCCAAACTGCGGTTGCACGAAGTCCGCGGTCACCGGATCAAACGCTTCCAGGAGAGCCGCCAGCGTCTCCGGGCGCACGCCGGGCGAATCCGCGGGCGTGAAGAAAAACGCATCCGTCCCTTCGCACAGGACGCGCAGACCGCATTGCAGGGAGGAAAGCTGGCCCCCCTCGGGCGCCGGATTCAGGACAAGCACCGCCTCCGCCGCGCGGCGCAGTCCGCGCGCCACCTGCTCCGCATCGTGCCCGAGCACGCAGATCACTTTCGCTCCCAGCGGCGCATATAGAGAGATCTGCCGGTCGAGGAACGTCTCCCCCTGAAACTCGAGCAGCGCTTTGGGCCGCCCCATGCGGGACGAGGCGCCTGCCGCCAGCAGAATCGCGCTCAGCCGGAGTGTCACTTCCAAGCCGCCGCGGGCAAGCCCGCGCCCAGCACGCTCATCGACAGCGCGCGCCAGTTGGAACCCGCCTTCCGCCGCACGGCGATCATCTCCGCCGCCACGCTGACGGCGATCTCTTCCGGCGTCACCGCTCCAATGTCCAGTCCCATCGGAGCGTGAACCCGCTGGAACAACTCCGGCGCCAGGCCTTCTTTTTGCAGCTCTTTCACCACGCTGATCACCTTGCGGCGGCTGCCGATCATGGCGATGTAGCCCGCCTCCGTGGTGACCGCCCAGCGCAGCACCCGCATGTCGTCGCGGTGGCCCCGCGTGACGATGATCAGGTAGCAGCCGGAATGGATGTCCAGCTTGGGGAAAACCTCTTCGTAATTTCCGGCGATCACTTCGTCGGCTTCCGGAAAACGGTCGCGGTTTGCGTAGCTGCCGCGGTCGTCCACCACGGTCACCGAAAAGCCGAGCATCGAGCAGAGCCTGGAAAGGCTCCGGGAAATGTGGCCGGCGCCGAAGATGCAGGCCCGCGGCAACGGTTCAACAGGTTCGATGTAGATCTCCAATTGGCCTCCGCAGATCAGACCGTTGTCGTAGGCGGCGTCTTCCGCCAGCGAAAACGACAGGATGCGCGTCTTGCCCGTCTCCATCGCCTCGCGCGCCGCCTGCCAGACCTCGGCTTCGACGCAGCCGCCGCCGATGGTGCCGGCAATGGTGCCGTCGTCGCGGATCAGCATCTTGGCGCTGGGATAGCTGGGGATGGAGCCGTTGACCTTGACGATGGTGGCCAGGGCGGACTTCCGGCCCGCGCGCCGCAGCCGGACGATCTCCTCGAACAGGTCCATCGCTTTCCCATTGTAGTCGCGCCCGCGCGCTCGGAGCGGCGCAAGCCAATCGCGCCGGCTGAGCGGAAGCAGGATGCTATCATGACGGCGAATGCAGGACAGTTTCGCCGTGGCGCCGGGTCTGGCGCTGCTTTTCGACATGGACGGCGTCCTGATCGAATCCACCGCCATCCATACGCGCGCCTGGGAAGAGTACCTGGCGCGCCACGGCATCCCTTCCGCGGGCGTCATGGAAAAGATGCTCGGCAAGCGGAATGATGAAATCGTGCGGGTTCTGTGGGGCCCTTCATTGACAGAGGACGAAGTGTTCCGTCATGGAGCGGATAAAGAGCGCCTGTACCGCGAACTGATGGAGCCGGTGTTCGAGGAGCACATCGTGCCGGGGGTGAGAGAGTTCATCCACGCAGCCCGGCGCCGAGGGGTTCCGTGCGCGCTCGCCACCAACGCAGAGCCGGCGAACGTTGATTTCGTGCTGGACAGGACCGGCCTGCGGAACAGCTTCCCTGTTATTGTGGATGGCCATCAGGTTCACCGTCCCAAGCCGGATCCTGAGGTCTATCTGACCGCGGCGCAGCGGCTCGGCGTCGAACCCCGCAATTGCGTCATCTTCGAAGACTCGCCCGGCGGCCTTCAGGCCGCGTGCGCTGCCGGCGGGCGCGTCGTCGCCGTCCTCACAACGCTCGAGAAAGCGCCCGAGGCGGACCTCGCGGTCCGTGACTTCCGCGACCCCAATCTCTTGCCATGGCTTTCCCGGCAGATTCCCCGCTGACCGCAACGGCGCTGGCCACGGCCGCTGTCTCCGTCGCTCTCGCTTCCCTTGTCTGGTGGCGGCGGCTCGCCCGCCTGGATCTGCTCCGGCGCCAGGTTTCCGCCATCCGGCAGCTCAGCCGGGAAGCCGTGCATGCTGTGGACGCCGCTTCGGCGGCGGCACGGATCGAGGAATCGCTCCGCCGCATCCTGCGGAATCCTTCTTTAAGAGCGGCCATTTCACTTCCCGGCGACGGGGTTCCCATGGCTTCTTTTCCTGGAAATCACCTGAAATTTCCTCTGTTTCCTGAGAATCAGGATAAAGGGATTCTCCTGATCGGTTCGGAGCTGGAGCTGGATCTCCATCCCGATTTGCGGGAAGCGCTGGGCGATCTGGCCCTGCACGCCGCCATCGCGCTGGAGATGCGCGAGCAGCGGCACCTGAAAGAGCAGGTGGCCCGGAGCGAGCAGATCGCCGCCTCCAGCCTGCTGATGTCCGGCATCGCCCGCGAGTTGCGGGCGCTGCTGGAAAGCCTCCATAGCGAGGCCCGCCGGGCGGGTCTCGACAGTTTGGCCACAGAAGCCGAATCCGCCCTGAGCCTCGTCGACCGCCTCGCCGCTCTCGGCCAGCGCGACCTCGCCCGGCCTTCCGTGTTCGACCTGGCCTCGGCGGTGCGCGACCTCTGCGGGTTCCGCCGCCACGCCTGGCGCCTGATGCAGGTGGATGCCCGGGCCAGCTTCCCTGGCGAGCCTCTTCACATCCGCGCTCCGCGCGGACTGCTGGAAGAGGCGCTGCTCGGCCTGATGGTCGCCGCCGAACAGGCGCAGCAGGGATCGCCGGAGCCCCGGCTGGATCTCGCCGCAGGCTCGCGCGCGGGCTTCGCGGTCGTGTCTCTATCCATGCCCGCGCCAGCTTCGCCGGCGTCGCTGCCCGCCGACAGCGTCACCGCCTCGCGCAGCCTGGTTGAAAGTTGCGGAGGCCAATTCCACGAGCATCGGACGGCGGCGGAGATCCGGTTCGAACTACGCTTCCCCCTGGAGCAGGCATCACCCCCACAGGATGCCCGCCGCCCGAGCCCGCAGTCCTCGAGAACCCTCACCCTGCTCCTGGTGCACCAGGATCCCGAGGCGCTGCGCCCGCTGATCAGCGCTCTTGCAGAACGGGGCCACCGCGCCGTCCCCGCGTCCGACGCCGTGCAGGCGCTGGAAATGGCGGCGCGGCTCCGCTTCGACGCGGTGTTCGCTTCTCCCGTCTTCCAAGAACTGGACTGGCTGGAGTTCGCCTCGCGCCTCAAGGCTCATACGATGGTCACCGGGTGGCTGTCTCTTCCCTCCCGCCCGGCTCCGCCGGGAGTGACTTCCCTGCCGCTACAACCCTCGGCGTCCTGCGTGGACGAATTGCCGGCACTGCTCGAAGGAACCGCCGGGCCCCCGGCGTCATCCATTCCAACGTGAGGATCTCCGCGATGCCCTCTTTCGCCGCCTGCCGTCTCGCCGCGCTTATCCTGCTCGCCTTGGCGCCCGCCGCCGCCCAGGCGCCGAAGAAGTACGCCGGACCGCGCCCGGCCAAGGCGGACGTGCCCTACCTGCTCCACGCCACGAAGCTCATCGAAGTGGAGAAGAACGTGGCCACAGAGACGAAGACGAAAGAAGGAACGCTCTACACGGTTCCCGGGGCCGAGAGCCCGGTCAAGACACCCGTGCCGGAACCCATCTTTCTGTTCCGGGCGGAAAAGATCAACCCTGACAGCCTCGCCCTGTTCCGCATGACGCCGCGCGGCGGCAACCGCACCCTGCTCATGCCAGAACAGGGCCGCAGGCGGCGCGATGGCCCCAAGCCGGTCTTCATCCTGGTCACGCCGCTGGAGCCCGGCCTGTTCCGCATTGAAGTGAACGAACCGCTGGAGGACGGCGAATACTGCCTCTCGCCGGACGGCTCCAATGACGTCTTCTGCTTCAGCGAGTACTGACCCGCGCCTCTGGCGGGCTTAGAATAAAGCCTTGCATCCGCTGTTCGGCATCCTGGGCGGTGCGGGCCTGACGTTGGCCGCGTGCGTCGGCCTGGGCCGCGCCGTGTGGCCGCGCGCGCCGCATTGGACGCTGCAACTGGCCTCCGGGTCGGCGCTGCTGGCCACGGGTCTTTTCCTGCTTCTCTGGTTGCAGTGGGCGCATCCCGCCGTGGTCGTGCCGCTTTGTCTGGCGGCTTCCATCCCCTTCTGGCTCTCGCTGAAGCCGCCGGCGAGGCCCGGCCTGCCCCTGTGGCTGCTGGCGCCGGCGGCGGCATACGGCTTGTATTACTTCATCCATGCCCTGGCGCCGGAGATCCAGCCGGACGCGGCCGGCTACCATTTGGGCCTGGTGGCGGAATGGGCGCGTCGGCATGGGATGACCGGGCGCATTGGCTTTTATGAAATGCTGCCGCTGGGATTGGAGGTTCTGTTTTACCCCGCATTTCTTCTGGGCGGCCACAGCGCCGCAAAGCTGGTTCACTTTGGATATTTTCTGGCAACTGTTCCTTTAATCTGTTGGATCGGTCAGAAACTTCACTTGCATTCTCATGCATCTTTTGCTGCTGCAGGCCTTTATTTCCTGACACCGGTAGCCGGCATTTCCGGCACGTGCGCTTACAACGATGCTGCGGCGGCGTTCTTTCCGCTGGCCGGCTTCGCTGCGATGCTGTGCGCCGGAGAGTCGCGGCCTGCCTGCTGGCATGCCGGCCTTGCCGGAGGCTTCGCATACGCCGTCAAGATGCCCGGGGCCGCAGCGGCAGCCGCGTTGGCCCTGTGGTCCTTGTGGCGTGGCGGGAGGCGCGCCGCGCTGCTGTGCTGCGCGGGCATTCTCCTCTGCGCCGGGCCCTGGCTGGCGCGGAACGCCATTCTCACAGGCAATCCGCTGGCGCCGCTGGGCAACCGCATCTTTCCCAATGACGCCTTCCACGCCTCCAGCGAAGAAAATCTGGCCCGCAATCTTTCCAGTTACGGCGGCGTGACTGTACGACAGGCCATCCATGCGTTGGCAATGGATGGCACACGGCTTCAGGGCCTTGTTGGTCCGGCGCTCTTCCTGCTGCCACTGACCTTGCTTGCTGTTCGGCAGCCGCAAGGAAAGGTGCTGCTGGCTGCGGGGGTGATCCTGCTTTTACCGTGGTTTCGCAATATCGGCGCACGGTTTCTGCTGCCTGCCTTGCCGTTTCTTTTCCTCTCTCTGGCCTCGGCCGTTCCGCGGGGGCTGATGGCGGGTCTGCTGGTTTTGCAGGCCGTTGTGTGTTCGCCGTGGGCGGTGGAGCGATACGCGGGAGAACACGCGTGGCGGCTGCGCGGGTTGCCCTGGCGGGCGGCTCTGCGGCTCGAGCAGGAGAAGATGTACTTGCGGCGCAGCCTGTACGAGTATTCGTTCGCAGAAAAGGCCGGCCCCCTGATCGGAGATGAGGGAGTCATCGACCTGTACGGGCTGCCTTTCGCCTATATGAGCACAGTACCGCTGGGGCCGCATTCTTCGGCCAGGTTTGACAATGCCGTGATGGCGCTCCAGAGCGGGTTCATGGCTGCTCCAGACCGAATGGCAGTGTTGCGGGCGGACCTGGATTCCCGGTTTTTCCGTGCTTTTCGCCTCAGACTGGAGATGGATTGGCCGGGAATGTGGTCAGTGCAGGAGGTCAGGCTGGAGTGGCGCGGGCGCCCTGTAGCCGTTTCTGCGCGGTGGCAGCTGGATGCCGATCCGAACCCCGGAGACGCCTGGCTAGCGTTGGATCACAACCCCGCCACACGCTGGTACACATGGGACGATTCTGCCCGTGGCGCGTGGTGGGAGGTGCGGTTCAACAGGCCCAGGCCGGTGGACTCAGTGGTGATCACTGTTCCCGATGCCCAACCCCGGCCGCCCGTTTCCATCCTGGCGCAGGACGGGGCCGGAAAGTGGGCCGACCTTACCTCAACGCTACAGCGAAGCCGGATCCAGCAGCGGCGGTGGCGCAGGCAGGCTGTGCTTCATCTCTGGGTGCTGGGGATCCGATGGATCGCCGCGCCGATGGAAAGCTTGAGCTATGCCCCTCTTGGACGCTCGCTGAAACAGGACCCGGCCGGTTGGAGGGTCACTCCCGTGCTGATCGAGCACGGGATTGGGTTGTTCCGCATCGAGCCGCCAGGCGGCTCACGCTGACAGGCGCTTCGCGATCGCCTCGGCGATCTGCGCGCCGTGGAAGCGGCCGTTCTCGATGAAGATCTCGTTGGTGTGCATCCCGGCCACAAGCACGCCCGCCAGGTAGACGCCCGCGCGTTCGCTCTCGAGCGTTTCGGGATTCACCTTCGGCCGCTGCGTCTCAGGATCGAACACGATGCCGTGCCACGAGAGAAAGCCGGTATCGGGATGGTAGCCCGTGAGCGCAAAGACAAAATCATTCCTGATTGTCACCAGCCCTTCCGGCGTTTGCAGCTCTACGCTGTCGCCCCGAATTTCGCGCACGTTTGTGAGAAAATACGCCTTGATCTCCCCGCTCTTGATGCGGTTCTCGATATCCGGCCGGATCCAGTACTTGATGCTGTCGGAGAGCCTCTCCCGCCGGTGCACAAGCGTGACCCGCGCGCCAGCCCGGTGGAGCTCCAGCGCCGCGATGGCGGCGGAGTTCTTCCCGCCGACGACCAGAACATCCTGATCGAAATACGGATGCGGCTCTTTGTAATAGTGCGTTACTTTGGGCAGATCTTCGCCCGGAACACCCAGAAGATTCGGGCGGTCGTAATAGCCGGTGGCCAGAATCACGAACCGGCAGTGGCAGAGATTTTCGCGCCCCTGCCGGTCCCTCGTCTTCACGACGAAGTCCCCAGGTTCCCCCTCGAAGGACAGCACCGGCTCATACTGCCGCACGTCCAGCCCGTAGTGTTGGGCGACGCGGCGGTAGTACTTGAGCGCCTCCACCCGGACGGGCTTTTCGCCCAGGCTCGTCATGGGAATGCCGCCAATCTCCAGCAGCTCCGGCGTTGTGAAGAACGTCATCTGCGTGGGGTAGTGATAGAGCGAGTTGGTGAGGCAACCCTTGTCGAAGAGCCGCGCCCGCAGCCCGCGCCTCTTCAGTTCGATGCCGCAAGCGAGCCCAGTCGGACCGGCGCCAACGATGACGGCATCCAGCAGATCCGCGCGCGCGTCCGTCATCCCAGCATCTGCTCGATGGACTGATACGCCGCCGCCAGCGCCGCCGGCAGCGCCACAGCATCCTTGCCGCCCGCTTCCGCCAGATCGGGGCGCCCGCCGCCGCGTCCGCCCAGCGCCTGCGCCACCTGCCCGACGAGCTTGCCGGCATGGACCTTCGCCGTCAGATCTTTCGTGACGGCGCAGACCAGCGCCACCTGCCCGTTATCGGGCGAAGCCAGCAGAATCACCGCGCTCTTCCACTTGTTGCGCAGCGCGTCGGCAAGGTTTCGCATCTGCGCCCGGTCGAGCGATTCCACCCGCGCCGAGAGCACCTTCACGCCGCGGATCTCGCGCGCCTGCGACTCCAGTTCTGCCGCCGTCGCGTGCGCCGCCTTCTCCTTCAGCGCCTCGAGCTGCCGCTCCAGCGCTTTCTGCTGCGCGAGCAGCTTCTCGATCTGCTCGAGCAGTTCGCTCTCGGAGGTGCGCAGCATCGCCGACGCCTGCTGCACCGCCGCCGTGGTGCGCTGGAACTTGTCCAGAGCTCCGCCGCCGGTCAGAGCCTCCACGCGCCGCACGCCCGACGCGATGGAACCCTCCGAGACAACCTTGAGCAGCCCGATCTCGCCCGCATGCCGCACGTGGGTGCCGCCGCAGAGTTCGCGGCTGAAGTCGCCGACGCTGACCACTCGAACTTTGTCTCCATATTTCTCGCCGAATAACGCCATGGCGCCCGTCTCCAGCGCCTTGTCCAGCTCCATCTGCTGGACGCTCACCGGCATATCGCGAAGAATGGCCTCATTGGCGAGTCGCTCGATCTCGGCCAGCTCCTCGGGCGCCACGGGCGCATAGTGCGTGAAGTCGAACCGCAGCCGCGCCGGCTCCACCACGCTGCCCGCCTGCTTGACATGGGAACCGAGCACGCTGCGCAGCGCCGCGTGCAGCAGGTGCGTCCCCGTGTGATTGCGCATGGTGGCGCGGCGCGCGTCTTCATCCACCGCGGCTTCCACCAGCGAGCCTGCCCTCAGCCGCCCCAAAGCCTTCGCCCGGTGCACGTGCAGCCCCGGCACCGGGCGGTAGCAGGAGGTCACCTCGGCCAGCACGGCGCCACTTTCCGCATCGCGCAGCCAGCCGTTGTCACCCACCTGGCCGCCCGATTCGGCGTAGAAAGGCGTCCGGTCCAGCACGATCTCGCATTCCGCGCCGGCGCCCACCTCCGGAACAGACTTCTGATCCACGATCAGCGCGAGCACCTCGCAGGGCTTCACCGCCAGATGATCGTAGCCGAGAAACTGAGTTGCGCCGCTGTCGGCAATCTGTTGGTAGACCGGCGCGATCTGCGCCTTCTCCGCGCCTTTCCAGCTTGCGCGGGCGCGTTCGCGCTGGCGCTGCATGGCTTCCTCGAAGCCCGCCATGTCGATGGCAAGCCCGAACTCCCGCGCCATGTCGAGCTGCTCATCCAGCGCCATGCCGTACGTGTCGTACAGCTTGAACGCCGCCGCGCCCGGCAGAACGCCTCCTGTTGCCGCACGCACCTCGTCGTGGAACACGCGCTCGGCGATCTGGAACGTCGATGCGTAGCGCTTCTCTTCGTCGAGCACGATCCGCGCCACTCGCGGCACGCTCTCCATCAGTTCCGGATAGGCAGGCTTCATCCACTCCGCCACGAAACCGGTAAGCTGGTACAGGAACGGATCCGCCGCTCCCAGCCGCCGCGCGTTGCGCATGGCGCGCCGCATGATCTTGCGCAGCACATAGCCGCGCCCCTCATTGGAGGGCACGACGCCGTCGTGGATCAGGAACGCCGCCGCGCGCGCATGATCAGCGCAGATGCGCAGCACCACGCTCGTCCGCTCGTCCTCCCCGTAGGAGACCTTCAACAGCCGCCCCGCCTCCTCGACGATGGGCAGCAGCAGGTCGCACTCGAAGTTCGACAGCTTCCCTTGCAGGATCGCCGCCACGCGCTCCAGCCCCAGCCCGGTGTCGATGCTGGGCTTGGGCAATGGCGTCAGGCGTCCCTCGGCGTCGCGGTCGAACTGCATGAAGACGAGGTTCCATATTTCTACGAAGCGGCCGCCCGCGTCGTCGGGGAACTGTTCGTGCTCCCGCCCCGGCGCCGCCGCTTCGGGGCCCAAGTCATAGTGAATTTCCGAGCAAGGACCGCAAGGCCCTGTCTCGCCCATCTGCCAGAAATTGTCTTTTTCATCCAGGCGGAAAATCCGGTCTTTCGGAACGCCGGCCACCTTCTGCCAGAGCTGTTCCGCCTCGTCGTCCTCCCGGAACACGGTGACATAGAGCCGGTCTTTCGGCATTCCGAAGCGCTGGGTCACCAGCTCCCAGGCGTAATCGATCGCTTCGGCCTTGAAGTAATCGCCGAAGCTGAAATTGCCCATCATTTCGAAAAAAGTATGGTGGCGGCGCGTGTAGCCGACATTTTCCAGATCATTGTGCTTTCCGCCCGCGCGCACGCATTTCTGGGCCGTCGTGGCCCGCGTGTAGTCGCGCTTTTCGAGCCCCAGAAACACGTCCTTGAACTGGTTCATCCCGGCGTTGGTGAACAGCAGCGTGGGGTCGTTGGCGGGGACAAGCGAAGAGGAGCGGACGACGCGGTGGCCGCGCTCGGCGAAGAAATCGAGGAACTTCTGTCGGATCTCGTGACCGGTCACATTTCTATTGTGGCACAGGGGTTTTAGCGGCCCGGCGGCGGGCCGCAAATGCGGAACGGGCGGAGCCGCTCAGGCTCCGCCCGCTCGTTTCAGCCCTGGATCCAGGATCAGAACTCGTACCGCAGCGCGAACTGCATCACGCGGGGCAGAGTCAGGGTGTCGGTGTAACGGCCGAACGAGCCGATGTCGCCCAGGCTGATGTTGGCCGACAGCGGATCGAAACGGGACGTGTTGGTGGCGTTGAACACCTCCCAGCGGAACTGGAGGCTGTGCTGCTCGGTGATGTGGAAGCGCTTCATCAGGCCGGCGTCGATGTTGAAGTTGCCGTCGCCGCGGATGATGTTCCGGCTCCCGGCTTGGCCGGGCAGGGTGTAATCGAAGGCCTGCACCGCCCTGGCGGGATCCTGGAAGATGTTGACACCCGGCTTGCCGCCCGGAGGCGCGGGAGCGTTCTTGTTCGTGCCGTCTTCGAACCGGCCAACGGGCGTGGCGTAACCGGTGATGTTCCAGTTGGTGGGCCAGAAGCGGCCGTTGCCGGCCGAGGTGGGCAGGCCGGAGGAGATGCGGAACAGGCCGCTCAACTGCCACCCGCCGAACAGCAGGTCCATGGCGCGGTTCTGGTTCATCCAGCGTTGGCCGCGGCCGAAGGGCATGTTGTAGACCCAGTTGGCGTTGGCCTGATGGCGGCTGTCGTAGTCGGACACAGCCCGGAACTGCCGCCGGTTGAAAGCGTTGATGATCACACCCTGGGTGGCGGTGGAGATCTCGGGCGTAGAGGCCATGTCGATGGACTTCGAGAGCGTGTAGTTCAGCTCGATCTGATCGCCATTGCGCCACCGCTTGCGGGTGGTCAACTGGAAGGCGTGATAGTTGCCGAACCCGATCGAGCGCAACGTGCGCAGGTAGCTGTACTGACGGTTGAACAGCGTGTACGGGCCGGTCTTGGCGCAGCCGGGATAGCAGAAGACATCCGCCAGGTACAACGCGTATGTGTAGTCGGGAGCATTTTCCGCGTAGCTCTCATACATGGCCTGCGTGGCGGTCAGTCCTCCGCCGGCGGCTTCGGGAAACATGTTTTCCCAGAACGGGATCTTCGGCACCTGCGACGTCGGGGTGTCCGCCCTGGCCAGCAGGGCAAGCTGGGTGGCAGCCTCGAAGTAGCGGGTGTTGGAGACCGGGTCGCGGAGGTTGGTCGGCATGGCGATGTCCTCGCTGGTGAGCGAGCGCCGCGCCAGCCGGCTCACATACCCCGCCTGCGCGAACCAGCCGCCGCGGAATTCCCGCGACACGGCGAAGTTCATGTTCATGGTGTAGGGGAATTTGAGCTGGTCATCCTGGCTGTTGATGATGGCGAACGCGTTGGGCGCCTGAGCCGGGAAGCCGCCCGGAGGCGCGTCCAGCAACAGGCCCGGGGGAATGGTGGTGAAGTTGATGAAGCGGGGGGCGGTGGCTAATGAAAGCCGCGCCGAGGGGTTCGTGATCTGCGTTGTCAGGCCAAGCGCAGAGTTGTCGTAGTTGACCATGAGCCCGGAACCCATCGCGTCGTAATACATGCCGAAGCCGGCGCGCACCGACGTCTGCTGATCCGGCGACCAGGCGATGGCCACGCGTGGCGCAAAGTTTTTCTTGTGGAATGGGTAAATGTCCCGCCCGCCGGGCTGCTCTTTGAGGATGTAGCGGACCGGTTTCACCTGGTCCTGCGACTGGCCCTGATCGGCAAGGCGGACGCGGTCATTGAACCATTCGTTGAGAGGCTGTTCGGAAACCGTCTGGAAGCCGTCCCGCTCGTACACGGGCGGCATCAGCGACCAGCGCACACCGTAAGTGATGGTCAATTGCGGAAGCACCCGCCAGGTGTCCATGGCGTACATCTCGTACTCTTCGCCATGGAAGTTGCGGATCACCGGCGTGCCCGCCGGGAAGACGGAGCCATCTTTGTTGTAGACGTACCGGGCATTGCCCTGGCTGACGATGCCCATCACGGCCATGGCCGCATCGCGCCAGGAGATGCGGAAGGTGGACAGCATGTCGGGGAAGGGGGTATTCAGATCCGCGCCGCTTCTGGTCAGCCAGCTTGAGTTGGCGCTGGCGTCCGAGAAAGAGTTGGTGTAGTTGACGCGATTGTTGCGGATCAAACGGGCCTGGAAGCCGAACTTGAACTCATGGCGCCGCTTGGTCCAGCTGAAATCATCGGTGAAGGTGTGCACGGGCGTGCGGCGAATGAATGGCCGGGTCGTCCCCTGGATCGTGCTCAGGGTGCGGAACGAGACGAAGGGCTGCAGGAGAATGCCGGTGTTTTCAAATCCGACCCGGGTAATGCCATAGCGGAAGACGTTCACCATGGTCGGAGACAGCACGCTGTTGAAGCCGACCGCCAGTCCCTTGGTGTTGTCCAGCCGGGTGTTGTTCGGCGGCATGCCCGGGAACTGCGGGACATCGCGGAAAACGTCGTCCTGGAGGTTGCCCCGGACGAACACCTGGTGCTTGCTGGAGGAATCAATGTACCAGTCCAGCTTGCTGATCCAGGTATGCTGATCGAGCGTCACTGGCGCGTTGAAGCGGAAACCGGACGTGTTCAGGGAGTCGCCCACCGTAGCTTCGTTGGGGAGCGGATATTGCTTGAGCACCGCAAGCGCCGCCTGGCTGGGTCCGATGCCGAGCGGATCCACGCGGCTGGCCAGCTCCTGCGGCGTCACCGTGGCGATGGTGCCGTCGCGGCGCACGTATTTCAGAATCCCGTTGCGCATATCCGCGGTCGGCACCGTGCGCACGATGCTGTCTTCGCGGCGGTCCTTGCGTCCTTCGTAGTTGCCAAACATAAAGAGCCGGTTCTTGATCAGCGGACCGCCCACGGCAGCGCCGTAGATGTTGCGGTTCAGCTTCTGCAGCGGCACGCCATTGGGAAACTGGGCGCTTACCGCGGAATTATTGAAAAAGCTGTTGGCGTTCGTTGCCTTGTTGCGGACAAAATAGTACGCGGCGCCGTGCAGTTCGTTCGTGCCGCTCTTGGTCACAAGAGCGATCTGGGCGCCGGAGCTGCGGCCCATATCCGCGTTGGCGTTGGTCGTCACCACGCGGAACTCCTGCACGGAGTCCAGCGTCACGCGGAGCACGCTCGTGAAGGGATCACGGTTCTGCTGGTCGTTGACGTCGACGCCGTCGAGCGTGACGTTGGCCTGGTCGCTCTTGCCGCCGTTGACGTTGCCGCCGCGGTAGCTGTTCGGCAGGTTGTCGCCGGCGTAGGTCACGCCCGGCTGCAATGCCAGCAAGCCGACCACATTCCTTGCTTCAAAGGGCAACTGCAGGATCGGCTTCGTTCCGAAACTGTTGCCTACGGTGGCGTCCACCGTGTTGATCTGGGTGGCTTCCGCCGCAACAGAAACCGTCTCCGTCACCGCGCCGAGTTCCAGCTTGATCGCCACAGTGGCGGGCGTGTTCACCAGCAGCCGCAGGTTGTCCACGGCGGCAGTGGCAAAGCCGGAGGCTGAAACCATCAGGCGGTAGTTGCCGGGAACGATTTGCGGGAACAGATAGATGCCGCTGGAATCCGTGGTCGTTTCGCGCTTCGTCCCAGTATCCAGGTTCAGTGCTTCGACCTTGGCTCCGGTGATGACCGCTCCGGATGGGTCGGTTACCGTGCCGGAGAGCTGCGTCAGGCTCTGGGCCATGCCCGCCAGAGGCAATGCCATGTAAAGCAGGACTGTCAATGCTCGTTTCACGCTTGCACCTCGTATGGATTTCGGTTCGACGATCGAGGTCTGTCTTGCTGGATCTAGTGCGTCTGACACAGACGCCCGACCCGTGCTACCCCTGCCGTTGCTGCTGGTTTGCATACAAACGGTTTGTACGGAATGGTTAGCAGTGTAACAGGATTCTCTCTTTTTCGTCAAGCCTTTGGAACCCGAGGCAAGCCGCCTGCGGCGACCAAAGCCCCCCCGGCGACCATGGGCGGTCCCTGCGGGGGACTCACTTTCTCTCTTCCGCCGCCCTGCTGCTACTGCCGCGCACCGGCTCCGCCTCCTGCAGGATCCGCCCCACCGCTGCCGCCGGATCTTCCGCCCGGGTCACCTCGCGGCCGACCACCAGGTAATCCGCCCCCGCCGCCAGCGCTTCCGCTGGCGTCGCCACCCGCTTCTGATCGTGAGAAGACGCCCCGGCACTCCGCACCCCGGGCGTCACCAGCAGCCGCTCCCGCCCCGCCAGCTCCCGCATCGCGCGAACCTCCAGAGGCGAGCAGACAAAGCCGTGCGCCCCCGCCTCCACGCCGCGCCTTGCCAGGAACAGCACCTGCTCCGCCGGCGTGCGCCCCGTCACCCCCAGGTCTTCCAGATCGCGCTCGTCGAAACTCGTCAGCACGGTGACCGCCAGAATCCGGGTTTTCGAACCGCGCACGCCTTCCACGGCAGCCCGCACCACCTGCGGCACGCAGTGCACGGTGAGCAGCGATACGCCGAGCGCCGCGGCGCGCGCTGCCGCACGCTTCACCGTCTCGCCGATGTCGTACATCTTCAGATCCAGGAACACGCGCTTGCCCGCGCCAATCAGATCCCGCACCACCGCCGGACCTTCCGCCGTGAACAGCTCCAGCCCGACCTTGTAGAACTCCACCCGTGCGCCGCACCGCTCCACCAACTGCATCGCCGCGGCACGGGTTTCGACGTCCAAGGCCACGATCAGCGGATTTCTGTTCATATCACCACAACCGGTTTCTCGCCGCGCTCCAGCACGCGCCCGATCACCCGCCCCTGCGCCTTGTCCGGCTCCACCGACAACAGCAGCCCGCCCGAGGTCTGCGGATCGTACAAGAGCGCCTCCACCTCCGGCGGCAGTTCCCGCCGCAACAGAACCGCGCAGGAGGCGAATTCACGGTTGTTTTTCAGCCCGCCCGGCACGGCGCCCTGCCGCGCATATTCCAGCGCTCCCGGCAGAAACTCCAGTTGCCCAGCATCGATCTCCAGCGTCACGCCTGAGGCCAGCGCCATCTCTCGCGCGTGTCCCATCAATCCGAACCCCGTGATGTCCGTGCATCCGTGCGCTTCGCCTTCAAAACGGTTCAGCCGGCACATCGACTGGATCGCCGCCTCGACGTGCTGCGGATCGGCGATGCCCCGCTTCAGCGCCGTTCCGATCACGCCCGTGCCGAGCGGCTTGGTGAGCACGAGCACGTCGCCGGGGCGGGCGCCCGCGTTGGTCCAGATCCTGTCCGGATGCACCACGCCGGTCACTGCGTAGCCGAATTTCATTTCGTCGTCGTTCACCGAATGTCCGCCCACCACCACGCAGCCTGCTTCGATCATCGTCTCCGCGCCGCCTTTCAGGATCTGCTCCAGGTCCTCCAGATCCCCTTTGGCGGGATAGCAGAGAATCGAGAGCGCGGTGAGCGGCCGGCCGCCCATAGCGTAGACGTCCGACAGCGCGTTGGCAGCGGCGATGCGGCCGAACGTGCACGGGTCATCGACGATGGGCGTAAAAAAGTCCACGGTTTGCACGAGGGCGCACTCCGGGCTCAGCCGGTAGACGCCCGCGTCGTCGCAGGTGTCGAAACCGACGAGCACGTTCTCATCGCGGAGGCGCGGAATGCGCGGCAGAACCGTGTCCAAAACCTTTGGACTCAGTTTCGACGCTCAACCCGCGGCCTTGACATGAGCGGTGAGCTTTTTATCTGACACCGCTTACAAAGCTCCTTCCCCTTGCAGTATGATGGCGCGCATGAACCGCCGCACGTTCGTCTCCGCAACGGCCGCAGCCTTGCTGGCGCCTCGTTCCAGCCGCGCGGCCGAAGGCTCGGCCACGGTGCTTCTGAAAGAACAGATTGGCACAATCAGCCCGCTTGTGCACGGCCATTTCGTCGAACACCTCGGCGGCGTGGTCTACGACGGCATCTGGGTGGGCGAGAAGTCGAAGATCCCCAATGTCGCCGGCATCCGCAAGGCCCTGATCGACGACCTGAAGCGGATCCACGCTCCGCTGTTCCGCTGGCCCGGCGGCTGCTTCGCCGACAGCTACGACTGGCGCGACGGCGTGGGGCCGCGCGAAAAGCGGCCGAAACGGCTGAACTTCTGGGCCGGATCCGAGATGCTGCGCAAGCTCGACAGCCACCCGGCCAAATACGAACCCAACGAGTTCGGCACTAACGAGTTCATGCGCTTTGTCCAGGAGGTGGGCGCCAAGCCCTACCTCGCGGCCAATCTCCGCGGCATGACCGCGCGTGAATTCAACGACTGGGTCGACTACTGCAACGCCCCGCTCGGCTCCACCACGTGGAGCCAGGTGCGCGGCACGCCGCCCTTCCACGTCGAGTATTGGGGCATCGGCAACGAGAGCTGGGGCTGCGGCGGCGACTTCCGCCCCGAGGAATACTCGGTCGAATTCCGCCGCTTCACTTCCTGGGTTCCGGGCTTCGGCGTCCCGCTGAAGTTCATTCCGGCGGGACCGAACGGCGGCGACCTGAGCTGGACGCGCGGCTTCTTCGAGTCGCTGGTACGCAAGAGCCCCGGACTGCTGCGCCGAGTCTGGGGCTGGGCGCTGCACTACTATTGCGGCACCACGGGCGGGCCGGTGGAGTTCACCACCGAAGAGTATTACGAGTTGCTGGCCCGCGCCGTCCGCATGGAGCAACTGATCCGCGACCATTGGGCCATCATGGGGGAATACGACCGCGAGCACCGCGTCAAGTTCGCCATCGACGAATGGGGCGCGTGGCACAAGGCGGGCAGCGAGGTGGCGCCGCATCACCTGTTCGGCCAGATCGGCACCATGCGCGACGCCGTGATCGCCGGACTCACGCTGGACATCTTCCACCGCCACGCCGAAAAAGTGGCGATGGGCTGCGTCGCTCAACTCGTCAATTGCATCCACAGCCTTTTCATCGCACATGAAGACAGGATGCTGCGCACCCCCAACTACCACGTCTTCGATCTTTACAAGGCCCACCACAACGGCATGGCCGTGCGCACGGTCTTCGGCGCGCCGATGGCGGGCAAGGCGCCGCGGCTGGACGGTTCCGCCTCGCTGCATGAAAAGGACAACCGCCTGGTGGTCACTTGCACGCACGCCGATGCGGCCGAACCGCTGGCCGTTGATCTGCGGCTGGAGGGCGGCGCAGTGAACTCGGCGCGGGCGCTGGTGCTGGCCGGCGCGCCGCGCGACCACAACACGTTCGAGCAGCCGGAGCGCGTGAAACCGCGCGAACTCGCCGTGACCGTGCGCCAGGGCCGCCTGGCGTTCGAGTTGCCGCCCTGTTCGGTGGCGGCGCTGGAGGTGACGCTCGGCTAGCGGCTGCGGCGCGCTCCTCAGGCCGGGCGCCGGCACGGGTTTCAGACCCTTGACTCCGGCACTGTCTTCGAACATATTGCCGTGAGGAGGTTTTTGCATGCGGCGATTGTGGCGCTGTGTGGTTCCCCTGGCGGCGGCGGTGGCAGTGTTCAGCAGCGGCGGATGCGGCACTTCGAAGGGGCCCGCGCCCCCGAAGCCCGGAACCCCGCCGTTTTACTGGGCGGCAGCCAAAAGCGCATATCAAAAGGGGGATTTCCAGGCGGCGATGAAAAACCTGAATGGCATCATCGCCACGGAAAATGAGTTCACGCGGCGGGCGCAGATCTGGCAACTCGTGCTCGACTCCGGCATTGCACGCGGGGAGATGGAATGGGCCGACATCCTGGATGAAGGCCGCCCGGCTGCGAAAGCCAGGGAGATCGATTTCCGCCGTCTGGCCAACGAGGCGCGCGCCCTGGCCGGACAAAGCGCCATGCGCTTTGCCGACACCGGGCACAAGCTCATGCCCAATCTGACAGAGGACGAGATCGCGCTTCCATTCACGCTGCCGGACGTGAATCGCAGCCGCCCGGTGGAAGTGGAGCGGATCATCAAGGGGATTCTGCCAATGCCCGCTGAGGTGGACCGGCTTCACAATCTGATGGTGAGGCGCGGCGTGGCGCTGAGCGTGATCGCGGTGGCCGATCCCGGTGGCGATCTGGAAAAGGCCAGGCAGCTATTTTCGCAATCCGAGCCGAAGGTGAAAAGGGAACAGTTCCTGTTCTTCCTCGCCACGCAATTTGCGGAGATCTCACAGTTGTTCGCCCCCAAGAAGCTGGACCGCGCGGCGCGCATGAAACTGTTCCTCGACGAGGCGAAGGAGGCCCTGGCGCCCGTCCCCAAGTCGCCCGCGCGCGACAAGCTCCAGAAGAAAATCGCCGAATACGAAAAGAAAATGCCGAAGATCTCCGGTTGACCGAAACAAAAAGGGGACAGGAACACAATTCCCCTTTTTGCGTACCGTAAGTGTGCACACCATGATTCTGCGTGCGGTGCGCGACGCGGAGCCCCGTCAGCCGCCGCGGGATGGTTCCGGTTCCGCTTTTTCGCTGAAGAACCCCTCCACGTCCTCGATGCGCCTCGTCAGCCGGTACGGCGGCAGAGAGTTCAGGAACACCCGGCCATAGCCCGAGCGCAGGATGCGGTTGTCGAGCAAGACCAGCACGCCGCGGTCGGTGGACGAACGGATCAACCGCCCGAACCCCTGCTTGAGCGCGATGGCCGCCTGCGGCACCTGGTAATCATAGAAAGCGTTGCCGCCAGCCGCCTGGATCGCTTTGACCCGCGCCTCCACCACGGGATCGCTCGGCACGGCGAATGGCAGCCGGTCGATGATCACGCAGGAGAGCTGTTCGCCCTGTACATCGACACCCTGCCAGAACGACGACGTGGCAAACAGCACCGAGTGCGGGGTGGAACGGAACTGATCGAGCAGGGCGCGCTGCGGCGCCGTTCCCTGCAACAGCACCGGGTAGTCCAGCCGCGGGGCCACGCGGTCGTGGATCTGGCGCATCTGCTGGTAGCTGGTGAACAGCAGGAACGCCCTGCCCCGGCTGTGCGCCAGCACCTCGCGAACCTCTTCCGCCGCCGCGGAGACGAACGCCTCGCTGCGGACGTCGGGCAGGTGCCCGGGCACATAGAGCAGCGCCTGATTGGCGTAGTCGTAGTGGCTCGGCACGATCAGTTCGCGCGCGCCGTCCAGCCCCAGCCTGGCTTTCACGTAGTCGAACGTTCCGCCGACCGCCAGAGTGGCGCTGGTCAGGACGACGGTCGGGATTTCGCTGAACACTTTTTCCCGGAGCAGCGACGATACGTTCACCGGCGTCGCCTGAAGCGTGAGGTTCCGCCCGCGGCGCTCCACCCAGTAGACATAATCCGGGTCGCCGCCCTTCATGTAGGCTTCCAGGGTCTCCCGCTGCTGCTTGAGCCGCCGCACCAGCGGTGCGATCTCCTCGGGAGCGTCCTTGAGCAGCGAAAGGTGCGTCTCCAGCAGTTCCATGGCCGAGAGCAGCCGCCGGTACACCTCGCCGTGACGCTTGAGGAACTCCTCCTGCTGCTTCGCAAACCCGGACCGCCCCTCCTGTGCCGGGAACAGCGCGAAAAAGCGCTCCGCCTGCTCGGCCATCACGCGGAGCATCTGCTCCAGATCGCGGGTCAAGAGATTCTTCCGCCGGGCCACCGCCAGCGTGTCCCGGCGCAGGTCTTCCACCTGGTTGGAAGAGATGCCGAACCCGAAGTACTGTCCGGCCACCTCTTCCAGCTCGTGCGCCTCGTCGAAAATCACGGCGGAATAATCCGGAAGGATGGCCCCGTATTCGCCCTCTCTCACGGCGATATCGGCGAAAAAGAGGTGGTGGTTCACGATGATGATGTCGGACTCCTGAGCCCGCTGATGCATCAGCGTGATGAAGCAACGCTCGAACGACGGGCACTTCTGGCCCGTGCAGAGGTCGGCGCGGGCGTCCAGTTTCGCCCATGCGGTGGAACTGTCAGGCAGGTTCGGAATCGAAGAGCGGTCGCCCGTTTCAGCCGTCTTCTCCCACTCGCGGATGATGGCGAAGTCGCTGACCTCCTCGAGTCCGTTCAGCACGGGCTCCCGCTCGGCGTCATAGATCTTCTGGCGGCAGGCGTAGTTGCTGCGGCCCTTCATGTAGCAGGCCCGGATGCCGCCCTCGAACAGCTCGTTCAGGAAGGGAATGTCTTTGAAATAAAGCTGCTCCTGGAGGTTTTTCGTGCCGGTGGAAATCACCACCCGGCGCCCGGAAAGGATCGCCGGCACCAGATAGGCCAGCGTCTTGCCGGTGCCTGTGCCGGCCTCGACAATCTGATGGCGTTTTTCGGCCAGCGCCGCCTCGACGGCAAGCGCCATCTCCAGTTGTCCGCTGCGGAACTCGTAGTTGGGATGCGCGCGCGCCAGCGGGCCGCGGCGTGAGAAGAACTGCTTGACTGTGAACGGCGAGGCCAAAGCTTTCTTCCAGTGTATGCCGTCCCGGCCGCATTCCCTCATCCCCGCCCGGCGCCCGCCGATAAGCAGGGCAGACAGGAATTGTGAAACACCATGCCTGCGCATGCGCCGCCTGTAAGACTTGACGCGCTGCCGCCGTTCCATCCGGTTGTGACGCGGCTGCTGGCGGAGCTGGCCGGCGAGCCTTCCGGCTTCCGCCGCATCCGGCTGCTGGTGAGCGAGGATCCGGCGCTGGCAGCCCATGTGCTGCGCCTGGCCAACTCCGCGCTGTTCGGCTGCCGGAACAGGGTCAGCGACCTGCTCACGGCGCTGACTCTGATCGGACTGGACCGCCTGCGCGCGTTGGTGCTCACCTACGGCGTGCGCCACCTGTTCCGGCCGGTGGCGCGGTTCCCAGTATGCCGCACGATCTGGCGGCACAGCTTGGCCACCGCCCTGCTCGCCGCCGACCTCTCGTTCGACAACACCGGAGATATGATGGAAAGCTACACGGCGGGCCTGCTGCATGATCTGGGGCGCCTCGTGCTGCTCGCTTCGGCCCGGGAATCCTATCTGGCCCTGCTGGAGCAGGCGGAAACTCCGGAGCAGAGCTGCGACCTCGAGCGGAGCGCGTTCGGGCTGACGCACGCCGAAGCCGGCGCCCGTGCCATGCGCCGTTACGATCTGCCGGAGCCGCTCGCCGAGGCGGCCCTGCTCCACCACCATGACGACCCGCTGGCGCTCTCCCGCCAGAACCCGGCGGCGGCTCTCATCGCCTCCAGCTGCCGCCTGGCTTCCTCGTCCGGCTTCCCTGTCATCTTCACTGCGGACCAGCCTCCAGACACGGCGCCCGCCGAAGACGACACTGACGACCTCTGCCTCTATCTCCGCGAGCGCATCGCCGAAGTCGAACTCGAGCTCGGCCTCGGCTTCTGACGCCCGGCCGGTGCTACACTCTCCCTATGCCCTCTGGGAACCCGTTCCCAATCGTCGGAACGGCTTATCCGGCTGCTTCCATCTCCGGGCAGGCGCCGCGCATCACTTCGCTTCTCGTCAAGCCCGCCTCCGCCGTCTGCAACCTCGACTGCGAATACTGCTTCTACCTCGACCGCGAGGCGGACCCGTACAAGGACCTTCCGGCGCGGATCATGCCGGAAGACGTGCTGGAGCGTCTGGTCGACGGCTTTTTGTTCTACTCGTATCCCGCCTCCGTTTTTGCATTCCAGGGCGGAGAACCCACGCTGGCGGGCCTCTCTTTCTTCGAAAAACTGGTCCATTTCCAGCAGAAATACGGCCGGAATGGCCATACCATTTCGAATTCTCTTCAGACCAACGCCATTCTTCTTGATGATGCCTGGTGCGCATTTCTGCGCAATTACAATTTTCTGACCGGCATCTCCATCGACGGCCCCGAAGAGATTCACGACCGCCACCGCTTCAACCGCGCCGGCCACCCCACCTGGCGCAAGGTGGTGGAGGCCATCGAGCGCATGCAGAAGCACGGAGCGGAGTTCAACATCCTGTGCGTCCTCTCCCAGGCCAATGTGGAAAAGCCCCGGGAGCTGTACCGGTTCTTCCGCTCCATCGGCGCGGAACATCTCCAGTTCATCCCGCTGGCCGAGTTCCATCCGGACGGCTCGCCCATGCCGTTCACCGTCACTCCGGAGCAATACGGCCGTTTTCTCTGCGAAATATTCGACGCATGGTGGCCTGACCGCCGGAAAGTCCGGATCCGCTTTTTCGACAATCTCGCTGAAGCCGTGGCTGGAATCAAGCCCGGCTCGTGCACGATGCACGAAACCTGCGACAGCTATGTCGTGATTGAGTACAACGGCGACGTCTACCCCTGCGATTTTTTCGTCGAAAGCTCCTGGAGACTGGGCAACATCACGCTGGATTCTTTTCCTGAAATCGCCCGCCGCCAGCGCCGGTATCAGTTCGCCGTCAACAAGACGCTGCCCCACGAAGAATGCCGTGTGTGCGAATACCAGTCCATCTGCCATGGCGGGTGCCCCAAGTTCCGTCACGGTCCGCACCGCCGCTTCGAGGACCTCGACTACTTCTGCCGCGCTTACAAGATGATCTTCGCCAAGGCCACGGGCCCTTTGCGCCGCGAGGTGGAAAAACTGCTTGGACGCAACACGGCCTCCGCCGCCAACCCCTATTGACCTTTCTCCACATCCTCCGGCGGAGGGGCGAACCTCTCCACCCTGACCCGCGCGATCCGGTTGAAATCCATCTCCACCACTGTGAAGCGTCTGTCTCCGCACTCCACCGCATCTCCTTGCCGCGGAATGCGCCCTAACTGATACATCAGATACCCGGCGAGCGTTTCATAGTCGCCCTCGGCCGGCAACTCGATGCCGTATTGCGTATCGAGATCGCGGAGCGGGACGGTTCCCTCCACCTCAAACGCCGCCGCCGCCTCCGGCGCCGTTTCCTGCTTCAGATCAAATTCATCCTCGATCTCCCCGAACACCTGCTCGAACAGATCCTCGAGCGAGATGAGTCCGGAGACGGTGCCGAACTCGTCGACCAGAAACGCCAGATGCGCGTGCTGCTCCCGCAGATCTTCGAGCAGCAGGTGCAGCGGGCGGGACTCCGGGACGATCGGCGCCCGGCGCAGGATCTTTCGGAGCGAAAACGGCTCCACCGGACGGCGCCGCAGGTTGGACTGGCGCCGCTGCGCCCACACGCCCAGCACATCCTTCACGTGCACGAATCCCACCGGGTTTTCGTTGCCCTTCTCGACCACCGGCAGCCGCGAGTACCCCGTTTCGCTCACCCGCTGCAGCACTTCATCGATGTCGGCTTCCGCCTCCACCGTGGCCATCTGGCTGCGGGGCGCCATCACCTCCCGCGCGCTGTACTCCCTGAGTTCGACCAGCCGCTGCATGGCGGCAGCCTCGAACTCGCCGATCTGGCCCGCCGCGCGGCTCGATTCCAGCACAAACTTCAGCTCCTCCGCCGAGTGCGCGCCCGGATTCTGCCCGTGCACGCCGAGCAACCGCGAAACGGCCGCAGACGACCGTTCCAGCACCCAGACGAACGGCTCCACCACCCGGTAGAACACGAGCAGCGGCGGAGCCACGATCACCGCCACGCGCTCAGCCCTCTCCATGCCCAGATTCTTCGGGGCGACTTCTCCAAACACGACGTGCATGTAAGTCATGAGGGCGAAGGCCAGTCCCACGCTGAGGATGCTCAGCGCCGCGGAAGTCACCGGGGTCATGACCGGGGCCAACGCCGACAGGAACAGGCGGTGCAGCGTGGCCTCGCCCAGCCATCCGAGCGCCAGGCTCGTCAGCGTCACGCCCACCTGGATCACGGACAGCAACCTTCCGGGATTGGCCAGCAGCAACGCGGCGGCCTTAGCTCCCACATGCCCTTCGTCGCAGAGCTGTTCGAGGCGCGAACGCCGCATGGACACCAGGGCGATCTCGGCCGCGGCGAGGAACGCATTCGCGCCCACCACCACCAGCATGAAAAACAGCCTGTAACCGTAGTGAGGTTCGCCGTCCATGGCGTGGATCAGAGCGCCGCTCCGTCCGGCGGCGATCCCTCCTCCATCTCCGGGCGTGACGTAGGCTGAATGACCTCGTAGCGGTCGCTCCGGAATTCCACCGTGCGCACCTGTCCGCGCGGTCCGAACGCCGGCAGCGCCTGCCCGTTCCACTCCACCGCCACGGCGCCGGCGTTGCCGATCTTCACGCGCAGCACGTCGTCCGCGCCAAAGCCCCGCACATCGCCCGCGCGCAGCAGATCGCCGAAGAGAAACTTCCGCCCTTGCCACACCCCGACCCAGCTCAAATCCGAAGCCCGCACGATGACGCGCACCGCGCCGCTGGAGGCCACAGGCGGCGGCGCGGCTGGAGCCGGAGCCTGCGCCGCCCTGGGTTCTGGAGGCGCGGGAGCCCCGCTCCCCTGCGCGTTCTTCTCAGCTGCGACAGAGGCCATCGGCACAGCCTGCGAAGCCTTCCACCTCTCCCAGCCGACGTAGGCCGCGGTGCAAAGAGCCAGCGCCGCTACCAGTCCGCCCGCCCGCGCCGCCCACCACAAAGCCTCTTCCTTGCGGCTGCGGCCCGCCGTCGGCAACGGCGGCACATCGATATGGCGCTCCGGCGCCTGGTAGGGCTTCTCCGATTCTTCCGAGAGGCTGCGCTCGATTTCGCCCTGGTAGGCTTCTTCGGGCAGTTCGAGCATCCGCGCGTACTGCCGGACGAAGCTCCGGTAAAAAAAGCCCCCTGGCAGCGACGACCTGTCATCGCGCTCGATCGCTTCAAAAAACCGCGCGCTGATCCGGGTCTGTTGCGCGAGCTCTTCGATCGTGAGCCCCCGCCGTTCCCGTTCCGCGCGCAACCGCTCGCCCAGCGTCGCCATATTCCGCCAACAACAAGCGTATGATACCGCACCCTCCCCGGATCCGATCCTTTTGCACGCGGCGCCGGACGCGGCCCCGTGGGCTTTGAAGGATAACGGAAGCGCCGCAGGCGCGAAGGGAGCGGCCCGCGGGAGATAATCAAGAGCAGCCTCAGCCGCGGGGAATGTATTTTCAGGAGTGAGCCATGATCCCGTTTGATCTCGACGCCGCCGAAGTCCGCGTGCTCGGTTGCCTGGCGGAAAAGGACCTGGCCACACCGGCTTATTATCCGCTCTCGCTCCACGCGCTTCTCGCCGCCTGCAACCAGAAGTCGAACCGCGAACCAGTGGTTAAGTACGAAGAAAACGACGTTCTGGCCGCCCTGCACAGCCTGGAACAAAAGGGCTGGGTTTTGTCTGTGCTCGAGCGGGGCGGCCGCGTCACCAAGTACCAGCATCGCCTGGTCGAACGTCTCGGGCTGGGCCGCCCCGAGCAGGCCGTTCTCACCGTCCTGATGCTGCGCGGACCTCAGACCGCCGGCGAACTGCGCACTCGCACCGAGCGCCTGTACGACTTCTCCGATCTCGACGCCGTCCTTACGGTGCTCCGCCGCCTCGCCGAACGGAAATCCGCGCCTTTGGTGCGCCAGCTCGATCGCCAGCCCGGCATGAAAGAGAACCGCTGGGCTCACCTGCTGTCCGGCGAGCCGGTCCAGCCTGCTTCCGCCGCGCCGCCGCAGCCCGCACAGGGCCGGCTCAGCGAGCTGGAGTCCCGCCTCGCGGCTTTGGAACAGCGGCTCGGCGAGCAGGGCGAGCGGCTGTCGCGGATGGAAGATGCGCTGCGCCGGCTGGAAGCTCCGGGCGGGCGGGCGGACGGGGACCGGTAGCTCGCTCCTGCGGCTAAAGATCAGCGCCTGGGGAAGTACCGCACGCGCACCGTCACTGCCATGGCGTCGCCGGACTGGCTCGGCGGCAACGGCTGCCAGCCAGGCAACTGGTCGAGCAGCGCCAACGCCAGGCGGTCCAGTGCGGCGTTGCCGCTCGGCGTGGCCACCTCACGCCGGACGATCCTCCCAACGCGGCCAACTTCCGCTCTGAGCACCGTCATGCCCGGCGCACCGATGTCCCGGCGGTCCGGCATCAGATCGAAGCTGGCGCGCCGGAGCCGGGTCACGAACACCCGCAGCCACTCCTCCATCTCCGTGGCAGCCGCGGCGTCCGCCTCCACCTCCGCCTGAATGCCCACCCGCGCGGGCGCCGCCGGCAGCCGCAATCCCTCCGCCGCCCCGCCGCCCGGCACTCCGGCATCGCCCGCCCGCAGGCGGTTCTTGCCCGCCTGGTTGCCGCGCCGCGCTCTGGTGTTGCTGGGAGGCACCAGATCAAAGGGAGTCGAGACGCCTCCGGCAGCCCTCTCCGGCAGAGTCCCGGCGGGCAGTGCGCCGCCGCCGCCGCTGAGAGGGACCGACAGCGCGGAGGCGCTGGCATCGTCATTAGTGCGCCGCTCCTGCTCCGGGTTCTGGCCGCCCAACCGCCCGTCCCGCTGCGCCTGCCCTGCCAGCACGCGCCGCAGGTCGGGCGCATAGAGCTTCTCCTGCGGCGCCAAAGCGGATAGCGGAATCTGGCGCTCGCGCCCGCGCAGCGCGCTCCGCTGGCCCAGTTCAAACAGCGGGGACGCCAGCAGGACAGCCTGCCCGAACTGATAGCCGTACCCGTACCGCTGCGCGTATTCCACAACGATCACGCCCGTCTGCACCAGCCACGCCACGCATAGGGCATGGACAACCAGAGAGAACAGGTGGGAACCCCACCACAGCCCCTGCTGCCGCTGTTGCAGCTCTTCGCACGATGCCAGCCGCGGCGCTCCACGCTCCGCCGCGGGCGCCGCCTCCGCTGCTCTAGCCTGAGCGGAGCGTTTCATGCCTCACCCTAGCCCGCCTGCGCCAGCAGTTCGCGCACCTTCTTTTCGATGTCCGCCGGCGGCTTGTTGTCCAGCGCCGTTTGCAACTCCGTCCTGGCGCGCGTCTTATCGCCTTTTTTCAGCAGAGCCGCGCCGTAATGGTACCGGAAAGCCGGCTCATCCGGGTACTTTTTCACCAGGCCCTGGAAAACCTGTATGGCAGAATCGACGTCGTTTTTCTTGAGGAAAATCCAGCCCACCGTGTCCGCGATGTAGCGCTGCTGCGGCAGCCGTTGCAGGGCCAGTTGCGCCAGCCTCAGGGCTTCGTCCAGATCCCCGCCCTGCTCGCTCAGCAGGTAGGCGAGGTTGTTCATGGCGATGGGAGTGTTCGGGTTCAGCTCCAGCGCCTTGCGGTATGCGGCGATGGCCTCCTTGTACTGGCCCGCCACTTCGTAGGCGTAGGCCAGCCGCAACGTCGCCTCCAGGCTGCCAGGCGAGATCTGCAACGCCCGCTGGAAGGCGAGAATCGCCCGGGGCAGGTCGCCGTTGAACTGGTGCGCCTGTCCGAGCATCAGGTACAGATAGTCCCAGTTGGGGTCGCGCTCGGCCAGACGGATCAGTTCGCGCACGGCCAGAGGATAGTCGGCCACGCGCAGCGCCGTGCGCGCCACCAGCAGCCGCAGGCGCGCATCGTCGGGGTTTTTCGCGAGCTCCGCCTGCGCCAGCGCCAGCCCTTCCTTCTGGAGGTTCTGCGCCAGTTGCACCTCCACGCGCCCGGTCAGCGCCCGCACGTCCCGAGTTTTCTCATACAGCTCGCGCAGCCGCGCCTCCGCCTGGGCGTAGCGGCGCTCGGCCAGATCCAGGAAGGAAATCTGCAAATGCGCTTCCCGATAATTCGGAAACTCTTTCAACAATTCAACCAGAATTTTTCGCGCTTCTTCGTAATTTCCGAGCCCCGTATAGGCCGCCGCCCGGAAATACCGCCCCTCCGGATGCCGCGGATTGATTGTCAGCACGTCGGCGGCCGTCTGCTGGAGCTCGCGCCACTGTTCGCGGTCCATCGCGATCTGCGCCAGCGCCAGCCGCGGTTCGAGGAAGTTGCGCTGCATCCGGGCCGCCTCGAGGAACGCCGTCCGCGCCTCCTCCAGCTTCCGGTTCGCCAGCAGCGCCAGCCCGAGGTTGAACCGGATCACCGGATTGGAGGGCACGTCTTTGGCGAGCTGCTGGAACTCCTTCAACGCCGCGGCAGCGTCCTTGTCCAGCACCAGCAGCGCCCGCCGCGCGCGGCTCTCGGGATCCTTGGGCGCATCCTCCAGCACGTCCGCATAAGCCTTCTCCGCCTCATCCCGCTTGCCCTCCAGCAGCAGCAGGCTGGCCAGCCGCTTCCGGTATTCGGTGCGGCGGGCGGCGTCCTTCTCCGCTTCCTTCATTCCGGCTTCGTAAAGGGACCGCGCCTCGCCAATCCGCCCGATGCTGCGGTAGAAATCGCCCGCCACCATGCGTCCATTTTCGAAGCCGCCGGGCTGAGTGAGCGGCTCGAGCGCCTGCCGCATCTCTTCCGGCTTCTGCATCCGGAAGAAATGATTGGCCAGCATCAGCCTCGCCACCGGATCTTTCGGATTCCGGCCGATCCGCTCCCGGCACGCGGCCTCCGCATCTCCGGGACGCTTCTGGCGCATATGGAGGTTGTAAAGCGCGTCCCACGCCGGCCCCAGCGAGGCGTCCATCTCCAGCGCTTTCCGCAACAGCGGCTCGGCATCTCTTTCCTGCCCGAGCGTCACCAGCGTGATGCCGGAACTGGCCACCGCCAGCGCCGAATCCGGCTTGAGTTTCCTGGCCTTTTCGAACCACTCCAGCGCCTCTTTCGGCTTTCTCTCGAGCAGGGCGATCTGCCCCGCCAGCATCTGGCCTTCGAAAGAACCGGGTTTCTTCTTCAGCAGGCTATCGGCGACATCGTGGGCCTGCCGGAGCGGAAAGTCCTCGATCGCTCCGTGTTGCAGATACGCCAGAATATGCAGTCCCGCCAGGCGCACCTTTACGTCTTCGTTGTCCGGCATCAGCGCCATCGCCTGGCGCAACGCCAGCAGCGCGCGCGTGACGTCGCCGCCCTTCTCCAGATCGCACAGCGCCAGCCGGTAGTAAGGCTCGCCCCAGTCAGGACTCTTCTGGATCGCCTTGCGGAAAGCGATCGCAGCTTCGTCGTATTTCTTCTTCTCGAACAGTTCCAGTCCCTGACGGTGGTACCGCTCCGCCACCATCCGCTTCGCCGGCGAGCAGCCCCACAGCAACACCAGCGCCGCCAGCACCGCCGCCATGGCAGCGCGAGTCCTTTTAGCGCGCGGTGCGGGACCGCGCCCGCTTCCCATTGAAATTGTGAACGTCAAAATCATAAATGTCCCCCAGGGAACATCGTCGTCATTCCGTCGCCCATCGCCAGTTTCTCCAGCAGCCCAACCTTTCCGGGCCCGCCCGCGCTGCGCACAGCCAGGCCGCCGGCGCGCGCAATTCCTCCGCCGTCGATCCGGACACGACAGGCTGCTTATTCAAATCGTAAGCCAGATCCGCGCCGGCGGACACACCCGCGGCAAACGGATAGTACCAGACCTTCACCCGCCCTGGGACTGCGTTGCCGCGGTTCAGTCCCAGAAAACCGCTCTTTACGGACGGGTCTGCGCCATCCCGCGGATCTTCGCCAGAAGCGCTGCCATCTCCCGCACCCGTTCCGGATGCCGCGCCGCAACGTTGGTTTTTTCGCCGGGATCGCGCTCCAGATCGAAGAGCTGCGGCTCGGGATCGTTGCCGAGTTCGGTGTTCGTGTTCGTGTTGATCTTCGGCCCCTTGCCGGGCGCCACATACTTCCAGCGCCCCATGATGAGGGACAACGAGCCGGCGTGCTCCACCAGATATTCACGGCCCTTTTTCGACTCACCGAGCAGCGCCGGCAGAATGTCAAAGCTGTCGGGCGCGGCCGCATCGGCGAGCCTCGCGCCCGTCAGCGCCGCCAGCGATGCGAACAGATCGATCTGGCTCACCAGCGCGCCGGACTCCGCGCGGCTCTTCACCCGCTCCGGCCAGCGCACCAGGAACGGCACGCGGGTGCCGCCTTCAAAATTGCTGTACTTGCCGCCGCGCCAGGCCCCGGCGGGGCGGTGACCGTCCAGCTTTTCCACGGCTTCATCCCTGTAGCCGTCGTCGACCACGGGGCCGTTGTCGCTGGTGAAAATGACCAGCGTGTTGCGCGCCAGGCCGTGACGGTCCAGCGCGCCCAGGATTTCGCCGGCGCACCAGTCGAGTTGCAGGATCGCATCGCCGCGCGGCCCCATGCCGGAGCGGCCGGCGAAGCGCGGATGCGGCACGCGCGGCACGTGGATGTCATGGGTCGAGAAGTAGAGGAAGAACGGCTCCTGGCGGTGGCGCTCCAGGAACTGGAGAGCCTTGCCGGTGATGACGTCCGCCATGTCCTCGTCCTTCCACAGCGCCTTGCGCCCGCCGGTCATGTAGCCGATGCGGCTGATGCCGTTGACGATCGCCATATCGTGGCCGTGGCTCGGGTGCATCCGCAACAGTTGCGGATGCGTGCTGCCGAGCGGCTCGCCCGGAAACGGCTCCTTGAAGCTCACCCGGATCAGGTCGGCTGGGTCGAGCCCGACGACGCGATGGTTCTCGACATAGACGCAGGGCACACGGTCCCCGGTGGCGGGGATCAGGAAGGCGTAGTCGAAGCCCAGCTCGAGCGGGCCGGGGCGGATCTCCCCGTTCCAGTCCAGATCGCCGCTGCCGAGCCCCAGATGCCACTTGCCCACAACACCCGTGCGGTAGCCCCGTTCATGGAGCATCGCCGGCAGCGTGGGCCGGCCGGGATCAATGATCAGTTTCGCGTCCCCCGGCAGAACGCCGGTGCCCGGCCTGCGCCAGGCATACTCGCCCGTGAGCAGCGCGTAGCGCGAGGGCGTGCAGGTGGCCGAAGGCGAGTGCGCATGCGTGAACCGCACGCCCTCCCGTGCGAGACGGTCGATGTGAGGCGTGCGGATGCGCCGCGCGCCGTTGGCGCTGACATCGCCGTAGCCGAGGTCGTCGGCGTAGATCAGGACGATGTTCGGGAGGCGCTGCTGCGCGGCCCGCAGGACGGCGGGCGCGGACGCCAGGGCGGCGAGGAAGCTGCGGCGTTCCATCAGAGCGGAGCGGCTCCGGCAGGGTTTCATTTCTTCCGCAGCATACTCCAGCGGCAGGACCGGCACGAAGCCCTGTTCATCGTCTTTTCACGCGCCGGGCCGCGGCCCGCGGATACAATCGGAATTGTCATGCCGCATCTGGGACTGCCTTCACTATCGCGCCGCGCGTTCTCGCTGTCGCTGGCCGGCGCCGCCACGGTTCTCCGCGCCGAGGAGCCGGAAATGCACTGGGCGCTGCTGTCGGACACGCACATCCCCGAGAATCCCGAGGACGCCTACCGCGGCTTCCGCCCTGTCGACAACCTGAAAAAGGCCGTGCCCATGGTGCTGGAGGCCAAACCGCAGGGCGCGCTGATCTGCGGCGACGCCGCGCGCCTCAAGGGCATGCCGGGCGATTACCAGGCTCTGAAGACGCTGATCGAGCCGGTCTCCAGCCTCATGCCCGTCGCCATCGCGCTGGGCAATCACGACGACCGCAAGAATTTCCTCGAAGTCTTCGGCGCCATGCAGAAGGGCGCGCAGCCGGTGAAGAACCGCCACGTGCTCGTGATCGAAAGCCCGGCGGTGCGGTTTATCGTGCTCGATTCGCTCATCATGCCGAACTTCACTCCCGGACTTCTGGGCAAGGACCAGCGCACCTGGCTGGCGCAATATCTCGACTCCGCTCCGCCCCTGCCCACCGTGCTGTTCGTGCACCACACGCCCGACGACAGCGACGGCGCGCTGCTGGACGTACCGCGGCTGATGGACATCATCCGGGACCGCAAGAGCGTCAAGGCCGTGGTGTTCGGCCACTCGCACCGCTACGCGCACCTGGCCTGGGACGGCATTCAGATGATCAACCTGCCCGCGCTCGGCTACAACTTCAACGACGATCAGCCCGTCGGCTGGGTCGACGCCGTGTTCACGGCGAAAGGGGCCAGTCTGACGCTGCGCGCCATTGGCGGCAACACGGAGCGCGACGGCAAGTCCGTGGTTCTCGCCTGGCGCGGCTGAAGCCCGCCGCACGATATGATAGCCTTCCGGAATCCCGGGGGCTGCCGTGCATCGCTTCACCGCATTCACGCTTCTCGACTGGCTGATCCTGGCCGGTTACCTCGCTGGCATCGCGGCCCTGGGACTGTGGATCGGCCGCCGCGTCGGCCGCACCGACCAGTACTTCCTCGGGGCGCGCCGGTTCAACCGCTGGGTCATGATCGCCCAGAGCTTCGCCTCCGGCACGCACGCCGACATGCCGGTGTCGCTCGCCGGCGCGGTGTACGCCCGCGGTTTCAGCGCCATCTGGTTCCAGTGGAAAAACATGTTCGCCACGCCCTTCTACTGGCTGCTGGCCCCGCTCTACCGCCGCATGCGCCGCACCACCATCGCCGAGTTTTTCGAAGACCGCTACGGGCACTGGATGGGCGCGGCTTACATGGTCTTCGCGCTCGCCTTCCTCACCATCAACCTCGCCAGCATGCTGAAGGGCGCGGCCAAGGTTATCAGCCAGGCCGCGGGAGGCGACATTCCGGTCAACGCCATCGTCATGGCGATGACCGTGGCGTTCCTGCTCTACAGCTTCATCGGCGGCCAGGTGGCCACGGCGTGGACGGAGCTCGTACAGGGATTCCTCATCATCGTGCTGTCGTTCATGCTCATCCCTCTGGGCTGGGGACTGGCAGGCGGCATCAGCGGCATCCGCGAAGCGCTCGGCCCGGAGCGCCTCACGCTCACTGCTCCGGAAGGCATCGGCCCGTGGTTCATCCTGATGCTCACGATCAACGGGCTGATCGGCATCACCAGCCAGCCGCACATCATGGGCATGGTGGCCACGGGCAAGGACGAGGCCGCCTGCCGCGAAGGCTTCCTCTACGGCACGTTCGTCAAGCGCTTCTGCACGCTGGGCTGGGCGCTCACCGGGCTGGTCGCCGCCGCGCTGCTCGCCAAAGGCGTGTTCGGCACAAACACCCTGCACGATGCCGAGGAGGCGTTCGGCTTCGCCTGCCGCCATCTGCTGTTCCCCGGCGGCAAAGGGTTGCTGGTGGCGTGCCTGCTGGCGGCGAACATGGCGGCGTGCTCGGCTTACATGGTCAGCGCCGGCGCGCTGTTCACGCGCAACCTGTACGGCCGCTATCTCGTGCGCGGGCGCGATGACCGCCACTATCTCTGGGCCGGCCGTGTCAGCGGTCTTGCCATCACGCTGCTGGGCGTCGTTTACGCGCTGTTCCTGATCGAGAAAGTGCTGAACACGTTTCTGCTGACGGAAACGCTGGCCACCTATGTCGGCATCGCCGTGCTCGGCGGCATCTTCTGGCGGCGCGCCAACCGCTGGGGCGCGCTGTCCGGCGTCGCCGCCGCCATGACCGCTAACTTCGCCATCTACTCCTGGCTGAATCAGCGCTTCGATCACTGGGACCCCAACGTGTTTCTCGCCGCGCTGCTGTGCGGCGCCGCCGTCTTCGTCGTCGTCAGTCTGATGACGCCGCCCGAGCCCGCCGCCGTGCTCGATGAATTCTTCGAGCGCCTGCGCACGCCCAGCCACATCGCCCCGGGCTCTTCTCCCGGTGATGAAACCGAGCGCGAGGCCGCCCGGCGCGGCGAGCAACTGCTGCTGAATCACCTGCTGCACCCGCTGCGCGGGGCCGCGGGCCAGCCCTTCTGGCGCGCCTACCGGATCGATCTTTCGGGATTCCTGCTGGGGTGGGCCATTGCACTGGGCATGGTGGCGCTGGCCTGGCTCATCGTGCGGTGAGCCTGCGCCGCCGCGCCAGAGGTCTTTCAGCTCATCCGCGCGATGCTCTCGAGAAGCTCCTCGGGCTTCACCGTCGCCGTGCCCAGTTTGCCGACAGCCACGCCGCTCGAGTGATTGGCCAGCTCGGCGGCTTCCCGCGGCGCGGCGCCGGCGGCGAGGGCGAGCGTGAAAACCGCGATCGCCGTGTCCCCCGCGCCCGAGACGTCGAAGACCTCGCGGGCGCGTGTGGGCGTGTGGTACGGCGCGCCGCCGCGCTCCATCAGAAGCATGCCCTGCTCGCCCATCGTGATCAGCACCATCCGCGTGTCCCAGCGCTCCAGCAGACGCAGCGCGGTCTCTTCGGGCGAAGTCTCCGGCAGCACGCCGGCAGCGGCGCGCGCCTCTTTGAGATTTGGCTTCACCGCCGTGACGCCGTGCCACTCCAGAGGATTCAGCGGGCTGGGATCGACGGCGATGATGCGCCCGCGCGCCAGCCTGCAGATGCCTTCCGCGATGGCGGGCGTCAGAAAGCCCTTGGCGTAATCTGAGAAGATCACCGCGCTCCAGCCATCGCTGTGCCGGGCCAGCTTGTCCAGCACTTCGCGTTCGGCTTCAGGCGGCGTGCGCCGCCGCCGCTCGCGGTCGATGCGCACCACCTGCTGATTCCGGGCGATGACGCGCGTTTTGACGATGGTCGGCGCCTCCGGCGACACCACCACGGCGGCGTCCTCGATGCGGGATTCGCGCAGCAATCCGGCCAGCTTCTCGCCTGCGTCATCGCCGCCGCGCACGCCCGCCATGCTGACGCGCGCGCCGAACTCGCGCAGGTTGCGCGCCACGTTGGCGGCGCCGCCGGCGAAAAACGACTCCCCGGTCACCTCCACCACCGGCACGGGCGCCTCCGGCGAGATGCGGCTCACATCGCCCCACACGAATTCATCGAGCATCACGTCGCCCGCCACCAGGATGTGCTGCCCTGGAAAGCGCGCAATCAGCTCCTCGGCCCGCTTCGTCTGCATCGCTCAGCCTTCCGGAGTGTAGCAAAGCGCGCCCGCGCGGTTCACAATTCCGGCCAGGCGTGTTTCGGGTAGCGCCGCATCAGCTCGCGCCGCACCTGCGGATACAGCCTCTCCCAGAACCCCTTCAGGTCCTGCGTCACCTGCACCGGACGCTGATTGGGCGCGAGCAGATGCACCACCAGGGGCGTGTTCCCAGCTCCGATGCGCGGCGTCTCGGTCATCCCGAAGAAGTCTTGCAGGCGCGAGGCCACGTGGGGCGGCGCGCCGTCGGGATAGTGGATGCGCGCCCGCCGCCCGCCGGGCAGCGTCAGAAACTCCGGCGCCAGCCGGTCCAGCCGCGCCGCCTGCCCGCCCAGCTCCGCCCGCACGGCGGCTTCGAATCCGCCACTCGCCGCCGCGCGCCGCAGATCTTCAAACGATCTCAGCCCCTCGCACAACCGCTCCAGCACGCGCTGCGGATCCGGCTCCGCAAGCCCTGCAAACCGGATGCGGTTGCGCAGCCTCCTCCACTCTTCTTCTCCCGCGAACCGCTCTACGCCGGCTTCCATCGCTTTGCGCGCCAGCAGCGCCGCGGCATCCTCCGGGTCCGGTTCGTGCCGCCGGGATTCTTCCACCACCAGCTCGTCGTACAGCAACCGCCAGACCTCTTCCACGCGCTCCGCCTCGCGGTTCCACTCGACACGCGTTTCCTCGCGCAGCCGCTCAGGAAACACGTCCAGCAGCAGTTCCGGCTCGATCGCCACGGCGCTGCGCACCACAGGCAACCCGCGCTCCGGGCGCTCTTCCGTTTCCAGCGCCACAAGAAATTCCGCCGTCTCGACGCCCGCTTCCTGCGCCAGCAGCGCGGAGGCGCCGTTCGAGAGCAGCAGCTCCCGCCCCCGCCGCCGCCGAGCCACACGGTCCGGGAAAGCCCGCAACACGCACTCTTCGAGCGGCGCCGAAGCCCGCTGCGGCGCCAGCCCGCGCAACTGTTTTTCGATCTGCGCCGCCTGCGCCGGATGCGCCGCCGACAGCTCCGCCGCCAGACGGCACGCCGCCGCGCCGCCGCGCGCCACCAGCGCCGCCAGCCGCGGATGCAGCGGCAACTGCGCCAGCCGCCGCCCGAATTCCGTGAGCCTTCCGCCTGCGTCCAGCGCCCCCAGACGCTCAAGCAGCTCTTCCGCCGCTGCGAGAGCCTCGGCGGGCGGAGGCGACAACCATTCCAGTTCTCCTGCATCGGCCACGCCTGCCGCGTGCAGGTGCAGGCACACCTGCGACAGCTCTCTTCGCAGAATCTCGGGCGTTTCGTGCTCGGGACGGCGCAGAAAATCCTCCTGAGGGTACAGCCGCACTGCCAGTCCTGGAGCTGTGCGCGCCGCCCGCCCGGCGCGCTGCACCGCCGACGCCCGGCTCACGCGCCTGACCTCGAGCCGCGGCAACCCGCTCCACGCCGAATCCGACGGAATGCGCGCCAGCCCCGAATCCACCACGATGCGCACGCCAGGGATGGTCACACTCGATTCCGCGATGTTGGTCGAGAGCACCACGCGCCGCCGCGCCGACGGCGTCACCGCGCGGTCCTGCTCTTCCGGGGGCAGGTCTCCGTGAAGAGCCAGAATCTCGGCTTCGCCTGCCATGCGCCGCCGCGCAAGCGCCTCCGCGCAACGCCGGATCTCCGCCGCGCCGGGCAAAAAGACGAGGATGTCTCCATCAAATTCCGCAAAGCTGCGCTCCACCGCCTCCATTACCAGTTGTTCCAGCGGCTGCGCCGAGTGCGGCGTGTAGCGCACCTCCAGCGGAAACAGCCGTCCCTCGCTCCGCAAGACCGGGCATCCGTCCAGGAACTCCGCCACAGAGGCGCCGTCGAGCGTCGCGGACATCACCACCAGGCGCAGATCGGGGCGGCGCGTCTGTTGCAGCCGCTTGAGCAGCGCCAGCGCCAGATCACCTTCCAGGTGGCGCTCGTGGAACTCGTCGAGCACCACAGCGCTCACGCCATCGAGCAGCGGGTCAGACAGCAGCCGCCGTGCCAGCAGCCCCTCAGTCAGGTACAGCAGCCGGGTGCGCGGTCCCGCGGCTTTCTGGAACCGCACCTGCCAGCCGACGGTCTCGCCCGCAGCCTCGCCCCGTTCGGATGCAACGCGCTGCGCCGCCAGCCGCGCCGCCAGCCGCCGCGGCTCGAGCACCAGCACCTGTCGGGGAAACAGACCCAGCAGCGCCGGCGGCACGCGCGTCGTTTTGCCCGCGCCCGGCGGCGCCTCCAGCACGAGGTTTGGCCCGCAAGCAAGCGCGGCGCGGACGTCATCGAGAATCGCGTCGACGGGAAGCCGCTCCACATATACACTGTAGCTATGGCTGTCACCGTCCAACCGCCCCGGCGCCTTCTGTTCGGCCCCGGCCCTTCGCCTGTCCATCCCCGCATTTATGAGGCCATGAGCCGGCCGATTGTCGGCCATCTCGATCCTTATTTCTTTCAAATTAATGAAGAAATCCGGGCTGGATTAAACGCCTGTTTCGGCACAAAGAATGACTTTACCATGGTGATTTCCGGCACCGGCAGCGCAGGCATGGAGTGCGCCGTGGCCAATTTTGTCGAACCCGGCTCCACCATCGCCATCTTCGCCAACGGCTATTTCAGCGACCGGATCACGGAGATGGCCCGCCGCCAGGGCGGGAGGGTCGAGCGGCTGGAAAAACCCTGGGGCCAGATCTATGCCGACGCCGAAGCCCGCGAGTTCATCCATGCCGTGCGCCCGCAGGTGGTGGCCTACGTGCACGCGGAAACCAGCACTGGCGCGCACCAGCCCGGCGGCGCCATCTGCCGGGCGGCGCATGACGTGGGGGCGCTCGTCATCGCCGACTGCGTCACCAGCCTTGGGGGAATGCCCGTGCGCGTGGACGAGACGGGCATCGACATCGCCTACAGCGGCACGCAGAAGGCGCTGGGCGCGCCTCCGGGCCTCGCTCCCATCACCTGCTCGCCGCGCGCCGTCGAGTATCTCCGGCAGCGGAAATCCCCGCCGGCCACCTGGTATCTGGATCTGAAATTGCTCCTGGATTATTACGAAAGCGCGCATCGATACCACCACACCGCGCCGATCTCCATGTTCTATGCGCTGCGGGAAGCGCTGGCGATTATCGAGGAAGAAGGACTGGAAAACCGCTGGGCGCGGCACCGCCGCAACCACGAGCGGTTTGTGGCCGGCCTCAAGGAGATGGGCATCCGCATGCATGTCGCCGAAGGCGGGCGGCTATGGACGCTGAACACGCCGCTGGTGCCGGAGGGCGTGAGCGACGCAGCGGTGCGCCGCCACCTGATGGAGTCCCGCGGCATCGAGATCGCCGGCGGCTTCGGTCCGCTGGCGGGCAAAGTGTTCCGCATCGGCACCATGGGCTCCGGCTCCACGGAAGAGAACGTGGATCTCCTGCTGGAGGCGCTGCGCGAAGCCTTGCGGAGCGCCACTGCCGGCGCCGCATAAAGGCGTTGTCCATCCAGAGCCGTTCAGGCGGGCATCCTTATCATGGCCCGCCGGAGCCGGGACTCGGGCCGCCCGGCCGCTGCCGTGCTTGCAGCATGATCTGGTTCAGGGTTTCTGCGCGCCGGCTCCAGGTGGCGGCGCGGGCCTCGGCGCGGCGGGCTTCCTCCAGGCTGCGGTCATCCTCCTCCAGAGCTTCGCGGACCGCCTGCGCGAACCCCGCGGGTGTCGCCGCCTGGCGGACGAGCGCGCCAAAGCGGTCCAGCTCAGGGAGGGGGCTGGCAGCGACGGGGAGCCCGTAGTGGAAGTACTCGTAAACTTTCAGCGGGTCCGTAAAGGGGGCGAGCGGTCCCTGAAACGGAATGAGCCCGATGCGGAACTGCTGGAGCACGGCCTGTACCCGCTGTGGCGGGACTTCCCCCGCGAACTCGACATTGCGCAGACCGGACAAAGCCTGGCGCACAGACGGAGCGGCGTGTCCGGCGAGAAGGAAGCGGACCTTGGGCAGGGTGCGCGAGGCTTCCACCAGAGCATCCGTCCAGAACCAGTCTTCCAGAGCGCCCAGGTAGCCGGCGACGGGCTCGGCGGGGCGGCTCGCGGGCGCCGCAGGCCAGTCCGGCACGCCGTTGCGTAGAAGGAATGAGCGCGTGGCCAGATCCGGCAGAGCCTGGCAGAACCGGCCCATCAGCGAAGAAGCGGAGAAGAACGCGATGTGGGCGGCTTCGAGCGCTTCCGGTTCAGCGGCAGCGATTTCCCGGGCCATATTAGGGAAGCCCGCCAGCCAGTCGTGGCAGTCGTAAGCGAGCACGGCCTGCCAGCGCAGGCCCAGATCCAGAGCGCAATCCCTCCACGTGGGCAGGGCGTAGACGATGTCCAGGCGCCGCACCCCCGCCCGTTGCAGGGCCCAGTGGACAGCATCGGCCACGGCGCGGGACTCGGCCGGGGTGAGCAGGCGGTGATGGAAGACAGGCTCGCTGGACAGCGGCGCGTGGATCTCGAAGATGCGCTCGTCGAGCCGCGCCAGGGCAGGCGGGCGGCGGCGCCAGGGGGCGGCGGGGTACTCGCGGCCGAGGTGTGGGTTCAGGAGGAAGCACCGCCGCCCCAGCCGGGCCAGTTCGATGGCGAGGCGCTGGCTGCGCTGCAAGCGGTGGTGCCAATCGGTCATCGGAAGGAAAAGCGCGTCGGGCAGGGACGGGTGGGCGGGTGGAATCGCGAGGAGGCTCGGCCCGTCCTGGAATTCGTGCGGCGGCTCCCAGCAGCGGGTGAACTCCGCCGGGCGGCAAGAGGGACGGAGAGAGAAGTAGATGTGGCGGAGATAAAACGGGCGGATGGTCTCGCGGAGCCTTGCGCTGAGGGTGGCGATGGAGGGCATGGATCTGGCGGCCCTGCCGTCAAGGTGCGGTATTCATATCAAGTCTAGCGGATGGGCCGGACGGGGAGTGGCATGGCGGAGCGTGTCCGGGGGCTTGCAGGTTGGCGGGAGGCGCCCAGACGGGGAAAAGCGAGATTCGGGTGAAAAAAGTTGCCCCCCCTCTTTACATCGGGGCCGGAACTTGTTATAGTTAAGGCTCCACCACCCGCCAGGAGCGGGAGGGATTTCCCCCATCCGCCCCCCTCCCGCTCCCCCCAATCTGGAGGCCCCGCAAGGGGCCTTTTTCATGGCTGGCGAAGTCCCATCAACGCGCGCAGGTGCGCTGCGGCAGCCGCCGGCATGCCCTCCAGGCTGTAGCCGCCCTCCAGCACGCTCACCAGCCGGCCGTGCGCCCATTGATCCGCAATCTCCATCACGATCTCCGTCAGGATATGGAAGTCTTCATCGCACAGGCGCAACAGGCCCAACGGGTCGCCGCGGCGTGAGTCAAACCCGGCGGAAATGAGAACCAACTCAGGGCGGAAGCGCTCCATCGCGGGCGCGAGCCTGCGGCGGAAGGCGCCGAGGATCTCGCGGCGTCCCGCCCCGGCAGGGAAAGGGCAGTTCAGCGTCGTGCCCCGCGCCGGCCCTTCGCCGGTCTCATCGGGCCAGCCTGTACCGGGATACCACGGCGCCTGATGAGTGCTGAAGAAGAAGACGCTCGGATCGTCATAGAAGATGTCTTGGGTGCCGTTGCCGTGATGGACGTCCCAGTCGGCGATCAGGATGCGATCCACGCCCCAGGCGCGGCGCGCGTGGCGGGCGGCGATGGCCACATTGTTGTACAGGCAGAAGCCCATGCCGCGGCTCAGTGTGGCGTGGTGGCCGGGCGGACGGACGGCGGCAAAGGCGTTGCGCACGCTTCCCGAAAGCACGGCATCCGCGGCAGCCATGGCGGCGCCCGCAGCGGCGCGGGCGCTCGCATCGGCGTGCGGGCTCAGGTGCGTGTCGCCCGTGCTGAGCATGGGCGCCCGGCGGGCGATGTCTTTCTGCACGGCAGCCAGGTAGGCGCGGGTGTGGCAGAGGTGCAAATCGTCGTCGGTCGCTTCGCGCGGCGGGATCTGCGCCAGCCGTCCGGACAAGCCATCTTCCTCCAGCCGCCGCAGGAGGGCGCGAAGCCGCTCCGGCGACTCCGGATGATCCGGCGGGGGCGCGTGGAGCAGGCAGGCGGGCGAAAAAACAAGACCGGTGCGGCTTGTTTGCGCCTGCGCAAATTCAGCCGGGGCCATGCCCCACATTTTGCCAGATGGGGCGGTTTGCGCCGCGTGTAACAACTGCGGAACCCCGGCGGGCGGTGTTCGTACTTCCATTTCAGGAAGGCATCGTGAGCAGTATTGCCGAGCCCCGCCCCGCCGTGATGAGCGCGCGCATCGCGCTTGCCACCCCAAAGCGCCGCATGCACGCGGGCGAACTCGCCGTGGATCTGCTGCGGCAGACGCTGTGGAACATCCGGCGGAACAAGCTGCGCAGCTTCCTCACGCTGTTCGGCATCGCCTGGGGCATCGCCTCGCTGGTGCTGATGTCGTCGCTGTCGGACGGCTTCCGGCAGGGGCAGCGCAAGAACATGTCGCAGATCGGCGACAACATCGTGTTCGTGTTCGGCGGCGTCACCGAGGAGCAGGCGGGCGGGCAGCGCGCCGGACGGCGCATCCGGTTGCGCGAATCCGACATCGAACTGATCCGCGCCAACTGCCCGGCTGTGGCGGTCATCTCGCCCGAGCACAAGACGTGGGACGTGCCGGCGCGCAGCGCCACCAACGCCGGGCGGTTCCTCACCGTGGGCGTCAACCCCGAGTATCTGAAGCTGCGCAACCTGCCCGTGGAGATTGGGCGGACCGTGTCGGACGCCGACGTGCGCGATGGGCGGCGCGTGGCGGTGCTCGGCGCGAGCGTCCGCAAGCAACTGTTCGAACACAACCCGCGCCCGCTCGGAGAAAGGATCTACGTCAACGGCTACCCGTACGAAGTGATCGGCGTGATGAGCGAGAAGGAGCAGAACAGCTCCTACGACGGCTGGGACAACGACAAGATCCTCGTGCCCCACACGTCGCTGCTGCGCGATGTCCCTTCCGACCGGCAGGTGTACGCCGAACACCGTGTCTACGGCTTCCTGTACCGCCCGGCGGACATCTCGAAATGGGAGGAAGCCCAGCGACAGATCCGCGAGGCGCTGGGGCGCGCCCATGGCTTTGCGCCTGCCGACAAGGGGGCGCTGCGGATCTTCGATTCGATCGAGAGCGCGCAGATGTTCGATGCGATTTTCAATGCCACCGAGATCTTTCTCGGCGCGGTGGCGCTGATCACGCTGTCGCTGGGCGGCATCGGCGTGATGAACACCATGATGATCGCCGTGGCGGAGCGCACCCATGAAATCGGGCTGAAGAAAGCGCTGGGCGCCACGCGGCTGCGAATCCTGCTGGACTTCTTTCTCGAAGGGCTGCTGTTGGCGGTGCTCAGCGGCATCGCGGGGCTGGCGCTGACGTTCCTGGTCTCTGGCGCAGTGAACTCGCTGCCGCTACCTGCGATGTTCGCGGGGCTTCCCATCGAGTGGAAGACGCTGGTGGTGGCGGCACTGGCGCTGGGCACGGTGGCGGTGGCGTCGGCGCTGCCGCCAGCGCGGCGCGCCGCGGAACTGACGCCGGTGGAAGCGCTGCGCTACGAGAGGTGATGCATGGGCTGGCGGTTCATCTTTCGCGAAAGCGTGGCGGCGCTGCGCTTCTACAGGCACCGCACGCTGTTCACGACACTGAGCCTCGCCTGGGGCGTGGCGTGCTTCGTCATCCTCATGAGCTTCGGCGAAGGCTTCGAGCGCGCGCTGGTGAAGGCGTTCACCGCCGTGGGGCAGGACTTGATCATTACCTTCGGCGGACAGACCAGCCTCCAGGCTGGCGGCATGAGGACGGGGAGGAAGATCCGGCTCGAATATGAGCACGCCCGCGCGATCAAGGAGAGCGTCCCCCTGGTGGATCTGCTCTCCCCGGAGATCATGCGCCACGGGCTGAAGATGCAGTACCGCGGCAAGGAAAAAGAGGCCACCGTCCGCGCCGTCTGGCCCGAGTACGGCGTGATCCGCAACATCAGGATCACCGATGGCCGCTGGATCCACGAGGACGACCGGCTGCGGCGGCACCGCGTGGCGGTGCTGGGCTACGAGGTGGCGAAAGAGACGTTCGGCGAAGCTCCGGCGGTGAACGAGGAGATCACCCTGAACGGGCTGCGGTTCACCGTGATCGGCGTGATGGACAACAAGCTCCAGATTTCCAACTATAACCGCCGCGACAATCAGTGCATTTTCATTCCATACGAGACATTTTCCCTGTTCGGAGACATACAATATCCGTGGTTCTATGTCTGGCGGCCGGCGACGCCGGATTCGCGAGACCGCGCGATCCAGATGGTGCGGGCCAAGCTGGCCGAGCTGCACCGCTTTTCTCCGCAAGACGAAAAAGCGGTGGAAATTCTCGCTTTTTCCAAATTCATGAACATCATCAATGGCATGTCGCTGGCGGTGAAGCTGCTGCTGGGCTTCATCGGGGCGCTGACGCTGGCCATCGGCGGCGTGGGGCTGGCCAACATCATGCTGGCGTCCGTGCTGGAGCGGACGCGCGAGATCGGCACGGTGCAGGCGCTGGGCGCGCCGCGCGGCGTGATCCTGCGGCAGTTTCTCTGTGAAGCCACGCTGGTGGTGCTCGCCGGAGGAGCGCTGGGCGTGCTGTTCGGCTATGGGGCGACAGCGGTGATCGGGTCGATGCCCTTCCTGGGGCCTGCCTTCAAGGACACGACCGGCGTTGGCGACATCCGGCTGGCAGTGGGACTGAAGCCGGTGGCGGTGTCGATGGGCGTGCTGTTCGTGGTGGGGCTGATCTCGGCGCTTGCGCCGGCGGTGCGCGCTTCGCGCCTCGATCCGATCGAAGCGCTGCACTACGAGTGAGCGCGGCGCTATACTCATCGCACATTGCGATTCTTCGATGGCGTGTTTTCGGCGCCGCGCTGGCGCGCGCTCTGGGCGGCGCAACTGGGTTTCCTGCTGGACGCGATGGACGTGCTGCTGTACGTTTTCGCGCTGGCCACGTTGCGCACGGAGTTCGGCTGGACCAACGCGCAGGCTGGGCTGGCGGCGTCAGCGACGCTGCTGGCAAGCGCCGTGGGCGGCGTGGCGGCGGGTTTCGTTTCAGACAGGATCGGGCGCCGGCGGACGCTGATGTACACGATCCTGCTGTACTCGCTGGCTTCGGCCGGCACGGCCACCTCGCGAGGGCTGGGCGAACTGATCTTCTGGCGGGCGCTGGTGGGGCTGGGACTTGGCGGCGAATGGTCCGCCGGAGCGACGCTCGTGGCCGAGTGGTGGCCTGCCGAACACAGGGCCAAGGCCGCGAGCTTCATGCAAGCCGGCTGGGCGCTGGGCTACATGGCAGCGGCGGGGCTGACGGCGCTGATCCTGCCGCGGTTCGGATGGCGTGCGCTGTTTCTGGCCGGAGTGCTGCCCGCGCTGCTCACCTTGTACGTGCGGCGTCATGTGGAAGAGCCGCGGGTCTGGCGCGAACAGCGGGCGCGCGCGCCGTGGAATGCGATCTTCCGCCCGCCGCTTGCGCGCTTCACCGTGCTGGCCACGGCGCTGGCAACAAGCGTGCTGTTCGCGTATTGGGGGTTGTTTACATGGCTGCCGGGCTTCCTCTCGCTGCCCGCAAACGAGGGCGGCGCGGGGATGACCGTTGTCCGGACGAGCGGGTTTGTGTTTGCCGTGCAGGCGGGCGCGTTTGCGGGTTATCTGTGCTTCGGCGTGCTGGCGGACCGCTTCGGGCGGCGTCCGGCGTTCGCGGTTTATGTGCTGGCGGCGGCACTGCTGGCGCCGCTCTACGGGATGGCGCCGCGGCGGTGGCCGGATCTGCTGTTCTGGATGGGGCCGCTCGTCGGGTTCTTCGGCACGGGCTTTTTCTCATTGTTTGGCGCGATGCTCGCGGAGCTGTATCCGACGGCCGTGCGGGGCGCGGGGCAGGGGTTCGCCTATAACTTCGGGCGCGGGCTTTCGGCGCTCGCGCCTTTGCTGGTGGGAGCCCTGGCCGACAGGCACGGCGTCGGCGCGGCGCTGGCCGTCAATTCCGGTTTCTTCGTCGCTGCCGCCGCGCTGGTCTTCCTGCTGCCCGAAACAAAAAGCACGGATCTTGCTGCGGTGCAGCGGGCCGTTCCATCATGAAGACCTTCAAGCGACGCTACAGTTTGCGGAAAGAAATTCCTTGACATTTCCCGGCTGGCCGCGGACCATGATGCAGTCATTCAGACTCTGTCCTGCACAGTGCTTCCGCCGGTAGCACGAACTAGCCTCGCTTCGTGTATTGTTGCAACCATGGCGGCCGGCTCCCAACCTGCGATTTCGTACGAAGGATTGCCCGGCTCCGGCGTTGCGCTGATCACACAGGGGTCATCCGATTTTCGCACGGCGCTGGAATTTGGCCTCGACGCAGCCGGCCGGAAGGCGATTCGTCCAGTTGAGCCTTTTCTCGTCATCCTCAGGAACGATGCCAGCAAGCCGATCGCCGCCGCTGTCGTTCGATACGAGCGCGTCAGCCGGGAGGGCCGGCGCACCTCCGCGAATTCGATCTGGCTGACGACACAGAACCTGGAAAGGCGAAAGGCGCACCCAGGAGAGAAAATCCTGATCGGACCTTTCGGAGGGTTCTCGCGGCTGCTTCGAGACAGGCCGGCATGGCAGGATGCCGCCGCCGCGTCATCCGATGCGGCCCGGAGAGCCGCCGAATTCGCGGAGGAAGCCGAGGTTCGGATTACTCTGGATTCGGTCGTGTTCGATGACGGGACTCTTCTTGGTCCTGACAAGGCCGGCCTGGAATGGAAACTCCGCGAGTATCTCCGCGCGGAACGAGAGCTTCGGGACGAGATACTCAGGCTGCCCCATGCCTCCCGCCGTCAGTACCTCACCGGCATCGTGGAGGGCGCGGAATACGCAGTCGAGCTCGAACTGCAACCGGCTGATGCTTATGCCGCCCATCGTGCGGGGGCGGCCCGTGTTCTGCTGAATCTGCTGGAGAACGCGCCTTCAGAAGCGCAGTTCGTTGTCTGGGTCAACCAGGTCATCGGCAACCCGCTTCCAGATCCGCACAGGGGAGCATGACGGGGCGCGGCTGGCGCCCTTGTGATTCTGCGGCCGGAAGCCTCAATTCGCCTGCGCGATGACGGCGATGGCGGCGACGAGAATGGCGGCGCCAATCCACATCAGGCGCATGGCCTGCGCGCCCGCGCCCTTCCATTCGCCGGTGGCGGCGCCCCAGACGTTGGCCATGATGATCACCGTGCTCATGAAGATGGGCCAGCCGAGCACGCCGCCCAGCGGCCCCATCGCCGCCGCGCCCATTCCGTAGATGCTGACGCCGATGTACCAGAGGAAGCCCATCAGCGCGGCGCCCGCCCAATACCAGCCCCGGGCGCCGGGGCTCGAGTAGACGCTCCAGGTGCGGTTCCTGCCAAGCAGGTACACGGCATAGCCCGCGTTGACGAAAAAGCCGCCGCCGAGAGCCAGCGCCCACAACGCATTGCCCGCGAAGTCCGCGCTCGCGCCCAGCCGGATCGCCTCCTGCTTGAGCGGCTCGCCGAACACGAAGCCGAAATTCAGCGCTGGCGACAGCACGCCCGACGCGAGGCAGATCAGCAGGCCGGTGAATCCGCCGCCGCGCTTCTGGGAGGCTGCCTGCGGGTTCTGAGCGCGTTCGCGCAGCGCGCCGGCTTTCGAGCAGAGGATGATGCCCGCAATGACCAGCGCCAGCCCGGCGAGCAGGATCTGGCCGCGGCGCGAGAACAATTCTTCCGGGTTTTGTATCAGCAGCGGCAGCAGCGACCCCAGGCTCGACGTGATGCCGAGCACAATGGCGAAGGTCAGCGCCATGCCCACGCGGTCAATGGCGAGACCGAACAGCGTCGAGCCCGCGCCCCAGCCGGCGCCGCACAGCACGATCAGCGCGAGCGTGGCCGGGCTGGTGGCCGCCACCGCCTGGCCGAACGACGGCACGGTGGCGAGCGCCAGCAGCAGCGGCAGCACCACCAGGCCGCTGATGGAATAGATGAGCCACGTGTTCTCCCACTTCCAGGAGGTCATCTTCTTCATGGGCAGCGCAAAGCTGCCGTGGAGAAAGCCGCCGGCGACGACGGTCAGAGCTGCGGCCAGGCTTGTGGATTCCTGCATGGGTTCAGCATAGGAATATCACAGCCGCGCTCTTCAGCGAACCAGCGGATCTTCGACCCATGGCGGCGTGGCTTCAATCAACCGCCCCAGCTCAGGCTCCACCCGCTCCATCTCCTGCTTCATCTCCCAGGCGGCGCGGCGGTAGCTGAAGTGGCCCTTCACTCCGCTGCGCAGGCGGATGATGTATTCGGCCTCGGCGAAGTCCATCTGGAACAGAAACCGCCCGCGCGCGGCGAAGGGCAGCAGGTAGTGCGCGGCTTTTTCGGGCAGCCGTGCGGCGGCCTGCCGCGCGGCTTCGAGCGCTGCATCGTATTCCATCTCGAGGCCCGCTTCGCGCACTGCATCGGGCGTTTCGAAGCCGTGCCTCCACGTCCACGTCTGCCGCGTCTGATGGCAGCGGCGGTGGCGGTGCAGATCGCGATAAGCGCCGATGTCGATGCGCAGGTCGAAGGCATAGGGCGCGGTGCGGAAGGCGCGCAGCAGTTCATCGCGGCGCCCGCGCGGGCCGAGCGCGGCGCCGAGCACTTCCATCTGCCGGGCGCGGCTCCAGGAGCGCACGGTTTCATACAGCGGCTCGAAGGGCCATTCCGTGGCTGCGTAGAGAAGCGTGGCGGCGATGCCCGCCAGAGGTTCCTCGATTCGGGTGAGCCGCACCGCGCCGGCTTCCGGTTCGTTCCACCCGCCGAGGTTCTGCCGCGCCCACGCGGCCACGGCGCCCATGGCGGCGGACGGGTAGGGATCGGGATCGACATACTTGGCCAGCGTGGGCGCGAGCGGCTCCTGCGGCGCGCCCTCGTCCCACGCCACATCGGGCGGGCGGGCGCACGCGGCGGCGGTTTCCTCGCCGATCTCGCGCAGTTCGGCATATTCGGAGGCGCGCCAGCGGCGGATCTGGCGTTCCAGCGTGCGGATGCTGGTCACCTGTCCGACGCCTGTGGGCACGCCGAGAAAGAGCAGGTAGCGGGCGACGTCAAAGGCGCGCGCGGCAATGTTGCGCTCATAGGCGTCGGGCTTCATGGACTCCGGGCGCGGGAGCTTCGCCTGGAGATGCTCCACCATGCGCGCGTGCATGCGCTGATAGGCTTCCAGCAATGCGCGCGCCGCGGCCGCATAGATTTCTGCCGCTTCTCCTTCCGCTTCCGGCGGCGTGATGAAGCCCGCCCGCGCAAAATCCTGATACCGCGATGAGCGCGCCTGCCCGTCCCACAGCGGCTCGTCCTCGATCTCGACCGCGGCGAGTTCGCTGACGCCTTCAAAGCTCAGCGCCAGGTGGCCGAGATCGGCGATGGAAGCGTGCCCGTACTGGAAGTAGAAGCTCTCAAGAAACCTGGACGAATCGTGCGCGCGGACCCAGGCGACGGAGTCCCGGATCGAATCCGGAGAACGGCTGTAGCGCGCCAGCGCGTAAGCGAGCTTTTCAGGCGGCATGGGGCCGGCGGAGATGACACGAGGCACGGCTGCTATGATAGCGGGCAGTGCGCATCCATGTGAACCTCCTGCGCCCGGACGCGGTTCTGCCCCGCTACGCGCACGGCCCGGAAGAGGACGCCGGAATGGATCTGCACGCGGTGGAAGAAATCGTGCTCGAACCCGGCGTGCCGGCGCTTGTTCCTACGGGCTTGTCCATCGAACTGCCTCCGGGCTACGAGGCGCAGATCCGCCCGCGCAGCGGGCTGGCGCTGCGGCACGCCATCACGCTGCCCAATGCGCCCGCCACCATCGACCCCGGCTACCGCGGCGAGATCCGCGTCATCCTGCTCAACCTCGGGCGCGAGCCCTACCGCGTGCGCAAGGGCGACCGGATCGCGCAGATGGTGATCGCGCGCTATGAAGCCATCGAGTGGGTGGAAGCCGAGCTGAGCGAGACGCGGCGCGGCGCGGGCGGCTTCGGCAGCTCCGGGCGCTAGGCGCGCCGCTTGCAATGCGCGCCGCGGCGCGATACACAAATAAGAGCCATTCATCCGAAATTGGGAGGCTCTCATGAACATCACCCGCCGCACGTTCCAGGCGGCCCTGTGCGGGCTGCCGTTTTCGTCGTTGATCCGCGCCGATGAATTCGAAGCGTTCCGCGCCATGCCGTGGAACGGCCGCGCTCGCGTGGCGCGCGTGTACCTGGCCGGCTCGCCGCACTGGCCCAAGCCCACGCTCGACATCGAAGCCGAGCACAGGGATGTGGAGGCGCATATCGAGGAGGCGGCGCGCAAGAACGCGCACCTGGTGGAGCTGAGCGGCGGGGAGCTGCTGCGCAGCGCGGAAGAGGTGAAAGCGTGGCTCGCGCGCCAGCAGGATCTCGACGGAATCCTGCTGCTGCCGCTGACGCAGCCGACGCCGGGGTTCCATGAACTGATCCAGTCGGCGCCCGCGCCGGTGCTCGTGTTCTCGCGCCCCTATGCGACGCACTCGTGGGCTTCCGTGGCGGGACTGCGCAAGGCGGGACGGCGCGTGGATGTGATCGCCACCTCGAGCTATGGAGATCTCGACCCGTGGTTCCGCATCTTCCGCACCGTGCACCACCTGCGCAAGAGCAAGGTGCTGGTGGGAACGGAGAACCCGCCCAGCCGCGCCAAAGCGGCCGAGGAGTACAAGGGCGCCTTCGGCACGGAATTTCAATACGTGCCTGGGGCGGAGCTCAAGAAAGCTTTCGCCGAAGCCGACCCCAGGGAAGCAAAGCGGCTGGCGGAAGAGTTCACGCGCAGCGCTCTGCGCGTGGTGGAGCCCAAGCCCGTAGAAATCGAAAATGGCCTGCGGATGCATCTGGCGCTGAAAGCGCTGCTGCTGCGCGAGAAGGCAAACGCGTTCACCATTGATTGTTTTGGGACGCTGGCGGCCAACACGCTGCCCGGCTATCCGTGCATCTGCTGGAGCAAGCTGAACGATGCCGGGCTCTACGGCGTCTGCGAGGCGGACCTGCACTCGACGATGACGCAGATGCTGGTGACGTCTTACGCGGGCGTGCCGGGCTTTGTCAGCGATCCGGTGTTCGACCTGAGCCGCAACGAGGTGATCCATGCGCATTGCGTGTCGGCCACGAAGCTCAAAGGGCCGGACGGACCGGCCTCGCCCTTCATCATCCGGGATCATCTGGAGACCCACGAGGGCGCGGTGATGCAGGTGCTGATGCCGTGCGACGAGACGATCACGGTGGCGCGGTTCGCCGGACCGACAAAGATGCTCATGTCGACCGCCGTGGTCACCGGCTATGGCGACAGCGACCGCGGCTGCCGCAGCCAGATCCGCACGCGCGTCAAAGACGCCGAGCGGTGGCTCGAGAACTACCAGGCGGGCCTGCACCGCGTGATCTTTTACGGAGACCACACGAGGACGCTGGAGCGCATGGGGCGCCTGCTCGGATTCGAGACGGTGCTGGAAGCCTGACGGCTACTCGTTGTAGTTGACGCGGAAGCGTTCGTTGCGGGCGCGGCCCTCGATGACGATGGAGCGCACGCGGTTCGCGTCGCGCAGCAGAATGCGGGCGCGCGCGTCCACGGGCGCGGCGTCGCCGCGGTTCATGCCTTCCATCAGCCGAGCTTCAATCACATCCGCCGAGACACGCTCGAGCCGTCCGCGGAACTGGAGCGTGTCGCCGCCGAAGCCCGAGTCGAAACGGATCTGCACCTCGCCGTTGCGCCGGTCGGCGAAAACAGAGGCGCCACGCAGATCATAGCCCTGGCCGGAGTCCATCGAAAAAGCGCCGCGGCCCCGCCCGCTGTAAGAGAAAGTGTTGCCCCATCCGGAACCCCAGCCGCCGCCCCAATTGGAGCCGCTCCCCCAGCCTGAGCCGCTGCCCCAACCTGAACCGCCTGTGCCCGATCCCCAGCCGGAACCGCCGCCCCAGCCAGTCCCCGGCCCCGTTGTCCATCCCGTGCCGCCGCGCCATTCGAGGTCAAACGTGTAGCCCTCGCGGCCACCCTGCGGGTCTTCGATCCGCACGATGGCGAGCCCGCGGTTGGTGTTGGGATCGGCCAGGAGTTCCTGGCGCCCGCGCCCGTCAATGCCGCGGAAGCGGAAGTCGCCGGGGTTGGAAGGAAGCGGCCCCGTGCAGTCGAGCCGCCTCCATGTGGCGGGCTGGCCGCTCACTGTGCGGATCTCGCCCGTGTCGCCGCGGATGCCGACTTCGGCGACGCCGTCGACTTCCACTTCGGCCGTGCACTTGCCGCGGTCGCCGCTGCCGCCGCGGATGGAAGCGCGGATGGTGGCTGCGGGCGCACTGCTGTATTGCGGCTCGCGGTCGCGGCGCCAACTGCCCGGACGGCCGCCGCTGCTCCAGTCCCCTCCGGCGCGCCATTCGATATCGAATGTGTAGCCTTCCCGGCCGCCCTGCGGGTCTTCGATGCGCACCACGGCGAGCCCGCGGTTGTTGCGCGGATCGGCGATCAGCGACTGCCGCCCGCGCCCGTCCACGCCTTTGAAGCGGAAATCGGCAAAGCTCGACGGAAGCGGCCCCGTGCAGTCCAGACGGCGCCAGGTGGCGGGCTGCCCGCTGATGGTGCGGATCCGGCCTTCGCTCGCCTGAATGCCGACTTCGGCCACTCCATCCACCTCCACCTCCGCCGTGCACTTGCCCTGATCGGCTCTGCCCCCGCCCCGGATGTTCATCTGGATCACGGCCTCAGGCCCCTGCCATCCCTGGCCGTACAGCAGACTGCCGGCCAGCAGTATCAATGCGGCTCTCATGGAAATCCTCCTTCTGTGCTTCAAACCGCCGGACGCGCGCGCCCGGCAGGGCGTTACTCAGTAAATCGGCTCACTCACGCGGTGGCCGTAGCGGTTGCTTTGCGCGATGCGGACGAAATACGAATGCACGGCTTCCACCACATCACGGATGGGATTCAGGTTGCCCGCGGTCAGGCTGCACATCACCGCCAGAATGTACGGGCGGCCTTCCAGAAACACGATCCCCGCCTCCGTGCGCACGCCCGGCACCGCGCCGGGCTTGGAGGCGGAGACGACGCCGCGGGGCAGCGCGGCGCGGAAGTCCGCCTGTACGAGCTTCAGCATCTCGATCATGCGGCGCGACGCGTTGCGGCTGATGAGGCGCTCGCGGTAGATGAACTCGAACAGGCGGACCATTTCCAGCGGCGTGGAAGTGTTCTCTTCATTGCGTTTGGCGGCGGCGGAGTCCATCATGATGCGGCGCAGGCGCGTCGCGCGCAGGCCGAGTTGCGCCATCAACTGATTCACGCTGTCCATGCCCGTCAGCGCGATGACCTTGTTGGTGGCCGTGTTGTCGGAGTCCCGGATCATCAGCGTGAGCAGCTCCTCGACGGTGACCGAAACAGGCTGCGGCCCCAGCCGCGCGTCGAGCGTGCCGCTGCCGCCCGCCTTGTCCTTCTCCGTCATCTCCACCTTCTGATCGAGCGCCAGCGCGCCCGATTCGATCTTCTGGAAGGCGGCGGCGAGAATGGGCACCTTGATCAGGCTCGCCTGCGTGGTGACGAGATCGCCGTTCAGCGCGAGCGTCTTTCCCGTGGAAAGATCGAGAATGGCCACGCCCATGACCCCGTCAAAGCGCTGATCGATCTGCCGGAGCCTCTCCATGAGCTTGGCCTCCAGCAGCGCCGCCGGATCCTGGCCAAGCAGCGGCAGAGCGAGCAGAAATGCGGCAATGGTCCTCACGGGAGTAGCATAGCGTTATAGTGAACTACTTGTGGATAGCCGCCGGCGCGGCTCTGGGAGGCATGCTCAGGTATTTCTTCTCCGGCGTCGCCGCGCGCCTGATGGGCGAGACGTTTCCCTGGGGCACGTTGTTCGTCAACGTGACGGGCTGCCTGGCGATCGGGTTTTTCGTCTCGCTCACGGGCCCCGATGGACGCCTGATTGTGCCCTCGCATGTACGTCTGTTTGTGATGACCGGGCTGTGCGGCGGCTACACGACCTTTTCGACATTCAGCCTGGAGACGCTGCGGCTGATGCAGGACCGCGAGTGGGCCTTCGCCGCGTGGAACATGGCCTCCAGCGTGGCCATGTGCATGACCGCAGTCTGGGCCGGGTACGAGGCAGCCGTGCTCCTGAATGAGAGGTTGTGACGATGGAACTGCCGGAAGACGCCGTTCTGTTGCGCATTTTCCTGGGCGAGAGCGACCGCTACGGCAAGCGGCCGCTGTATGAAGCCATCGTGCTGAAGGCGCGCGAGCTGCACATGGCAGGCGCCACCGTGTTGCGCGGGCCGATGGGCTTCGGCAAGAGCTCCCGGCTGCACACGGCCAAGCTCGAGCGGCTCAGCGAGGACCTGCCTTTCATCATCGAGATCGTCGATTCCAAAGCGAAGATCGAAACGTTCCTGCCCGTCGTCGACGAGATGATGCGCGAAACCGGATCGAGCGGGCTGGTGACATGGGAAGGCGTAAAAGTCTTGCGCTACGGGCAGGTGTGACAGCCGGGGTGGCGGCGCTGGCGCTGCTGGCAGCGCAGCACGCGCCTCCCGCGGAAAGCACCCGGTCTGCCGCTTTTCCGCTGCCCGTGCGCGAGGGTCCTTTGCGCAAGGCCCAGTTGCTGCTGCGCGAAGGCAAGACCGACCAAGCCCGGCGCGAACTGCGTCGGCTGATCCAGGCCGGCAGCAACGACGCGGCGACGTGGTACCAGCTCGCGCGCAGCTACCTGCTGGACTTCTACTCAGGGACGGATACCGCAAGGCGCCGCACCGCGCTGAACCTCGCGATGGAGGCGCTGGACACGGCCCTGAAGCGCAGCCCGGACCACATCCCGTCGCTGAAAGCGAAGGCCGTAATCCACGCCCGGGCCGAATTGCTCTATTACGACCCGAACCTTGCCTACGAACTGGCCGCGCGCGTGGCGAAGCTCGAGCCCAACGCCTACGGATTCCTGTTGAACCTTTCCGACTGGATGAGCGGCGAGGTTCGCTTCACCCGCGAAACCGGCAACCGTGTGCCGCACGACCCGCTGCTCGGGCTGGACCGCTCGATCGATCTGCTGGAACAGGTGATCGACGGATCGATGCCTTTCAGCAACGAGGAACTCACAGCCCTCGCCACGATGGCCAAGACGCTGGTGCGGCGGGGGAATTTCCAGGAGTCGCTGCTCTATTTCCGGCAGGCGCTCGAGCGCACGAAGGAACCGGCGCTGGTGCATGAACTGCTGCGCGAGATGGGGGCGGCCTGTTACCGGATGGGCGACTTCGGCGAGGCGGCGCGGCTGTTCTATCAGGCGCTCCAGGTCAACAACAACAGCGTCGATCAGTGGCTGCTGAAGGTGGCGATGGAACAGATGCCGGGCGAGCGGCCGCCAGTCCCGAAGCAGTTCCTGTTTCCCGCGCGCGCGTTGCTGCCGCGCGCGGGCGAGAATCCGCTGCTCGAGTTCGAAGACATCGCGCCCGGCCTCGGCATCGACCGTTATGACGGAAACGGCACCGCGGCCTGGTCGGACTATGACGGCGACGGCGACCTGGACCTGTTCGAGTCGGGCAGCGGCGAATTCATCCGCGTCTTCCGCAACGAGGGCCGCCGCTTCGCCGACGCAACGCAGGAAGCGGGGCTTGCCGGCGTGCCCTCCGGCTACAGCCTGAACCTTGTGGACTACGACAACGACGGGCGCCCGGACCTCTACATCTCGCTCAACGGCTGGAGCGGGCCGATGAAAAACCGCCTGTTCCGCAATACCGGGGGGCGCTTTCAAGATGTGACGGACACATCCGGCGCCGGCGACATGGGCAACGGTTTTGTTTCGTTGTGGGCGGATTTCGACAATGACGGCTGGCTGGACCTCGCCGTCGCCAACGGCGTGCTGAAGGACGGCAGCGTCCCGCAGATCTACCGCAACAACGGCGACGGCACGTTCACCAACATGACCAGGCAGGCGGGCATCCAGGAGCCGCCCGAATACGGCGCCATCGGCCTCGCGCTTGGCGACTACGACCGCGACGGCCTCGTCGACATCCTCATCAACGGCCTCGATCCCGCGCCCAACCGTCTGTATCGCAACCTCGGCAACTGGAAGTTCCGGGACGTGGCGCGCGAAGCGGGGCTCGTGCAGCCCGCGCACAACGGCTTCGTCTGCTTCCTGTTCGACTACAACAACGACGGCTATCCCGACGCTCTCACGACGAGCCTGGCCGCATGGGAGTCCGTGGTCACAGCCTTGCGGGTGGATTACGCCGTGCCGAGGGCGCGTGTCCATCCCGATTCCAGCCGGCTTTTCCGCAACAACCGCAATGGCACTTTCACCGATGTCACCTTCGAAGCCGGCCTGCACTTCCCCATCGGCGTCATGGGCGCGGGCGTGGCGGATCTTGACAACGACGGCTATCTGGACCTGTATTTCGGCGTCGGAGACCCACAGATGTCCCGTCTGGAACCCAACCGTTTCTTCCGCAACAACGGGGACGGCACCTTCAGCGACCTGACGGACTTCGTCAAGTGGCAACGGCCCGGCAACAAAGGCCACGGCGTCGCATTCGCCGACTGGGAGGAAGACGGAGATCTCGACGTCTATGCTCAACTTGGCGGCCATTATCCTGGCGATTTCGCCAGGAACGCCTTTTACCGCAACCTGAAAGCCAACCGCAACGGCTGGCTTCAGGTGGATCTGAAGGCGGCGCGGTCGAACCGCGACGCCATCGGCGCGCAGTTGACGCTGCGCGCCGGAGACCTGCTCGTCTACCGCGAGGTCAAGGGGAGCGAGGGTTTTGGCGCCACCAGTCAGAAGAGGCAGCACTTCGGTACTGGCGCGAGGCGGAAGATCGACTCTCTCGAAATCCGCTGGCCAAGCGGAGTGCAACAGAAAATCGAGGCGCTCGAGGCGGGGCAGATCATCGAGGTGGAAGAAGGCGGCGCCTGGCGGCGCGTGAAGTGAAACCGTCTCCCGTCATGCGGCACAATGGGCCTGAGATGACACAGCGGCAGGCTTGGCGGACCGGTTTATGCGCGGCTCTTGCGGCCGCGGCGCTGGCGCTCCTTTCGGCCGCCGCGCAGAATCCCCTTCCAGAGCCCTTCGAAGAGCTCACCGGCGCGGTGCCCTTCGTGCTCCGCAATGCCGCCACCCCGGAAAAGCACCAGATCGAGACCATGCCCGGCGGCATCGCCGTGTTCGACTACGACAACGACGGGCTGCCGGACATCTATTTCCTTAACGGCGCGCCACAGCCTTCTCTGGTCAAGTCCGGCCCCGAATGGTGGAACCGCCTTTACCGGAATCTCGGCAACTGGCGGTTCGAAGACGTCACCGAAAAGGCGGGCCTCCAGGGCGAGGGCTACGGGATGGGCGTGGCGGCGGGCGACTACGACAACGACGGCTGGACGGATCTGCTGGTCACCAGCGTCCACTTCAGCCGCCTGTACCGGAACCGCGGCGACGGGACGTTCGAAGACGTCACGAAAAAGGCAGGCATTCCCGCCACGCACTGGCCCATCTCCGCCGGCTGGTTCGACATGGACAACGACGGGGATCTCGACCTGTTCATCGTCAATTATTGCGTCTGGGATCCCAAAACCGAGCCGTTTTGCGGCGACAAAAGGGCCGGATATCGGACCTATTGCCATCCGAAATATTACGAGGGCCTGGCCAATACCCTGTTGCGGAATAACGGCGACGGGACGTTTACCGATATCTCAAAAAGCGCCGGGATCTCCACAAAAATTGGCAAGGGAATGTCCATTGTTTTCGCCGATTACAACAACGACGGGCTGATGGACGTTCTTGTAACCAACGATACCGTGCCGAATTTCCTGTTCCGCAACGAAGGCAACGGACGGTTCACGGAGGCCGGTTACGCCGCCGGCATCGCCATCGCTGACGACGGCAAGGTGCTCTCCACCATGGGCGCGGAGTTCCGCGATCTGGACAACGACGGCTGGCCGGACATCTTCGTCACCGCGTTGGCCAACGAGACATTCCCCCTGTTCCGCAATCTCGGCAACGGCGTCTTTCAGGACATCACATACCGCAGCCGCATCGGCGCGGCGTCGCTGCCGCACAGCGGCTGGAGCCTCGGCGTGGCGGATTTCGACCTCGACGGCTGGAAGGACATCTTCACCGCCAACGGCGACGTGCAGGACAATACGGAACTGTTTTCCAGCCGCGCATCCAGGCAGCAGAACCAGCTTTTCCTGAACCAGCGTGGCAAGACGTTCTCGAGCGTTGTGTTCGGCTCGCGCGCCCAGCACCGCGGCGTGGCGCTGGGCGATCTGGACGGCGACGGGCGCACCGACGCCGTGGTGAGCGTGCTGAACGAGCCGGCCAAGATCTACAGGAACCGCATGGGAGAGGGCAGGAACTGGATCGCGTTCCGCCTGACAGGCAGGCAAAGCAACCGCGACGCCATCGGCGCGAAGGTGCGCGTCTCAGCCGGAGGTCTGACGCAATACAACCATGTCTCGACCTCGACAGGCTACCAGTGCTCGAGCGAGAAGACGCTGCGTTTTGGAATCGGCGAGGCGGCGCGGGCGGACGAGATCGAAATCACCTGGCCCACAGGAAAGAAGCAGACGCTGCGTGATGCGCCAGCCGGGCGCGTCATTGAGGTGACGGAACCGTGAGCCGCGCCCGGATCTTCGACCGCAGCACGAACGCCTCTTCGTAGTCCGGCTTCAGCTCGAGCGCCCGCTCCACCGCGCGCAGCGCCTCCTCCAGCCGGTCGCATTGCGACAGCGCGAAGGCCAGCTCGAACCGCGCTTCGGCCGTCTCCGGCTGCTGCGCCGCCGCAGCTACCGGCACCGCCTCGGCGGCGCGTCCCTGCCGCGTGAGAAACCGCGCGTAGGCCAGATGCGCCATCTGCCGGCCCGCGTCGTTGCGGCGGATGGCGGAGCGGAACCAGCGCTCCGCTTCGACGGGCTGCATCAACGCCTCGTGGCACTGCCCCAGCGCGGCTTCCACGCGCCCTTTCACGGGATCGTGCCGCAGCGCGCGCTTCAGGGGCTCGATGGCCTTCTCGTACAGGTCCGCGGCGTAGTAGGCGCGCCCGAGGTAGTAACAGACGTCTTCGAGTTGCGGCGCCAAGTCGCAGGCGCGCCGGAACGGCTCGATCGAGCCGTGATAGTCCTCGATCCTGGCGTGCGCCACGCCCAGCGCCTTCCAGTATCGGGCGTTGTCCGGGGCGAGCCGCGCCGCTTCCGCAAAGTGCGGAATGGCCTCCGTGGCGCGGTTTTGCGCGAACAGCTCCAGTCCTCGCTGATAAGCGGATTGCGCCTCCGGCGGCGCCAGCAGCCATAGGGCCAGCAGGAGCATCCCTCGCTGACGAGTCTATCGTGGAGCCGCGGCGGAGGGAATGCCGCGCCGCGTGGCGTAGTAGACGGCGAACGAACCCAGCCAGTGTCCGCCCTCGTAGTGCTCGGCGCGGACCGCCGCGAAGCCCGCCTCTGCGAGCCGCGCCGCGAGCGCCTCAAGCCGCTTGCGCCGCGGATGCGCCGCAGGCAGCGCGGAAGCGATCCCGTCCAGCATCCACGCGCGGGAGAAATTCAATCCCGCCAGATGGTACAGCTTGCCGTCGGTGAAGTCGGTCACCTGCGTGGGCTCTATGTCGATGCGTGGCAGAAACCGCCGCAGCCATGTTGCGAAATCCGCGGGCGTGAGCACCCGCCGCACGGCGTCGGCTTCCGCCAGGCAAGGGGAGAGAAAATCCTCGCCGGAAGGCTCATACGAGAGCGGGCAGGCAACGTCTTTCTGATAGTAATCCCGGATGCGCGCGGCGATCAGCCGCTCGAGATCCGCGCGCCGAGCCGAGCGCGCGTAATCCAGCGCGAGCCCCAGAGCGAAAGCCGTATTGGAGTGCTCGCCCGTGCGCACCGGGCGCGGCAGCTTCGGCAGCCACGCCATGAGCCGGGACACCGCCCCTTCCTCCAGGGGCGCCAGCGCCGCCTGCCAGCGGCGGGCTTCAACGTCATCCCACTCGCGCAGCTCGGCGGCCAGTTGCAGGAGCCATGCCAGCCCGTATGGCCGTTCGAAGGTCTGGCGCCCCGCGCCGCTCAGGTATCGAGCCTCGGCCGCCAGGTTCTCCGCCGTCAGGCTTCGCGAAAGCGCGCGGCGCGCCTCCTGCGCGAACGGCTCATACGGATACAGACGCGCCAGCCGCACGAGCAGCCAGTGGCCGTGCACAGACGAATGCCAGTCGTAGCAGCCGTAGAAGGCAGGCGTGAGCTCGCGTGGCGGCCGGACATCAGCATCCGAGTTCAGCACGTGGGCGATCTTGTTCGGATATTCGCGGTGGACGCAGTCCAGCGCGAGCCGCGCCATGCGTTGCGCGAGCGCGGCGTCCGGGGGCGCGGCGGAGGCGAGCATCGCCGCGAAAGCCGGAAGCAGCAAGGTTCGGATCATGGTTCCAGGCTGGTTCCGATCATAGCAGCCGGATACAAACACAGCGGGCGCCGGAGCCCAAAGGCCGCGGCGCCCGCGGGGAGGACACAGCTTTTCAGACTTCGATGATGGGACGCGACGGCTCCGGCCAGTCGATGTGGAAGAACTTGCCGCGCGGGCGGTCGGTGCGCTCGAAGGTGTGCGCGCCGAAGAAGTCACGCTGCCCTTGCAGCAGGTTGGCCGGCAGCCGCTCGGAGCGGTAGCCGTCGTAATAGGCAAGCGCCGAGGAGAAGGCCGGAACAGGCACGCCGCGCAGCGCGGCTTCGGCCACCACGCGCCGCCAGTTCGTCTGGCAGCGGTCGATCTCGCTCTTGAAGTACGGATCGAGCAGCAGGTTGGGCAGGTTGGCGTCGCGGTCGAAGGCTTCCTTGATCTTCTGGAGGAAGCGGGCGCGGATGATGCACCCGCCGCGCCAGATCATCGCGATCTCGCCGAACTTCAGCGTCCAGTTGTACTCCTTCTGCGCCTCGCGCATCAACTGGAAGCCCTGCGCGTAGGAGCAGATCTTCGAGCTGTACAGGGCGTCGTGGATCGCCTCGAGGAATTGCTTCCGGTCGCCGTCGAACTTCGCCGCCGCAGGCCCCTGGAGCACTTTCGAGGCAGCCACGCGCTCCTCCTTGATTGCCGACATGAAGCGCGCAAAGACGCTCTCGGCGATCGTATTGGCGGGCACGCCCATGTCGAGCGCGTTCACCGAAGTCCACTTGCCCGTGCCCTTCTGGCCGGCGGTGTCGAGGATGCAGTCGACCAGGTAGCCGCCCGTGTACGGATCCTTCTGCTGGAGGATGTCGGCCGTGATCTCGATCAGGAAGCTATCGAGCACGCCCCTGTTCCACTCGGCGAACACTTCGCTGCACTGGGGCGCGGTCATGCCGAGCACATGCGTCAGGATCCAGTAGGCTTCGCAGATCAACTGCATATCGCCGTACTCGATGCCGTTGTGGCACATCTTGACGTAGTGGCCGGCGCCGTTGGGCCCTATATAGGTGCAGCAGGGCACGCCGCCCTGAACCGGCTGCCCCGGCTTCGCCCCGGTGAGCGGCTTGCCAGTGGCGGCATCCACCTTGGCGGCGATCGCCGTCCAGATGGGCTCGATCTCCTTGTACGCTTCATACTCGCCGCCCGGCATCAGCGAAGGACCGAAACGCGCCCCTTCTTCGCCGCCGCTGACGCCGGAGCCGATGAAGCGGATGCCCTTGGCCTTGAGATCCCGCTCGCGGCGGATCGTGTCGTTCCAGTTCGAGTTGCCGCCGTCGATGATGATGTCGCCCGGCTCGAGCAGCGGGACGAGCTGATCGATCACGGCGTCGGTAGGCGCGCCGGCCTTCACCATGATGATGATCTTGCGGGGGCGCTTCAGGCTGGCCACGAAGTCCTTGAGGCCGGCATAGCCTGCCAGCCCCCCGGGCGTGGACGGATTCTCGGCCACGAACTTTTCCATTGTGGCGGTGGTGCGGTTGTGAACCGAGACGCGGAAGCCGTGGTCCGCAATGTTCAGTGCGAGGTTCTGGCCCATGACGGCCAGGCCGGTGAGACCAATGTCGGAAAGTGGTTCTGCCATGTGGATTGCTGAGCCTCTGGGAAAAATTGCAATTGAGAACGAGGGTCCGGCGCCGCGCCGGCCCCGGAATGATCTTATCGCTGAATCCGCGCCGAGCCGCCCCTGGCGAAGGCGCGCACCTGCTCCACGGTCGCCATCGTGGTGTCGCCGGGGAAGGTGGTCAACAGGGCCCCGTGAGCCCAGCCGAGCTTCACCGCCTCGATCGGCTCCTCGCCGCTGAGCAGCCCGTAGAAGAAGCCTGACGCGAAGCCGTCGCCGCCGCCGACGCGGTCGTAAACCGGCAGCTCGGCCGTCGGCGCCTGGAAGGTTTCGCCATTGATCCACGCCACGGCGCTCCAACTGTGATGGTTGGTGGAGTGGACCTCGCGCAGCGTGGTGGCCACGATTTTCACGTTCGGATACTTCTTGACCACGTCGCCGATCATGGCGAAGAAGACGGAAGGATCGAGCTTCGACTTCGCGGCCACTTCGGGCCCGGGGATGCCGAGGCCGAGTTGCAGATCCTCTTCGTTGCCGACGAGGACATCGACGTGGCGGACGATGCGGTCGATCACCGTGACCGCCTTGTCCTGCCCGCCCCAGATGCCCCAGAGCTTGGCGCGGTAATTCAGATCGAAGGACGTCACCGCACCGGCCGCCTTGGCCGCCTGCATGGCTTCGATGATCACCTCGCCGGTCGTCTCCGACAGCGACGCAAAGATGCCGCCGGAGTGGAACCACCGCACGCCCTCGGCGAAGATCGCCTGCCAGTCGAAATCTCCGGGCTTGAGCAGGGCGGCGGCTTCGTTGGACCGGTTGTAGAAGACCACCGGCGGGCGCACGCCGAAACCCTGATCCGAATACACCGTGGCCATATTGGGCCCGTTGACGCCGTTGTGCTTGAAGCGTTTGTAGAAGGGGCGCACGCCCATGGCGCGGACGCGCTCGGCGATCAGGTCGCCGATCGGATAGTCGACCATCGCCGTGGCGATCCCCGTCTTCAGGCCGAAGCAGTCAGCGAGATTGGCCGCGCAGTTGTACTCGCCGCCGGAGACGTGGATCCGGCACTCCGACGCCTTGCGGAAGGGAATGATGCCCGGGTCGAGACGATGCACCAGAGCGCCGAGGCTGAGGAAATCCAGCGCGCCCGAGGAAGGGATCTGCAAGCCGTACTTCATGATGTGCTCCGTGTGACAGAACTTGAGGTGGCGGCCGTTTCTGAGCCGGTTCGGCCGCGCTGCCGCCTCGCCTGCAGGCCGCAGCGCGGATCGTTTTCACTATATCAAACTGGCATGTCAGAAATCAGACACGGGGGTGGGGAAATCCGCCTGCCGCCCCCTTCAGGCTTTCGCGTCGCGCCTCAGGATCCGGAGCACGGGACTGGCGATCAGCCGGCGGCGCCCGAGTTCGGCAAGCCGGGACTTGGCCCGGGATTTCAGCAGCCGGAACTGCGTCTCGGTGAGCCCCATTTCTTGGCAGATCTGCTCCTGCGTCTGCTCATACAGGTAGAAGCGGGTGAGGATCTCCCGGTCGCGGGGCGAAATGCTGCGCAGCACCTGGAGCATGAGCTGCACGCGCTGCTCCCGCAGCAGGCGCTGTTCCGGGTCATGACGGTGGTCCGCCACCTTGTTGGTGACTTCCAGTTCTGCGCTTTCCCGCCGGGCGAGCACGCTCTCTTCGATATAGGCAGCGATCTGCCGCCGCACTATGGTGCGCACAAAGCCCATCAGCCGCTCGGGCTCCCGCAGTCCGCCGTTCTGAATGGACCTCACAATCATCAGGAAGGTATCGTGGACGCGGTCGTCGAGTTCCTGCGGCCCCAGGTGACGGCAGAAAAAGAAGCGGATGCCGCGCGCCAGCAAGCGGTACAGCTCCTCAATGGCGGCGCTGTCCCCGTCGCGCGCGCCCTCCACCAGAGGCGTCCAGCGGACGGAGACGGGGGAGTCGGAAGGATTAGGCCCCAGGTCTGCATCGGAGTTGAACCCTTCCTTCGGGCTGCCGTGACGTTGGGCATCAGGCTGGTGCGGCATGTCCGGTCAGTCCTTCCCGAGATGGAAATAGGCAGCCCAGTAACGGGGCTGGGAGCGCCACGTCCCGCTGCGGATCATAGCAACCTGGGCGGCGTGCAAAGCAGCCGCCGGCCGGGCGCCCTGGAGCAGCCCCCGGTAATACGTCTCGAAGAAGAAGCCGTCGTCCCCAACGGGCCATAGGCTGGCCACCACCGACTGCGCCCCGGCCGCCAGCCAGGCGTTGGCAAAGCTGGACAACCCGGCGCCCCTTTGGGCGCTTCCGTCTCCGGTGGAGCAGCCGTTGAGAACCACGCGGGCTCCGCCCAGCCTGAGGCTCGCCACGTCGCGCTCCGTCAACCCTTCCCGCACTCCGTCACGCCGGAGCGATAGGGCCAGAAATGATTCGCCGGCTGGAAAGCGGATCAGCGGGGGAGCCGCCGACCCGGGCTCGTCGGCGAAGCGGTATGTGCGGGGCTCGGGAGCGGGCAGAACATGCGTGGCAAAATGCAGGTCAGTCCAGCCCTGGCCGATGACCCTCCGGATGGCGGAATCAGTCGCCTGGAACCCGTCCAACCGCTGTGCCTGAAAGCCCTGCTGTTTCCAGAGGCTGGAGATCACTTCCACTTCGCGCGCGCTGCCTGGCAGCGCCGGCAGCTCAAACTCGGCCGCCGGCGCCGGGATGCGGCGTGGCGCGGCTCTGGAGGGACGTCCGCCCGCCCGTGCAGAGGGCGCTCCGGGCTCCTGCCAGCGGGGATCTGCCGCGTTGTGGACGAGCCCTCCCACGGCAAGCAGGTTGCGCGGCGCGTGAAGCTCGCCGGCTTCAAACAGCCACAGCGCCGACGGCAGGAACGACACGGCCCGCGCTTCCCCCAGGCGGACAGCCGGTGCGCCAGGCATGCGCAACGCCGCCAGCGGCATGGTCAGCGGCTCCTCGTCGGCGGAGATCAGCCATTCGGGCCGGTCTGTGATTTGCGGCGGCGCCTGTCCGAACGTCGCTGCGTACAGCCGGCTCGCCAGCACGCCCGCGTCTCCGTTCCGCTCAATCTCCTCCCGGAAGCGGCGGAATTCCCGCGTCAGATCCTTCCGGGCTGGGAGCCTGACCGCTACGAATGATTCCCGGCTTACCCCCCACAGCACGGATTGTCCGGCGCCCAGCCAGAAGGTGAACAGCGTCTGTCTCGGGGTCAGACTCTGCTGAACCCGCCGCAGGAGCTGTAGCGGCGAGGCGGGTCCCGCAACCGGCTCGCCGGCGGCGGACGGGGCCAACTTTGCAGGCATGCGGGCAACCTGTCCAGATCCCTGCAGCGCCACCAGACGCTGTTGCGTGGCGCCTCCGGTCTCTGAATCGGCTGCCGCCCGGCGTTGCTTCCGCCGCAGCATGCCCAGCGCCCGGCTTTGCTCCACGGCGGCCCAGGCTTCCACGCTGCCTGCGCGGCCTCCCGGGTCCAGCAGGGCTGCTGCTGCGTATTCGTCCACCAGCTCCGTCATCGCAATGTCGGCAGCGAGCTCGACCGCCGGGTCTGAAAGCACGGCATGCCGCCAGGCCAGGGCATGCGGCCAACTGCGGCGGCAGACCGCCAGTGCGCTTCCGGCGCCGTGCACGGCTGCTTCCGCCCGGGCTTCCGTAGCCGCCAGACGAAGGAAGTTAACCGGGTTTTGCCCGGCGGCGTTCGAAGCCCGCACCCGGCCCACCCACTGCAGCGCCTCCGCCGGGCGTCCTTGCGCCAGCCGCAGCCGCCCGGCCAGCATCCACAGCGACTCCGGATCTGGCAACCGGTGCACGAGCACGAGACGGAACGAATTGGCCAGCGCGGCCTCCGCCCGGTCCAGGCGGCCAGCTTCGAAGTGGTGCTTGGCCAGTTCATCCCAAAGGTGACGCTGAACCTGCCAGTCGCCCTGGTTGTCCGCCTGATCCATGGCCTCTCGCCACAAACGGCTGAAGACTTCCTCTTTCAGATCCGTCCGCCTCGCCGCCAGCCGCACGCGCTGCGCCAGCACGGCCGGACGGAACCGGCTGTCCGGGGGCATCAGCGCCAGCGCCTGTTCCAGCGCATGGTCGGCCGCTGGCCATGCGGACAGCATCCCATAGAGAGTTGCCAGATTGGACCATGTGCCCGCCTCGATCTCCGCCAGGTGAAGACTGTGCGACAGCGCCCGCGCCTCCTGCAGGACTCCGTATGCCTGCCGGTAGTTCTGTTGATAGAGCCACGCCACGCCCAGATTGTTGAGCGCCATGGCCAGCCGCGGCTGGTTGTGCTCCGCTTTGGCTTTCGCCGCCGCGCATTGAGACAGAATCGCCGCTTCCCGATACCGGCTCAACGCCAGCATCCTGGCGCCTTCCGCGGAGGTTGCCTCAAGCGTGACCGCAGGGGAACAGGGCGGCGCAGGCGGCAGGACAACGGCCGACGGGCCGGTGGAAAGCAGAAGGAGTGCAGAACCGAGGACCATCCCGAGCTTCCAGTTTCGACTGCCTGAGCCGCGTCGCGGACGGAGAGAACCGCCGGGGAGGGTACTAGAACTTTTAGTACCCTCCCTCAGTGACTATATCAGAATCCCTTGGGGGATCTCCAGACCTACGCCTGGGAATTCTCATCTACCAGCTCACGCCATCTTCCGTCGGGAATAGTCCCCGCCAGGGGGAACTACTCTCAGCAAAAGTCTGAGGGGAAGATGATCACGATCGGGGAACCGTCCATGCCGCCTCCTTTCTGAGCCAGCCCCACAGGGGCCAGCCTGAGGCGACACTAGAGAAAGGGAGCTCCCCCAGCTTGGGCCGACGCCCATAACCTATTGAGAAGCAACCGAATATATTCTGCCCGGCGGTTGTCACGGCCCCACTGCGCCTCATCCCGGCCGTAGAAGATCGGCCGCTGACTTGCCGGCGGTCACGCGCCGTGCAAGTTCTGCATCATGCAGTTGAAGCGATGCAACAGGGCAATCGGGCTGCGGGTTTGATCCTGCTGGTGGAAGCTGACCCGTTACTGCGCCAACAGCTTGCCACCGTGATGAAAAGCGACGGCTACGAGGTCTCCCAGGCTCCGGACGTCGCCTCGGCACAAAGCGCATTCCGCCAGCGCCGCTTCGATCTGGTGATCTGCGAGCTCAAGCTGCCGGACGGCGACGGACTTCTGGTGCAGCGCATCTGCCAGGAGGCGCAGCCCGGCTCGGGGTTCATCCTGTTGACGGAGATCGGCACGATGGCCGCCGCGCTGGAGGCTCTCCGCCGCGGGGCCCTGGATTACCTGGAGAAGCCCCTCCAGAGCCCGGCGCCGTTGAGGCGCACGGTTCGGCGGGCGATCACTCTTCTGGCCTCAATCGCTGCCAACTCGGCCGGCGGCGGAGACGCACCGCGCGCCACGCCCGGCCTCTGCGGCTCCATGGTGGCGCGGGATCCGCGGATGCTGCACGTGCTCGACCTGCTCGGCAAAGCCGCCCCGGCTGACATTCCCCTGATGTTGATCGGCGAAACCGGCGTTGGCAAGGAGATCCTCGCCCGCTGCATCCATTTGCACAGCCGCCGCGCGGGCAAGCCCTTTGTCACCGTCCACTGCGCGTCGCTCTCGCCCGCCCTGGTTGAAGTCGAACTGTTCGGACCGGAGCGCAGCGCGTTCGCTGGCACAACGGGGCAGAGGCAGGGCGCGCTGGAGCGGGCGCGGGGCGGCACAGTGTTCCTCGACAATGTCGGCGATCTGCCGCCTTCGGTGCAGTTGCGGCTGCTGCGGGTGTTGCGCGAAGAGCGTTTTCAACGCTCCGGGGAAGTTGAACTCCTCCCGGCTGACGTACGGTTTATTTCCGCCACGGAACACGATCTGGAATCAGGGGCGCACGAAGGGCGCCTCGAGCCGGACTTGCTCGCCCGGCTCAGCGCTTTTCCCATCGAAATCCCTCCGCTGCGGGACCGCCCCGCCGATATCGATGTCCTGGCAGAGCAGTTTCTCGCCTCCGCCGCAGCCAAATTCGGCAAACCGGGCTTGCACCTCAGCGAGGCGGCCAGGTTGCTGCTCCGGTCCCACGCCTGGCCGGGCAACGTCCGGGAGCTGGAAAACGCGATTGAGCGCGCCGCCATCCTCGGCGATGGCGAGATCCTGCCCCGGCATCTGCCCTTCGCCGCCCCTCAGGCGCTGGATCCCGCCGCCGCGGACACTCTCAACGTGCATGTGCTCGAACGCAAGGCCATCGAGGAAGCCCTGCGCCGCCACGGCGGCAACCGCACCCACGCCGCCCGCGAGCTCGGCATCAGCCTTCGCACGCTCCAGTACCGCCTGAAAGAGTTCGGCCTGACCCGCACCTGAACCCTGCAGGGCCGGACGCCAGAAACGGAAAAGGAAGGAAACGTTTGAAACCTCTCCGCCCCGTTTTGTCGCTGCGGCCGCCGCCCGGGGCTCAGCCGAACGGATCCGCCTCCGGCGCCTGAAGGCTCCGGATCGCCCGCCCGACGGCCTCGGCCTCAGGCAGCTCGTGCCCATTGGCTGCGCCCAGGTCCCGGAACCGCCGGGCGCTCACCAGCACCCGGCTTTCCAGCGACCCGGCGGCGCGGTTGTACGCCTCCACCGCCCGCTCCAGCCCGCCGCGCACGCCAACAAAGTAGCCCGCAAACACCCGCAGCCGGTCGTACAGCTCCTTCCCCAGATCCGAAATCTCCTGCGCGTTGCGCGCCAGCCGCTCCTGCCGCCAGCCGTAGGCCACGGCTTTGAGCAGCCCGATCAACGTCGTCGGCGTGGCCAGAAGCACCCGGTTGTCCACGCCAAATTGGATCAGCTCCGGATCCTTTGCCAGGGCGGCGCTGAAAAACGTCTCGCCAGGGAGAAATGCCACCACAAAGTCCGGCGCCTGTGCGAACTGCTCCCAGTACGCTTTGGCCGACAATCGCTGCACGTGGGCGCGGACCTGCCGGGCGTGGTCGGCCAGCTTCTCCTGCCGCTTGGCTTCGTCCTCTTCATCCAGCGAATCCAGATACGCGGCCAGCGGCGCCTTGGCATCCACGACGATGACCCGCTCGTTCGGCAGCCGGATGATCATGTCCGGACGCAGGCGTCCGCCCTCGGCATCCACGCAGACCTGCTCCTCGAAGTCGCAGTACTCGACCATGCCCGCCATCTCGACGACGCGGCGCAGCTGCATCTCGCCCCACCGGCCGCGCACCGCGGGCGTCCGCAACGCCGCGGCCAGCTTCCGCGTCTCCTCCGACGCCTGCTGCTGGCTCTGCTGGAGCAGCTCCATCTGCCGGGCCAGGCCGGCCAGCAGCTCCGTGCTGTCCCGGTTCAGCGTGTCGATCCGCTCCCGCAACGGCTTCAGCATCTCGTCCAGCGTCTTCAGCCGCGCGTCGAGATTGTGACCGGCCAGTTGCAGGAAGCTTTCGTTGTTTTGCGCCAGCGCCCGGGTGGCCAGCGAGCGGAACTGCTCCTCGATCTGTTGCTGGGCCTGCTTCAGCAACTCGACCTTCTCGTCATGCTGCGTCCGCTCGGCCTCCAGTTGCGCGCGCAGCCCGGCTTCGGCCACCTTCCGCTCTTCGAGCTCCCGGCGAAGGTCCGATGCCAGGTCCTCCTTGGCAGCCAGCGCCTGCTCCAGCCGCTCCAGTTGCCCGTCCCGTTCTTCGAGGCGCGCCTTCAGCTCGGCAGCCTCAACGTCGCCGCCCGCCGGTGAGGCTGATCCGGACCGGAGCAGGAACCCGGCCAGCAGAGCCCCCAACAGCAGGCCCACGATCAGAATGCCCAGCAACAGAAGCGGTTCCATGGATCACCTCCGCTTATCGTTCGTCCACCCCCGCGAGGCCGGGCATCCGGCAGTGTACTCAACCCCATCATGGAAAAACGCCGCCCCGCGGGGGGCGGCGTTTCCCTAGCAGGCTGCGGGCAACCGCCTTAGGAGCAACCCGACGTCGTGCCGCAGTTCTCGCACTTGTAGCACGAGCCGTTGCGGATCATGATGCTTCCGCAATCGGAGCAGGCAGGTGCGTCTTCCATCCCGTCGGCGGGCACGAACTGGAGCTTCTGCTGCGGCTCCGGTTCAGTAGGCCGCAGCTTCACAGCGTCACCCGCCTCCGGCGCCTCCACCGCCCCAGGCCCGATGAACTTCAGCGCCAGCCAGCGGAAGATGTAGTCCATGATGGACTTCGCGTAAGGAATCTGCGGATTGTTGGTGAAGCCCGACGGTTCAAACCGCACGTGGCTGAACTTATCGACAAAGAACTTCAGCGGCACGCCATATTGCAGGCCGTAACTGACAGCGGTGGCGAAGCTGTCCATCAGGCCGGAGATCGTCGAGCCCTCCTTGGCCATGGTGATGAACAGCTCCCCGGGCTGGCCGTTTTCATACAGGCCCACCGTGATGTAGCCCTCATGGCCGCCGATGGAGAACTTGTGCGTGATCGACTGCCGCTCGTCAGGCAGCTTGTTCCGCTTCGGGCGGTAGACGATCCGTTCCTCCACGCGCGCCGGCCCGGGTCCCGCCATTTTCTTCTCGCCCTTCGAGCTGCCGGAGCTGAGCGGCTGCGCCCGCTTGGAGCCGTCGCGGTAAATCGCCACGGCCTTCAGCCCGAGCCTCCAGCTCTCGATGTAGGCGTTCATGATGTCCTCCACCGTGCTCTCCTCGGGCATGTTGATCGTCTTCGAGATCGCCCCCGAGATGAACGGCTGCACGGCGGCCATCATGCGGATGTGGCCCATGTGGTGGATGAAGCGCGTGCCATTGGGCGCCTTGAAGGAGCAGTCGAACACCGCCACATGCTCCGGCTTGATGTGCGGCGCGCCTTCAATCGTGCCCGTCGCGTCAATGTGGCGGACGATCTCTTCCACCTGCTCCGGGCTGTATCCCAGCCGGATCAGCGCCGACGGCACCGTGTTGTTCACGATCTTGATCACGCCGCCGCCCACCAGCTTCTTGTACTTCACCAGCGCCAGGTCCGGCTCGATGCCCGTCGTATCGCAGTCCATCATGAAGCCGATCGTGCCCGTGGGGGCGATCGCCGTCACCTGCGAATTGCGGTATCCCGTGCGGCGGCCCATCTCATAAGCCGCCTTCCACACCTGCTGCGCCGCCTCGAACATCGCCGGCGGCACCAGCTTCGAGTCGATCCCGTTCACCGCGTCCCGGTGCATCCGGATCACTTCCAGGAACGGCTCTTCATTGACGGCAAAGCCGGGGCAAGGCCCCACGCTCTCCGCAATCCGCGCGCTCGTCAGGTACGCCTGGCCGGTCATGATCGCCGAAACCGCGCCCGCCCAGGCGCGCCCCGCGTCGCTGTCGTAGGGCACGCCCAGCGACATCAGCAGCGAGCCCAGGTTGGCGAAGCCCAGCCCCAGCGGCCGGAAGTCATGCGAGTTCCGCGCGATTTTCTCCGTCGGGTAGCTCGCATTGTCGACGATGATCTCCTGCGCCAGGATCACCGTGTCCACCGCGTGGCGAAACGCCTCCACGTCGAACTTGCCGCCCGCGTTGAGGAACTTCAGCAGGTTCACCGACACCAGATTGCAGGCCGAATCGTCCAGGAACATATATTCCGAGCACGGATTGGAGGCGTTGATCCGGCCCGAATTCTTGGACGTGTGCCAGCGGTTGATCGTCGTGTCGAACTGCATGCCCGGGTCGCCGCACTGCCAGGTGGCTTCGGCGATCGCCCGCATCAGGTCGCGCGCGCGGTATTTCTTCACCGGCTCGCCGCTCACTACCGAACGCGTCCACCAGTCGGCGTCTTCCACCACCGCCTTCATGAAGTCGTCGGTGGCGCGCACGCTGTTGTTCGCGTTCTGGAAGAAGATCGACGAATACGCCTCGCCGTCGATGCTCGGATCGTAGCCCGCCTCGATCAGCGTGTGCGCCTTCCGCTCCTCCTTCGCTTTGCACCAGATGAACTGCTCGATGTCGGGATGGTCCGTGTTCAGGATCACCATTTTCGCCGCGCGGCGCGTCTTGCCTCCGCTCTTGATCACGCCCGCAAACGCGTCAAAGCCCTTCATGAACGACAGCGGGCCGGAAGCCCGCCCGCCGCCCCACAGCGGGCAGTTCTCCTCCCGCAGCGCCGACAGGTTCGTTCCCGTGCCCGAGCCGAACTTGAACAGCATGCCCTCGGTCTTGGCCAGTTCCAGAATCGACTCCAGCGAGTCCTGCACCGAGTTGATGAAGCACGCCGAGCACTGCGGCTTGTGGACGCTCCGGTCGAGCTTCCTGACCGTGTCCGACGCCTCGTCGTAGTACCAGCCGTAGCCGCGGTTTTCCTCTTTCACGCCTACGTTGAACCAGACCGGCGAATTGAAGCACGCCTTCTGCGTCAGCATCAGGTGCGCCAGCTCGTTGCGGAAGTTGGCGGCATCCTCGAGCGAGCGGAAGTAGCGCCCCTCGATGCCCCACTCCGTGATCGTGTCCACGACGCGGTGCACCAGCTGCCTGACGCTCGTCTCGCGCTCCGGCGTGCCCAGGCGCCCGTGGAAGTACTTCGACACGACGATGTTGGTCGCCGTCTGCGACCAGTCCGCCGGCACCTCCACGTCCTTCTGCTCGAAGATCACCGCGCCCTTGTCGTTGCCAATGGTGGCGGTGCGCAGCTCCCAGCGGATTTCGTCATACGGCGTCTTGCCCGGCTCCAGCCGCGCCGTGAAATACCGGGGGAATGACACCCCCATCCGTTCCTCTTTCCGCAGGTTCCTCCTTGGAGTGCGCGCCTGCGACGCGACATCAACGCTCAGCTGTCCCATCCGATTTCTCCTGTTTCCATTGTCCCGAAGATCTCCCCGGAGATGAATGCCCGTCTGTCCGGCTATCTTGGGGGGCAATGGAAACATTACCCCAAGATCTTGTGGTCAGTCAAGGGAAATCTTCAACATACTGTATGTCGTTGAATCCCGAGGCGTTTCCGCACGCCCCTCCCGCACCTGCGGTCCCCCCACCGGTGCGAGGTGGTTTCCCGGACCTCCCCGGGGCCCTCACAGACCGTGCATCAGGTCGTATCCGTGGTCGGGAATATGGGCTGGAAGGATCTCGCTCGCGTGCCCGTGGCGCAGGAAAATCTCGCGCATTCTTTCGATCACGGCTTCATGGCCGCGCTCGTAGAACACCAGCACGCTCGGCCCCGCTCCGGACAGCGCGCACCCCAGCAGCCCCGGCGCCCGCAGCCTGAGCATCTCCTCGAGCCCGGGCACCAGCGGCGCGCGGTATGGCTGGTGCAGGCGGTCCATCAACGCTTCATGGAACGCGTCCGTCGTCTGCGTCAGCATCGCCGCGATCAGCAGCGCCGAGCGCTGGATGTTGAACACGGCGTCTTCCCGCGAGTACGTGCCAGGCAGCACCGCGCGCGCTTCGCTGGTGGGCAGGATGAAGTCCGGCACCACGATGGCCACCCCGTACCGCGCCGGCAACTGCATCCGCACGGCGCGCGTCACGCCTTCGCTGTCGATGGCGCTGGCCACGATCGAGCCCAGCACCGCCGCACTGACGTTGTCCGGATGGCCTTCGATCCGCGCCGCCTCGTCCAGGATCCTGTGACGGTCCCACTCGAGTTGCAGGATCTCGTCGGCGATCACCACGCCCGCCACCAGCGCCGCCGCCGACGATCCGAGGCCCTTGCCAACAGGAATGTCGTTGCGGATCTCGAGCTCGATGCCGGGCATGGGCCTGCCCACGTGCGCCGCCACCTGAAGCGCCGTCTGCCAGATCAGATTGTCCTCCTCCAGGCTGATCAGGTGCGCGTCACGGCCTTCGGCGCGGATCTTCAGCGTCTCCGAAGGCCGGAAGCGGCATTCGAGATAGATGCTCAGCGCCATGCCCAGGGCGTCGAAGCCCGGCCCGAGGTTGGCGCTCGTGGCCGGAATGCGGACTTCGGTCCAACTCATGCGCCTGCCAGCCGAACGGGGCGCCCGCTGCGGCAGCTCTCGTATACCCCGAGCACGATCTCGAGCGCCTTCAGCCCCTCCTCGCCGGAAACCAGCGGTTGGGTGCGGTTCTTCACCGCCTGGCCGAAATCGAGGAACTGCCGCTCGAAGGGTGTCAGCGGAATCGCCATCGGGTCGCTGGCGCCGCTCATGACCTGCATCTCCACCGGCGCAGGCTCTCCCTCGTCGTTCTCCACGTCCCACGTGGTGAGCTTGTCGCCCGTGAACACGCAGGTGCCCTTGGTGCCGTGGATCTCGATCCGCTCCGGATAGCCCGGCCAGAACGCCGTCGACGACTGGATCACGCCGGTCGCGCCGCTCACGTACTTCATCACCGCGCAGATCACGTCCTCGCTCTCGATCTTGTGCCGCGCGCCCAGCTGCCAGTAACCGAACACCTCCTGGACGCCGCCCGTCAGATAATTCAGCACGTCCACCTGGTGCACCGCCTGGTTGATCAACGCGCCTCCGCCTTCCACCGCCCAACTGCCTTTGATCGGCCGCGAATAATACGCCTCGCTCCGCCACCACTTGACGTAGGCATCCGCCTGGAGAATCCGGCCCAGCCTGCCCTGTGTAATGGCCTTCTTCACGAAGATCGTCGAATCGTCGAAGCGGTGCTGGCTGACGACGCCGAGCACGATGCCCGCCTCGCGCGCCACCTCGATCATCCTGCGCGCCGTCTCGAGGTTGGTCGAGATCGGCTTCTGCACCTGCACCGCCTTGCCATGCTTCGCCGCGATCTCCAGCGGCTGAAGGCGGAAATCGGGGAACGTGCAGACATCCACGAAATCCACTTCCGGGTCCTGGCACAGCTCTTCGTAGGAGGGCACGAACCGGCAGCCGTGCTGGGCGGCGAATTTCTCGCCCGCCTCGCGCGAGATGTCCGTGCAGGCGGTGACCTTGTAGCCGATGTTGTTGTAAGCCTGGGCGTGCTTATAGCTGATGGCGCCCGTGCCGATGATGCCGACGCGAAGCATGAGGAACCTCCTGAGAACGGTGAAATCCCTAGGATATCAGCGGCGGCAAGGCGCCGGTTCGGAGTCAGGCACGGCATTCACGACTCTGTCATCGCCGAGTGGTATGGGTGAAGTATGTTCCCACTGCGACGCTGCCTGTCTGCCCTTCTCCTCGCGCTCGCCGCGCTGCCCCTGCTGCACGCCCAGCAGGAGATGGTCCGCCGCCACCGCCCGATGCCCAAAGCGGGCGGGTATCTCATCCTCAAGGCCGACCTCCATATGCACACCGTCTTCTCCGACGGCCAGGTCTGGCCCGTCACCCGCGTCATGGAAGCCTGGCGCGAAGACCTCGACGCCATCTCCATCACCGACCACGACGACTACCGGCCCAACGAGAAGGACGTCAGCATGGATCTCTCGCGCCCTTACGAGATCGCCCGTCCCATCGCCGAGGGGCTCGGCATCCTCATCGTGCCCGGCGTCGAGATCACCAAGGGCGACATCCACTTCAACGCGCTCTTCATCAAAGACCACAACGCCTTCCGCGGCAAGGAACTCATCACCGCCCTGACGGAGGCCCGCAAACAGGGCGCCTTCTCCTTCTGGAACCACCCCGGGTGGAAAGGCCGCGCCCAGTGGTGGCCGGTCATCGCCACGGCCTATTCCGACAAGCTTTTCCAGGGCATCGAACTGCTCAACGGCCCCGTTTACTACGAAGAGGCGCGGCAGTGGATCGGCCAGCACGGGCTCACCGTGATGGGCAATTCCGACATCCACAACGCCTCGCTGCCTGATGAACCGCGTACGATGAACCTCATATTTGCCAGGGAGCGCAGCGTGGAGGGACTGCGCGAAGCCCTGCACGCCGGCCGCACCGTCGCTTGGGACGGCGGGCGCCGCCTGATCGGCAAACAGGAGTGGCTGGAGACGCTCGCCCGCGCCTGTCTGGCCGCCCCGCGCGAGGTGCGCTTCACGCCGGGCTTCTGGTACAACGGACTTCCGCTGGTCAACGAGTCCGCGCTGGCGTTCGAACTCAAGCCCGCCGAGGCCCCCTCCTGGATGCAGGTGCAGCCCGTGACAGTGGCGCCGCGCTCCACCACGATTCTTCAGATTCGGCTGAACCGCGATGCCCCCAAATCGCCCGGGCGCGTTGCGATCCGCCTGCAGGTTTCCAACACCACCGTCACCGAGACCGGCGGCCCGCTGGTGCTGCCGTTCGAATTCGAACTGCACCCCTGAGCCGCGCAGCTTTCAGCGCGGCTGCGCTTTCCGCCGCAGCGCTTCGATCTGCCGCGCCAGGCGGCGGTGGTCCCGCGCATCGCGGATCTTCCTCTCGCTGAATCCGCACAGGAACACAGCCGGAACGCCCTCCAGCAGCGGCTGTGCGTCGCGCGCGCGGCCGAAGCCGAACACCGTCATCCCGTCTGGCGCTTCCAGCCCTGCCTTGCTGCTGCCCATCACGCCAAACGAGGCAGGAGCGGGATTGTTCGCGGCCCGCGCCACCCAGAACACGCGCGGCGCGTCGTCCGAGCCGAAATAGGCCCACGCCCACTCGCCCAGCGCGCGTCCGCCGCCGGGAAAATCGGGCAACTCGCGCAACGGCCCCGCCTCCGCGTGGCCCCAGTACCAGCGCGCCGGCGCATACCGGCCGCCCGGCACGCCCTCGTACAGGAACCAGTACGGCTCGGGCCCCTTCCTTTCCAGCCGCAACTCGGCGTGATTGTCCCGGAAGCTCCAGCGCCACTGCCACGCGCCGTCCGCCGTCTCCGTGACAATGCCGCCTGCCTCGATCCGGCTCCGGCACCGGCTGAACCCCGGATGCCCTGCGCCGGACCTCTCGCCTCCGAACACGAGGTTCGGCAGCCCTCGGTAGGACGACGCCGCCGATGCCGGCGTCACATTCCACGGTTCGCGCCGGAATCCGATCCAGTCGCGTCCATCGCGGTCCACGATGCGGCTGAAGCCGCCGCCTGCGGCATCGTACCACCACTCCACCCCGCCCGCTTTCACGACGAAATGACTGGCCCCCTCGTATCTGTCCTCGCGAACCACCGGCTGGCCCAGGGCGATGAACGCCAAGAAAACCGCTCCCGGCAGCAGCTTCATTAAGTGCGTCACAACGCCCCGATTCTATGCGATTCCGGACTTCGATATGATGGCGGTTCCAGTCTTCAGGAGGTGAAATGCTGATTCGCACCCTGTGCTTTCTCGCCCTGCCCGCCCTGCTCGGCGCCCAGCAGGTATCGGGAGACTTGAAACTGTGGCACCGGGTCACGGTCTCGTTTCAGGGACCGGAGACATCCGAGGACGCCACCCCGAATCCGTTCACCGATTACCGCCTCACGGTGGACTTCCGCCACTCGGGAAGCGGACGCACGATCCGTGTCCATGGCTTCTACGCCGCCGACGGCAACGCCGCGGAGACCTCCGCCACCGCCGGGCGCGTCTGGCAGGCGCACTTCATGCCCGACGCCGAGGGCGAATGGACATTCCGCGCCTCGTTCCGCACGGGCTCGTGGATCGCCATCGACCCCGCCCCGGACGCCGGCGCGCCCGCGGGCTTCGACGGCGCCCAGGGCCGCTTCACGGTTGGCCCTACAGACAGGAAAGCGCCTGATTTCCGCGCCCGCGGGCTGCTGAAATACACGGGAGAACACTACCTGAAATTTGCCGGAACTGGCGAGTATTTCCTGAAAGGCGGCGCCGACAGTCCCGAGAATTTTCTCGCCTATTTTGAATTCGACGGCACCCATGATCTCGACGCCCGCTTCAATGAGGGCCAGAGCAGCACCGGCAAGCCATTTGTGCATCGCTACGAGCCCCACGTGCGTGACTGGAAGCCCGGCGACCCCGTCTGGCAGAAATCAAAAGGGAAAGGCATTATTGGCGCTCTGAATTACCTCGCCTCCAAGGGAATGAACAGCGTCTATTTCCTGACCTACAACATCGATGGCGGCGACGGCAAAGACACCTGGCCCTGGACCGCCCCGGACGTGCGCGACCGTTTTGACACCAGCAAGCTCGCCCAGTGGGAGATCGTCTTCTCCCATATGACCAGGCTCGGACTCATGCTGCACGTCATCACCCAGGAGACCGAGAACGACCACAGGCTCGGCGGCAGCCCCGGCCTCAACAATGTCCGCAAGCTCTACCTGCGCGAGCTCGCCGCCCGCTTCGCCCATCATCCGGCGCTTGTCTGGAACCTCGGCGAGGAGAACAACACCCCCGACCCCGACCGCAAGGCCATCGCCGCCTGGATCCGCGGCATCGACCCCTACGGCCACCCCATCGGCGTCCACACCCATCTGAACGCCGCGCGGCGCTTCTACAACGGCATTCTCGGCGATCCGCACTTCGACGTCAGCTCCATCCAGTCCGACATGGCGCTTTACCACGAGGAAGCCGTGGAACTCCGCCGCCGCAGCGCGGAGGCTGGGCGCAAATGGGTCATCTTCCACGACGAGCAGTCCCCCGCCGACATGGGCGTGCTGCCCGACAGCGAAGACCCCGATCACGATATCCCGCGCATTGAAGCTCTTTGGGGCAACCTCATGGGCGGCGGCGCGGGCGTCGAGTGGTACTTCGGCTACCGCTTCCCGCACATGGATCTCGATTGCGAAGACTGGCGGTCGCGCGGCCGCATGTGGGACCAGACGCGCATTGCGCTCGAGTTCTTCCACCGCTACCTGCCGTTCTGGGAGATGGAGCCTGTCGTGCCGCCCTTCCGCGTCGCCGACGGCTCGCCCGCGCGCATCCTGGCCAAGACCGGCGAGATTTATGCCCTCCAGCTCCCCCGCGGAGGCTCCGTGCAGATCGGGCTGCCCGAAGGCGAATACACCGTCCACTGGTTCAATCCGCGCACGGGCGGCGAGCTGATGCAGGGAGACGTGCGGGAACTTGCTGGAGGCAAGGGGCGGCGCTGGCTCGGGCTGCCCCCGTCGGAGCGTTCGCGCGACTGGGTGGCGCTGATCCGCAAGAAACGATAGCTTGAGCACTATGCGAATCAGCAGACGCGCTCTTCTGGCCGCGCCGGCTTCCGCGGCGCTGGCGCGCGGCAACAACCTCCGCATCGGCGTCATGGACGGCGTGGCTCTCGCTCCATCGGATCCGGACTCGGTTGCCGTGGCGGCGCGCGCGGGCTGCGAGGGGATCCAGGTGACGCTCGGCCGCCAGACCACCGCGGGCCATCTGGTGATGGCCTCGCCGGAGCGCCAGCGCGCCTTCCTGGCCGCATCGAAGCTCCACCGCGTGCCCATCATTTCGACCTACATCGACATCCTCCACGCCCACTGCCTGAAGAACGACCGCGAGGCGCTGCGCTGGGCCATCGAGGGCATCGGGATCACGAAGCAACTCGGCGCGCGCATCCTCATGCTCGTCTTCTTTGGCAAATGCGCGCTGGAAACGCGCGAGGAGATGGACGCGGCCGTGGGGCCGCTCAAAGAGCTGGCCCGCGAGGCCGAGCGCGCCAAAGTCATCCTCGGGTTCGAGAACACGATCCGGGCCGAAGACGACCTCCGCATCCTGGACGCCGTGGGCTCGCCCGCTTTGCAGATCTACTACGACATCGGCAACGCCACCAACCTCTATCGCGTGGATCCGCTCGAAGAGCTGCGCCTGCTCGGCCGCAAGCGCATCTGCCAGATCCATGTGAAGGACAAGGGGTATCTGGGCGAGGGCGCCGTGGACGTGGCGGGCGCGGTCCGCGTGCTCTACGAAATCGGCTGGCGCGGCTATCTCGTGCTCGAAACCGGCGCGCCCTCCAAAAACAGGGAAGAAGATCTGAAGCGTAACGTGGCGTATCTGCGCCACCTGGTCCGTTGAGCCGTCACCGGCCGGAGTCAGTCGAACAAATACCGCGCCAGCATCCGCTTCAGCTCCTCGAGGATCCGCCGCCGCTCCTCCGCGGAAGGCTGCGCGTAGGCGAAGGCGATCATCCTCTCGCCCGTCTCGACCGCCATCCGCAGCCGGAGGTCCAGAGAAGCGGAATCGCGGACGCCGAGCTTGCGCCGCATGAACGCCCGCAGCAGACCCGCCGGTCCCGCGCCCGGGCGCGTCTGCGACTCGCGCGCCAGCGCCGAAATGTGACCGCCAAGAGCCAGCGCACGGAAATCCGGGTGCGCGTCCAGATACTCGATATAGGCATCCACCAGCCGCCCCAGAAATTCCGGCCCGGAGCGGAATACACCCTGGAGCAGCACCTTGGCCATGCGGACACGGAACTCCTCCATATGCCGCACCGCCACCGCGTCGAGGATCGCCTGCTTGTCCGGAAAGAAGCGGTACAACGCGCCCACCGACACGCCCGCCTCCGCAGCAATGCGCGTGGTGTTCACCTCGTCGAGCGGCAGCCGCTCGAGCAGCGTCGAGCAGGCGCGCAGCACCGACTCCACGGTCGATGCGCCGCGGCGCTGCACGGGCGCGCGCCGCACCGGCAGCCGCTGCCCGGATTCCCCGCTCATGAAGCTCTGCCGTGCAAGGCGGTCACTTCGTGTACTGGCAGAGATGGTTCTCCGCCTTGATGTACCACGGCTTGTAATTGGAGGCTTTCGGATCCATGCAGCCGGCCAGGTTCAGCAGCTCCACCTTGCGGAACTCCACCGGATGGCTTTCCGCCTGCAGCGAGATCGACCCGCCGCGCAGCAGCACGCCGTCGCGCTTCACCTGCGGGTCGTGGTTGTTCACGTTGCCTCCGCCGATCTGCGGCATCTCATACCACAGCACCTGTTCGCCGTTGACGAAGTGCTTGATCATGCCGTCGCCGTGCACCTCCACTTCGACGCGCACCCACTCGTCGCCGTCGAAGGTCTTCGATGTGGAGTTGATGCAGTGGCGCGTCTCCAGCCTGTCGTTCATCACCACGTTGGTCCCTGGCGTGCACAGGTTGGCCGTGGTGCGCGGCCCTTTCCCGAGCCCGCCCAGAAGCTGCACTTCAATCGAAATGGGGAAGTCCTGGTCCTTGCGCATCGTCTTCGGCGGCTGGCCGTGGATCATGATGCCGCTGTTGCGCGTGGCCCACGCCGGACCGCCGGGGCACTGTTCGCCCGTGAAGCGGTATTCGACGGCGATGCGGTAATAGGAGAACGGCTCCTTGTAAAACAGGTGTCCGAACCGGTTGTTGAACTGGCCGTACTTGTCCTTGTCATAGACCACCTTCAACACGCCGTTTTCGACACGGAACGTATCGGCGAAATTCTCGCCCAGCTCGTAACCGGTAATCTTTGGCGTCCAGCCCTCCAGATCCTTGCCGTTGAAGAGCTGGATCCAGTCTTCAGGCTTCGGCCCCTGCTGCTGTTGCGCGGCCAGCGGCAGCAGGAGGAGCAGGAGCAGGCAGCAGATGGAAACCGTGATTCTCATGGCGCCCCTTAGTATAACGGGGCGCGCGCCCGCGCGTTCAGATCATCTCGCGCAGCAGTTCCGGGCGCGGCTGCGGGATCACAACCTTGTTCACCAGCAGCCCCTTGCGCGCCACCGGCTGCGCGCCCGCATCCACAGCCGCGCGCACCGCCGCCACGCTGCCCGTGCAGGAGGCGAACGCCTTGCCGCCCAGCGCCATCGCCAGCCGCACCTCCACCAGCCTCACGTTGGCCGCCTTGGCCATCGCGTCGGCGGCCTCGATCAGGCTGGCCACCGAGAACGATTCGACGATGCCAAGGGCTTCCAGTTGATCCGGCATCGCCGTGCCGCTGATCGCCGGAAAGACGTCCTCGTGCACGTTGGGAATGATGAATGTGTCGATCACCGAGAAGTCGCCCGTCTGGCAGCCGGCTTCCACGGCGGCGCGCACCGCCGCCACATCGCCCCGCACCATCACCATGTACTTGCCGCTGCAAATCGTGCGCGCCAGCACCAGTTCCACGTCTGCCGCCTTGAGCATCGCGTCGCAGACCTCGAAGCCGGCGGCGATGCTCGACAGTTCAATGAGTCCGATGGAGTTCCGTGCCACGGCAGATCCTCGCTTCCCGCTCACGCCTCGATCTCGATCTCATCCGGCGCCACGCGCACGACGCGCCCGTCCATGCTCGAATGCACAAAGGCGCCCAGCTCGCCGTCGTCCATGCGCGCGATGACTTCGCCGCGCTTCACCGCCTGCCCCTCGCGCACCACAGGCGTTGCCGGCTTTCCCGCATGCTGCTTCACGGGGATGCGCACGCGCGCAGGCTGCGGCTCCGCGCTCGTGAACGGTGTCGGCGCCTCGTACCGTTCCACTTGCAAGCGCTGGCGGAGCTGCGCCTGCGGCACGCGCCGGTATTCCTTCATCGGGTGCACGCGCACGGGCTTCGTCTGCACATATTTGATCCCCGCCGCCCTCAGGTCCGCTTTCGCCTGGTCGCAAGCCTCCTTCGGGAACAGGTCTTCCGGGCACGCGTAGAGCGTGCACAGCCCGCAGGCGCAACACAGTTCGCCCCACTGGCTCCAGTTTTCCTTGCCCGAGAGCGTGAAGCCGAGCGTGCGCATCACCTTGTGCGGCTGCACGTCGTAGCCGAGCAGGTAGCGCGGGCAGAACTCCGTGCAGTAGCTGCACTGATCGCAGGCGCTCTTCCCGATATGCGCCATCGCCTGCGCCGGCTGGCTCTTGCGCCGCACCAGCATGTGGTCTTCCGGCAGCACGATCAGCCCGCACGTCGTCTTGGTGACCACGCCGGAGAGATCGAATGTCAGCGTGCCCATCATCAGCCCGCTGACGAACACGCCCGCCCGGTCCACGGTCATGCCGCCGGCATGCTCGATCAAATCGGCGAAGCTCGTGCCGATGGGCGCCCAGAAGGCGCACGGCTTCTTCACCGCACCGGTGATCGAGACGAATTTGCGCGTGACGCTCTCCCCGCGCGCGGCGCGCTCCACGTTGAGCAGCGTCTCGACGTTGTTCACCACGCAGCCCACCTGAAGCGGAATGCCCGCCGCGGGGATCAGCCGCCCGGTGGCGGCGTAGACGATCTCGTACTCGTCGCCGGATGGATAAAAGTCGCCGAGCAGTGTCAGCCCGATACCCGCCTTGCGCGCGGCGGGCTCCACTGCTTCGACCGCGGCGCGGTTCTTCTCCTTCAGGCAGAAACGCGCCTGGCTGGCGGACACGGCTTCCATCATGCGCTTGATCCCGGCGACGATCTCTTCGGGGTAGCGCTTCATCAGCTCGTAATCTTTGTGCAGCAGGGGCTCGCACTCGGCGCCGTTGGCGAGCACATACTCGGCGCGGGACGCGGCTTTCACTTCCGTCGGAAAGCCGGCGCCTCCGGCGCCGACGACGCCCATTTCGCGCAGTGTGCGGCTCAGATTCACGGCAGGGGTGAAAACACTCAGGATAGCGCAGCCGGCAGCGGGGGCTGGCCCGCGTTACGGGAGGCTGGCAAGGGCGCGGCGGACCTCTTCGATGAGCCTGGCGGGCGTGAACGGCTTGGGAAGCACAGGCCAGGCGAGGGCGTCTCCGCGCCGCGGATATCCGCTCATCAACAGCACCTGCATCTGCGGGAACCGCTGCGTCAGCGCGTGGGCCAGCTCGTCGCCGTCCATGCCCGGCATGGAGACGTCGGTCAGCAGGAGCCGGATCCCTGGATGCGATTCGGCCACGCGCAGGGCGGCTTCCGCGTCCTCGGCCTCGTGCACGCAACAGCCCGCCGCGCGGAGCACCGTCACCACAAACCTGCGCACTTCCGCCTGGTCTTCCACCACCAGCAGTTCGGCTTGAATCGCCTCTTCTGACACAACCGCAACCGGAGCCGGAGAGCGGGAGGCGGACGCCCCCGTATCGGTGGCAGGCCATTCGACCCGGAAGCTGGCGCCTTGTCCCGGCTGGCTCGACACCTCGATCGAGCCCTCGTTCTGCGTGACGATGCCATAGACGACCGATAATCCAAGCCCGGTGCCCTGCCCTTTCGGCTTCGTGGTAAAGAAGGGCTCGAAGATCTGCCCGCGGATCTCTTCCGGGATTCCCGGCCCCGTGTCCGACACCTCCAGCACGATCCTGTCCTGTTCGGCGCGGGCACGGATCTTGATGGCCCCCTCCCCCTGCATGGCATCGCGGGCGTTCACGCACAGGTTCAGGATGACCTGCTGGAATTGCGAGGGGTCCATGCGCACGGGCGCCAGGCCGGATTCAACCTGGAGCCGGAGCTCGCACTTGTCTCCCAGCAGGCTGAGGAGCACGGGCCTCAGCTTCTCCAGAGCTTCCCCGATGTCGATCTTCTCCCGCTGCACCGGCTGCCGCCGGCTGAAGGCGAGCAACTGCGCTGTCAACTCGGCAGCCCGGGCGCCGGCCGCCAGCGCCGCTTCGATGCGCGGGCGCGCTGCGTGCTCCGCCGCCGTCTGCATCAGCGCGAGCTGGCAGTTGCCATTGATCACGGTGAGCAGGTTGTTGAAGTCATGCGCCACGCCGCCAGCGAGCTTCCCGATCGATTCCATCTTCTGGGCCTGCCGCACCTGCTCGCCCAGGGCGATCTCCCGGGTGATATCGCGCTTGACGGCGACGAAATAATCAATCCCGCTGTCCTGATTAAAAACGGGTGAAATCGTGCATTGTTCGACAAATAAGCTGCCATCTTTACGGCGGTTTTCCAACTGGCCGTACCATGGCTTTCCGGCAAGGATCGTCCTCCAGAGGTCCTCGTAAAACTCCCTGGACTGCCTGCCGCTCTTCAGGATGCGGGGATTTCGTCCCAGCACTTCCTCGCGCCGGTATCCCGTGACCCGCTCGAACGCCGGGTTCACGAACAGGATCGAGCCGCTGCGGTCCGTGATGACCACGGAATCCGAAGTCTGGCGCACCGCCTCCGCCAGCCGCCGCGCTTCGTCCTGCGCTTCCATGAGCTCCGTGATGTCCCGCTCGCTGCCGCGAACGCCGATCTGGCGGCCCTCCTCGTCCCGCAAAGGCCCCCACGACGCGGCCATCCAGCGCATTTGTCCGCTCCTGGACAACAGACGGTAGGGGGCGAGCTGGAATTCCTGCCCTTCGAAACACTTCCGCCAGCGCCTGTGCAGCCGTTCCCGCTCGTGCGGATGGATCCAGCAGCCGAAGCCCTCGGCAGCCAGCTCCGCCGCGGTCCTGCCAGTAAGCCGCTGGGCCGCGGGATTGGAGTAAATCAGGCGCCCCTCCATGTCATAGGCGAGGATCATCTCGGAGAGACTCTCAGCCACGAGCTCCAGGCGCTGCTGGGCCTCCTTCCGCGCCTTCTCGCTGGCGGCGGCAGCCTGGCGCTGGCGCTGGTAGGCGGCGAAGAGAATGAGCAGAATCGCGAGCACCACGGCCAGGACGAGCGTGGATGCGCGCAGCCGCTCCACCTGTTGCTGCGCCCGCAGCAACAACGTCATCTCGTAAGCGTCCCGGATGGTCGCCCTGCCCCAGCGGGTGAGCAGGCGGGCGATCTCTCCGCTGGCGGCCATGTGCCCGATCTCCTCGCGCAGGGCATCGGCTGCCGCCCGCGCCTCGAATCGCGCGCCGATGGCGAGTGCGAACGGAGGCGCCTCCGTGTCAATCTCGGCGAGTTCCACCCCCTGCTTCAGCGCGCCCTGCATCAGCGCCATGGAGATGGTGAGATCGTCTCCCATCACGGCATCCACTTTCCGGTCTGACAGCATTTCCAGCGCGTATTTCGTCGTCGGCACGGGGATCACGGCCGCGCCTGGCGCCCACTCGCGGGTCTGGGCGATATTGATGGGCAGGTCTTTGGCGGCGATCCTCTTGCCCCGCAGCTCGGCAGCCGTGCGGAGTCCGGAATCGCTGCGGACAACGAATTTCATGTAATTGTTCAGGTAGGGCGCCGAAAAATAGACGTGCGCTTTTCGCTCCTCCAACACGGTCATCGTGGGCCAAAGATCGACCTTGCCGCTGCGAACGGCGCGCTCGGCGCTCTCCGGACAGTAGACCCACTCCAGCCGGATGCCCGCGCGCTGCGCCGCTTCGTTCACCAGTTCCGGGCCGAATCCGTCAGCTTTTCCTCCCGGCCCGGTAAACAAATTCGGCGGGTCATCTTCCCACCCGATGCGCCAGACCCGCTCATGCAGAGCCGCGCGGGAATGCCACCACCACGCCGCAGAAGCCAGCAGGGCCGCAAGAGCCAGACCGCCGATGATTTTGACGCGCATTGCAAGGGAGCCGCCCCGCGGCAGGACAGACTCTTATCGGCAATTATAGTCGGTCTTCTGCTGCGGCCTGCCGCTGGCCGCTCCGACATGCTAAAACGGAGCCATGGGTATGAATCGGGAAACCAGCATCCGCCTGCTGAATCAGGCGGTGGCCGACGAGTTGCAGGCCGTCCACCAGTACATGTATTTCCACTTCCACCTCGACGATCAGGGCTTCGGTCCGCTCTCGATGCTGTTCAAGCGGATCGCCATCATGGAAATGGGACACGTGGAGGCGCTGGCCGAGCGCGTCCTGTTCCTCAAGGGCGACGTGGACATGGCGCTCGCCGCGCCTGTCGAACGCATTACCGAACCGGAAGCCATCCTGGCCAAAGCCATGGCCATGGAGGACGAAAGCGCCGTCTTTTACAACAAGGCCGCGATTGAATGCGCCGCCAACGCCGATTCCGCGTCCAAACAAATCTTTGAGAAATTGGTCGCGGACGAGGAGTCGCATTTCGACCTGTTCGAAAAACAGCTTGACAACATCAAGCGCTTCGGCCCGTCTTATCTGGCACTCCAGTCCTTCGGGCCGGGCGAGGCCGAAAAAGAAGGCGCCGCCGGCTGAGCCCCGGCAACCCAGCGCTGCTTCCATCGCCCTGCCGCCCACGGGAGCAGTTCATTTCGGTCCAGCTCCTCGGGCGGCGGCAGGCCGAGGAACGCGAGCGCGGCCCGCAGATTCGCGCCGTCCCACGACGGATCGAGCGCCGGCGCGCGGTTCTGCTTGCTGAGTTTCCGCCCATCGCCGTCAACGGCCACGGGGTGATGCAGATAGAGCGGCTGCGGCAAGCCGAGCGCCCGCTGCAACAGGATCTGGCGCGGGGTGGAGTCCAGCAGGTCCGCGCCGCGCACTATGTGTGTGATCCCCTGCCAGGCATCATCCACGACAACAGCAAGCTGATACGCGAAACAGCCATCGGCGCGGAGCAGGATGAAGTCGCCTGCCTCCGCTTCCACGTCCTGTTCACACCATCCCTGCCACCGGTCGGAAAAGCCCACCCGGCCCGCGGGCACGCGGAAGCGCCAAGCCCTGGCGGAGGCGCCCTCCGGCAGCCCGTTGCGGCAACGGCCGGAGTAACGGCCTGCGGCTTCCCGCCGCGTGCACGCGCACGGATAGGCGAGCCCGGCGCCTTTCAGCCGCTCCAGCGCCTCGCGGTAGGCTTGCACCCGCCGGCTTTGCCAGACGACCGGTCCGTCCCACTGAAGGCCCAGCCGCTCCAGCGTGCGCAGGATCTCGTCTCCCCAATGCGGGCGGCAACGCGGCTCGTCCACATCTTCCATCCGCACCAGCCACTCGCCTCCATGCGCGCGCGCGTCCAGCCACGAGCACACCGCGGCTGCCAGCGAGCCGAAGTGCAGCGGCCCCGTCGGCGAGGGAGCGAACCGCCCGCGGTACATTCTCTCCGCATTCTCGCCCATGCGGGGCCGCGCACGGAGAAGGAGCGGGAGGCCACGGCGCCGGGCTATCACGGCCGTTTCATCCTCGATCCGGGATGATAGGATCGGAGCATGATCCGCATCACCCGCCGCAGTGTTTTGGCCTCATCTGCTTTGCCACTGATGGCCGCGAAGTTCACACAGCCGCTCGGCGTGCAGTTGTATACGGTCCGCATGCTGATGCCAAAAGACCCGCGCGGCACGCTGGCGGCGATCGCCGGCATGGGCTATCAATTTGTCGAGCCAGGACGCGGACAACTCGAGCAGCTCGAGCCGCACCTTCAGGAACTGAAGCTGTCCACGCCCAGCGTCGGCCTGGAACTGCCGCTGGTCACCGGGCGTCCGCAAGGCGCGCAGTCGCTTGAAGAGGCGATCGCTCCCCTGCCCGCGAAGGGCGTGCGGTTCGCCGTCGTCGCTTACGTGGGCAAGCCCGACCGCGACGCGCCGGGCTTTTATGAAAGGTTCGCCGATCAGATGAACAAGGCCGGCGAGACCTGCCGCAAGCACGGCGTGCAGCTCTGCTACCACCATCATTCGTTCGAGTTCGATCCGGCCGGCGGAAAGCGGCCGTTTGACACGCTGGTGGAAAGGTTCGACCCGAAGCTCGTCCACTTCCAGATCGACACTTTCTGGCTGAAGATCAGCGGCGAGGACCCCGCCGGTATGCTGCGCCGTCTGAAGGGCCGCGTCTCGCTGGTTCACCTCAAGGACATCGCCCGCGGCACGGCGGTCGAGTACAACGAAGGCAAGGTTCCGCGGGAGGCATTCAAGGAAGTCGGCAACGGCGAACTGAACTGGCCCGAGATTTTGAAGGCCTGCGAGCAGGCCGGCGTCCGCCACTACATCGTCGAGCAGGACTGGTCGCCCGGCAACCCGCTCGACAGCCTCAAGCAGAGCATCGCCTTCCTCCGTTCCTGAGACTGAGAAAAGGGGACAGGAACACAATTCCCCTTTTTCTCCTCACCTGAGAAAAGTCCGCGCCAACGGCCACTATTCAAGTGCCATGCCGCGCAAACCTCGTTTTGTGGCGCCGGGCCTGCCGCATCATATTACCCAGCGGGGCAACAATCGGCAGAAGGTCTTCTTCGCCGACAAAGATAGGCTGGCGTGGCTCGAGCGCCTCTACCTTTATTTCGACAAGTATGAGATCCCGATCCTCGCTTATTGCCTGATGGACAATCATGTGCACGTCGTCGCGGTTCCGCCGGATCAGGAATCGCTGGCCAAAGCGATGGGACGGCTGCAATCCGATTTTTCGAGGGCGGCCAACTTCCTCCGCAACGGATGCGGGCATCTGTGGCAGGAACGGTTCTATTCCAGCGCCCTGGACGAAGGCGCCACCGCAGCCGTCATGGCCTATGTCGAGCGCAATCCTTTGAGGGCGGGCCTGGTGGCTGAGGCAGGACAATACCCCTGGTCCAGCGCCCGCGTTCATCTTCGCGGCGCCGATCCGGCGGGAAAAATCGACCTGACTCTTTGGTCTCGGCTGTACACGCCGGAGCGCTGGCGGGACGTTCTTCGTTTTGGCATCGACGAAGAGGCGTGGCGCGAAAGACTCCGGCAAGCTACCATGCGGGGTTTGCCCTTTGGCTCGGATCGGTTTGTGGAACAGTTGAGCCGCCAGTACGACCGGGACTTGCGCATGCGCCCGCGCGGCCGCCCCGTCACAGAGGGCGCCCCCCTCCTGGCGGCCTGCACCTGACAGACACGGCAAGCTCAGTTGCCCAGAGCCGCAGGCCAACGAACAGCCTGGGTGCCTCGCGCCCGCGCGCCCAGAGATGTCCCTGCATGCGCCGCAAAGTTGCCGCCGCAGAGGACCAAGAAAAAGGGGAATTGTGTTCCTGTCCCCTTTTTTACTTCTCCAGCAGAAAGTGGCCGGCCACCATGGCATCGATGCCGGAAGAGTAGAAGCTCCGCACGGCGTCGCGCGGCGTGCAAACCAGGGGATCGCCGAAGAGGTTGAAGCTCGTGTTGTAGAGCACCGGCAGCCCCGTGCGCCGGCCCCACTCGGTCAGCAGCCTGTGGAAGAGCGGGTTCTCGTCTTTCGAAACAACGTGGACGCGCACCCAGTCCCCGCCGAGCACGGCGGCCTCAAACGTTTTCCGGTGCTTCTGTTTCACCCGGCTCACGGTCGCGAGGAAGCGCGCGTTGGGGCCGGTTTCGAAATACTCGTCGGCCGCCTCTTCAGGCACCGACGCGGCGAACTTGCGGAAGGCCTCGCGGTGCTTGATGTAGACGTTCAGGTTCTCCGTCGAATAGGGATCGAGAGGCGAGGCCAGGATGGAGCGGTTGCCGAGGGCGCGCGGACCGAACTCCATGCGGCCCTGCATCCAGGCCACAATTTTGTCCTGCGACAACTGATCGAGCGCAGCCGCCAGAAGCTCCTCGCGGGTGGGCAGGTAGCGGAAGCGGAGCTTGCAGTTTTCGAGCACCCTCTTGACCTGTTCGGCCGAGAACTCCGGCCCCAGGCAGAGGGTCGCCATCGGACGGCGCCCGCTCCGGCCGTGCGTGCGGAACCAGGCATGGAAAGCCGCGCCGATGGCCGTGCCGCTGTTGCCCGCGGCCGGCTGCACGAAGACGTTGTCCCAGCGGCCGCTGCGCTCGAGCGCGGCCACCAGCAGGGCGTTCAGAGCCAGCCCGCCGGCCAGGCAGAGATTGCCGCCCGCTCCGGCGAAGTCCATGACGATGGCCTCGGCGGCCGCCTGGATGCTGGCCGCGAGGTCGGGCCTCATCGTTTCCGGGATCTCCGCGCCATCGGCCAGACCCAGCGCCTCATAGAAGCGCGCGCCGAAACCGCCCGCCTCGCGGCGGTCCATGTCGAACCACGAAGAATCCACGCGGAAGCCGGAGTCGTCCTTGCGGAGAATCCCGCAGAACACGTCCGCATACTTCGGCTCGCCGGAAGCCGACATCCACTGCACTTTGTGCTCTTCGAGCATCGGGCGGAAACCCAGCAGCTCGGTGACGCGGCTGTAGAGGTCCCCGAGCGAATCCGGATAGGACATTTCCGCTTCCAGCCGCAGGTCGGCGCCCTCGGCGCGCCATCGCGAGCCGCAGCGGAAGTCGCCGACGTTGTCCATGGCCACCACGGTGGCCTTCTCGAACGGCGAAGCATAGTAAGCCGAGGCGGCGTGCGCGCGGTGGTGATCCACGCTCACCACGCGCGCCTTCGGAAACAGGCTGCGCAGCTCGAGATGAATCTGGCGGGCGCGGTGGCCTTCTCCCAGCGGGCGCGCCAGGGCCACGGTTTCCACTTCCCCGCCCTGCGCGCCGGCAACTTCCAGCGCCATGCGCACGGCTTCCTCCGGCAAGCCGCCGCGCACATGCCGCGGCGCCGCCTTCTGCTGCTCGACGGCGGACACCAGCTCTCCGTCCCGCAGGACGGCGCAGGCGGCATCCTTCTGGAGCCCGCCCAAACCCACAATGATCATGCTTGCCCCGTGTTCAATTTCTTCTCGACTTTGGCCCACGTGTCCCGCAGCCCGACGGTGCGGTTGAACACCATCTTCTCCGCCGTGGTGTCAGGATCAACGCAGAAGTAGCCCAGGCGCTCAAACTGGAAGCGGTCGCCAGGCTGCGCCGTTTTCAGCGAGGGCTCCATCCGGCAACCGGCGAGCACTTCCAGCGAGTCCGGGTTAAGGTTCGAGGTCCAATCCTTGCCCGGCTCGGCGTCATCGGGATCGGGCTTCACGAACAGGTTGTCGTACAGCCGCACTTCCGCCTCCAGGGCGTACGGCACGCTCACCCAGTGGATGGTGGCTTTTACCTTGCGCCCGTCGGGCGTGTTGCCGCCGCGCGTCTGCGGATCGTAAGTGCAATGCACTTCGACGACGTTGCCCTGCGCGTCTTTCACGCAGCCGGTACAGCGCACGACGTAGCCGTAGCGGAGGCGCACCTCGTTGCCGGGATAGAGCCGGTAGTAGCCTTTGGGCGGCGTTTCGCGGAAATCGTCGCTCTCGATCCACAACTCGCGCGTGAACGGCACGAGCCGCGTTCCGGCCTGCGGATCTTCGGGATTGTTCACCGCCTCCATCTGTTCGACCTGGCCTTCGGGGTAATTGTCGATCACGAGTCTCACCGGGCGCAGCACCGCCATCACGCGCGGCGCGCGCCTGTTGAGGTCCTCGCGGAGACAGTGTTCGAGAAGCCCGAGCTCGACGACGCCGTTGGTCTTGGAGACGCCGATGCGGCTGCAAAACGTGCGGATGGCTTCCGGCGTGTAGCCGCGCCGCCGCATGCCGCTGAGCGTGGGCATGCGCGGATCGTCCCAGCCGCGCACAAAGCCGGTTTCCACCAGCCGCAACAGCCGGCGCTTGCTGAGCACCGTGTAGGTGAGGTTGAGCCGGTCGAACTCGATCTGTTGCGGCGCGTAGATGCCAAGCTCCCGGATGAACCAGTCATAGAGCGGGCGGTGGTCTTCAAACTCGAGCGTGCAGATGGAGTGCGTGATGCCTTCGATCGAGTCCGACTGGCCGTGCGCGTAATCGTAGGTCGGATAGATGCACCATTTGTCGCCGGTGCGGTGATGCGAAGCGTGGAGGATGCGGTACATCACCGGGTCGCGCATGTTCAGGTTGGGCGACGCCATGTCGATCTTCGCCCGCAGCGTGCGCGAGCCGTCGGGGAACTCGCCGTTGCGCATGCGCTCGAACAGATCGAGGTTCTCCTCGACGCTGCGGTTGCGGTAGGGGCTCTCCCTGCCCGGCTCGGTGAGCGTGCCGCGGTACTGGCGCACCTCGTCGGCGCTGAGGTCGCAGACGTAAGCCTTGCCCTTGCGGATGAGGTCCTTGGCCCACTGGTAGAGCTGCTCGAAGTAGTCGGAGGCGTAGTAGAGCCCGTCCCACTCGAAGCCGAGCCAGCGGACGTCGGTCTGGATCGATTCGACGTACTCGACCTCTTCCTTGCAGGGATTGGTGTCATCGAAACGCAGGTTGCACTTGCCGCCGAATTCGCGCGCGAGGCCGAAATTGAGGCAGATGCTCTTGGCGTGCCCGATGTGGAGATAGCCGTTGGGTTCCGGCGGGAAGCGCGTGTGCACCCTGCCGCCGTACTTGCCGGTCTCCAGATCGCGGAGGATGATGTCGCGGATGAAGTTGGACGGGCGCGGCTCGCCGGCGCCCGTGGAGTTGCCGTGTTCTTCAGGCATGGCGTATTACGATTCCCGTTTCAGCAGTTCGATCGCGCGGGCGATCCGCTCCAGGCACGTCTCGCGCCCCACCACTTCCAGCGTCTCGAACAGGGGCGGCGCGTTCTTCCGCCCGCACACCGCCACGCGGATGGGCTGGAACATCTGTCCCGCCTTCACTCCCAGTTCTGAAGCCGCAGCCCGCAGGCGCTCTTCGATCGCCGCATGGGAGAAGTCCCCATCCGGCAGCACCGCCAGAGCCTTCTCGAGCACGCGCAGAGCCAGCGCGCGGTCGCCTTTCTGCGGGATCAGCTCCGCCGCGTCATACGGCGCCAGCTCGCGCAGGAAGAAAAAGTCCGCCACGGCAACGGCGTCGTTCAGCGTCTTGATCCGCTCCTGGATCAGCGGCGTCACGCGCAGCGCCTTCTCGCGGCTGACCTCATAGCCCGCGCTGCGCCACACCGGCTCGAGCAGTTCGGCCAGCTTTTCGGCGGGAAGGGAGTAAATGTGCTGCGAGTTCAGCCAGAGCGCCTTGGGATCGATGGGGTCTTCCTCGGTGAAATTGACCACCGCGTTGGAGCGGTTGACCCCTTCCAGTGTGAACGCTTCAATCAGCTCCTCGCGCGTCATCTTTTCGCGGTCGTCCTTCGGATTCCAGCCGAGCAGGCACAGGAAGTTGACATAGGCGTGCGGCAGGAAGCCGGCGTCGCGGTAGATGAGCACGCTGACCACGGGACCATGGCGGCGCTTGCTGAGCTTGGCGCCGTCGGGCGCGATCAGCAGCGGCAGGTGGGCGAACGCCGGCATCTCCGCGCCGAGCGCTTCAAACAGCAGGACGTGCTTGAAGGTGTTGGTCAGGTGGTCCTGTCCGCGGATGATGTGCGTGATGCGCAGATCGGCGTCATCGACGCAGGAAGCATGGTGGTAGGTGGGCGCCCAGCTGGAGCGCAGCAGGGCGAAATCTTCAATATCTGCGGTGGACTTCGATTGCTCTCCGTAGACGAGGTCCCGGAAGGCGACCGTGCGCTCGGGCTCGCGCGGGACGCGGAAGCGCAGCACGAACGGCTCGCCCGAGGCGGCGCGGCGGTCGGACTCTTCCCGGGAAAGCGCGCGCATCTCCGGATGGCACAGCCAGCCCGATTTGCCTTCACCCTCTTCGGCTGAGGCCTTGGCATCCGGCGGCGTGAAGTCCCGGTAGGCGAAACCTTTTTCGAGCAGCGCCTGCGCCGCCTCGCGGTAGAGATGGAAGCGCTCGCTCTGCCGGTACTGTTCGTCCCAGCCGAGGTCCAGCCACCGCAGCCCCTCGAAGATGGAAGCCAGCGACTCGTCCGTGTTGCGCTCGACGTCGGTGTCGTCGATGCGGAGGATCATCGTGCCGCCGTTGTGGCGCGCAAACAGCCAGTTGAAGATGAACGTCCTGGCGCTGCCGATGTGGAGATAGCCCGTCGGCGAGGGAGCGAACCGCACTCTGACCATGAAACTTCCAGTATCTCATGCCCGTTTCGCCGCCCACTCCGCGCGCACCTGCTCGAGCTGCTCCACGGTCAGCTCCTCGGCGCGGCGCGAGGCGAAGGGAATGTCGCCGCGGCCGAGATTGTTCCGCAGGGTCTTGCGCTTGTGGCGGAAGCACTGCTCGGCGAAATCGAGGAACGCCTGATAATCGCCGGCGCGCGGCGCGGCGAGCGGAGTCAGCCGCACCACGGCGCTGTCCACTTTGGGCGGCGGGCGGAAGGCGCCGGCTCTGACGGTCATGACCTTCTCCACCGAGCACAGCGCCTGCGCGGCGGCGCTGAGATAGCCGTAGTCGCGGCTGCCGGGACGGGCTGCGAGGCGGTCGGCCACCTCGCGTTGAACGAGAAATACGGCGCGCACAAGTCCGGCGCCCAGCGCCAGCGTCTTCCTCAGGATGGGTCCGGTGATGTAGTAGGGAATGTTGCCGCAGACCACCGCCGGAGCAAGCGGCGCGAAGTCGATCTCCAGAACGTCGCCTTCGATCAGGCGGAAGCGCGGATTCGATGCAAACCGCGCGCGGAGGCCCGCAGCGAGCTTCGGATCGGTTTCGATGCCCACCACCTCGGGCGCGCGCATCAGCAACTGTTCCGTGAGTCCGCCCGGCCCGCAGCCGATCTCGATCACGCGGGAGTCCCCGCCGCCGCAGGCCGCGGCGGCTATCCGGCCCAGAATGCCTGGATCGAAGAGGAAGTGCTGTCCAAGCGGACGTCCCACGCGGCGCCGCTCAGCCCCGGACGTCGATCTCGCTGCGCCCGCGGAACTTCACGCGCACCCAGCCGCTGACGGGCTGTCCGAACGCGGTGGCCGGATTGAA
>CAKZUE010000018.1 GCA_937920635.1 uncultured Bryobacteraceae bacterium
GGATCGGCGGCCGTGCTCGACTCGCCGCGGGACGTGTTCGCACTACAAGAGGGACGGTATGTGGTGCAGCCGCGGGATGTGCCTCTGTATGGCGTGTTCCTCCGCCAGGCCGAGCCCTTCGCGCTGGAAGTCCGCGAGCTACGGGCGGGAGAGAGAGTCCTCCGCACCGTTGTAGACCTGCCTTGAGCCTGGCAGCCGTGCGAGGCTGGGCAGCGGATGCAAGATCCCGGGCATTTGGGAATGCGGCTACCAGATATGGGCGTGAAGCCAGCCATTATCCAAAGGATTGGCGTGCGGTCTCAAATTTCTGTTGACATTTCCTCCCGATTCCCGTACTATCGGGGCATCACGGAAGAAAGGAGGTGGTCCAGTCGATATGAGTTCTGGTAGTAAGCGTACGCGCGAGGTGGTCAGCGGATAGGCTCGCTCCTGGTTTCCGTGCCGCCCGCCATCAAGGCCCACCGGGCCTGGCGAAATGAAGCGCGCCGGATCCAAACCACTCGAGCGCACCCAAGACAGGCCGCAGGCCTGTACCTGAAGGCTACCGAAAGCCCCGCCGCCGGAGTCCGGCCGCGGGGCTTTTGCTTTCCCGCCTCAGGCGGTTTGCTATACTGGGTAAAGTCAAGAGGTTTCCCCACACCATGAAAGCCGGCATCCACCCTGCCTACAACGAAGTCAACGTGATTTGCGCGTGCGGACACACCTTCAAGACGCGCTCCACGCACAAGGGCGACATCCGCGTGGAAATCTGCTCCAACTGCCACCCGTTTTTCACCGGAAGGCAGAAGCTGGTGGATAGCGAAGGCCGCATCAACCGCTTTCAGCGCAAGCTGCAGCGCAGCGCCGCCATCAAGAAGGAAAAGGCGGACCGCCTGAACTCGACCCAGAACTGAGTTTGCACCCGCGGGCGCGGCTCAATGGCCGCGCTCTTTCTCTGCCCGCTTCCGCTTCTCTTCCCGCTCCTTCCGCATCCGGGCGTATTCTTCCCGCTGTTCCGGACTCAGGATGGCGTTGATCTTCTCCGTCTGCGCCTCCTGCAGCGCGCGCACCTCGGGTCGTTGCTTCTCGCGCAATTGCCGGAACTGTTCGCGCGTCTCGTCGAGAATCTGGTTCAGTTGCCGCAACTGCTCCGAAGAGAGCTTCAGCCGCTTGTTCATCTCCTCGACGTAGGCCCGGCGGTAGTCATCCGGGGTGCGCGGCGCCTTGTGCGCGGCCTTTTGCGCGCCGCCGAAGTAACGGCCGCCGACCACGCCCACCACGACGCCGCTGCCGAACACGATCAGCAGGCTCAGCACCAATGTGAGGTTGGACCGTTTCATTGCTGCGGCTGCTCCGCGGGCGGCTCCACAGCCACGCCCGCCAGCTCCACCGGCGCCAGTTCAGCCTCCGTCTGCGCCATCAGCGTCTCCACATAAGTGGCTGAATAGAAGTCTGCACGGGGCTGGGTCGACACCTGGTACACCACCAGCATCACGCTCGCTGCGGCCGCAGCCAGCGCCAGCCCGTTGGCCCATTTCCAGAAGCGCTCCGGCCAGCTTGGCGCAGCCTCGATCCGCGCCCACAGGCGCGGCAGGAAATCCGGGCCGGCCTCGGGCGCTTCACAGGCATCCCGGTAGGCGGCAAACAGCCGGTCCAGTTCCTGTTCCAGATGCCGATCGTCACCCTTCATCGTCCTGTCCTTTCCGGGGCTCATCGCCCCGCCGCGCGGCGTAAGCCCGCAACACCCTCTGGCGGGCGCGGAACAGCCGCACCTTCAGGGCATTCTCATTCACGCCATAGATCTTTTCCAGATCTTTCAACGACAATCCTTCCACTTCCTTCAGCGTCAGCAGCAGCCGGTCCTCTTCCGAGACGCCCGAGAGCAGCGAGTCGACCAGCTCGCGGATCCGCGCCCGTTCCTTCTCATCCACCTCGGCCTTCGATCCAGCCGCCGCATCGGCCATCATCACCTGCTGCTCGCTCAGGTCGGACACCCGGGACTCCAGCTTCCGCTTCCGCCGCTTCCGCAGGTGGTCGAGCGCGGCGTTGACCGTCAGCCGGTACAGCCACGGCTCGAACACCTCCGGGCTCCTGAGCTGATCCAGAGAATAATACAACCGGATGAACACCTCCTGGGCGACATCCTCGACATCCTCCGGACGCCCGATCAGCCGCGACACCGTGCCAAAGATCCGGCGCCGGTACGCGTGGACGATCTGATTGAACGCCTGCGCGTCCCCGGCCTGCGCCCGCTCGACGATGTCGAATTCCACCAGCATGAAAGACGGCGGCGCGGGCGCGGTTTACATTTCTTTACCTGAGTTTATAGGCGCGCCCGGCTCGTTCACAGGTTACAACAGTCGCCCACCATCCTATCTTCGACCGTACCCGCATGGTAAAATTGCCACTTAGCCCCTCGGAATGGATTTCCTCTCCGGTCTGAATCCCGAGCAGCGCCGCGCCGTCGAGCATGTCGAAGGTCCGCTGTTGATCCTTGCCGGCGCCGGCAGCGGCAAGACGCGGGTCATTACGCACCGCATCGCGCACCTCATTGCGCACCACCGCGTCTACGGCCCCGCCATCCTCGCCGTCACCTTCACCAACAAGGCGGCGGGTGAGATGCGGGAGCGGGTTCTGCGGCTGCTGGGAGGGCTTCCGTTCCAATCCGGTCCGGTGGTCTCCACATTCCATTCCTTCTGCGTCCGGCTGCTGCGCCGCGACGGCGCCTCGCTCGCCCAGCTCCGCCCCGGCTTCACCACGTCCTTTCACATCTACGACGACTCCGACCAGCTCGCCGTCCTCAAGCAGGTCTACAAGAAACTCGGCATCGACGAGAAGGCCACGCCGCCGCGCGGCATTCTGTCCCGCATCAGCCACGCCAAGAACCAGAAGCTCGCGCCCGAAGACATCTACCGCGTTTCGGCGGCTCCGGACGCGGCCCGCCTCGCCGTTCTTTTCGAACACTACCAGCTCGCTCTCCAGGCGGCCAACGCCCTCGATTTCGACGACCTGCTGCTGGAAGCGGTGCGCCTGCTGCGCCACGACGAGCAGGTGCGCGATCTGTGGAACCGCCGTCTCGAGTTCCTGATGATCGACGAATACCAGGACACCAACCGCACCCAGTACGAGCTGATGCGGCTGCTCAGCCAGCGCCACTCCAACGTGGCCGTCGTCGGCGACGAGGACCAGTCCATCTACGGCTGGCGCGGCGCCGACATCCGCAACATCCTCGACTTCGAACAGGACTTCCCCAACGCCGCCGTCATCCGGCTCGAGCAAAATTACCGCTCCACCAAAACGATTCTCGAAGCCGCCTCCCGCGTCGTCGAGCGCAACACCGCGCGCAAGGGCAAGACTCTCTGGACCGACGGGCCCGCGGGCGACCCCATCTGCTACTTCGAAGCCGAGGACGGCGAGCAGGAGGCGCTGTTCATCGCCGACACCCTGCGCAAGATCCTCGCCTCCGGCACGCACACGCGCGCCGCCGTGCTCTACCGCACCAACTTCCAGTCCCGGCAGATTGAAGAGGCGCTGCGCCGCTATTCGCTTGCCTACAAGGTCGTCGGCGGGCTTTCGTTCTACCAGCGCGCCGAGATCAAGGACGTCCTCGCTTATCTGCACCTGCTGCTGAACCCGCGCGACAATGTCTCGCTGCTGCGCATTCTCAACGTGCCGGCGCGCGGCATCGGCAAGACCACCGCCGAGCAGCTCGAATCCATCGCCGCGCGCGAACAGTCGACCCTGTGGGAGGCGATCGGCCACGCGCTGGAGCGGCATGAATTCGGCGCCCGCGCCGAAGCGGCGCTGGCTGCCTTCCAGCGCCTGATTCAGGAGCTGCGCGAAGCCGCCGCCCGGATGCAGGCGCAGGACCTGATCGCGCTGGTGCTGGACCGCACCGGTTACAAGCGGATGCTGGAAGCCGAAGGCACCCCCGAATCCGAATCGCGCCTCGGCAACCTCGAGGAGCTCGTTTCAGCTGCCGCCGACGCCGCAGAGCGCGGCGAGACGTTGCAGGAGTTTCTCGACACCGCCGCGCTGCGCTCGGACGCCGACGACGTGGACTTGGAAGCGCAGGTCTCCCTGCTGACGATGCACAACGCCAAGGGGCTCGAGTTTCCGGTCGTTTTCATCGCCGGCATGGAGGAGGGGCTGTTTCCTCATTCGCGCTCGATCGACAGCGAATCGATGCTCGAAGAAGAGCGCCGCCTGTGCTATGTGGCCATGACGCGCGCCATGCGCCGCCTCTATCTGACCAGCGCGCGCTGGCGCCGCAAATACGGCGGCGCGCCGATGGAGGCCTGCCAGCCCTCGCGCTTTCTCGAAGAGATTCCGCGGCATCTCATCGAAACGCTGCACGAGCCGCGGGACGTGCCGGGCGCGCTGGATCTGTTCGGCGAGCGCGCCGCCGTCCGGGAAGCCGCGCGCCGCCACACGTTCACCGGCAAGACGTACAACTCGATCGATCACATCCAGCAGTTCTTCGCCGATCGCGGCATGCGCGGTCCGGCCGTGGGCGCTTCCACCAGACCGCCCGCCGCGCCGCCCCCGGCGGCGAAACCCGCCGCGCCTTCCCCCGCGGCGCCTCCGTCAAAACCCGCCGCCCCGCCTCCCGCGCGCAAGACTGCGCCGCCCCGGAGCGGCTTCCGTCCGGGCGCCAGAGTCCGCCATCCCAAGTACGGACGCGGCACCGTGGTCCGCAAGGAGGGCGATGGCGACGACACAAAACTGACCGTGAGTTTTCCCGGATACGGTCTGAAGATCCTCGTGGCCCGTTTCGCCGGGCTCCAGCAGGACGACTGACTTTTTGTACACTACAGAGGACCCCAAAGCATGAACACGAAGAACGTCACTGACCGGGCCGAGCGCAAGGCCCTGAAGCGCAAGGCGCGCAAGGAAGCGGAAGCGAAGAGCCCGCTTCAGCCGCGAGACTACGAACGCGGATCGAAGAAGAAGAAAGTGAAGCGGGTAGCCAAGGGCCAGCGCAAGCGCTAGCGCCTCCGGGGGGCGCGCGGGCGTCAACTGAGCCGCGCGCCGCGCCCCGCCCGCCGTGGAAAGGGCCGCTCGGGTGAAATCGCTTTTCCGGACGAAGAGCATCCCGGAACTCATCGCCGCCGCCGAGGCGCCCGACAAGAGGCTTGCGCGCACGCTCGGGCCCTGGTCGCTGATGGCGCTGGGCATTGGCGCCGTCATTGGCTCCGGCATTTTCATCCTCACCGGCACCGCCGCGGCGGGCGAAGTGCGCACTTATGAATCGCTGCTCCATGTGCCGCTACTCGACCTGCTGATGCAGGGCGGCAGCTCCAGCTTCACCTTCGGCCGGCCGGGCGCAGGCCCGGGCGTGGCGCTGTCGTTTCTGCTCACCGCCATCGTTTGCAGCTTCGCCGCCCTGTGCTACGCCGAGATGGCCTGCGCCATCCCGGTGGCCGGCTCGGCCTACACGTACGCCTACGCCACCATGGGCGAATTCATCGCCTGGATGATCGGCTGGAACCTGGTGCTCGAATATGCCGTCTCGAACATGGCCGTCGCCGTGGGCTTCTCCGCTCATGTCACGCACATGATCGAGGGCGTCCTCGGCATCCCGCTGCCCCGTGTCCTCACCACGCCCGCCATACAGGGCGGCGAACTCACCGGCGCCTGGTTCAACCTGCCGGGCTTCCTGGTAGTGATGGGGCTGACGTGGCTGCTGGTGTATGGCATCAAGGAGAGCGCGCGCGCCAACGACATCATGGTGCTCGTCAAGATCGCCGCCATCCTCATCTTCATCCTCGGAGCGGCGCGGGCCATCGATCCCACCAACTACCGCCCCTTCATGCCGAACGGGTTCACCGGCGTGCTCACCGGCGCGGCCATCGTCTTCTTCACCTACATCGGGTTCGACTCGGTCTCCACGGCGGCCGAGGAGTGCAAGAACCCGCAGCGCGACCTGCCCATCGGCATCATCGGCACGCTGATCGTGTGCGGGCTGCTCTATGTCGGCGTCGCCATCGTTCTCACCGGCATCGCCCACTGGAGCACGTTGAACAACGCGGCGCCCATCGTCGGCGCCCTGAAAAACCTCGGCATGAACACGCTGTGGAAGTGGATCGACATCGGCGCGCTTGGCGGCATGGTGTCGTCGCTGCTCGTGTTCCAGTACGGGCAGGCGCGCGTGTGGTTCGCCATGTCGCGCGACGGGCTGCTGCCGAAGTTCTTTTCGCGCATCCACCCCGTGCACCGCACGCCGCATGTGTCGACATGGATCGCCGGCTTCGCCGTGGCCATTCCGTCGGGCGTGTGGGACGTGGGCACGTTCGCGGACCTGTCTTCCATCGGCACGCTGTTCGCTTTCTTCGTCGTCTCGGCGGGCGTGCTGATTCTGCGCCGCATCCGCCCGGCGCGCGCGGGCGCCTTCCGCGTGCCCTTGGGCCCCGTGTTTCCGGTGCTGTCGATGATCACCTGTCTCGTGCTGATGATGGCTCTGCCGCTGGAGACATGGGTGCGCTTCGTGGGCTGGTCCATCGCGGGCATCGTGATTTATTTCGCCTTCGGGAGGAAGCACAGTGCGATGGCCGGATAACGGCGTGGCGGCCGGGGTCCATTAAGCCGACATGCCGGACTGGATCGAGTGGCTGCCCCTGTGGCTCTGGCTTCCCGCCGCGGCGCTGTTCCTGTTGCTGGCCGTTGCGGCCTGGCTTGCGCCCCGCGTGGTTCAGGTGCGCCTGCGGGCGGGATGGCGGAGGCTTACGCCGCCCGTGCGGCCGAGGCTCAGACTGCTATTCTGCGCCGGACTCACGGTTCTGGCGGCTTCCCTGCTGCTGGTCCTCAGCGCCAGGGAGACACCGGCGGTGCAACTGGCCGCGGTCGCCGCCGGCGGCGTCACCGCCTGGCTGGTAGCCGACTTTGTCTGGCGAAGCGTGCGGGACGGCGCTCTCCGCCGGGCTGCGCTGGCGCGCGAGTGGGCCGCGCGCGCTGCCGGGGCGCGCGCGAAGCTGGCCGGAACCGCCGATGAAGCCCTGCTGGCAGAAACCGCCTGCCGCATCTTGTGTGAAACCCTGGGGTGCACGCGGGCTGCCTTGTTCCTGGCTGGAGACGAATCCTTCAAGCCCTGCGCCGTCTTTCCCGCGGACTCGAGTCCCGGCGAGCCCTGGCCCTCCAGCAGTGTGCTTGTGCGTGAGCTGTCCCGCCTGCCGGACGGCGCGGTGATGCTGTTGGCCGATCCGCGCAGCGGCGCGCCCGTCCCGTGGCTGCGGGGCGCGGCAGCCGGCGCCATCCGCGAGCGCATCGAGTCCTTTGGCGCGGCGTTGGCCTTGCCGCTGCGCCGCGGCGCGCGGATCGAGGGGTTCTTTTTCGTCGGGCACCTCGAACACGGCGAGACCTATCGACCGCATCATTTCGCTTTTCTCGAGCAATACGCCTGCGCCGTGGCATTGCTGCGGGAATCGCTCGCCCACAGCCGCAAGCTCGCCGAGAAGGCTGCCGCCGAAGCACGGCAGGAGGCGCGCCGCGCCGTGGTCCGGCTGGCGCTGGATGCGCTGGAACCGCAGGAAGAGATCGCGCTGCCGGATCTGGATTGCGCGGGCATCGCTTCCAACGAAGCCGAGTGCCGCGTGTTTCTGGACCTGATTCCGCTGCCTGGCCGCGCCGCCGCTTTCGTCGCCGTGGAATTCGACTCGGGTTTTGAAGAGGCCGCCATCCGCATGGTGCAGTTGCAGGCTCTGCTGCGCGCGCGCGCCCGCGCCTACCACGAGGATCTGGCGGAACTGGCCGAGTCGACGCGCCGCGCCATGCGCTCTCCCGGCGCGGACTGGCCCGCGGCGCGGATCTTCCTGGCCCGCTACCGCTCCGGCACACGGCGGCTTCACTACATCAACGCGGGCTTCCTGCCGCCGTTCCTGTTCCGGCGCACGGCGTTGGGCGCGGAGGCGCTGCGGCTGCGCCACACTGGGCCGCCCTTTGATGCGCGCAGCAGCCTGCGCTGTGAGGAGGCGGAGGCCGAACTCGCGCCCGGCGACCTGTTGCTCGCTGTTTCTTCCGCCGTGCCTGCCGCGCAAAACTCCTCGGGGGAGACCTGGAGCGAAGTCCGGCTCATCGAGACGATGATCGGCTGGCAGCCCGGACCGGCGCAGGCGCTGCTCGAACAGGCTGCCGCCTCATGGCGCCAGTTTCTTGGAACGGAAGCGGCGCGCCCGCCGCATCTGTTCCTCCTGCTGCGCCCGAAGCCTTGATGGCGGCTCAAGCCTTGCCGAGCACCACCCGCTCGATCACGGCCTTCATCTTCAGCACGGCTTCCAGCTCGGCATCGAAGATCTGCTGCGGCGTTGCGCCCTCCGGCGGGCGCGCGCCGCTCTCGATGCCCCAGAAGCCGTGAAAGCCGCTCTCCATGCACATCCGCAGCTTCTTCTCCAGATCCCACCCGGGAATGTCCTTGACGCTGATGCCCCGCGCCCAGGGGAGTGTCTTCGCGACCGCCTGATAGTGGTCGTCGCCCTTGTTCCAGTTGCCCAGATCCACCAGCAGCCCGAACTGCGGGTCGTTCACTTCCTTCATCAGCCGGGCGAGCACGTCGGGATCGGAAGAAGCGCCGCCGTGGTTTTCAATCAGGATCTGGATGCCCGAGCCGCGCGCGTACGAGAGCAGATCGCGGAAGCTCTCCGCCGCCCGCGCGATCAGATCGTTGTCCTGCCGCCAGTCCCCTTCCCCGCCCCGCATGTTGCAGCGGATGGCGCGGCACCCGAGATAGTGCGCGATGTCGACCCACTTGCGGTGGGCCACCGCGGCGGCGCGCCGCTCGCGCGCGTCGGTGCCGGCGGTGGGGTCTTCGTCGTCCACCATGATCAGGACCGGCGTGACGCCGGCGTCCGCAAGGCTCTTCTTCAGGCGGCGCAGATATCCGAGCGTGGGATTTTCAAAGAACTGATTCACGAATTCCAGCGCATCGAGTCCGGCTTTTTCGCGGACGATGCGCGGCATATCCAGGTTTTTCCAGACGCCGGAGCGGAAGCTGCGGTTGAAGGACCACTGCGCCAGCGAAATGCGGTCCTGCGCCTGCCAGGCGGCTGCCATGGCCGCGGCCGGCGCGGCCGCCAGCCATTGTCTGCGGTTCATCTCCATACGTCAGCTCTCCCGGCCAGGATTCTATCCTACGGCGGCGCGGGCCGCTTGCAGCCCCCGGCGGTTGTGCCGCATCCTATGAGCAAGGGAAAGAGGGAACGAGGGGATGCCTGCCCGCGTCGATGATGAAACCCGGGCCATCGAACGGCTCATTGCTGAAATCAACTCGATCGGCCGCCGCCGCGACCGCACGGGGCGGCAGGTGCTGTGGGCGTTCGGCATTACGTTCGCCGCGGCGTTATGCCTGCTGGCCTGGGTGGCGCTGTTCGCAGGACCTCCGGCGCGCGTCGTGAAAATGGACGGCCCGCGCGCGCCCGCGGTGCTGAAACAGTACCGCCCGCAGCCCGCGCCGTGAACGCAGACCCAAAGCCATACACCGAGCCGCGCGGGCGCGCCGCAAGCGCGACCAAGCGGTTGTATCCGAGCCGCGCGGGAGCAGCCCAACGGGCTGCGACCAAGCGGTTGCATCCGAGCCGCGCGGGAGCGCCGCAGGCGCGACCAAGCGGTTGCATCCGAGCCGCGCGGGAGCGCCGCAAGCGCGACCACGCGGTTGCATCCGAGCCGCGCGGGAGCGCCGCAGGCGCGACCAAGCGGTTGCATCCGAGC
>CAKZUE010000019.1 GCA_937920635.1 uncultured Bryobacteraceae bacterium
GTCTGCCTGTGCTACTTCGGCGTTGTGCCGCTGGACTATTTCGGCTTTGACGAGTGCGGCGTGATCCCCGACGAGGAGATCCGCCGCGGACTGCGCCCGGAACGGCGGTGGTATGCGATGAGCGTCACGCTTCTCAATGGCGTGTATCACAAGCGCGAATGGTACGGCTGGTTAAGGGCCAGAAAGCCGGTGGCACGGATCGGATATTCCATCTATGTTTTTGATGTCTCCGACATGAGAAAACCGCCCGCATGGCGCTGAATGAGCAAGGAAAAATACCCTATTCCGAGGGGGCTTCCGAGGCGGAACCGGCACCCGGTTTTTGCAATCCGTCCGGCCGCGGCCGGTGCTTGCCCGCAAGGTATTCGGAGAGCTTCAACAGCGTCCGCCCGCCGCGCTCGTAGTAGCGGTTGGCGGCTTTCTGGTAGCGCTTCAGCAGCTCGCGCCGGTTTGTGTCGCCGAGCTGGCAGGAATCGATGTCGAGCAGGATCTCGATTTCCCATGGCTGGAACGTATTCCGGTTCAGCCGGCCGCGCAGAAGCTCCTGAATGAGCTTGTTAAACTGACGAAGCCTGCCCTCGAGCTCGTACGCGCTCAATTCCATTGAATCAAAGTCATTGTACACCGGAATATCGGCGCGGCTGAGCCAATTATCCGCGGCTGACAAGGCGGAGCCATTGGATCACCTCGGCCGCTTTGCCGATGTCGCCCCGCCGCCAGTAGGCTCCGTGCAGATTGTTGAGCATGCGGGCGATGATCCGGCTTTTGGCCGCCGGCGCGAACATCTCCGCAGCCGGCGGAACCTGCGCGCCGGTGATTTCGCTCACCAGTTGCACGCAGTCTTCCTCGGTGAGCAGACGGCCCTTTTCGAAAGGGTCGATCATGACGCGGACACCGTCCTCGTCGTCGAACCGGCATACGAAATGCCCCGGCAGGTTCACGCCAGCGAGAGCCAGTCCGGCGCGCCGTCCCACCTCGATGCAGATCACGGACAGTGTGATCGGCAGTCCTTTGCGGCGCGCCATGACGAGGTCGATGCAACTGTTGGCGGGCGCGTAGTAGTCCTCGCGGTCGCCTTCGAGCTTCTCCTCCTTGAAAAGAACATGGTTGAGGGCGTGCAGCAGCGCGGCGCCGCGGGCCTCGGGTCCGGCCACGGCGCGCACGCGGGCGGCCCAGAGATCAAGCTGGCGGAACACGGCGCGGCGGGCGAGATCGCCGTGGTCCAGCGCCGCGATTTCCATGGCTGCTTCGTCCAGTTCCATGGCGCTTTCGTCGCCGCTCAACAACCGGATCAAAAGGCTGGATGGTTCCATCATGGTCACGGGCGCCTCTGCTGGGCGAGAATCTCCTCTACGGATTGGGACAGCGCTTCGATCTTATCAGGCGGCAGCAGGCCGCTTGCCTGCAGTTCACCCAGACGGCGCCGTGCCGGCTGCGCCTGGCCCGCTTCGGCCAGCAGCCGGATCTCCTCGCGGCGGTACAGATGATTGGCGGGAAACGCCGCCGCCAGCTCGCTCATCAGCTTTGCGGCCCTCGCGTATTCCTTCTCGCGCCGCAGCACCACGCTGAGCAGGACGCGCGCCTCCACGGCGGTCTTGACACCGCGGGCCGCGGCGCGCTCCATGCGCCCTATGCCTTCCCGCCGGTCCCCTCGATAGCCGGCAAGGAACGCCAGCGCCTTCGCATACCAGGGAAGACTGCCCGCAACATATTCATGCAGCCCTGGTATGAGACAGGCATCGGCAAGCTCCGGTTCCAGCCGCATCAGCTTCTCGTGCGCCTGCCGGCTTCGCGTGCCCTCGCGCAGAGCCTCGCGCCACGACTTCTTCACCAACAGCGCCCTTTGCGCCTGATGCGCGTGGGCCACGCCTGCGGCGTAGAGGCACGCGCCATCATGCGGATTGGCGCGGAGCCGCGCTTCGCACAGCGTCAGGGAGCGCCGGACCGCTTCATCAAATCGCGCCTCGTCCCGCTCGCTCATGGGGACTTTGGGCCGTTTCAGGAACGGGCTTCCGGGACCGAAGGCCACACTGTCCAGTGCATCGGCGGCGAACAGCGCCCGGTGCAGCAGCGCCTGCGCCAGATGGTTCCACGCCTCCGGGTCTTCAGGCCGCTGCCTGGTCTCCTGCTCGAAAATCTGAAGAGCCCGCTCATAATCCAGGCTGTACAGCGCCTGAAATCCCTCGGGCATGGGCGGAACCGCCGCCGCTACGGCCACGGTGAACAGAATCAGGGCGCAGGCCATCCCCACGTTCTGTCAGATGCCTCCCGGCGGGCGCCCGTTGCCCGGCCTCAGCGGAAGAAGATGTCGATCAGGTTCGTGTTCCGCCCCGAAGCATCGACGCAATAGCTGAAGGGGCTGTAAGAAAGGTGCCGGTTCTGCCTGTCGACATACAGGTACACTTCGTCGCCGGGAGCGTATTCTAGGATCTGGATCACGCCCTCGTCACAGGAGCGCGTGCGGCGCACGCGGGCTTTGGCGGTGTTGCCGTAGGGGCTCCTGGGCCCCCAATCCTCCAGGAACTTCTCCATGTTGTAGTCGCGGCATGGATGGGCCGGATCGCAGCCCCACAGCCGGTATGCGTCTTCATACTTCTGCTCGGCGACGAGCCTCAGAAACAGGGCGACCTGGCGCTTTTCCCGGTAATCGTGGATGAACCAGTATGCGCCCAGGCCCACGATAACGGCAGCCAGCGCCGCAAGCAGCACGAGCTTCAGTTTCCGCTCGCGCTTCGCTTCCGCCTGGCCGTATGTATCCAGGAAGCCGCCCATGTTCCGCCCTCCAGCGGCGAGCGTTGGCTACTTTCTCGCCGGGAACTTCTTGTCGTAAGCCGCCGTGACCTCGGCGGAGATGTCCAGCGCGTCCTTGGCGAACAGCAGGTTGGAGACATCGATGATGATGTCGAGCCCCTTTTCCTCCGCCACCTGCCGCAGCACTTCCTGGAAGCGCTGCCCGACCCGTTGCAGGATGTCCTGCCGCTCGCGGTTCACGGCGTCCTGAAGCCCCTCGCTGTTGCGCTGGTACTGGCGCTGCTTGATCTGGATGCGGCTGATCAGCTCGTTCATCGCCGCCTCCGTATATTTCTCCTGGTTCGCCTGCGCCTCCTGCTGGAGCTTGGCGATTTCCTTCTCCAGTTGCGCCAGTTCTTCCTGCCGCGGCCCGAATCGGGCCTTCAGGTCGGCTTCCGCCTGCTTGATCTCGGCCGTGTCCTGAAGCGCCTTCTGGAGGTTCACGGTGCCGACCTTCACCTGCGCCGCGGCGGCGCCCGCCAGCAGCACCAGCCCGGCAGCCAGCGCGCCCAGGCGCGCCCAGTTCGAGTTGTTCTTCATCAGCTTGTTCTCTCCGCTTCTTTCGCCGCGGCCGCCGGGTTCAACCCAGAACCGCCAGAATCTCATCCTCGCGCAGAACCAGGTATTCTTCCCCGTCGATCTTGACCTCGGTGCCGGACCACTTGCCCACCAGCACCTCGTCGCCAGCCTTTACATCCAGGGTGGCGCGCTTGCCGTCCTTCAGAATCTTTCCGTCTCCGACGGCGACCACCTTCGCCTTTTGCGGCTTCTCCTTGGCGGTATCGGGAATCACGATGCCGCCGATCTTCTCTTCACCCTCCTCAATACGCTGCGCCAGCACACGGTCATGCAGAGGCCGGAACTTCATCGCTCACTCCTTCGCAACCTGAATTGCCTGATTCAGCTCCGCGCACGCTTCAGGCCGGGGGCAGAGCTGTCTGTTCTCACCTAGCATTGTAGAATCTCATCCCCCATGCACTCAACAGCCAGAAGGGCCTCGAGCGGCCGCTGCGGGCGGCCGCAAGACGGCCGCGCCCGCAAGCTGCCTCGCATCTGATTGATAAGCAGCCACTTTTAACAACTCCCGGCCGGGCTCTTTTTGTTATAATGGCAGATGTTGTTTGAACGCGGGCAGCCGCCCGCGCAGAGGCTCGAAGACAAGCCTGCTGTAAGGAAGGTTCGCAGCGACCGAGAGGTCACCCCCGGAGGACGGGCTCCGCGAACCCGACCGGCAACCGACACACGGCCTCACCTGAAGGCCGTGAACGAATGGAGCGGCACAGCCGCCCTGAATCAACCGCCGGCCCGGAAGCCGGTGAACAAGGGAAACATGGCGCACCCTCGGGCTTTTTGTGCGCCCCCCTATTGCCTGTGCTGGAAGGACAACTGTGGAGGATTTGGTCTGAATGATTCGAAAGGTATCGCGTGGTCTGATGCTGATGGGAGGCCTGCTTCTGGTCCAGCAGCCTGCCGATCCCGGCCCCAGACCGGAACCCGCGGGTCCCGATCCTCGTGACCCGCGCCTGTTCTGTGTCCGGCAGTTCTTCGTCACCCGCAATTGCCCCGCCCATGTCTATGCGGCCGATTTCATCGCCGCCGCGGACGAGAACGGCCTCGACTGGCGCCTGCTGCCCAGCATTTCGTTCGTCGAATCCACGGGAGGCAAGACCGCCCGCAACAACAATATGTTCGGCTGGGACAACTGCGAACGGTGGTTCGCCTCCAGCCGCGAGGGCATCTATCATGTGGCCGGCCGCCTGGCCAACTCGCGGCTGTACCGCAAGAAGAACACCTCGCAACTGCTGCGCACCTACAATCCCAATCCGGAATACGCCCGCCTGGTGCAGAGCGTCATGAACCAGTTGGGGCCGGCCAATCTGGCGGCCGCCGCCAGCCTGCCCTAGCAGGCCGGCGCCCGCCCGCATGCCGGGCCGGAGAGAACCGGTCAATCCCGGAAGCGGTGGTATACTCGTCTCGCAGTTACCGCGTCTAACCGCTTGACGCGGCGCGAGCCGCAGGAAGTCATCATCCAGGAGTTGCCAGTGTACGATTTGCTGCTGATCCGGGCGATCTTCGTGCTCTTGCTGGCGACTGCGGCCTGGTTTCTTCAGCCCTTCGGGCTCATGCCCCTGCCGGCCCTGGCGGCCGGAGCGGCTCTCGGCGTGCTGATCGTTCTTGCCGAGATCCGCCTGAAACAGGTCAGCCTGAAGCGACTGATCGGGGCCGCAGCCGGCTCTGTGCTGGGCATCGTCGGCGCCTTCCTCATTTCTCTTGTCATTTCGTGGGCCCTTCCGGGCTCCCGCGGCACGGTCTCATTTTTCCAGTTGCTCATCCTTCTGGTCATGACCTATGTGGGCCTGATCGTCGGCGCATCCAAGGGCGACATGCTGAATCTGTCCGCCCTCGGCGGGCTGTTCGGCGGCGAGAAAGCCCAGAAGCAATCCTTCAAGATCCTCGACACCAGCGTCATCATCGACGGCCGCATTGCTGACATCGCCGAGACGGGATTCCTCGACGGCACGCTCGTCGTGCCGCAGTTCGTCCTGCGCGAACTCCAATTGGTCGCCGACTCGGCCGATTCCATGAAGCGCAACCGCGGCCGCCGCGGCCTGGATGTGCTCCAGCGCATCCAGAAGATGGCCCACCTCAACGTGCAACTGCTCGAAGACGATTACCCCCACATCCGCGAAGTGGACCTCAAACTTATCGAGCTGGCCCGCACCTACGACTGCAAGATCATCACCAACGACTTCAATCTGAACAAGGTGGCGCAACTGCACGGCGTCGAAGTCCTGAACATCAACGAGCTGGCCAACGCCCTCAAGCCCATCGTCCTGCCCGGCGAAACCATGCGCGTCTTCATCCTGAAAGAGGGCAAGGAATACAACCAGGGCGTCGCCTACCTCGACGACGGCACGATGGTGGTGGTGGACAACGCCCGGAAGATGATCTCGAAGACGATCGACATCTCCGTCACCAGCGTCCTGCAAACGCAGGCTGGCAAGATGATCTTCGGCCGCTTCGATGATCGGCTGCACCACGTGTATGACAAGCCGCCGGCCCCTGAACGCGCGGGGCGCCCCCCCGAGGCTGCGCCGGCGGAGAAGACCGCCGCTCCCCCCCGCGCCTGACCGGCAGCGGGAGCGCCAGAACCGACACGCAACGCCATGAAAGTCTCCGCCATCCTCCCCGCCGCCGGCCTCGGCACCCGGATGCGCGCCGCCGCGGAAAGCACCGGCACCAGCCGCAAGCAGTTCATGCTGCTGGAAGGCGTGCCGATCCTCATCCACACCGTGCGCAAGTTCGTCGCCTCCCACTACATCACCGAGGTCGTCATCGCCCTCCGCTCCGAGGACATCCCCTGGGTGGAGGAGCTGATCGCGCACGAGCGGTTCCACAAGCCGGTGCGCTGTGTCGAAGGCGGCGAGACGCGGCAGGAATCGGTGGCCAACGCTCTCGCCTCCATCGATGCGGACGTGGAACTGGTGGCCGTGCACGATGCCGTGCGGCCGTTCGTGTCTCAGGAGATCATCTCCGACGTCATCCTCGAAGCCTCCCACCACGGCGCCGCCATCGTGGGCATCGTGCCCGTGGACACGGTCAAGCAGGTCCACCGCCACGTGGTCCGCGGCACGCTCAACCGCGACCGCCTCGTGCTCGCCCAGACGCCGCAGGTCTTCCGCGCGGATCTCCTCCGGCAGGCTTTCGCCAAAGCGCGCGAAGACGGCTTCACCGGCACCGACGAGTCCAGCCTCGTCGAACGGCTGGAAACCGTCGAAATCCGCGTCGTTGCCGGCTCCGACCGCAACATCAAGATCACCCGCCCCTCCGACATGGAACTGGCCGAGCTCTTCCTCTCGCTCGAGCGCGAAAAGGAGGCCGGCTGATGGACGTCCGCATCGGCCTCGGCTGGGACAATCACCGCCTGGCCGAAGGACGCGCGCTCGTCCTGGGCGGTGTGCGGGTGCCCTGCGGCTTCGGTTTCGACGCCCACTCCGACGGCGACATCCTGCTGCACGCCGTCACCGACGCGCTGCTCGGCGCTCTCTCGCTCGGCGATATCGGCATGCACTTTCCCGACACCGATCCCCGCTGGAAAGACTGCGATTCCGGCGTCTTCGTGCGCCATGCCGCGTCGCTCGCCCGCGAGCGCGGCTACCGCATCGGCAACGTCGACGCCACCGTCATCCTCCAGCGTCCGAAACTCGGAGACCTCCGCGCCGCCATCCGTTCGAGCCTCGCCGCGCTGCTCGAACTCGCCCCGGATCGCGTCTCGGTGAAGTTCAAGACCGCCGAAAAAGTGGGCCCCGTCGGCGAGGGCCTCTCCGCCGAAGCGCAGGCTGCCGTGCTGCTCGTCAGGGATTGAGCAGGTCCGCCGCCCACCCCGCGCTTTCCACCTCCACCACGCCCGCCGCACCCTTGAGCCCTTCCAGCATCTCCGCCACGGTCTTTCCGAGCCGCGGATGGCGCCACCCCGGCGCCACCGCCGCCATCGGCGCCAGCACGAACCGCCGCTCGTGCAGCCGCGGATGCGGCACCTCCAGCCCCGGCTCGCGGATCAACTCGCCGCCGTAGAACAGCAGATCCAGGTCCAGCGTCCGGGGGCCGTCTTTTTCGCCCCGCACGCGCCCGTGCCGCGCCTCGATCTCCAGCAGCCGCCCGAGCAGCTCACGCGCCCCGAGCCCCGTCCCGACGAGCGCCGCCGCATTCAGAAACGCCGGCTGCTCTCGCAACCCTACCGGCTCGGTTTCATAGAGCGGCGACACCGCCCGCAGCCGCCCGAGAACGCGCATCTCCGCAAGCGCTCCACGCAGCAAGGCCCGCCGCGCGCCCAGATTCGACCCCATCGCAATGCAGGCTTCAACCACCGCGCCGCCTCACAATCTCGACCCCCGCCCAGTCCACTCCCTCCTCGCGCAGCGCGCCCGGCTTGCGCACCCGCACGCGCACCGCCTCCGGCGCGAACTCCCCGAGCACCGCCGCCGCGATCCGCTCCGCCAGCGTCTCCACCAGCGCATAGGGCCGCACTTGCGCCACCGCCTTCAGACACAACCACACGGCGGCGTAGTCCACCGACAGGCGCAGATCATCCGCCCGCGCCGCCTCGCGCGTGTCCCGCTCCAGCTCGACGTCGATCACCAGCTCCTGCGGCTGCGCGCGCTCTTCCTCTGTAACGCCGATCCGCGCCTGCACCCGCGCGCCGCTCAGGATCACCCTGTCCATGCCCCGCTCCGCACCGCATCCACCACACCCAGCGCCTTGCGCACCGGCCTCACGTCGTGCACGCGCACGATCGACGCCCCGTTCCACGCCCCCAGCACCGCCGCCGCGATCGTCCCCTCCAGCCTCTCGCCGATCTCCTCCATGCCGGGCAGCGCGCCGAGGAATGACTTGCGCGACGGCCCGATCACGATCGGGCAGCCCAGCTCGCGCAACTCGCTCAGACGGCGCAGAATCTCAAAACTCTGCGCGGCGGTCTTCGCGAAGCCGATGCCCGGGTCGACATAGATCTCCCGCACGCCCGCCTCCCGGGCCATCGCCACGCGCGGGCGCAGCTCCGCTATGATCTCCGCCATCACGTCCTTGTAAACCGCATGCTGCCCCATCGTCTGCGGCGTGCCGCGCATGTGCATGATCACCACGCCCGCTCCTGCCGCCGCTGCCACGCGCGCCATCTCGGGCTGCGACAGCCCGCTGACGTCGTTGACCAGCGTGGCCCCGGCATCGAGACAGGCGGCCGCCACGCGCGGCTTCATCGTGTCGATCGAGACGCGGATGCGCGGGTCCAGCGCCAGCAGTTCCACCACCGGCAGCACCCGCTCGAGCTCCACCCTCTCGCTCACCGGCGCCGCGCCCGGCCGCGTGCTCTCCCCGCCCACGTCGATGATGTCGGCGCCCTCGGCGATCAGCCGCCGCGCCTCTTCCACCGCCTCTTCCGGCGTGGCGAAACGCCCCCCGTCGGAGAACGAGTCCGGCGTTACGTTCAGAATGCCCATCACCAGCGTGCGGCTCATTCCCCACCCCCTCCCGTCCGCCGCACCGCTGGCCCGAAATAACGCGCCCTCGACTCCTCGTCCATCAGCGGCGCCTGAAGCCGCACCGGCTCTTCGCCCGCCCACCACAGCAGGTCCCCGTGGCCGGTGAGATTCTCCGCCCCGCTGACGTTCAGCACCAGCCGCGACTCCAGCGGATCCGCCACGCGCAGGCACACGCGCCCGGTGAGGTTGGCCTTGATCACTCCCGTCACCACGTCTTTGCTGGCCCGCTGCGTGGCCAGCACCAGGTGGATGCCGGCCGCCCGCGCCTTCGCGCCCAGCCGCGCAATCCGGTTTTCCAGCTCCCTCCGCGCGGCGGCGCTTTGCACCAGGTCTGCGTACTCGTCGCAGAGCGCGACGATGCGCGGCGGCGCGCCCTTCTCCTTCGCCTTCCACTCCCACAGATCCGCAGCCCCCAGCCGTTCCAACTCCCGGTAGCGCGACTCCATCTCTTCGATCAGCACATCGAAAGCCTCGATCATGTCATCGTCGGGCGGCATCAGCACGGCCAGCCGGTCCCACAGGTACGGCGAGCGGCGCAGCTCCTGAAACGCCGTGCGCTTCGGGTCGATCAGCACCAGCCGCAGGTCGGCGGGCGTGTGTGTGGCCATCAGGCTCGCCGCCGCCGTGCGCATCCACTCGCTTTTGCCGCTGCCCGTGGCCCCCGCCACCAGCAGGTGCGGCGCGCGGCTGCCGGCCAGATCCGTAAAGTGCGGCCTGCCCGCCAGATCCACGCCTACCAGCAGCGGCGCCCGCAGCCGCGCCGCGCCGCCGAAGCTCACCGCCCGGAACGGCAGCGTTTCCCGGTCCTCTCGCGGGACCTCCAGCAGAATGCACCCTTCCCCCTTGCGCAGGATCGGCGCCGACTTCAGCCCGAGCTGCACTTGCAGGTCGTGCGCTTCGCCCATCACCCGCCGCACGCTTGAGCGGGCGGACAGCCGCACCGGGATTTGAACAAAAGACGGCCCGGCATGGACGGGCTGGCCGAGGGAGACATCGTGCCCTCTCGCCCGCAGCACGGCCACCGCCTTCTCCGCCAGCTCCAGGTGGGCGGGCGAAGCCGGCTTCGGCCGGGCCGCGGTTTCCGCTTCCAGAAGCGGCGCCGCCACCCGAGCCGCGGGCTGCGCCACTCCCGCCAGCCTGCCGATCAACTCCACCAGACGCCGCTGCGCCTCCGCCATCCGCTCCCCGTCCAGCAGCGTCTGGCGCAGTTCGGGATCAAAACTCACCAGCGCCGCGGCGCCGTCTTCCCCGCTCGCTTCCAGCATCCGGTGATACAGGCAGAGCTGCGCCACGCCGGCTTCCGGAGCGGCGGCGGCGAGCTTCCACTCCACCACCATCCACCGGCCGCTTGCCGGGTCGCGGAACAGCGCATCCAGCGTGCCCCGCACCTCCACCGCCTGGCGCCACCCCGGCTCCCTCACCTGCCAGACGAGCGGCATCTCCGCCCGCGCCAGCCTCTCCGCGCCCTTCCACCCCCGCTGCCCCTGCCACTCGATCAAGCCCCGGCGGCGGCACTCGCGCAACACGCCGGTCAGCCACTCCGCAAAGCGCTGCGTGCCGCTCCACAGCCGCAACAGCGCCTCCGGATTCTCTTCGAAAGCCGGCGCCGCGGACGCCAGCGCAGGCCCCAGCACCTTCTCGTACAGCGCCGATGCATAGGCGCGCGCGGCGTCTTCCCTCTCCAGCGCTCCCTCATCGAACCATTCGTGCCAGGCGCAACCCGCCTCCCCGCCCAGCGCTTCTGCGGCCAACAGATGGAACAGCCGTCCCGCTTCCGCGCCCGCGCCCTCCGCCGCCGGCGCGCCGGCGGCGCGCCAGATCTCGCGCCGCACGCCGGAGACGGTCACCGCCACGGGCGCCTGCTCCGGCGCGGCTTCAGGAACCCCGCCTCTCATAAAAAACCTGCGCAGGAGTTCCCACGGACGCCACGACATCCGCAGCCTGATCAGCACAGCGCCTCGCCTCCTCGGCCTCGATCCCCAGCCTGGCCGCGGCCTCTTCCACCGCGGCCACCTTCAACTCCCGGATCAGTTCGATCAGCGCATCTACGCTCGCGGCCCGCGGGCGCATCTCTTCCGCTCCGCGCGGCTCCGCCTCCGGATCCAGATCGCGCGCCAGCTCCTCCAGCTCCGCAGGCAATTCGTCTCGCAGCCATTGTTCCACGAACTCGCGCGTCAGATCCTCGCCGTTGTCGTGCAGGTCGCCGGCGGCGGCGTCGGCCAGCAGCGTGCGGCAAGCTTCCAGGGCTGCCAGCGCTTCCGCTGACACGCGCACCATCCGCGCGCCCGCGGCTTCCAGCCGCTCCAGCTCCACGCGGGTCTTGAGCGCCGACGGGCTGATCGGCAGCGCTGCGGCCCGCACCACGCGCACGCTCCGCGCATCGGCGGAGAGCGCCACCTTCCGCAGCCGTTGCGCGGCCCCGTACATCGGCGCCTGATTCAGCACCACCAGCGCCAGCCTGCGGCCCTGCTTTTCGAGCAGCAGATCCACGCCCGGCGGCCGCGGTTCGACGGCGCGCCAGCCGGTGAGCGGCATCAGCCGCCTCAGTCCGTCCAGCAGAAACTCGTTGCCCTCCACGGACGCCCGCCCGCGCGCCTCCTCCATGCGGCGGCGAAGTTCCGCCCGGAGATGCTGCCGCGGATCGCCCTCTTTTCTGGCGGACTTGCCAGTCCGTAGTTGCTCGAACAGATCGCGCGCGGCGGCGATCAGCCGGCGCGGCGTGATCGCCGGGCCGCGCATCAGCAGGTGGCGCACGGCGTATTCGGTGAATGGCCAGATCCGGTCGTGCCGGCGCGACGGGTGATCCGCCAGGCCCGGCGCTGAATCCAGCCGCGCCGCCAGCAGCGCATGGGCCTGCGGCTCGTCCAGCGGCAGCAGCTCCAGGCGCGCCTCCGCCATCCTGTCCAGATCGGCGCGCCGCACGTGATTCTCCAGCACTGGCAGGAAGCTGGTCTGCACGCAGGTCACCAGCACCAGGTTCGGCGTCTCGTCCCGCAACGCCGCCGCCGCCGAGCCCAGCGCCGCCAGCCCGCGCGGATCCTGTGAATCCGACTGCATCGCTTCCACCTGATCCAGCGCCAGCAGCACCGGCGCGGGCGAAGCCAGCGCAATCAGCTCTTTCAGGATGCGCCGGGCCTCGTCTTCGGCTGACTCTTCTTCCTCGAACATTTCGCCGGGAATGCCCAGCGAGCGAAGATCCTCCTCTGAAAGCCGGTCCCCGCGCAGCCACGCCTCGCATTCGTGCAGATAGCGCGCTTCCATCCACCCGGCCAGCACGCGCGCCAGCGAATAGCTGCGCACGGACCGGACCCCTTTCCCGCCCCCGCTCAGAATGCGCTCCAGTTGGGTGGTTCCGTCCGGGAGCCGGTGGAGCAGATCCTCCACAAATTCCCGCCGCAGGTGCCGCCAGATCGTCTGCGGCCCGCATTGGAGGCGGAACCCCGAGAACACGGCGCCTTCTCTCACGCCCCAGCGCCGCAGGCGGTTCAGCAGGTGCGTCTTGCCGATGCCGGGTTCGCCGAACAGCAGAATGCCGCACCCGCCCCCGGCCGTCCTTGCCGCCCCCACCTCCTGGCAGACGCGCGCCGAGGCTTCGGCGTGGATCTGCTCTACGTCCACCCAGTCCTTTTCCCACGCGTCCCGCGTGATACCGCTGCGGAAGGGATTCGGGATGCCTTCCAGTTCACGGGCGAGAGCTGATGCTGACATAGAAGTTCCCCCTCCCGTCCTTGACCAGTCCTTCACGCTCCTGCGCGGCCAGCCCCGTCGGGTGGTCATGCGGCGCCATGTACACGCGGCCTTGATCGAGCAGCTCCAGCGCGGCGCGGTCGAACTCGTCTTTTCCGAGCGCCTGCAAAGCCGCGCGCCGCCGCAACCGCGCCACCGGATTCGGCGGCGGGCTTTCCATCTCGAGCCGGCGCAGTTCTTCGAGCAGCAGCTCCGCCGCGGCCGCCCCGCGCGGCTCGAGAAAACGCCGCACGTCTTCTTCCCGGATGCCCAGCCGGCGCCACTCTTCTCTCAGCCTGTCGATCACAGGACGGTAGATCTCCAGCAACGCGCCGCGGTGCTCGGCGCGCACGCACGCCTCCACGCGCTTGCCCTCGATCCGTGTGGCATGAGCCATCACGCGCCCGGCGCCGATCAGTTCCGCCGCCGCCTGCTGCCACTCCGCGGCGGAGGAACCGCGCAGCCGCGCCCTGGCTTCCCGCAGCCACTGCTTCCTTTCCAGCGCCCGCTCGCCGAGCACGGCCAGCAGCGTCTCCGCCATCGCCTCTTCGCGGCCCAGATGCCACCACGCGGACGTCTTGCCGGGCCAGCGGCGCAGGCGGCCTTCCCGCTCCAGCACGGCCAGCCGCTCCCGCAGCGGCTGCGGATCCAGCGCCTTCGGCCATACGGCGCTGATCAGCTTCTTCTCGGCTACCGGAGATGCCGCTGCCCGCGCCGCTTCCACCGCCCGCCCGGCCGCCTCGTCCAGCCACCCCTCCAGCGGCCGCGCGCTCCACAATGCCGTCCCGCGCGCTCCCGGCAGACGATGCGCCGCGCCCCGCGCTTCCAGCTCCCTGAGCGCCGCCTCGATCCCGGCAGCCTTCCGCCCGCATTGTTTGCGGATCTGCGCCACTGTCCACGGGCCAGGAGACGACTCGAGCACCGCCGCCACCTCGCCGCCCGCGCCGCTTGAAAACAGGGAAAGCGTCTCGTTCACCGGGACTCCTCTCCCAGCATAATCCGCCCCAGAAAAGGGGACAGGAACACAATTCCCCTTTTTCTGAAAAGTGGGGACAGGCCAGCCCGGCACCAATTTCATCTTTCGAAGAGGGGGATCAAAGACAGGGACCGCCGCCAGTCCTGAAGCCGAGCCTCACCTGGAAGCATGAAAACCCAGGGCCCGGCCCCACCGCTTGTCTGTGCCGCGCACGAAGGTCGCGCCTGCACGCTTCTGTGCCGCGAACGGAGGGCGCGTCAGCGCCCGAGAGTGAGCTCTCGCCGCGCGGCGGCCTATGGGCTGCGGTAGTTGTTGCGGCGGTGCCGGGACCGTCTGGTCGCGCCTGCGCCGCTCCCGCGCGGCTCTTTCGCCTGCAAAAACCGGAGACAGGCCCGCCTCTTCCGGCTGCCCCGCTGTACTGTCCTGCCGGCCGCGCCGCATGGCCGGGCAGTCACCCCGGCCTTTTGTCCCGTGAACCGCTATACTGTCGGGTTAGCCATGATCCGCACCCGCGCCTACGCCCGCGCCGGCCTGATCGGCAACCCGAGCGACGGCTACTTCGGAAAAACCATCTCGCTCATCGTGCGGAATTTCCGCGCGGAGGTGACCCTGTACGAATCCCCGCGCCTCCGCATCGCCGGCAGCCATCGCGACCGGCTTGAGTTTCTCGGCGTCGATGACTTCCTCGAAGACGTCCGCCAGAACGGCTACTACGGCGGCGTGCGCCTCATCAAGGCCGCCATCAAGAAATTCAGCGACTGGTGCCGCCGCGCGGGCGTCCCCCTGGACCGCAACTTCACCATCGAATACGACACCGACATCCCCGTCCGCGTCGGCCTGGCCGGATCCAGCGCCATCGTCACCGCCACCGTCCGCGCCCTGATGCAGTTCTTCGGCGCCGACATCCCGAAGCCCGTCCTGCCGAACCTGATCCTGTCCGTCGAACTCGAGGAGCTGAACATCGGCGCCGGGCTCCAGGACCGTGTCATTCAGGTCTACGAGGGTGTCGTTTTCATGGACTTCGACAAAACCCGGATGGAGCGCGACGGCCACGGCCTTTATGAGCCGCTCGATCCGGCCAGCCTCCCGCCGCTCTTCGTCGTCTATCACGACAACCTCGCCGAAGGCACCGAACTGACGCATAACGACCTCCGCAGCCGCTACCAGCGCGGCGAGCCCGCCGTCATGGACGCCATCCGCCAGTGGGCCGCCTGGGCGCAGGAAGCGCGCGACCTGCTCGTCGCAGGCCGCGGCGCCGAAATCGGCCCGCTGCTCGACCAAGCCTTCGACCTGCGCGCGCAACTCATCCGCCTCAGCCCCGGCAACATGGAGCTCGTCCAGCGCGGCCGCCAGCTCGGCGCTTTCACCCAGTTCTGCGGCTCCGGCGGCGCCGTCATCGGCGTCTACGACGGCGACCCGGAGCGGCTGGAGCGCCTGCGCGCCTCCTACGCGCAGATGGGGGCCCAGCTCATCGTCCCGCGCATCCTCCCCTGACCCCATGAGGTGATCCCGATGCAAGTGCGGAAAGCCGTCATCCCCGCCGCCGGCATGGGCACGCGTTTCCTCCCAGCCACCAAGAGCATGCCCAAGGAGATGCTGCCCATCGTCGACAAGCCCGTCCTCCAGTTCGTGCTTGAAGAGGCGGCCGAAAGCGGTATCGAGGACGTGCTCGTCATTACCGGCCGCGGCAAGCAGGCCATCGAGAATCACTTCGACTACAACCCCGATCTCGAATACTTCCTCCGCAACGCCGGCAAGGCCGACCTCGCCGACCGCGTCCGCGTCATCGGTGAAACCGTCCGCATCCATTACATCCGCCAGAAGGAACAGCTCGGCCTCGGCGACGCCATCCGCCTCGCCCGCCACCATGTCGGCCAGGAGCCCTTCGCCGTCCTGCTCGGCGACACCATCATCGATCCCCCCCACGGCCAGAAGCCCGGCCTACGCCAGCTCCTGGACTCTTTTGAGCAGGTCCGCTCCAGCATCGTCGCCGTCCACCGCGTCCCCCGCGAGTGGGTCTCCCGCTATGGCATCGTCGAAGGCGATCCCGAACCCTTCGACCCGAACCTGCTTCGCCTCCGCCGCCTCGTCGAGAAGCCCCGGCCCGAAGACGCCCCCAGCGACCTCGCCATCGCCGGCCGGTACGTTTTCACCCCCGAAATCTTCGACGCCCTCGACTGCACCCCGCGCGGCGTCGGCGGCGAAATCCAGCTCACCGACGCCATGAACCGGCTTGCTGGCGACGAGCCCGTCTTCGCCCTCGCCTGGCAGGCCCGCCGCTTCGACATCGGCAACCGGCTGGAATACGCCAAGTGCTTCGTCGAATTCGCCTTGCGCCGCCCCGACACCGGCGCCGAGCTGCGCGCCCACCTCACCCGCCTTCTGGCTGAAGTCCAGGAGCCGCTGTTATAATAGAAACGTCCGTCCTGCGGGGCGGACGTGTGCCGGTTCCTGCGTTTGCGCGCGGATTTCGCCGCGCGCCTCTGCACCCAGAACGAAACGGTTTCCTTGGGGCGCTGGAGAGCGCAGGCGCGTTTGTGCGGCGGTTGAAAAGATGTTCGATACCTTGAGCGACAAGCTGCAGCGGGTCTTCAAGAACCTGCGGGGCGAAGGCAGGCTGACGGCCGAGAACATGGATGCGGCCCTCAAGGAGATTCGTGTGGCTCTTCTCGAGGCCGACGTCCATTTCAAGGTCGTCAAGGCGTTCATCGAGGCCGTCCGCGCCAAGGCGATGGGCCAGGAAGTGCTCGCCGCGCTCTCGCCCGCGCAGCAGGTCGTCAAGATCGTCCACGACGAGCTGGTGCACCTGCTCGGCTCCCACGCCTCGCGCATCCGCACCGCCAACCAGCCTCCGACCATCCTCATGATCGTCGGCCTCCAGGGCTCCGGCAAGACCACCACCACGGCCAAGCTCGCCCGCCACCTCGGCAAGAACGGCCACCGCCCGCTGATGGTCTCGGTCGACGTCTACCGCCCCGCCGCCCGTGAACAGCTCGCGGTGCTCGCCCGCAACCTGTCGATCCCCGTCCACGAAGGCAATCCCGGCGAGAAACCCCTCGATCTGGCCCGCGGCGCGAAGCGCGAGGCCGAAATCACCGGCCGCGACATCGTTTTAATCGACACCGCCGGACGGCTCCACATCGACGAAGAGCTCATGGTGGAACTGGAAGAGCTGAAAAACGCCCTCCATCCCACCGAGATCCTGTTTGTCGCCGACGCCATGACCGGCCAGGACGCCGTGCGCAGCGCCGAGGAGTTCCACAAGCGGCTCGGAATCACGGGCGTCATCCTGACCAAGATGGACGGCGACGCCCGCGGCGGCGCAGCCCTCTCCATCCGCCACATCACCGGCCAGCCGCTCAAGTTTGTCGGCACCGGCGAGAAGCCCGACGCCCTCGAGCCCTTCCACCCGGACCGCATCGCCAACCGCATCCTCGGCATGGGCGACGTGCTCAGCTTCATCGAAAAAGTCGAGCAGGCTGTCGACCAGAAACAGGCCGAAAAGATGCAGCGCAAGCTGCTCGAAGACGAGTTCACCCTCGAGGATTTTCGCGATCAGCTCAAGCAGCTCCGCAAGCTCGGCTCGCTGGAATCCATCCTCGGCATGATGCCGCAAATTGGGCCGCTCAAAGAGCTGAAAAACGCCAAAATCGACGAAAAAGAGTTCACCCGCATCGTGGCCATCATCGATTCGATGACGCCGCAGGAGCGGGCCAACCACATGCTGATCAACGGCAGCCGCCGCCGCCGCATCGCCCGCGGCAGCGGCACCTCCGTGCAGGATGTGAACAATTTGCTCAAGCAGTATTCGCAGGCCCGGAAAATGATGAAGTCCATGTCCGGCAGCCTGCTCGGAAAGAAACCGGGAAAGTTCAAGCTGCCGTTCCCCAACCCGTTCGGCACGTGACGGCGGACGGAGGCGCAGAGATTTTCAGGAGAAAACAACACGATGTTGATGATCCGGCTGGCGCGATTCGGCGCCAAAAAGAAGCCCACCTACCGCGTGGTCGTGATCGAAAAGCAGCGCGCCCGCGATTCGAAGTCCATCGAAGTCGTCGGCCATTACAACCCCGTGGCTGACCCGGCGGTGGTCAATCTCAAATACGACCGCATCGAGCATTGGGTCCGCTCCGGCGCTCAGCTCTCCGACACCGTAGCCCGCCTGCTGAAGCAGCATCCGGCTCCGGCTGCGGAACAGCCCGTCGCCTGAACCCCGTCCTGCCGCGCGTCCGGCTATCTATAAAAAGCCGTTCGTGCTAGGATCGAGGCAGAAAGAGGTCCTCGCGATGGCTGGCATCAAAGAGTTGGTCGAGGAAATTGCGAAGGCTCTGGTGGATATCCCGGAAGAGGTCCAGGTCCGCGAGGTGCAGGGCGAGCAGGTGACCGTGCTCGAATTGCGGGTGGCGCCCAGTGATCTCGGCAAGGTGATCGGCAAACAGGGCCGTACCGCGCGTTCGATCCGCACCCTTCTGGGAGCTGCCGGGATGAAATTGAACCGGCGTTTTACGCTGGAAATTCTCGAATAAATGCCCGCGGCGCGCCCGGAAGCCGGAGATTGGGTTTCCGTCGTCCGCCTCGGACGCCCGCGCGGTCTGCGCGGCGAAATTTTCGGCGACGTCTGGAACGCCCCGGAAAGCTACGGCTGGCTGAAGCGGGTCTGGATCCGGAATCGCCGCGGCGAGTTTCTGTTTCATGGCGAGCCTGTGGAGGTGATCGAGGCGCGCCCGTTCCGGGAGCGCCTGATTCTCCGCCTCGCCGGCGTCGATTCCGCCGAGGCCGCCGCGTCCCTGACGGGCTGCGAAGCTGTAGTGCCCCGCCAGGAGCTGCCGCCGTTGCCCGGCGGCGAATACTACCTGTCGGATCTGACCGGCTGCGCGGTCTTCGACCGCCGCACCGGCGCCCGCGCCGGCACGGTGACCGGCTGGCAGGATTTCGGCGGGACGGTTTTATTGGAAATGGAGCCCGAAGGGGACGCCTCCGGCGGCCCGGTCTGGATCCCTTTCACGCGGTCGATCTGCGTGGAGATCCTGCCGGAACAGCGCCGCGTGGTCATCGATCCCCCGGAGGGATTGCTGGATTTGAACCGGCCTGAAACGGCCCGAATGAAGTCCGACGATGACCTTTCACGTGCTGACCATCTTCCCGGAATTCTTCCGCGGCCCGTTCGAGCACGGCGTCGTCGCCCGGGCTCTCCAATCCGGCCTCATCGGGATCCGCATTCATAACCTCCGGGACTGGACGCACGACTTCCACCGCACCGTCGACGACCGGCCCTTCGGCGGCGGCGCCGGCATGGTGCTCAAGCCGGAGCCGCTCTTCGACGCCGTCGAGAGCATCCTGCCCGCCCGCGATCCCGCGCGCCATCGCGTGGTGCTGCTGTCGGCGCAGGGTCGGCTGTTCACTCAGCCCGATGCGCGCCGCCTGGCCGGCTACGAGGCAGTTCTGCTCATCTGCGGCCGTTATGAAGGCGTCGACGAGCGGGTCAGCCAGCATCTGGCCGACGAAGAACTCTCGATCGGCAATTATGTTCTGAGCGGCGGCGAACTGGCCGCCGCCGTCGTCGTGGACGCCGTGGCGCGGCTGATTCCAGGCGTGCTCGGCAACGAGGAATCGCCCGAGAGGGAGTCGTTCTCTTCGCCCGAAGACGGAGAGTTTCCCCTCGGCATCCTCGATTGCCCGCACTACACCCGCCCGGCCGAGTTCCGCGGCTGGCGCGTGCCTGAAGTGCTGCTCGGCGGCAATCACGCCGAGATCCGCAAATGGCGCTGCCAGGCAGCGCTCGAAAAGACCCGGCGGATGCGCCCGGACCTGCTGGAAGCCGCCGCTTCCGCCACGGCCCCGGGCGGCCATCCCCCCGAATGTGACAACATAGAAACAAGAAACGAAAAATAAGGAATCCGTCCCATGATCAGCCCGTACCTGAGCAAAGTCATCAATAAGCAGAAGCGGACCGATCTGCCCGAGCTCCGCATCGGCGACACCGTGCGCGTCCACGTCAAGATCAAGGAAGGCGACAAGGAACGCCTCCAGGCCTTCGAGGGCACCCTCATCGCCCGCAAAAACAGCGGCCTCGGCGAAACCATCACCGTCCGCAAGATCAGCTTCGGCCAGGGCGTCGAGCGCATCTTCCCCCTCCACGCGCCCGTTATCGACCACATCGACGTCGTGCGCAGCGGCCGCGTCCGCCGCGCCAAGCTCTACTACCTGCGCAACCTCCGCGGCAAAGCCGCCCGCCTGCGCGAGCGCGAGCAGTAGCCCGGGCGCGCCGCCGTGCGCTGCACCACGCAACTGGAAGACCGGTTGCGGCGCGAAGGTTTCTGCCGCATCGCCGGCGTCGATGAAGCGGGCCGGGGGTGTCTCTTCGGCCCCGTCTTCGCCGCCGCCGTCATCCTCGATCCTGGGCGCCCCGTGCCCGGCCTCGCCGACAGCAAGGCGCTCGCCCCGGCCCGCCGCCTCGAACTCGCCTCACTCGTCCGCCAGCGCGCCATCGCCTGGGCTGTCGCCTCCGCCTCCGCGGAAGAGATCGACCGCATCAACATCCGCGAGGCCTCCCGCCTCGCCATGCGCCGCGCTGTCGAATCCCTCACCCCGCCGTGCGATTATCTTCTTGTGGACGCGCTGCACATCGATTGGCCCGCACCCCAGCAGGCCCTCATCCGCGGCGACGCCAGCGTCGCTGCCATCGCCGCCGCCTCCATCCTCGCCAAGACCGCCCGTGATGCGTTGATGGAAGAACTCGACGCCGCCTGGCCCGGCTACGGCATCGCCCGCCACAAAGGCTACGGCACGGCCGAACACCTCGATGCGCTGCGCCGCCTCGGCCCTACGCCCCTCCACCGCCGCAGTTTCGCGCCCGTCCGGGAGGCCTTGCAGGGCGTGCTATGAGTTCCCAGCCCCCGCCGCAACCATCCCCCGCCGCCCGCAATGGCCTCACCTGGTTCGACCGGTTCTCCTATGTGATCTACGTCCTCTTCACGCTCGAGGTCGGGCTGTTCCTGCTCATTTACCCCTGGATGCAACCCCTCTGGTCCCAGAACTTCCTCTTCCACCTCTCCCCGCAATGGCACCCCATGTTCATGAGCAATTACTTCCGCGGCGCGGTCAGCGGCCTCGGCGTGCTCAACCTCTACATCAGCGCCGCCCATGCGCTCCGCCTGAAAAGCGTCCTGTTCGGCCGTTAGCCGCCCGCCGCAGCGCTCACCCCGCCGTGTAGCTGCCCGCCCCGGCGCGGAAACACAGCCCGCCGCCGCTCTCCGCCGGCTCCACCCGCACCACTTCCCCCGGCCGCGCCAGCCTCTCCAGCACCACCCGCGCCAGTGGCTGGATCAGATGCCGGTGCATCGTCCGTTTCAGCTCCCGCGCCCCGTATTCCGCGCTTGTGCCCCGCTCCAGCAGAAACCGCCGCGCCTCCTCGCTCAGCGACACACGGAACGCCGCCTCTCCCAGCCGCCCCGCCAGGTGCTCGTGCAGCTCCTCCAGTTGCAGATCCAGGATCCGCTCGAACGCTTCCCCGTCCAGCGGCCGGTACGTCAGGATCTGGTCGATGCGGTTCACGAACTCCGGCGAAAACCGCTTCTTCACCGCCCCCAGCGCTACCCGCTCCAGCGTCCTGGCCGCCTCCTGCGCCGGCGCGCCCGCCGCCAGTCCGAACCGCTGCCGCGTCTGCCGCGCCATCTCCCGCGCCCCCAGGTTCGACGTCAGAAAAATCAGGCTGCGCTCGAAGTTCACCGTGGTGTTATCGCCCAGCTTCAGCGTGGCTTTGTCGAGCACGCCCAGCAGCAGCCGCCCCAGCGACGCGGCCGACTTCTCGATCTCGTCGAACAGCACGATCGACAGGCTCGACCGCTCGCTCGCCACCGCGTTCAGCTTCGTCTGCGTCAGCATCGGCTGCGTCTCGCGGTGGCCGATGTAGCCCGGCGGCGCCCCGATCAGCCGCGCCGTCTCGTGCTCCAGTTGAAACTCGCCGCAGTCAATCCGCAGCACGTGACGCTCGCTGCCATGCAGCGCCTCCGCCAGCGCCTCCACCGTGCGCGTCTTGCCCGTCCCCGTCGGCCCCAGCAGCAGGAACACCCCCACCGGCCGCCCCGCCGGCGCCAGCCCCGCTTCATACAGCTCCACATACGGGACGATCGCCCGGATCGCCTCCTCCTGGCCAACGATCCGCCGCAACAGGCGGTGCGTAAACTGGTCCGGCTCCAGCGGGAAACTCTCCCTCCTCAGCGGAACCACCGGGGCTCTCATGCGCGCCTCTCACCTCCGCGCGCATTCTACACGCCGCCTCCAAACACGCCGCCCGCCGCCCGCCGCCAAAAGCCGCCTTGCCGGGCCGCCCGCAAGACCGGTCAACTGCCCAGAAATGAATGAATTGCGTCCAGTATCCGGCCGCTCGCCCGGCCATCCCCAAAAGGATTGCGAACTCGTGTGAAAGCCTGCCGCGCCTGGGCTGAATCCAGCAGCCGCCCCGCGCTCGCCACGATCCGCTCCGGGTCCGTCCCCACCAGAATCGCCGCCCCCGCCTCCAGCGCTTCCTGCCGCTCCGTCTTGTCCCGCATCACCAGAACCGGCTTCCCGAACGACGGTCCCTCCTCCTGCACCCCGCCCGAGTCCGTCAACAGGATGTCCGCCCGCCGCATCAGATCCACAAACGGCACATAGTCCAGCGGCTCGATCAGCCGCACCCCGTCCACCGCGCCCAACATCCGCTCCACCACCCCTCGCACGTTCGGGTTCGGATGCACCGGATACACGATCTCCACATCGCCCCGCGCCGCCAGCCGCCGCACGGCTTCGCAGATGCGCACGAACCCCTCTCCGAAGCTCTCCCGCCGGTGCGCCGTCATCAGGATCAGCTTCCTGCCCGGCTCGGGCGGCGCTCCATCGAAGCCCGCCCACTCGCCCCGCTCCAGCCGCTCCCGCACATACAGCAGCGCGTCAATCCCCGTGTTGCCCGTCACGAAGATCCGGTCTTCCCGGATCCCCTCCCGCCGCAGGTTCTCCGCCGCCCGCGCCGTCGGCGCAAAGTGCAGCGCCGCCAGCCTGCCCGTCAGCACGCGGTTCATCTCTTCCGGAAACGGCTGCGTCACGTCCCCCGTCCGCAGCCCCGCTTCCACATGACCCACCGGAATCCGGCGGTTGAACCCCGCCAGCGCCCCCGCAAACGTCGTCGTCGTGTCCCCCTGCACCACCACGAAATCCGGCTTCTCTTCTTCGAGCACCGGATCCAGCCGCTCCAGAATCCGCGCCGCCAGCAGGCTCAGCGGCTGGTTCACCGCCATCACGTCCAGATCATGATCCGCCTCGACGCCGAACCGCTCCAGCATCGCGTCGAGCATCTCGCGGTGCTGCGCCGTCACGCACGCACGCGCCTCGAACTCCGCCCGCTCCCGCGCCTGGAGGATCAGCGGGCACAACTTCACCGCTTCCGGACGGGTTCCGAAGACGAAAAGCACCTTCCTTCGCTTCATGCTCTCAGCACGCGCGTCCCGGCGTGCGGCCTCACAGGGCTGGGAAGGCGCTACTTGTGGCGGTAGGTGATGCGTCCTTTGGTCAGATCGTAAGGAGACATCTCCACCGTCACCCGGTCGCCCGCCAGCACCCGGATGCGGTTCCTTCTCAGCTTGCCCGCCAGATGAGCCAATACCACCCGCTCCTGGTCCTGATCCAGCTGCACGCTGAACAATCCGCTGGGGAATTTCTCCACCACCTTGCCGGTCACTTCAATGCAATCTTCCTTGCTCATCGTCCTCCTGAAATGGGATGATCTGCGCACGGAATGGCGTCCGCCTTCCGTGCATTCCCAGTATATCCCACGCCCATTTCCAGATCGGTTTTTTCCGCCCCGCAGGCGCCAGCCCCGCTGCGCCATGCCGTCTCCCGCGCATACAATTGTAACGGCCGCACGCCACGCTCATGCTGCCACAGATCGCCGTCTTCCTCCTGATCCCCGCTCTCGCCGCCGCCCAACCTTTGCCCGGCACGGCGCCGCTCGAGTTCCGCGGCGACCCCGCCGCGGAAATGGTCGCTGGCATCGGCCGCTACCTCGAGCGCATCCGCCCCTGGTTCGCCGCCCGCCGCAATCCCGACCCGCACGAGCTGCGCCGCCTCATCGGCGCCATCGACCGCCGCCCGGACCCCGTGCGGCTCGAATTCGTCTCCTCGCCCGAAGAGCCCGCCGTGCTCGCCTCCGGCGACACCTTTGAAGTGCTCGCCGTGCGCTGGTCCGCGCTCGACGGCATGGAAGCCGAGGGCCTCTACCTGCGGCAGTTCACCGCGCCGCGCCACCTCGCCATCTTCCTGCCGGAAACAGACCGCCTCCCCGAAGACTGCCTCGAGATCTTCGACTTCGCCGCCGCCGGCGCCGACGTCTTCGTCCCGCTTCTGCTCAGCAGCTCACAGCCTCCGCCGCCAGCCCCCGGCGGCTGGGCCAGACAACAAAATGAACGCGAATGGATCCTCCGCATGGGCTTCCCCCTCGGGCGCCACCCGCTGGGGCTCGAAGTTCAAAAAGTGCTCGCCCTCACAGACTGGTGGAAACAGCGCTATCCAGGGCGCGATGTCGAAATCGCCGCCGCCGGCGACGGCGCCTGGATCGCCTTTTTCGCCGCCATTCTCGATCCCCGCATCGCGCTGGTCGAAGCCGGCTATCTCGGCGTCGAGCCCGCCAGCTACCGCGCCCAGCCTCTCCACCGGAACATTTTCGGCTTCGCGCGTTTTTTCGGCGAAGAGGACCTCCGCGCGCTCCTCCGCGGCCGCCTCGGCTCAGTCCCCCGCGGCATGCCCTCTCCCATGAAGCTCGCCCGCCGCGATCCCGAACCGCGCCGCCTGCGCAACATCCGCTCGATGGAAGACTTCCTCCAGCGCCTCGCCCGCCGCTCCCGCCGCGACCGCGACGAGCTCTGGTCCAACATCCGCGGCGCTTCGCCCGAGCAATGGCGCCGCGCCGCCGCGCCGCTCGAACGCCGCATCCGCGAAGAGATGCTCGGCGAGCTGCCGCCGGAAGCGGTCCCGCCCCGCCCCCGCACGCGCCCGCTCGCTCCCGCCCAGGACTGGCGCGGCTGGGAGGTCATGCTCGACGTGCGCCCCGAATTCTTCGCTTACGGCGTTCTCCTCGTGCCCGCGCACATGCCGGAGGCCCGCATCCCGCTCGTCGTCGTCCAGCACGGGTTGCAGGGCCGCCCCCAGGATCTGTACGGCCAGAAGCCCGATTCGCGCGCCTTCGCCGTCTACCGCAACTGGGCCGAAACCCTTGTCCGCCAGGGCTGGGCCGTCTATCTGCCGCAGAACCTCTACACCGGCGATTTCCGCCACCTCGTCCGCATGGCCCACCCGCTCGGCCTCACGCAATACTCCTTCATCCGCGAACAGTACCGCGTCGCGCTCGACTGGCTCGCCTCCCTCCCCTTCATCGACGCCGCCCGCATCGGCTTCTACGGCATCTCCTACGGCGGCAAGACCGCCCTGCGCGTGCCGCCCTTCGATCCCCGCTTCCGCGCCGTCGTCTGCTCGGGCGACTTCAACGAGTGGGTGGGCAAGATGGTCTCCACGGAAGAACCCTGGAGCTACATGTTCACCGAAGAATACGACATGCTCGAGTGGAACCTCGCCCACATCGCCAGCCACGCCGAACTCGCCATGCTCATCGCGCCGCGCCCGTTCCTGGTCGAGCGCGGCCACCGCGACCCCGTCGGCATCGACGAATGGGTCCTCTCGGAATTCGCCCGCGTCAGGCGCTTCTATGACGAAATGGGCATCGGCGACCGCACGGGCATCGCCCTGTTCAACGGCCCGCACCGCGTGGATGGCGAAGAGGCCCTGCGCTTCTTCCGCAAGTGGCTCATCGAACCGTGAGCCGCCCGCGCGCGCCTCACCCCCGCAGCTCCGCCGCCCAGCGCAGAAACCGCCACAGATCCCGCCAGTGCTCCCGGCAGAACCGCCAGAACTGGCGCGCGTCAATCGCGCCCGCATCAATGCCCCAGTAGGTCTCGATCCGCCAACGCAGGTACGGGCTCCGCCATGGCGCCAGCCGGTGCCCCCGGCTCGCCGTCCACAGGAACCGCATCATGCGCCACACCATGACCGAATGCTACCGGCTGGCGCGTTTCCCGGGCTCCGGCGTCGCGTAGTAGCCGCTCCGCGTGCGCACCGTGTAGCGCCCGTTCGCCGCCACCACGCGGATCGAGCGGAACGTGCCGTCCAGGTTCTGGTTCAGCGGCGAATAGGCGATCACATACTGGTTGCGGATGTCGTGCGCCACCTGATCGGCGATCTGCTCCACTTCCGCCGCTTCGCCGGGATAGTAGCTTGCGCCGCCCGAGGCGCGCGTCATCGCGTCGATCGCCCGGATCGCCCGCTTGCGGTCCCGCGCGTCATCCTTGCCCAGGATGCCGATGCCGTAGATCAGCACTTCGCTGCGGTGGATCTTCTCCACCAGCTTCTCCAGCGTGATGCCGCTCGACGCCGTGTCGTTGCCGTCGGTGATCACCAGCAGGACCTTCTTGTCCTTCTTGCCCTCCTGCTTCAGGTAATCAATCGACATCGACACCGCATCGCGCAGCGCCGTGCCGCCGCGGCTGTCGATCCGCGCCACCCCTTCTTCCAGCTTCGTGATGTCGTTGGTAAACGGCACGTCGAGATACGCCTCGTCGTTGAAGTTCACCACGAACACCTCGTCCTGCGGGTTGGACGCCTTTACCAGCCGCACCGCCGCCGCCTCCACCCGCGCCCGCTTGTCCCGCATGCTGCCGCTGTTATCGATCACGATGCCCAGGCTCACCGGCACGTCTTCGCGCTTGAACAGCCGGATCGGCTGCTCCACCTTGTTCTCGTACACCCGGAACGCGCTCTGCGGCAGGTTCGTGATCAGCCCGCCCTTTTTGTCCGCCACCGCGCAGTGCAGCACCACCAGCCGCGTGTCCACGCGGATCACCGTCTGATCGTCGGGCGTCAGCGGCGGCTGGCTGCTTCCCGCGAGACCCGCCACCAGCAGCAGCGCCGCGGCTTTACTGAACTGGAGCATAATACCCTTGCCGGTGCAGCGCCCGCAGTGGCGGCAGTCCGCGCGGCTGATTCAATTTTACCGTGATCTTTCTGTACTTCCCGTCGCGGTTCGGGTTCTTCGAGATGTAGCCGAGCACGTACTGGTTGCGCAGCTCCAGCCCGATCTTGGCCGCGATGTCCGGCAGGTCGTTCAGGTTGTCCACCGGGAAGTGCCGTCCGCCGGTCATCTCCGCCAGGTCGCTCAGCAGCCCCGGTCCAGCCAGCTCTTCCGCCGTGCGCCCGCGCGCTCCGATCGGCTCGAAGATCCCGATCGCGTACACCTGCGCATCGGCTTCCTTCAGCAGATTGCGGATCTCGGTCTCCGTATAGCGGCTGGAATTGTCGCCGCCGTCGCTGATCACCAGCAGCGCCCGCCGCGGGTTGCGCCCCTTCTTGAGCGTCTGCATCGCCAGATACATCGCATCCAGCAGCGCCGTCCGCCCTTTCGCCTGCGTGAACGTCAGCCGGTTCTGGATCTCCTCCACGTCGCGCGTGAACGGAAGCACCAGTTGCGGGCGGTCGTTGAACTGGATCAGGAAGAACTCATCCTCCGGGTTCGCCGTCTTGAAAAACGCCGCCGCCGCCTGCCGCGACTTCGTCAGCTTGCTCCCCATCGAGCCGCTGGCGTCGAACACCAGCCCGATGGAGATCGGCGCGTCAAAACTGGCGAAATACGTAATTTCCTGCTCGATCTTGTCTTCGAACAGGCGGAAGTTCTCCTTCTCCATCCCCGTCACGATCTGGTTCAGCGGCGTGGTCACCGTGATCGGCACCAGCACCAGATTCGTGTCCACACGCAGGTTTGGAGTAATCCGCTCGTTCTCCGGCGCCTCCGCTCTCGGCTTCACCCGCGGCGTAATCGACGGCCTCGCCTCCTGCGCCCAGAGCCCCTCAACCGCCCCGCAGGCGAGCCATACCAGGCATGCCAGGATCCACCCCTTCATGGCCCGTCTCCTTTGCCCGCACCTTGAGTATATAGCAGCATTTCTGTGCTATGCTCGATTGTGCCTCCCAAGATTTTGGGTGTCATCCCTGCCCGCTTTTCCTCCACCCGTTTCCCCGGCAAAGCCCTCGCTCCCATCGCCGGCAAACCCATGATCCAGCACGTCTGGGAGCGCGCCCGCCTGTGCCCGCTGCTGTCCCGCCTCCTCGTTGCCACCGACGACACGCGCATCGCCGAAGCGGCGCGCGGCTTCGGCGCGGAAGCGGTGATGACCAGCCCGGACCATGCTTCCGGCACCGACCGCGCCGCCGAGGCTGCCGCCGCCACGGACGCGGATGTGATCGTCAACATCCAGGGCGACGAGCCCCTGATCGATCCGGATGCCATCCGCCTTGCCATTTCCACTTTGTTAGACGACCCCCGCTGCCGCATGGCAACACTAAAACGCCGCATCGCCGCGCCTGCCGATATCGCCAACCCCAACGTCGTGAAAGTGGTCGCCAGCCTCGACGGCTGGGCGCTCTACTTCTCCCGCGCTCCCATCCCCGCCCACCGCGGCGGCGCCGCCGTTTCCTGGAAACACATCGGCCTCTACGTCTACCGCCGCGATCTGCTGCTCTCCTACAGCAGCCTGCCGCGCGGTCCGCTGGAGGAATCCGAAAAGCTCGAGCAGCTCCGGGCGCTCGAAAACGGCATCGGCATCCGCGTCGCCGAGACCGATTACGACACCATTGGCGTCGACACCCCGGAGGACCTCGAAGCTGTGCTGAAATTGTGGAGATCGCGGCTGGACCCGACCGAAAATCATGGCTAAGTTTATCTTCGTTACCGGCGGCGTGGTTTCTTCCCTGGGCAAGGGCATCGCCGCCGCCTCCATCGGCTGCCTGCTGGAATCGCGCGGTTTCAAAATCACCCTCCAGAAGTTCGACCCTTACCTCAACGTCGATCCCGGCACCATGAGCCCCTTCCAGCACGGCGAGGTCTTCGTCACCGACGACGGCGCCGAAACCGACCTCGACCTCGGCCACTACGAGCGCTTCACCCACGCCCGCCTCACCCAGAACAACAACCTCACCTCCGGCCGCATCTACGAGCGCATCATCACCCGCGAGCGCCGCGGCGACTACCTCGGCAAGACCGTCCAGGTCATCCCCCACGTCACCAACGAAATCAAG
>CAKZUE010000020.1 GCA_937920635.1 uncultured Bryobacteraceae bacterium
GCATTCCGATGGTGGCCAGGGACGGACTCGAACCGCCGACGCCGGCCTTTTCAGGGCCGCGCTCTACCATCTGAGCTACCTGGCCGCCCGCTTTCAGACACAGTGTAACAAATCACCCGCCACCCCGCATCTGAAAGGCTGGCTCGAAGCAAGCAGAGTGGTGCGGACGGGGAGAGTCGAACTCCCATGGGTTGCCCCGCTGGATCCTAAGTCCAGTGCGTCTGCCAGTTCCGCCACGTCCGCAGCGGCGTTTCATCCCAAGCATATCAAGGCGGCGCGGCGGCAGTCCTACCGGGCCATCGCCCGGACCGCCGCTCCCGCGCGGTACAGCGGCGCGGGGCTGCCGCACCGGCAAGGTTCCGCCGAACGGCCCAGAGGCAGGCTGGACGGATCCGCGCCCGCCGCCAGGTGGAATCCGTCGCGCGCGGCGCACTCATAGGCGATCAATTCCCCGCCGCTGCCGCGGATCTGCTCATAGGTTGGCACCCGGAACCAGTCCCACAACAAGTCATGGCTCCGCCGCGGCAATGGTCCTGAATTAACGTGCGAAAACACAAGAATCGGGAATTGCAAATCCGGCAATTCCAGTCCGCCTTCCATCAATCTTCGCGCCACTTCTTCCAGATCGTTCCACCAACCGGCGAGCGCCTGCGGGCGCAGGTCCGCCAGCTTTTCCGGCGTCCAATCTACGAGGCAGTGAACGCCTGCCGGCCCTGCCAGCTCGAGTCCGAGCACGGCCACCCGCGGCGCCGGATAGAGCGGGTAATGCAATGCGTGTTTCGCCTCTCGGCGATGCCGCCGCGCCAGATCCAGCGCCTTGCGAAGCTCCTCCAGGGCGTGTTCCATTACCGGTGCGTTCTCCCTGCGAGGGTAGTGGCAGCCACCGGCGCAGACTCTCAGCGATTGCGGGGAGCTAGGGCATTTGCATGAGACGGAGTAGGTTGTTTCCGAACACCGCCCGTGCGTCCTCAACCGATACGCCAATCCGGGCCAGTGCCTGGCACTGCCTCTCAAACACGTTGCTCACCCATCCGCGGGGAAAGAACGAGGAGTCCGAGCCGAACAGCAGGCGCTGCGGCCCCATCACTTCCAGCGCGCGCTCGAAAACCTGCTCCAGCGTGGGCGGCGGCGCCACATACTTCGTCCACGTATTCGACGAAGAGGTGTCGAAGCACACGTTCGGGCACAGCGACGCGATCATCAGCGCTTCGCGGAAGTAGCCCGCGCCAAAGTGCGGAATGACGAACCGCAGCTTCGGATGCCGCAAGGCGAGCGGGTGCAGATCCACGGGGTTCGAAAAGCGCATGTCGAACAGCGACGGCGCGCCCACGCGGGCGCGGATGCCGACGCTCAAAACGCCGCAGTGGACGGAGACGATGGCATGATGGCGCTCCGCCACCTGAAGGATCTCTTCGACGCGCGGATCCGAAAGCGGATAGCCGTGCATGGCGGGCAACAGGCACACGCCGCGCAACCCCTGTTGCAGCCAGTGTTCGGTTCGCGCCGCCGCATCCTGCATCAGAGGATTCAGAAAGAACCAGCCATGGAACCGCTCCGGATGCGACTGCACGGCCTGCGCCACGCTCTGCTCGTCGCCTGGGAGCGAGGCCAGCAGCACGGCGCGCGCAACGCAGTGGCGATCGAGCTCGCCAACCCATTTCGAGGCGAACTCGCGCGGGTCTTCCGGAGGCTCATCGACTCCGGCGCGCGCGCAGGCGGCAGCGGCGCTCTCGAGCCCCGCCTGCCCGGCCAGCAGGCCGAAAAAGCCGCGGGAAAAGAAGTGCAGGTGCGCATCCGCCACTTGCAGCGGACCCCAGGGAGAGTCTTTGCGGATTTCTTGCGTCATGCCGAGGCGCCCAACTCCGAGGACCGCGTCAGCCCCTCGGCCACAGCGATCTGGGTGAGCGTGGCTACATTGCTCACATTCAGTTTCCGCATCAGGCTCTTGCGGTAGCCGCGCACGGTTTCCAGGCTGAGGTCGAGGATGCCGGCGATTTCCTTGCTGGACCGGCCCTCGGCAATCAGCCGCATCACCTGAAGCTCGCGCGGCGTGAGCACGGACAGCACGGAAGAGTTGCGCCGCGTGAAGTCGCCCTTGCGGACGCATTCGAGGAACTTGTCGGAAACCTCCGGGCTCAGGTAGGTGCCGCCCCGCGCCACGGCATGCAGGGCCGCGATCAGATCCGCCTGGCTGGCCTTTTTCAGCACGAAGCCGCGGGCGCCGCTGCGCATGGCCTGCACCACCGAGGCCTCGTCGTCGTACATCGACAAAATCACCACCTTCGACCCGGGCGACTCGCGCAACAGCTCCACCGTGGCTTCGATGCCATTGATGCCGGGCAGGCTCAGATCCATCACCACCAGGTGCGGGCGCATGCGGGCTGCCAGCGCCACCGCCTGCCCGCCTGTTTCAGCCTCGCCCACCACGTGGAAGTCTCCCGAAGCCTCGAGCAGGGCGCGCAGCCCGTCCCGGATGATGCGGTGGTCGTCAACCAGGAGAATCGTGTACATCAGCCGTTCTCCTCCAGTTGCAATTCGATGACCGTGCCTTCCGCCGCGGTGCGCCGTCTGATCGTGATTCCGGTGGCGCGGGCGGCGCCGCGGAGCGCGCTTTCGATCCCCGGATCCATGGGACGCGCCGTTTCGATGCGGATCCTGTCAGCCAGCAAAGCGATTTCCGTTGGACGCCCGCCGCCCTCCGTGGCGAGGAGAACGTCGCGCACCAGTTCGCACAGAGCCTCAGCCTGGGAGGACGCCCACGGTGCTGGCTTCGAGGCGGCTTGCAGCTCCGCGCCATACGCCTCGGCCAGCAGGCGGAGCGCGCCCTCCACGCCGCGCCGCGCGGCCAGGCCGGGCGCGGCCTCCTGGCTCAGCAGACGCACCTGCCTGACGGCGGATTCCAGCGCGCCGGAGAGCTTTGCGAACAGCTCCTCCTGCTGCGGCGTGACAGCGTCCAGCGTGCCGCGCAGCAGCTCCGCCGTCAATCCGGCTGCGCACAGCAGCGGACCCGTCTCGTCGTGCAGCAGACGGCTCAGGCGCCTCCGCTCGGCATCGCGGAGCCGCTGCACGGCAGGGGTTTCGCTCGCACTCGAACGGGCGGCCGCAGCCATCATGCCCTATGATAGGGCAGTTTTACAAATTCTCAAAGCCTGTTTCAAACAGGAACGCGCTATTCTGTTTCCGTTTGCCGGCCGGTCCTCCTGAGGCTCAACAGCGCGATCGCCGCCACGGCGGCGTTGGCGCCGATCACCGGCGCGGCGCCCAGCAGAACGCCGTACGCGATCCAGACCAGCGCCGCGCCCGCCTGCACCAGGCGCAGCCGCCGCGGGTCGCGCACCAGATAGGAGGCGGCGAACAGCCCCGTCGCCGCCCACCCGATGCCGTCGGCAAGGCTCATGACTGCACCGCCCAGGGCTGCGCCGGCGCGGCAGAAGGACCGGCGAAGCTGAGCCGGTCCGTGCGCACTTTGGTCCATTCCCGGAGCGGGAAGCCGTGCGCTTCGAAAAACGCGCGCACCCGCGCCGAGTCCCAGCCCAGGATCTCTTCCATCACCGGCACCGCCACGCTCAGGGCGTCGTCGCTGAGCACCGTGCGCCGGGCGATCTGGGTGATGAACCGGTTCTCGCTCACCGCCACCGTGAGCCCGTCGTTGCGGTTCAGGTGCAGCATCACATGGATGTCCGAGCTGCCGTCGCCGACATAGACGACCCGGTTGTAACTGATGCCCAGTTTCTGGCGGATTTCTTCGAGCACCGCCACTTTGCCGTAGCCGGCGCTGACGCGCTTGATGCCGAGAATCTCGCCTGTTTCAGCGTGATATTCGAATTGCGTCCCGTGGATATTGGCGGCGGGAATGACGCCTTCCAATGCCGCATGAATCACCTCCTCGGGCGCGGCGGAAATCACGTGAAAGGTGAAGTCGACGCCCTCCAGATTCTGGAGGATTTGCGCCAGCAGATGGATGTTCTTCTTCAACCGGATCCGCCGCCCCGCCTCCCGCAGATGGTGTGTCCTGACGGCGCGGAAATCCGTGTCGTGCAAAAGCAGATAGGCAAGCTCGCCGCCCTGTTGCACCAGGTGCAGCCGTTCCAGAGACCGGACTCTTTCTTCGAATTCCTGCACGCCGATCAGTTCGCTCAGGACGAGCCCTGAGTCGTTGAAACTGAGCGTGTGGTCGAAGTCGCTTGCCAACAAATGGAGTTTTCGATTCGTGTTTACGGCCATGGGAGTTCCTCCTCCAGACGAGGCTTTCAATATCAGGTTTTCAGCCCGCTGTAAAACAGAAGTTGCGGCTGAATGAATATCGCCTGACGGGGCGAGGCCGAAGGGGAAAGTGCGACAGGGGAGGCAAGGGGCCGACAAGGGCCTCTCATCTTGCAGTATGCCACAAAAAGCGCTGAACAGGGGGCGGAGGAGCCCCCGTCCGTATCCAGTAGCGGCGAATGTTGAAGCTTGACGTCAATCCTGGCCAGCGCGCTCCGGCCGCCCCCCCGCCATTCCCCTGCCCGCCGCAAGGCCGGCCCGCTTCAGACGCGCAGGCCGGCAAACCGCTAGAATCGGAACATGCGCACACCTCTGATCGCCGGCAACTGGAAAATGTACAAGACGCCGGCAGAGACCAAGGAATTTTTCTCCCGCTTCCTGCCCCTGGTGGAGAAATCCACGCACGCCGATATCGCCATCTGCCCGCCATTCGTGGACATCGCGGCGGCGGTAGAGGCTGCCGCTGGCAGCCGCGTCGGCATCGGCGCGCAGAACTGCTACTGGCAGAACAAAGAAGGGGCATTCACCGGCGAAGTGACGCCGGCAATGCTGAAAGCCGCGGGCTGCGCGTATGTCATCATCGGCCACAGCGAGCGCCGCCAGTATTTCGGCGAGACTGATGAAACGGTCCTCAGGCGCACGCGCGCCGCGCTCGAGGCGGGTCTCACGCCGATTGTCTGCGTAGGCGAACTTTTGGAAGAGCGCGAAGCCGGGCGCACCAACGAAGTCCTCCAGCGTCAGTTTGAGGGCGGCATCGCCGGCCTCAGCGCGGAGGAATTCGCGCGCATCGTCATCGCCTATGAGCCCGTCTGGGCCATCGGCACGGGTAAAGTGGCCACGCCAGAGACGGCGGAGGAGGCGCACAAGTTTCTCCGCAGCCTGGCCGCGGCGAAATTCGGAAAAGCGGCCGCCGACGCCCTGAGGATTCTGTACGGCGGCAGCGTCAAGCCCGACAACATCCGCGGCTTGATGGCGCAACCGGATCTCGACGGGGCGCTGGTGGGCGGCGCCTCGCTGAAGCCGGAAGACTTCGCCGCCATCATCAATTTCTGACCGGAAATGGGGACTGGAACCACTGTCCCCTTTTCAGGTTCCCGTCACAGCACTCACCCGCAAAGCGAATCTCGCCCCTGCGCAAGTCCGGGGCGGCCCGCAACCTCACGAGAGGCTGTCTCCGTGGGTGGATTTCTCTGCCCTTTCCGGTGCTCCTGCCGGCTCTGGCGCCATGTGCGGGCCAGAACAGCATTTCGATGCCCCATGCTGCCGCGAAAAAAGGGGAATTGTGTTCCTGTCCCCTTTTTTGCTATTGCTCGATCACCTCAGTGATGCGGGAGTCGGTCTGGAATTTACGGTAGTCGCGCCATGAGACCTCGACTTCCATATCCAGCTTCTTGACCAGCGCCACGCGCGCGCCGAGCCGCATCCAGGCGCGCGACGGCAGCCAGACCTCGCCATGCACACGGCGCTGCTCAAACGTCATGCGCGCGCCGGGATCCAGCTTGGCCAGGATCCACCCGAAGCGCACCGGCGCGATCGTGTCCGCCTCGACTCGGACCCACTGGTAGTCCTGCTGATCGATCCATAGCCGCCCCCGGAACTTCGACAGCAGCTCCGCCCGTTTCGCTTTGCCCTTGTATCCGGGCTTCGGTTCCGCTTCGATGATCCACACGGGGCGCCCTTCCAGCTCGTCCTGGCCCGCCAGGCGGAAGATGAATGCGTCCGGAATCTCGCGGGCGAATTCGCGCCCCTCGCGGCGGCGCTTCTCCTGCTCGCTCAGACGGCGGGCGCGCTGGCCGGGATCCTGGGACCGGCGCCGGGAGAGCTCGCGGTCGAGCTTCTCGGCCTCCTTGCGGGCTTCGGCCTCGCTCAGCGGCTTGCCATTCTTCGCTATCAGCTTTTCGTAAGGCTCGCCGTCGATCACGAGAACGTCAAAGGTGCGGGACTCGGTCTTGACGATGCGCCCGTCACGCCCGTATTCCCGCTGCTCAGTGTGCTGCACATAGCTGTAGTCGTTGGCGCGTTCAAAGTTCAGCCGGTCCCGCTCGACGCTGCGGCGGATGATCTCCAGCGGATCCGGATCCTGGCCGAAGAGACCCGGCAGCGGCAGCAGCAGACAGGCGCACAGCACCGGCGGCATTCTCATCACTTCAATAGGACGCGGCAAACGGGCGCAGGATTCCCGGATTTCAGTCGCAGCTCAGGTGACGGGCGCACGGATGGTAAAGACGGCGCCGGAGGCGGAGGCGCGGTTGGCCGCGGTCACGGACGCGCCATTGGCTTCCACCAGAGTGCGCACGATGTGAAGCCCGAGCCCGGCATGCCGGGAGCGCGTGGAAAAGCGGGCGGTGAAGATCTTGGGCAGGATCGCCTCGTCGATGCCGGGGCCATTGTCGATGACGTCAATGACCAGGCGGGCATCTTCGATGCGGGAATGGATTTCGATGTCGCCGCTGTCGCGGTCTTTCATGGCCTGGGCGGCGTTCAGCAACAGATTCATGAATACCCGCTCCCAGTCGGCGGCGTTGCCCGGCAGCCGGTGGTCGCGGCCGATGCGGCGGTGGACGCGGATTTTGGCGCCGGCAAGGTGGCGGAGGAAGTCGCGCAGGAACGTCTCGGCGCGGTCGACCACTTCGCTCAGCTCCGCGCCGGCGCGCGTCTGATCGGCGTACACGCCGACAATGCGCCGGCCCCGGTCCACGCTGCGGAACAGCGTTTCGGCAAGCTCGCGCCAGCGCTCGTCCGAGACGAGAATCTCGGCGGCGTCGGAGATGGTTTCGAAGACATTGTTGAGGTCGTGCACCAGCCCCGGAAGCGTGAGATCCGCGCCGGCCCGTGCATCCTGATCGCTCACGGCCCCTCCTCTGCGGCGACCTCTCGCAGTTTACTCCAGAATTCAGGAAAAGAAACGGAGGCGGCTTCGGCGCCTTCAATGGCGACGGGCCCGTCGGCCGACAGGGCTGCGACGGCGAATGCCATCGCGATGCGGTGATCGCCGAAGCTCGACACCGACCCGGAGCGGAACTGCTGGCGGCCTTCCACGCGGAGCCCGTCCGGAGCGGTTTCCACCCGGATGCCCAGGCGGCGCAGGTTCTCCGCAACGGTCTCGATGCGGTCTGTCTCCTTGACGCGGAGTTCGGCGGCGTCGCGCACGGTGAGGCCCTGCTCGCTGACGGCGCCCATCACGGCGAGCACGGGAATCTCGTCGATCAGCGCCGCGGACAGTCCCTTCTCGATGACGCCGCCGGCAAGCCTGGCGCCGCGCACGCGAAGCACGCCGACGGGTTCGCCGTGGCGCATGCCGATGTCGAGCACCTGGATATTGGCGCCGGCGGAGACGAGGAAATCGACGAGCGCCGCCCGCGTGGGATTGAGGCCGATGTTTTCCAGGATCAGATCCGACCCTTCCAGCATCGCGGCGGCGGCGAGAAAGAAGGCGGCCGAGCTGAGATCGCCCGGCACGATCAACTCGCGTGGCTCGAGCCGCGCCGGGCCGCGCACGCGCGCCCAGCCAGACCCGAACTCCACCTCGGCCCCGAACTCGCGCAGCGCCACCTCGGTGTGATCGCGCGTGCGCGCGGGTTCGCGAACGGCCGTCACTCCTTCGGCCATCAGACCGGCCAGCAGAACGCAGCTTTTCACCTGCGCGCTGGCCACAGGCATCTCGTATTCGATCGGCTGAAGCGCCCCGCCGCGGATGACCAGCGGCGGGAACTTTCCATCGCGGGCTTCGACCTCCGCCCCCATGCGGCGCAGCGGTTCCATGATGCGCTGCATCGGGCGGCGCGAGAGGCTCTCGTCGCCGGTGAGGCGCGATTCAAACGGCTGTCCGGCCAGCAGCCCGGAGAGCATGCGGATGGTGGAGCCGGAGTTGCCGGCGTCCAGGTCGCCTTCCGGCGCCCGGTAGCCGTGCAGGCTTCGGCCGCGGATGCGGACTTCGGTCCCCTCCACCTCCACCTCGACTCCGAGCGAGCGGAGGCAGCGAAGCGTGGAGTGGCAATCGGCGCCGGTGGAGTAATTGCGGATCGTCGAGAGCCCCCCGGCGGCGGAGGCCAGCATCGCGTAGCGGTGAGAAATGGATTTGTCGCCCGGCAGCGTGAGGCTGCCATGGAGGCGGCGCGCCGGGTGGATCACTTCAACCATCCGAAATCCTTTCACAAGTTCTATTCGATGGGATACGGGCCGCTTTTCAACAGCGGATAGTAACGCCTGCCACGGTCCTGCATTTCGAGCCGGATCGAGACGGCGCGCGCCGGCGGCAGCGCCTGGAGCATGAACACCGACTCTTCGCCCGGCGCGAGCTCTTCAGGTTCGAGGTCGGTGCGGCGTGTGGAAACGACCTTTTCATCGGAACTGAGAAACTCTAACACCAGAACTGGAAAGCGGACCGCGGCGCTCCCGATGTTCCGGACGCGCCCGTCGATATGCAGACGCTCCTCCTGCCGCTGCGCCTGGAACTCGACGACCTCGAAGCGGGGCGGTTCCGGCTTGCGGCGGGATTGTCCGAAGGCCCAGAATGAGAGGATTGTCGCGGTCAGCGCGAGCAGCCGCGGGATCATCTAAATCAGTGTAGCGAAAGAAGAGGATCGGAGAGAAATGCGGAGAAGAGACTGGCTGGCGATGAATGCGGCTCTGCCCCTGGCCGCGCAGGCGGCGCAGGCCGGGCCCACGGACCTTGTTGTTTCCAGCGCCAACGGACTGAAGGCGTGCGCCAAAGCGATGGAAGTGCTGAAGGCCGGAGGAGACACCCTGGAGGCGGCGGTCGCGGGCGTGACGCTGGTCGAAGACGATCCCAATGACACGAGCGTCGGCTACGGAGGCCTGCCGAACGAGGAAGGCGTGGTGGAACTGGACGCGAGCGTCATGCACGGGCCGACGCGCCGCGCCGGATCGGTGGCGGCCGTGCGCAATATCAAGAATGTGGCGCGGCTGGCGAAGCTGGTCATGGAGCAGACCGACCACATCATGCTGGCAGGCGAGGGCGCGCTGCGCTTCGCCCGCGCCTGGGGCATCGAGGAGGCCAATCTGCTCACCGAACGGGCGCGCATGGCGTGGATCGCCTGGAAGCAGTCGCTGCGGGACCGCGAGGGCAACAACAACTGGACCGACGGGCTGGATTCACCCCAGATGCTGAAGGCCGCCGAAAGGCTGCGGCAGCAGTTCCCGGACGCCAGCGAAGAGCTGATCGCCTGGGCGCTGGACGTGGCGGCCAACCCGCCCACCGGCACCATCAACCTGCTGGCGCTGAATGCGAAGGGCGAGATCAGCGGCGTGACCACGACGAGCGGCCTTGCCTGGAAGATCCCCGGCCGCGTGGGCGACTCGCCCATCATCGGCGCAGGGCTGTATGTGGATCAGGACGTCGGCGCGGCGGGCTCGACCGGGCGCGGCGAAGAGAACATCCGCATCGCCGGCGCCCACACCATCGTCGAAATGATGCGGCAGGGCATGATGCCGCGGGAGGCCTGTCTGGAGGCGCTGAAGCGCATCGCCCGCAACTTCCGCAACAACTCCGCCGTGCTCGACCGCTTCGACATCAACTTTTACGCCCTGCGGAAGGACGGCGCCTACGGGGCGGCCTCGCTCTGGAACGGGCGCGTCCGGCGCGGCTATTGGTCCGACAACCAATTCGCGGTCAATGACGGCTCAGGGCCGTCAAGACTGGAAACCTGCGCGCATCTGCTGGAGCGGAAAAGGCCCTAGGCGGGGGGAAAAGAAGCTGGCGGACTGGGCCGGAAGGCATGGAATCGCCTTTTTCCCATCCGCCTGTCAACAGAATTGACAAGCCTGGCATTCCAGTGCTAACTAATGAAATGAAGGCGCTTTATTCCAGCGGCAGGTCCGCCTTTCCCGAGTACTGAACCGGGGCAGCCAGAGCGGAAGCTGGAAAATGCGGCGCCTGCCGCCAGCTCAACCGCCGCATCCGGATCCCGGTCCGCAGCGGACACCGCCAGTTCCCGCGCCGTGCCTGAGCCCATCGTGCGGAGACCTCCATGCCGATGCCAGCCGCCATTCAGACGGACACGCCCCTGCTGATTCCGCCCGCCAGCACCCCGCCCGCGCTGAAGAGGATCGCCGTTGTGGGCAACTACCTGCCGCGCCAATGCGGCATCGCGACGTTCACCACGCACCTGTGCGAAGCCCTCGCCGGCGCAGCCCCGGATCTGGGCGTCATCGCCATTCCGGTCAACGACCGCCCCGGGGGGTACGCGTATCCGCAGCGCGTGCGGTTCGAGCTCGAACAGAACGAGATCGCGTCCTACCGCAACGCGGCCGACTTCCTGAACATCAACAGTGTCGATCTGGTCTGCGTGCAGCACGAATACGGCATCTTCGGCGGCCCGGCCGGCAGCCACATACTGGCGATGCTGCGCGAGCTGCGGATGCCGTTGGTATCGACGCTGCACACGGTGCTGAAGGAGCCGGAAGAAAACCAGCGGCGGGTGCTGGACGAGATCGCCAGGCTCAGCGACCGCATCGTCGTCATGACGCGCAAAGGGGTGGAATTCGCGCGGGATATTTACGGAATTCCGGAGGAAAAAATTGACTTGATCCCGCACGGAATTCCCGATGTCCCGTTCGTCGATCCGAATTTTTACAAGGACCAGTTCGGACTTCAGGGCAGGACCGTGCTGCTCACCTTCGGCCTGCTGTCGCCGAACAAAGGGATCGAGCATGTCATCACTGCGCTGCCGGAAGTGCTGGAACGGCACCCGAACGTGGTCTACGTCGTGCTGGGAGCGACGCACCCGCACGTGCGGATGCGCCATGGGGAGAGCTACCGCTACTCGCTGGAGCGGCTGGCGCGGCAACTGGACGTGGACCGCCACGTCGTGTTCCACAACCGCTTCGTCAGCCAGGAGGAGTTGCTGGACTTCATCGGCGCAGCCGACATCTACATCACGCCGTACCTGAACCAGGCGCAGATCACGTCCGGCACGCTCGCCTATTCCGTGGGCGCGGGCAAAGCCGTGATCTCGACGCCGTACTGGCACGCCGAGGAGCTGCTGGCGGACGGACGGGGCGTGCTGGTGCCGTTCGCGGACGCCCGTGGCATCGCCCGCGCGGTGATCGGACTGCTGGACAACGAGGCGGAGCGGCACGCAATGAGAAAGCGCGCGTATCTGGCGTGCCGGGACATGGCTTGGCCCAACGTGGCGGCGCTCTACCTGCGCACCTTCCAACGGGCGCGCGAGGACCGCAGCCGGCGCCCGCGTCCGCTCTTCATGGCCGCGACTCTGCGGGAGCGCGCCGGCGAACTTCCCTCGCCAAACCACAGCCACCTCCAGACGCTGACGGGGCCGGCCGGGCTGTTCCAGCACGCCGTGCACACGGTTCCCAACTACTCGGAGGGCTACACGACGGACGACAACGCCCGCGCCCTCGCGCTGAGCGTCATGCTGGAGCGCCGCGGGATCGAATGGCCGCACGCGGAGCGGTACATGGCGTTCCTCCATCACGCCTTCCGGCGCGATGCCGCCCGGTTCCGGAACTGGATGGCGTTCGATCAGCGGTGGCTGGATGAGACGGGCAGTGAAGACTGCCACGGGCGTGCGGTGTGGGCGCTGGGAATGACGGTGGGGGAATCGAAACGCGAGGGGCTGCGCGGCGCGGCGGGATTGTTGCTGGAAGCGGCCCTGCCGGCGGTGGCAGGATTCACCAGCCCGCGGGCATGGGCCTACACGCTGCTCGGGCTGAATCATTATCTGCGCCGGTTTCCCGGCGACAGGGCGGCTCAGGCGCTGCGCGAGGATCTGGCGGAGAGGCTGAAGCGTTTGTACGAGCAGGTGAAAGGGCCGGACTGGCTCTGGTTCGAGGACATTTTGGCTTACTGCAACGCTCGGCTGAGCCAGGCGCTGATCGTTACCGGGCGAAGCCTGAACCGGGAGGACTGGCTCCGCGCGGGTCTCGAATCCCTGGACTGGCTGGCCCGGATTCAGACGGCCGGCCGGGGCCACTTCGTGCCGATCGGGTCCAACGGCTTCTGGCGGCGCGGCCAGGAGCGGGCGCGGTTCGACCAGCAGCCGGTGGAGGCGCACACGATGGTTTCGGCTTGCCTGGACGCCTGGCGTGCCACGGGCGGCGAACGCTGGCGCGCCGAGGCGCGGCGGGCCTTCGAGTGGTTCCTGGGACGCAACGATCTTGGACTGCCGCTCTACGACGCCTCGACGGGCGGCTGCCGCGATGGACTGCACCCGGACCGCGTGAATCAGAACGAGGGGGCGGAGTCGACGCTGAGCTTCCACTTTGCGCTGGAGGAGATGCATCAGGCGGGCGACATTCTCGGATGACGCAACAGGCAAAGCAGGCCATGACGAATCTGGTGAACAACAAGCACGAAGTACTCTTTCACCGCTACCGCCACAATCCGATTCTGAGAGCGGAAGACTGGCCCTACCCGGTGAACTCCGTTTTCAACGCAGGCGCGTGCCTGTTGCAGGACGGAACCACGCTGCTGCTGTGCCGCGTGGAGGACCGCAGCGGGATCTCGCACCTGTGCGCGGCGCGCTCGCGGGACGGCATCACGGGATGGGAGATCGATCCGCAGCCGACGCTCATGCCCGATCCGGCGCGGCATCCGGAAGAGGTCTGGGGCATCGAGGATCCGCGGATCACGTTCGTGCCGGAGCTGGGCCGCTACGCGGTGGCGTATACGTCGTATTCGAAGGGCGGGCCGGGCGTTTCGCTGGCGCTGACGGAGGACTTCCGGAGCTTCGAGCGCTTCGGCGTCATCATGCCGCCGGAGGACAAGGACGCGGCGTTGCTGCCGCGGCGCATCGGCGGCCACTGGGCGCTGATCCACCGGCCGGTGACCACCTGGCGCGGGGCTCATATGTGGATCTCGTATTCGCCCGACTTGCGGCACTGGGGCAGCCACAAGCTGATCCTGCGGGCGCGGGAAGGGGCGTGGTGGGATGCGGGCAAGATCGGGCTGTCGCCGCCGCCGATCGAGACGGAGCGCGGTTGGCTGGTGATCTACCATGGCGTCCGGCACACGGCAAGCGGCGCGCTGTACCGGCTGGGGCTGGCGCTGTTCGATCTCAACACGCCTGAACGCTGCCTGCTGCGCAGCGATAGCTGGATCTTCGGCCCCGAAGAGCCGTATGAGCGGCAGGGTGATGTGGCCAACGTCGTGTTTCCCTGCGGCTACACGATGAGGCCGGACGGGGACACGCTGTACATCTACTACGGCGGGGCGGACACGTGCGTCTGCCTGGCGACGGCCAGCGTGCGGGCGATGCTGGAGTGGCTCGAGCAGCACGGCCGGCCGGATTCGGCCGAATTTGCATGAATCAGCCGGGGTGGCTGGAAAGCGCCGGTGCTAGAGTGGGAGCATGCGCCGCTCAGACGCCGGGCGGATACGATTGCACCCTCTGCGCCTGGAAATTCCCCGCGTCGACATTCATCCTGGAGGAAGCCCATGCCGGAGCAGTTGACCTTTGGGGGCCCTTACCTGGCCTATGCGGTGATCTGCGACCGCGTGTTGACTGAGGCGGATGGAGCCATCAGCATCATTCGCGTCATCGATCGTTTCACGATTCGAGGCCCATCGGAAAAGCTGACTCCTACTCCGTTATCCTTCTGGCTCGCGGTCATGTTCCGCCGCGGGTTTCAGCGGGGAGTCATGAATCTATCCCTTCAACCCATCTCGCCGAGCGAGCGAATCCTGCCTGCGATGGATGCCCCTCTGCACTTCGAAGGAGACGAGGAACGCGGGTGCAGCCTGGCCCTGCCGGTTCAATTCCTCGCTGAGGAGGACGGCCTGTATTGGTTCGATGTCAAGCTTGCGGGACAACTAGCCACGAGGATTCCGCTGCGCGTGGTGTACCTGCCCATGCTGACCATGCCTGGACCGGGACCTGAGCTACCGAAGCCCCGGTCATGATGTCTCCTGCGGTATCAACGATCAGAGAACAGCGAGTGCGCAACTCCTCTTTGAGTTCCCGTTCGCTCAGATGGCCAGCCTCGAATTCAGAAAGCGCCAATTCCACTGAGCCCACCAGTTCCTTCTCAAGTTCCGCACCCCAGTCCGCCACCCCCCAGCTCAGCACAGAGACTCTCTCTCTCAGCCCGCTGACGGAGAGTTCTCCCCGCAGGTATCGGATCAGTTCTCTTGCCATTTGCTGAGGCAATCCCATGTCAGGCCCCATCCCCATTGTACCGGCAACGTCAAGCGAGCTCCGGAAAATGTTCAATCAAATGCTGGCGAACCGGCCGGAAGGGCTGCGGGAGGTGCTGCTCAAGGAGCGCCACCCTGCCCGTCCGCGGGCGAACGAGCCGTTCTGCACAAGAAGTCAGCTTGTTTCATACATGCTGAATGACCGCGAAATCGCCAGAGCGCACCGGTATCTCCGGCCGGATGGTAATCCGGGCGCAAGCGGAATGCCTGATCCCAAATCTTTTTTCGACGGCAGGACCCTGTTTGTTCTCCAGTCCGGGTGATCCCGCGCCAGGCGATCCAGGCGAATCCGGCTCTCACGCCGCCATCAGATCGCGGATGCTGAGGATCACCAGCGCCACCGTGAGCCCGATCAGGATGACCACGCTCGACCAGCCGACGACGTTGTAGAAGCGCGTGTTCTTCCACTTCTTCATCAGCCGGTCTTTGTTGACCAGCAGGATCATGTAAATCAGCACCAGCGGCAGCAGCGCGCCGTTGATGACCTGGCTCAGCAGGATCATCTTGACCAGCGGAAAGCCCGGCAGCAGAATCACGCCGCCGCCGATGACGATGAGCAGCGTGAAGAGCCAGTAGAACACGGGCGCCTCGCGGAAGCCCTTGTTCACGCCGGATTCAAAGCCGAGCCCTTCGCAAACCGTATACGCGGTGGACAGCGGCAGGATGCAGGCGGCGAACAGCGACGCGTTGAACAGGCCGATGGCGAACAGCAGGAACGCGTACTGGCCGAAGGGGCGGAGGCCGAGCGCCGCGTCGGTGGCGTCCTGGATATCGCGCGGCGCGACGTCGTGGATGGCGCCGGCGCACGCAACGATGATGAAGAACGCGATCACCGTCATCGCAATGCAGCCGACGATCACTTCCAGCCGGCTCTCCGCATACTCCTTCGCGGTGATCCCCTTTTCGACCACCGCCGCCTGAAGGTAGAACTGCATCCACGGGGCCACTGAAGTGCCCACCATGCCGACGAGCATGGTGAGATATCCCGGCTCGAGCATGAGCACGGGACGGACGCTGTAGATGGCCGCCTGCGTCCAGTCCGGCTTCACCATCACGCCGGAGATGATGTAGCAGACGTATACCGAAGAGGCGATGAGAAAGACCTTCTCCACGCGCGCGTACGTGCCGCGCACAACCAGCAGCCACACGCCGGCGGCGGCGGCAGGAACGGTGAGATAGCGGCTGATGCCGAACAGCTCGAGCGAGCTGGCCACGCCGGCGAAGTTGGCCATGACGTTGGTCAGGTTGGTCAGCACCAGCAGCGCCATGATGAAGAACGTGGTCCGCAGGCCGAACTCTTCCCGGATCAGGTCCGACAGCCCCTTGCCCGTCACGGCGCCCATGCGGGCGCACATCTCCTGCGTCACCACCAGCAGCAGCGTGATGGGCGCCAGGGTCCACAGCGGCAGGTAGCCGTAGCGGGCGCCCGCCTGCGAGTAAGTAAAGATGCCGCCGGCGTCGTTGTCCACCATGGCGGTGATAAAGCCCGGGCCGATGACGGCGAAGAACACCGCGATGTGGTATCTCAGGCGCCTGAGCATCTAGCGTTTCCTCAGCACGGAGATGATGTCGTCGGCGGTGATTACGCCGGCCAGGCGTTGTTCTTCGTCGATGACGGGCAGCGCGAGCAGATTGTACTTGTCGAACAGTTCAAGCACGCGCGCGGCGGAGGCGCTGGTATCGGTCTGGATGACTTCGTCCTCGGGGCGGACGAGTTCGCTGACGCGGGTTGACGGCTTGGCCAGCAGGAGCCGGGCCACCGGAATGGCCGCGCGCAGGCGGTCGTCGGTGTCGGTGACGAAGATCGTGTTCACGGCATCCGCGAGGTCCTGCCGCAGGCGGAGCGCATCGATGGCGTCGGCGACGGTGGCTTCCTCATGCACGGCGATGAACTCGGTGTTCATCAGCCCGCCGGCCGTGTCTTCCTCGTATTCGAGCAGCTCCTCGACTTCCGCCTTGGGGGCGCTCTGCATCTCTTCGAGGATCTCCTCGCTGGTCTCTTCGCCGAGTTCGGCGAGCACGTCGGCGGCTTCGTCGGGCGCCATCTCCTCCAGAATGTCGGCCGCCTTGCCCGCATCGAGCGACTCGATGATCTGCGCCTGCGTTTCCGGCGCCATCTCCGACAGCGCTTCGGCGGCGACTTCCGTGTCGATGGCTTCGATGATCGCTTCGCGGTCCTCCGGGCTCAGCTCCTCCACGATGTCGGCTAGGTCGGCCGGGTGCATCTGCTCGAGAGGCTCCATGGAGATGTTGAGCCGCAGGCGCCGCTGCGGATCCGGCTCGACGATGTTGCACAGCTCCCAACCAATGGAATTCGGGGGCACGCGGCGCTGGAGGCGGCGGATCCACCGCCGCGGTATCCAGCCCTGAAGCAGCCGCCGCAGCACGGCGCGCATGCCGATGTCGACCTCGAGCACGTGCAGCACGTCCTGCTCCGCCTCGTGGCGGATTTCGAACGTGATGTCGGTGACGCGAACCACCTTGCGGCCCCGGGCGTCGATGATCTGCTGATCCAGCACGTCGCGCACCAGCCGCAGCGCATATTCATCGGCGTGGTAAGGAACCAGCATCTCGTCCCGGAGGCTGATGCCGTCGAGCGTGATCTCGGCCACCTGGTCGTGGCGGACGTACAGCCACGTGTAACCCCCTCCGCCAGCCACCAGGAACCGGTCCACGCGCACCGGGTGCAGCCGGGGCACCAGCACCGCGTCACGGACGCGGCCGAGCGGCCGCCGCCTCAGGTCGTACACTTTCAGCCCGAGCAGTTCCGTAAGATAGAGCAACTCTTCCGCCATGCTTCAGCGCTGCCTCCGGGCGTCTCTCACAGGATGTCTCACAGCGGCTGAAGCTGGCAAGCAAAACCTGCCGGACCAGGCTGGACAACGGCCGCGGATTCGCGCAAATTGAAGGCAGGAGCCGCGGCCATGGAACCCACGCGCAGGGACTTCGCCACCGGATTGGGAGCGGCGCTGGCCGCGCCGCAGCCCGCGCCCGAGCCTTCCTACCTGAAATTGGCCCGCACGGGCGAACTCGAGGCGCGCGCCCGCGCGCTGCGGGAGATCTACCGCTCCTGCCGCCTGTGCCCGCGCCAGTGCGGCGTCAACCGCCTGGAGGGAGAAACCGGCGTCTGCCGCCTGCCGGCGCGGGCCAAGGTGTTTTCCGCGCACCCCCATTTCGGCGAGGAGCCGCCGATCACGGGGCGGAGCGGCTCCGGCACCGTGTTCTTCTCCCGCTGCAATCTGCTCTGCGTCTTCTGCCAGAACTGGGAGATCAACCACCGGGGCGACGGCTCGTATTACTCCGACGAAGAGCTGGGCAGGCTGTTCCTGTCGGTGCAGAACATGGGTTGCCACAACCTGAACCTGGTGACGCCCACCCACCTGCTGCCGAACATCGTGGGCGCTCTCGTCCACGCCGTGCGGCGCGGTTTCCGGCTGCCGCTCGTCTACAATTGCGGCGGCTATGAAGCGCTGGAAGCCATAAAATTGCTGGATGGAATCGTCGATATCTACCTGCCGGATTTCAAGTATATGGACGGAAAAATCGCGGCGCGTTTCTCGTCCGGCGCAGCCGATTATCCGGAACGCGCCGCGGAGGCGGTCGCCGAAATGCACCGGCAGGCCGGCGTGCTGGAGCTGGACGGGCGCGGCGTGGCGCGGCGCGGACTCTTGATCCGTCACCTCGTGCTGCCCGAGAACCTGGCCGGCACGGACCGGTTTGTGAAGTGGGTGGCCGACCAGCTCTCCCGCGATACATGGGTCAACATCATGGGGCAGTACCGCCCGGAGCACAAAGCCCGGCAGTTTCCGCCCCTCGACCGGCGGATCACAAACGCCGAGCACCGCCGCGCGCTTGCATGGGCGCGCGAGGCGGGGCTCACGCACGTTCTCGCCTGATCACCGGGCTGCCTTCGCCCGGTCCATGTATTTCAGCGTGCCGAGATCCAGCCGGATGCGGTCGCCCGTCTTGATGAACTGCGGCACCATGATTTCGACGCCGTTTTCCAGGCGCGCCGGCTTCCACGTGCTGTCGTTCTGCGCGTGCACCGGCGGGGCGGTGTCGGCGATCTCCACCTCGACAAAGTCCGGCATCTCCACGCCCACGGGTTGTTCGCCCAGGAACTCGACGGCGACGCGCATCTCAGGTAGCAGGAAGCGGGCGGCATCGCCGATGAGCTTTTCCGGCACTTCCGCCTGTTCGCCGGTGGCGGCGTCCATAAATGTACAAATCCCGGAGTCGCTGTAGAGAAAGTCCATCGCCTTCTTTTCGAGCGCCAGATCCTCCACTTTGAGATCTCCCCGGAGACTGGTTTCCCAGGTGGTCCCGGTGGAGAGGTTCTTCAGGCGCACGTGCGCAACGCCGCCCATCTTGCCCTGCCCCGGGTGGTAATCAGCGAGCAGGACTTTGTAAGTCTCGCCTTCGTGCCGGATGGCCATGCCGTTTCGCAGTTGTGAGGCCGCGATCATCGCTGACAGCTCCTTCTGCATGGAGATCTATCACATTGCGGCGCCGGGAGCCATCGTCATGTAATAGAGACATGCCTCTGGAAACCCTGCCTGCCTCAAAGCCCGTGCCGCGCGTCGAGACGCGCTTCCGCCGGATCGTCACGCCATTCCCCGTGCCCGAATCGCTGCCGGTGCTCGAGAAGCTCCACCGCGCCGAGATCCGCGCCATGCAGGGTCAGCCTCCAGTGGTCTGGGACCGCGCCGAGGGCTTCCAGGTCTTCGACCGCTGGGGCAACATGTGGCTCGACTGGTCCTCGGGCGTGCTCATCACCAACGCCGGACACGGGCGGCGGGAGATCATCGGCGCCATTACGAAGCAGGCGCAGCACGGGCTGCTGACCAACTACTGCTTTCCATCGGAGATCCGCGCGGAACTGGCGGAGAAGCTCGTCTCCCTCTTGCCGGCGCCGCTCGACAAGGTCTTCATCCTGACCACGGGCAGCGAGACGGTGGAGTTCGCCATCAAGATCGCGCGCATGCATGGCCTGAAGGCGGGCGGGCGCGGCAAGAACGTGATCGTGTCGTTCGAGAAGGCTTTCCACGGGCGAACCCTGGGCTCGCAGCTTGCCGGCGGCATCCCGGCGCTGAAGGAGTGGATCGGCGACCCCGACCCGCGTTTTGTGCAGGTCCCGTTCCCGGACGGCTATTGGACGGAGGACACCAGCTTCGACCTTTTCGAAAAGACGCTGGCGGAAGCCGGCGTCGCGCCGAGCCAGGTGTGCGGCGTGCTGATGGAGACCTACCAGGGCGGCACGGCGGCGTTCGCTCCGGTGGAATACATCCGCACGTTGCGCGAATGGTGCACGGGGCAGAAGGCATTGCTGATTTTCGACGAAGTGCAGGCGGGCTTCGGGCGCACGGGGCGGTTCTGGGGCTATGAGCACTACGGCGTCGTGCCGGATCTGACCACCTGGGGCAAGGGCATCTCCAGCTCTCTGCCGGTCTCCGCCGTCGCCGGGCGCGCGGACCTGATGGACCTGCCGGCGCCAGGCTCGGCGTCGTCCACGCACACCGGCAATCCCGTCTGCTGCGCGGCGGCGCTGGCCAACATCGAACTGATCCTCAAAGAGGACCTCGCCGGCCATGCGGCGCGCATGGAGCCGGTGCTGATGGAGGGTCTGCGCAAGATCCAGAGCGAATTTCCGCAGGCCGGATTCCTGGCGGGCAAGGGGCTGGTGGCGGGGCTGGCGGTGGTCGACCCGAAGCACCGCACGCCGGACGGTGCGCTGGCGCATGACATCGTCTGGCGCTCGGTCGAGAAGGGTCTGCTCATGTTCAATCCGGTGGGCCCGCAGGGTTGCACCATCAAGATCTGCCCGCCGCTGGTGATCTCGGAAGAGGCGTTGCGCGAGGGCTGCGAGGTGCTGCGCGAGGCTTTCGCCGAAGCGCTGGCGGAGCGCTAAGGAGGACATGACGATGCGTGTGACGATGATCGGCGGCGGCATGATTGCCCATGACCAGTTGCTGCCGTCCCTGTACCAGCTCCAGCGTCTTGGACGGATCGAAGAGATCCAGGTGTGCGACCGGAAGCGCGAGCCGCTGGAGGCTCTGGCCGAAGCGCCCGCCCTCCTGCGGGCGTTCCCGGACCGGAAGTTCACGCCGCGGCTGGAGCCTTACGAGGAAGTGATCGCCTCCCTGCCGCCGCGGCAGCTCGTGGTGACCGCCATCCCGGACCATCTCCACTACGAGGCGATTCTTTGCGCGCTCCGGCACGAGCAGCACGTGCTCACGGTGAAGCCGCTGGTGCTGAAGCTCGAGCACGCGCGCCAGATCGAGCGCGAGGCGCGCGAGCGCGGGCTGCTGGTGGGCGTCGAGTATCACAAGCGGTTCGACGACCGCTCGCTGCTGGCGCGGCGCCGTTATCAGGAGGGGCTGTTCGGCGAGTTCCGCCTCGGCACGGCGTGCCTGCTCGAGAAATGGTACTACCGCCACTCCAACTTCCAGAACTGGTTCTCCTGCGAAGCCACGGACGCGTTCACTTACATTGGCTGCCATTATGTGGACCTGGTGGCCTTCATCACCGGGCTGAAGCCGGTGGAGGTCTCCGTCTACGGAATCCGCGACCGCTTCCCCAACGGCGTGGAGGGCTGGCTGTGGACGGATGCGCGCGTGATCTGGTCCAACGGAGCGTGCCTGAACGTGCAAAACGCGATCGGATTTCCCGACGCGGCGCCGGGCACCAACACGCAGGGTCTGACGATGTACTGCTCGACGGCGGAGCGCGGCGCGTGGATCCGCCACGACGACCAGTACCGGGGCATTCAGTACTGCTATGTGAGAAACCCGGGCGGACCGGGCTCGACGATGTACGCCGAGCCCTCCACGGATTACTTTCAGTACGTGGACCTGGGCGGACCGGGGCTCGTGCCGGTCGGATACGGATACCGGTCGGTGGCCTACATCGTCGAGCGGGCGCTGGAGCTGGAAAGGCTCGGGCTGGAAGAGCGCCGCGCCCGGCTGGCGGAGTGGGACCGCAGCGGCGTGATGGCCACCCCTGCAAACTCGGCTTACAACGAAGCCGTGATCGAGGCGGCGCGCATCTCCATCTCGGAAGGCGGGCGCGCGGTGGCCGTCGAAGAGGCGTAATTCCCGCAACCCGCGCGGCCGGGGGCGTATCTAACGGGGCAGATCCCTGGGCTTATGCGCACACTGCTCGTGTATTGTCTCTTCGCTGGCGCCATGACGGCGCAGTCCCTGCCGATGGCGGGCGTGCTGGTGGATCACGTGAGCCGCACCATCCGCCTCGTCGTGGCCAAGGAAGACAGGGTGAACGCGGGACTCCCGCGCGTGCGCGAGTTCGACTCGGCGTGGCTGGCGCCGGACGGGCGCACGGCGCTCTTGACGAAGTCCGGCGCGCTGTACCTGGTGCGGCGGCTCGACGGAGCGGTGCCGGTGTGGCGCGAGTTCCGGGAGGACGGCGCCGCAGTGGCCCGCGCCGCCTGGAGCTCCGGCGCCGCCGCCCTTGCGCTGCACCTGCCCGGCGAAGAGAAGCTCGAAATCTGGAAGAAGAGCCCGCAGGGCGAGCTGCGGCTGGCCTGGGAAGCGGACCTGGCAGGGATCGGCGAACGGATCGTCTCCATCGCAGTGGGCCCGGAGTCGAAAGAGGCGTTTCTCGCCACGCAGGGGCGCGAGTCGGGCACGCTCTGGATTCTCCAGCAGAACCAGCAGCCCCGCATGCTGATGCCTCTGGACAGAGCCGGCGAACTCCAACTGGTGGACGGTGCGCTTTACGTGGCCGACCGCGGGCGCAACGAGGTGCTGCGCTACACGGGCTGGGACGCCATGCCGCGCGTGGACACGCTGGTGACGGCAGGGCATGGACTGGCCGATCCCGTGGGATTCGCGCTGCTGGCGGAGGAGAAGAAGCTGGTGGTGGCCAGCGCCGGAAACAGCCAGTTGCTGGTGCTGGACCTGCGCTCCAGCCAGGTCGGCGAGCCTGTTCCGCTCGAGACCCCTCCGGCGAGACTGGAGCGGCTCGGGGCCGCCCCGCTGTTCCTGCTGGACGCCGCCTCATCCGCTCCGGCGCGGCTGTTCGACGCCGCCGGGCGGAAACTGCTGGCCATGACGGACGCGGCCGGAGGCGACTGAGCGCGCCAGAAACATTTTGACAGGCTTCTGTTTTTGGCGCGACAATCGGGGCATGGCACTGTTCCGCGTCCACAAGATGAAGGAGCACGTCCGGCAGGGCTTCCGCTGGGCGCCGCATACGAGCGGGCTCGCCCTGCTCAAGCCGCGCGATTACGAGCCCGGCGGCGAAGTCGAGGCCGGCGGCTTCTATGACGCGTGGATGAAGCTGCGCGGCTCGGCGTCGCCGCTCGAGGTGGGCGACGTGCTCGAGTCGGAAGACGGCCAGCTCCGCATCTGCAAGTATGTGGGCTTCGAGGAGGCGCGCTGGCGCGAGCCGGAACCCGTCCAGCAGGATCTGCCTGTGGAAGCCTCCCCTGCATCGGCCTGACTGCCGCCCGGCTGAACCCGCACGTGACCGCCTCCGCACCGAAGGACTATGCTGGAGGGCGGGAGACTCGATGATGAGACTTCTTGCTCCTGTTTTTCTGCTGGCCGCGGCAGCGCTGGCTCAGCCGCCCGGCTACCGGCTGGTCTGGTCGGACGAGTTCGATTCGCCCGGGCTGCCCGATCCGGTGCGCTGGAATTACGAGCGCGGCATGATCCGCAACAACGAGGCGCAGTTCTACACCGTGGAGCGCCCCGAGAACGCGCGCGTGGAAAACGGCGTCCTCGTCATCGAGGCGCGCCGCGAAAACTGGAGCCAGGACGGCAAGACGGCGCGGTACACGTCAGCCAGCGTCACCACCGAGTGCCGGCAGTATTGGCGCTACGGACGCATCGAGGTCCGGGCCTAGCTGCCCACCGGCCGGGGCACATGGCCCGCCATCTGGATGCTCGGCCAGAACATCGGCAAAGTGGGCTGGCCGAAGTGCGGCGAGATCGACATCATGGAAAACGTCGGCTTCGACCCCGACGTGATCCACGCCAACATCCACACCGAGGCCTACAATCACGTCAAGGGCACCAACAAGGGCGACCGCATCACCGTGAAGGCGCCTTACGACGGCTTCCATGTTTACGCCCTGGACTGGTCGCCGAAGCAGATCGTCATGTCGCTGGATGGCAAGCCCTACTTCACCTATCAGAACGAGGGCACGGGCGAGGCCGTGTGGCCGTTTGATCAGCCCTTCTACCTGATCCTCAACCTCGCCATTGGCGGCAGTTGGGGCGGACAAAAGGGGATCGACGACGCCATCTTCCCGCAGCGGTTCGAAATCGACTACGTGAGGGTGTATCAGCTCGATTCGGCCCCCCGCAGGGCGCGGGAGCGCTGAGCGGAATCAGGGATCGAGCCAGGCGGGCGGCGCGTCTGAACAGAGGAGGGTGTCGCCCGCGCCTGCCGCCACAGAGGGGAGCGCGCGGGCTACAATCGAAATCTATGGATTCGTCATGCGACGGCCATCCAGCGGGGCCGCAGCACGCGGGCTTTTACGCTGCGGTGGCCTATCTCCCCAGCCTGCTGGGAAGCTATCTGAGTGCATTGAGGACGGAACTGGCGCCCGGCTGCACGCTCCGGTCCCACCTGACCCTCCTGCCGCCGCGGCATCTGGCCGCGCCCCGGGAGACATTGGAGCGCGAACTGGGACGGCTGGCGCGGGAGATCCCTTCGTTTGAAGTGACACTGGGGGAGATCGAGGTTTTCCCCTCCACCGGCGTCGTCTATGTGTCGCTCGCCGCCGGCGGGCAGGAGGCCGAGCGGGCCCATCACGCCCTCAACCACGGCATCTTCTTCGCCGAAGACAGCTTCCCGTTCCATCCCCATGTGACGGTGGCGCACAATGTTTCCCGGCTGCCCTTCGAACAGGTTCTTTCCGAAGCGCGCCGCCGCTGGCAGGAGTGCCACCTGCCCCGGCAATTCCTGGTCGAAGACGTGACGCTGGTCAGAAGCGTCTCACCCGGTGTCTGGGAAGACCTCGCCACCCACCGCCTGGCGCCGGTCAGTCTTCTCCGAACAGCCTGATCTGCCCCGCCGCTTCCGCCGGTTTGCGCGGGCGGCGCCGCGCCGCGCCCACCACCCCCAGCACCGCGGCTGCCGCCAGGCTCTGCCTGGGCGCAAACACACGCTGGGTGTTGCCCGCCGGATCCGGCGGCGTCAGCATCACCCCGGCGCCTTCCAGCACCAGCAGGTCGTTGGGAATGACCCCCTCCAGGCGGCTGCCGTCCCGGAAGCGCAATTCGACCCAGAGCCCGGGCGCCTTCGGGCGCGCCAGGAACTCGCACCGTTCCTTCCAGATGGAAGGTCCATCGAACTCCCGCACGAAGGACACCGTCTTCACCTGGCCCGCGGGAAGGCGCAGGACGGCGCCTTCGGCGCTCAACAATTCGATTTCGGCGCCCTGGTTCAGGGTCTGCGCCTGCACGAAGCCTCTCACCTGGGACCGGTCATACCGGTCGACGAGCACCTTTTTTGCGGTGGATCCGCTCAAGCAGAATTCCGCTCCTTGGGCGCCGGGGTCCGGGCGCCGATCCGTGAGCCTTTACTTTCAAATAATTACGCTGGTATTGTATCATTACACAAATGGCTGCCGAGGAAGGGCTGGCAAGCGCGATCGAGGCGTTTCTGTCCTCCGCCCGTGTGGAGAAGGGGCTCTCGGCCCACACGATTGCCGCGTACTCCTTCGATCTGAAGGACTTCTGCGATTTCTGCGCACGCCGGCGGCACGCCTGGCCGGTCACCGCGGAGCACCTGCGCGACTATCTCGACTCCATGCAGGAGGCCAAACTCAGCCCGCGCACTTCAGCCCGGCGGCTTTCGACGCTCCGGCAGTTTTTCCGGTTCCTTCTGCTGGAAGGAAGAATTGGCGAAGACCCCACCGCACTGCTCACCGCTCCCAAGACCTGGCGCAACCTGCCCAGGTATCTCACGGGCGAACAGGTGGAGGCGCTGCTGGCGGCGCCGGATGAATCGCCGCGGGGCAGGCGCGACCGGGCGATGCTCGAGACTCTGTATGCCACGGGCTTGCGTGTGAGCGAGCTGGTCTCGCTGCGCATGGCCGACGTGAATCTCGATCTCGGATTTGTGCGCGTTACCGGCAAGGGCGGCAAGCAGCGCATGGTCCCGCTGGGATCCAAGGCGCAGGAAGCCGTGAGAGACTACCTGAGCCAGGCGCGCCAGCAACTGCTGAAAGGGCGGGCGAGTCCGCATCTGTTCGTGACGGGGCGGGGATCGGCCATGACGCGGCAGGCGTTCTGGATGCTGCTGCGGCGGTACGGTCTCCAGGCGGGGATCCGGCAGAAACTCTCGCCGCACGTGTTGCGGCACAGCTTTGCCACGCATCTGCTGGAGGGCGGCGCCGGGCTGCGCAGCGTCCAGGCGATGCTGGGGCACGCCGACATTTCCACGACCGAAATCTACACCCATGTCTTGCGCACGCGTCTCAAGAGCACCGTGGACCAGTATCATCCACGCAACTGAACCCGCCGTGCGCGCTGAAACGAGGCTGGCACGATGAGCGATTACATGTTCATTCTGGAAAACCACCTGAGCGTCGAGCAGCGCGCGGTGCTCGAGTTGGTGCAACAGGCTGCCGCGGCAGCCAACGTAAGCCTGTTTCTCACCGGCGGGGCGCTGCGCGACATGCTCGGCGGGTTCCCCATTCGCGATCTCGATTTCACCATCGAAGGACCGGCGCTGAAATTCGCCCGCGATCTGGCCAGGCAGCACAAGGCCGAGATCGTCGCCACCGACGACGTGCGCAAATCAGCCGAACTGCGCTTCCCCTCCGGCGCCCGGTGCGCCATCACCATGGCGCACACGGAGCGGTTCGCCAAGCCCGGCTCGAAGCCGCAGGTGGCGCCAGCCACCATCCATGAAGACCTCCGCCGCCGCGACTTCACGATCAATTCCATCGCGCTGTCTCTGAACCGGGCTTCGCGCGGGCTGCTCATCGATCCCACCAACGGCGCCGGCGACATCGAGCACAGGGAGCTGCGCGCGGTGAGCCCGTACGCGCTGTTCGACGATCCGATCCGGCTGCTGCGGCTGGTGCGGTTCAAGACGAGGTTCGGCTTCACGGTCGAAGAGAAGACGTGGCAGCAGTTCGTCAACGCGCGCGAAGCAGGGGTGCAGAAGCTGATCGCGCCCCGGGCTCTCTTCCAGGAGCTGTACGAGATCACGCAGGAGCCCAACCCCGGAGACGTTTTCGCGGCGCTGGATCAGGAGGGGCTGCTCACGCTGTTCTCTCCGGGACTGAAAGGCGACAAAGTCAACCTGGCGGCGTTCCAGAAGCTGGCGAAGCTGAAGGCGATGATTCCTTTCGGCGCCCCGTTCCATGTCGACTGGTATGCCATCGTCCTGTACTGTCTGACGGAAAAGCTGACGCCGAAGGAGCGCGCGGCGCTGATTGCCGCCACCCAGATGACGAAGAAGGAAGCGGAGCCGTGGCAGAAGCTCGAGACTTCGGCGAAAAAGCTGGCTGCCGCGATCAAGAGCGCCAGGCTGAAACGGGCGTCGCAGACCTTCGCCGTGCTCTCGAAAGCGCCGGGCGAGCAGGTGCTGCTGCTGGGGCTCACGAGCGAACACCGGGTGGTGCAGGACCGCGTGAAGAATTTCCTCAGCCGGTGCCTGGCTGTGGCGATGGAGGTCACAGACGCGGAGGTGAAGGAGGTTTCCGGGCTGGAGCCGGGTTCGCCGAAATTCCAGAAGGCGAAGGAGGAGCGCATCGCGGCGCACCTGGACGGGCGCGTGCGCAAGCCGGCGCCGCCGCCGGAGCCCGAGCCGCCTCCGGCGCAGCCGCAGCGTTCGCCCATCCTGCGCGGGGGGAGGTTCCGGTAGCGCAGGCGCGGAAGGGCGCCGGGCGCGTTGTGATAATCTGAGGTTGACTCCGCTACGCCCGTAGGCGGGCATGTTTCCACCGGCCCTCCCGCTTCCGGCGGGAGGGCGTTTCCATCTCAGGCGCGGCGAATTCCGCCGGAGTGGAGAACGCGGGCGGCCGTTTTCCAGGCGGGCGGCGCGGAGCGTCATCCGGGCGGCGGTGAAAATGGACCTCAATTCTGCTCGAAACGGGTTTTGAATGCGAGCCGGAAAATTGACAGCGATTTATTTCCTGGCGGGTTGCGCCGTTTTTTCCGCCGGGCAAAGCGGCAGCCCGGCGGGTGATTTTCTGCGGGATTTCGCCGGCGATCAGAAGCGGATCTGGACGGCGCCTTTCCGGATGTCCCCGCGGCAGGCATGGACGCTCGCGCTGCCGCTGGCAGCGGGGACGGCGGCGCTGAAATCCGCCGACCGCGCCCTGGTGGATGCGCTTCCCGGCACACCCGCGCAGCACGACTGGAGCCGGCGGGTTTCCCTCGTTGGATCCATGGCCGGTCTGACCCTCGCCACCGCGGCAACGGCAGGCTACGGGCATTCTGCTGGCAAGCCAGCCTGGTCGCACATCGGAAGGGACGCGGCGCTGGCGCTGGCCTCCGGGCTGGCGGTGACCTATGCGCTGAAAGGCGTCACCTGGCGGGAGCGGCCCGACGTGCCGGGTTCGCGCGGTTCTTTTTATTCGGGTGGCGATTCCTTTCCTTCGGGCCATGCGCTGACGTCGTTCGCCGTGGCCACGGCCGTGGCGGCGCATCCCGGCGCGCCAAAATGGCTGAAAATCACCCTGATTTCCACGGCCGCCGCCATCAGCGTCAGCCGCGTCACCGGCTACCGGCACTGGCCGTCGGACGCCTATTTCGGGGCGTTTTCCGGCATCCTGATCGGCCGCGGCATCGCCCGCGCGCCGCATCTGCGCTGACCGGCTGGCGCCGGCTGCGCCTTGTCTCGCCGTCACCGGCCGTTGTATTCTGCATCTGCCCGTACTTATACGAGGAGTGCTGCCATGTTTGATGAATTGAGACCCGAGGTTCTGGTTGTTGGAGCAGGGCCCGTCGGGCTGTTTACGGCGCTCGCGCTGGCGCGGCGGAACGTGAACGTGCGCGTCATCGACACCGGCGTCTGGGCCTGCACGCACAGCTATGCGCTGGCCGTGCACCCGCAGGCGCTGGACCTGTTCGCGCAGCTAGGACTGAAAGAGCGGATCCTGGCGGATTCCTACCCCGTGCGGCGGATCGCGTTTTGTGACAAAGACGGCACGCGCGTGGCGCTGGATGCCGGCGATGCGCAACACCCGCTGGCCGTGGTGCGGCAGGACGCGCTCGAGAACCTGCTGGAGGACGAACTCGAGAAGCTGGGCGTGCGCGTGGGCTGGCGGCACGAGGCGGCGGCGGTCTCTCAGTCGGCCGATCACGCGCGCGTCACGGTGCAGAAATTCGAAAAAGAATCGCGCGGCTATATCGTGGCGCATACCGAGTGGGTGGTGGCGAAGACGTGGGAGCTGGAGCCGAAATTCGTTGTGGGCGCCGACGGATATAATTCGCGCGTGCGGCGCACGCTGGACGCCGAGTTTCCGGAAGTTGGTCCGGCGCAGTATTTCGCCGTGTTCGAATTCAAGACGGACGCCGACTTGCAGCACACTGTGAGGGTGGCGCTCGACGGCGGCACGATGAACGTGCTGTGGCCGCTGCCCGGAGGCGCGGCGCGGTGGAGTTTCGAGCTGCCGGACTACTCGCCTGCCGCGGCCGACCCGGTGGAGGCGCTGCGCAAAGCGGGCTTCGGCGATTTCCCCTCGGAGCGTCAGAAGGACCGCGTGCTGCTCTCGCACGGGCTGGATCTGCCGGTGCTCGACGAAGAACACTTGCGGCAGTATCTGCGCGAGCGCGCCCCGTGGTTCACGGGTTCGATCGAGAAGCTCACCTGGCGCATCGTGGTACGGTTCGAACACCGCCTGGCGAAGCGTTTTGGCGCGGGGCGGCTTTGGCTGGCGGGCGACGCGGCGCACCTGACGGGCCCTGCGGGCGTGCATTCGATGAACCTCGGATTCTGGGAGGGCGGCGATCTGGCCGCACGGCTGGAATCGGTGCTGCGCGGCGGCGCCGGCGCGGACACGCTGGCGTCGTACGACGGGCGCTGGCAGGAGGTCTGGAAGCAGTTGCACGGACTGGAGCGCGCCCCTGTCCCCGGCCCGCAGACGGACGGCTGGGTGGCTCAACATGCATCACAGATCCTGGCAAGCCTGCCCGCCTGGGGCGCTGCCTATGAAGACATGGCCTCGCGTCTTGGCATGACCCCCGCCTGAAAAGGGGACAGGAACCATTGGCCCCTTTTTCGTGCGCCTGAGCCGCCAAGAGTGCCGCGACTGAAGGCGGCGCCAGCCGCCGGAAGAAGCGGCCCCGTGCAGTGGACCGCCCCACTGGGCCGCTCGTTCCCGCGGCCTTCGGCCGCTTCACTCGCGGCACTATCCGCGCTGACGTGTTGCCGCCGGGAAATGCACAGCGCGAAAACCGCCTGAGTCCGGAACGCCCGTCACAAACAATGTTTCCACTGGAATCAATCACTTAACCCCTCCGTGCTTGCACCCGCGTGCGATACTCTTCGCTGCAGGGACAAGAATCTCTGGCCAGAGTCCCCCTGCTTCGGACCGGACAGCCGAGTAGGGCGGCCGCTTCGGCGGCTCCTCCAGATCCAGGCAGCCTCGCCGCTTCGGCGGCAGGACAGCGGATGTCCCAAGGTAAGACCTGATGAGCCTGAACAAATACGGCCCATTCGGTGCCGCGCCTCTTCGGAGGGCGGTCACGCGGCCGGGCTGCGCCATCAGAGCGCGTTCCGGTTGACACGCGCGCGGCCAACGGCGCCGGACTCCTCGAATGGATCCGGCGCCGCGCCCGCCACAACAGCGTCGTTCGCTTTGCTTCTTCGATCGCATTCGTTCTGCACCCGTAGTGTATCCGCAAGCGTGCTGTGTACAGCGCCGCGTCGAGTGCCGCGACTGAAGGCGGCGCCAGCAGCCGGAAGAAGCGGCCCACGGCACTGCGGCCCAGCACAGATTCCCCCTCGCTCCAGCTTGGCAGCCGTGCAGCATCCGCCCCACTGGGCCGCTCGTTCCCGCGTCCTTCGGCCGCTTCGCTCGCGGCACCCTTGTCCATGCGGAAAAGTGACCGGAACGGCGGGCGCCTTTGCAGCGGCGCCCGCGCAGTTGCTCTGACCGGCCACCTGCGAGTCATCCTGTGGGATGAGCAGGACGATCCAGCCGCCTCGTGGAATACCAGAAAGCGAGGCACAGTAATGCTGCCGCTGTGGCTCCCCATAGCAGCCCCGTCACCTGGCACACCCAGGGCGCATACCGGCTGCAAATGCCATTCAGCGGGGCAGCCAGCAGCGTGCTTGCCAGAAAAGCGGCCAAACCAAGAACAAGACTGCCCGCAACGGTGAGCAGCACCCCAGGTTTCACGCCGATCTTTAGCGATGTTGCGGCTGTTGCCACGACGGAAAACAACGCGATCAGAACCATCGCTGCATCCGAATGAAGCAACACGGCCGCGGAATTCACCAGCGCCACCGGGGCGGAGATCCAGACCAAAGGGCTGCGCCAACCGCGCGCAAGCAAGAAATAAACCGCCGCTAGAAAAGAAAGGAGCGCGAGCCAGCCCACAACCATCCCCGTTCTTGTCATCGGATGACTGGGCGTGGCTTGCAGGGAGAGGTAGCCAAGCCCGAGATGCAGGACCGCGGCCATGGCCAGCCAGCGAAGCACAATCAGGGCGCTTTGTCTCGATAATAGATGAGCCATGCCTCGACGCTCCAATCAGATTGATACTACGTCAAAAGAAGGTTTTCCGCAATATGGGCATAACAGGATCTTCCGCCTCGCCTAGCGCATTTGATAGCAGGAGCGGTCGACCTCTTCCAGCTTGCTTGAATTCGGACATTCAGGACAGTCATTCCATTTCTTGCCGGAAGATTCGGCCAGCTTGCCGAATATTCCCGAAGGCGCCACCTCGTCGGAGCCGGCGCCCGGGTCGAACCACATTGCAGCCGGATCGCCTGGAGTCAGCATCTTGAGTTCCTTGAACGCCAATAACTGCCACCCGCCGTCCCTCATTTCCTCCACCCTTGTTTGCAGCTCGCAGCACTGCAATGAGGGCGCTCTCCAGCTCGTAAAACGGTGGCGCTCATCACTCCGAATGACAATAATCGCATGCTGGCCCGGGAGGCGTTCTTCTCCAGCAAAGGAATCGCCTGGAGCAATGCAGTTTACGGCGGGACTTGCCAGCCCGGCTTTCCAGGCGGCGAGGCGGCTTTCGGGGAGCCTGCCGCTCGATTTCAACTGCAGGGTGTCGGCGAGCATGAAAACTCTGCCATCCGCCAGGTCGGCCCGGGGCAGTGCACTGTGACCGGTCGGCGAGACATACAAAAATTGCGTCCCCGTCGAGCCGTCACGCTGCCTTGCAACGGTCCGGCGCTCCACGACCTCACCGGCAGGCGCATTTTGGTAACTCTTTGTCTCCTGAACAAGAGTAAACGGAGAGACCTGAATGTCAGAAGATGCCCGGACATGTACTGCCACTTTACGAGCCGTCATGAGGACGGCAACGAAAATAGCAGCTGCCACGAACAGAGTGAAAGCTCGCGTCAATGTGCGCATTGTCACAACCTCCGCGCCTTTCCGCTGTCAGCAACCAGAGCAATTGCCGGTGAACGGGTTCGCACACCCGCCGAAGTTACACCCCATGTAGTAGCCCGGAGGGAAGCATCCACGAGCTATCTGCTCTCCATTCACTTTGCAGTTCACAACGATGCACCAGGTATACCAGCCGCACTCGCCGACAGCCGTGCAGGTGCTGTTGTCCCCTCTAGTGTTATGACTCGGGCCGCAATAACCCTGAAATCCCCAGACACCCCCCGCAAGTGCACCGAGGCAGATGGCGATCGTCGCGATGCGGGCCACTGATTGATCAAATGTTTTCAGCATGTGGCATCAGCCTCCCAGATTGGCCTGACTGATTGTCAGACCTACGCGGATTATGCCCCCCCCGAGAGTTTTGTCAAGAGTGAGCCAGCATTTTTGTGCTGGTTAGCTCTTGCTTGATTGCGCGCCAGGATAATGACGGCACATGTTTTCCACCTTTTCGGCGGCTGGATTATGGAGCGCTGCGAAAAGTACCGCGGCAAGCGCCGTCAAGAGTGCTGCGACTAAAAGGCGCGAAGCGCCCGGAAGGAGCGGCCCACGGCAGCGCGGCCCCGTGCAGTTTCCCGCGCGCCCCAGCCTGCCAACGGTGTCGGGCCGCCCCACGGGCCGCTCGTTCCCGCTGCCTCCGGCCGCTTTCACTCGCGGCACTTTTCTCCGGGCCGCCGCGGATTTCGTAGGCTGAGAGAGATGCATTCCCGGTGGCTGGTGCTGGCCGCGGCGCTGCTGTTCTCCACCGGCGGCGCGGCGATCAAGTCCACAACCCTGACAGCGTGGCAGACGGCCGGGCTGCGCAGCGCCGTGGCGGCAATTGCGCTCTACCTGCTGCTGCCCCAGGCGCGGCGGCTGCGGGACGGCCGCGCGTGGCTGGTGGGGATCGCTTACGCGCTGACGCTGGTCTTCTTCGTCCAGGCCAACAAACTCACCACTTCGGCCAACGCGATCTTCCTGCAATCCACCGCGCCCGCCTATCTGCTCGTTCTGGGGCCGCTGTTGCTGCACGAAAAGCCGCGCCGGCGGGACCTGATTGTGGCGGCGGCGCTGGCTTGCGGGATGGCCCTGTTCCTGACCGGCAGCGAGCTGTCGGCGGCGACGGCGCCCGATCCGCGCGCGGGCAATCTCTGGGCGGCGGCGTCCGGGCTCACCTACGCCTTCGCGCTCACCGGTCTGCGCTGGCAGGCGCATTATTCGGGCCGCGCAGACGCCGCGCTCTCCACCATCACAGCCGGCAACGTGCTGGCAGCGCTGCTGTGCCTGCCGCGGGCGCTGCCCATCGCGCACGCGCAGGCCATCGATTGGGCGGTGGTGGGCTATCTCGGGATTTTTCAGATCGGCGTGGCCTACTGGTGCCTGACGCGCGGCATGCGCGATGTGCCCGCCTTTGAAGCCTCGATCCTCCTGCTGGCCGAACCCGTGCTGAACCCCGTGTGGACATGGCTGTGGCTGGGCGAGCGCCCCGGCGCGCAGGCGCTGGCCGGAGGCGCGGTGATCCTGGCGGCGACGTTCTGGAAAGCCTGGAGCGAGCGGGGAGGCACAGCAGCAGCAGACCGCCCGAATCCGCCAGAGTCAGCTTGAGAGAAACGGAAGGCATCGCATGAAAACCGATCGACGAATGTGGCTGGCGCAATGGATGGCATGGGCCGCCGCCTCGGCCCAGTGGGGCAAGCCCTCCCTGTTCCGGTGGAAGGCACGGCTCAGCGGAGAGGCTGCGCCCCCGGAAGCCCCGCTGAAGCTCTGGTACCGGCAGCCCGCGGCGCAGTGGGACGAAGCCCTGCCGGTGGGCAATGGGCGGCTCGGCGCGATGGTGTTCGGCGGCATCGAACTCGAGCGCCTGCAACTGAACGAGGAGACCCTCTGGGCGGGCGGGCCGCGCGACCCTAACAATCCGCTGGCGCTGAAAGCTCTGCCCGAGGTGCGGCGGCTGCTGTTTGAAGGGAAAGAAATCGAGGCGACGAAGCTGGCCGAAAAAACGATGCTGGGCGTGCCGTCCCGCATCGAGTCCTACCAGCCGCTGGGCGATCTGTGGATCGAGATGGCGGATATCGAGGAAGTCTCCGATTACCGCCGCTGGCTGGACCTGGCGGCGGCCGCGGTGGTGACGGAGTTCCGCTGCAAAGGCGCACTGGTGCGGCGTGAAGTGTTCTCCTCTGCGGCCGATCAGGTGCTGGTGGTGCGCATCGCAAGCGGCGGGGAATTCGGCGCGCGCGTGCGGCTGACGCGGAGCGAACACGCGATGACCGCGCCCGACCCCGTGCGCGCGGACACGCTCGTGTTGCGCGGGCGTGTCAACGGCGAGGGAATGCAGTTTGAAGCGCGCGTCGAGGCCGAAGCGCCCGGCGCCGCCGTGGAGGCGCAGGGTTCGGAAATTGTCATCCGGGGCGCGAAGGAAGCCGTGCTGCGGCTGGCGGCGGCCACTGATTACCGCGGGCGCGCGCCGGCGGCGCAGGTGGCGCAGACGCTGAAGGCGGCGCGGCGGCCGTTCGCGGATCTGAAGAAACGGCATGAGGGCGATCACCGTGTTTACTTTGGCCGCGTGCGGCTGGAGCTGCCGGCGGATGCGGCGCTGGAGGCGCTGCCCACGGATGAGCGGCTGGCGCGCGTGAAAAGCGGCGGCGCCGACGAAGCTCTGGCGGCGCTGTATTTCCAGTACGGGCGCTACCTGCTGCTGGGGAGTTCACGCCCGGGCTGCCTGCCTGCGAATTTGCAGGGCATCTGGAACGAGCACATGAAAGCGCCGTGGAATTCCGACTTCCACACGAACATCAATTTGCAGATGAACTACTGGCCGGCGTGCGTGACCCACCTGGCCGAATGCGAGCAACCGCTGTTCGATTTCATGCAGAGGCTCGCCGAACCGGGCGCGAAGACGGCGCGGGCGATGTATGGGGCGCGGGGTTGGGTGGTGCATCATCTGACCGATCCGTTCGGCTACACGGCGCCGGCCGATGGCATCTGGGGCGTATGGCCGATGGGCGCGGCGTGGCTGGCGCGCCATGTGTGGGAGCACTACCTGTTCACCGGGGACCGCGGGTTCCTCGAGCGGCAGGGATACGCGCTGATGAAGGGCGCGGCGGAGTTCGTGCTGGATTTTCTGGTGGAAGCGCCGGCGGGCACGGCGGCCGCCGGCAAACTGGTGACGGCGCCCTCGCACTCGCCGGAGAACAAGTTCCGCAAAGCGGACGGCACGGAGGCGATGTTCACTTACGCCGCCACGATGGACATCGCCATCTGCCGGGATCTCTTGACGAACACGGCGCGCGCGGCGGAGGCGCTGGGGCGCGACAGTGAATTCCGCAGGCAGTGTCTGGAGGCGGCGTCGCGGCTGCCGGAGCTTCGCATCAGCCCGCGCACCGGCCGCCTGATGGAGTGGATCGAAGACTACGACGAGCCGGAGCCGCAGCACCGGCATGTCTCGCACCTGTATTCGCTGCACCCGGCGGAGCTGATCGACCTGCACGAAACACCGGAACTGGCAGCCGCGGCGCGCAAGACGCTGGAGGCGCGCGGGGACCGCTCCACCGGCTGGTCGACGGCATGGAAGATGATCTTCTGGGCGCGGCTCGGCGATGGAGAGCGCGCCTACCGGCTGTGGCGGATTCTGCTCGAGACCTGCACGCTGAAGAACCTTTTCGACACGCACCCGCCGTTTCAGATCGACGGCAACTTCGGGGCGACGGCGGGCATCGCCGAGATGCTGTTGCAAAGCCACCGGGGAGAGCTGCGCCTGCTGCCGGCTCTGCCGCGCGCCTGGCACACGGGGCGCGTGGAGGGGCTGCGCGCCCGGGGCGCGTTCGAGATCGCGATGGAGTGGCAGGACGGGCGGCTGGCGGTGGCGCGGATCCGCTCGATCCGCGGCAACCCCGTGCGGCTGCGGTCCGCAGAGGCGGTGCGAGTGACTCGGAACGGGAAGCCGGTTGCCGTGCGCCAGGAGGGTCCGCTGACGGTGTTCGACACCGCTGTGAATGCCGTGTACGAAGTGCGCCCGGCTTGAGGCGCGCCGGTCAGCCGTGGCAGACGATCAGCGCGGCGAGGGCGTCGCCGCGGTACAGGAGCCGCCCCGTGCGGTCCCGCGTTTCGTTCTGGCGCGGATGGTAGGCGCCGAGCAGGCGTCCCAGGCGGTCACGGGCTTCGCGGACGCCATCTGGACGCGAAGAGGTCCAGCCAAGCAGGGCGCCGGCGCGGTCGCGCAGTTCGACCCGTGGCTCGGCTGAAGCGTTTGGGAAGAGGAGCGCGGGGAGAAGGGTGGCGGTGCGGCGGGTGAGGGCGGGCATGAAGAACCTCCAGGGTGCCAGACGCGCACTTGAAGGCCGCAGTTGCGTGCCGGAACGCTCCCGGATGGAGGGAAGGCCCTGTGGCGGGGAGCCGCAGGGCCTTCGTTAGAGGGGCTTCACGAGGTGCTGGGTCACCTCGAGGGATGTTTGAGTCGATGACGACTGCTTGTTGCCTATATGGTTGCAAGCGGGATGCCAAACCTGCGCACACGGATTTGCAAGGGCTTGCGCGGAGCCGCAGGGGTTTTCCCACCGCGGGCTGGGTGACATTACGCCCCTGCCGGTCAAGCTTGGGTCACAATCCGCACCTGGCGATGGGAGCCTGAGGGAGAGGCGGCTGAAAAAGAGATGAGGCCGTGTGGCTGGGCACCGCACGGCCTCCTGTCAGAGGGGCTTGCGAGGAGCTGGGCCTCCTCGCGGGGATGCAATTAAGTCGATGACGACTTATGTTTGATCCTATTATTGCATTTCAGACCCCTAACTCGTCAATAGGAAAGTTGGGGCGTGGAGAGACTTTAATCAACCCTGCCCCGAATTCATACTTTTCCGTCTGTTTTCGGCGAAGCCGGGAGACGCGGGCGGGCAGGAGACCCGCTTGGCACCACCAGCGTTGCCCCACCGTCCGGCGGCGGCGCGGGCGTTCACGCGGGCAGATCCCACTCGGGGCGCCACTCGACGCGGGAGCGGGTGAGCCAGGCGCGGTTCATCATGAAGCAGGCGACGGTGGACCAGTAGGCCGCTTCCTCGTTGGCGACGGTCTTCCGGCGCGTGCGGATGCAATCGATCCAGTTCTCGAGCATGGGCAGGGCGATGGGGCCGACCCCGTCGAAGCGGGCCGGAGGCGCCTGGCTGAAGCGGGAATTCGGCTCGTAAATCAGGGAGTCTTTTGTAAGATACCGGTGCGCGGCCAGAACGCCGCCCGTACCGCGCAGTTCGACACCGGCGGCGGTTTTTACTCCTGGAGCGGAGAGGCATTCCGCTTCAAATGTCACCGTAATTTTCTCCGGATATTCGATCGCTCCGGTGATCACATCCGGCGTATCGCGGCCATCGTTGTAGTAATAAATTCCGCCCGTGGCGGTGGCGGCGAGCGGGCGTGAAAGTCCGAGCAGGAAGTGCGCGGTGTCGACCACGTGGATGCCGATGCCCATGATCATGCCGCCGTCGTAGTGGAGCCACTTGTACGGGCTGAAATAGACGCCGGGGTTCCAGGGAATTTTCGGCGCAGGGCCCAGCCAGCGGTCCCAGTCGAGGCCGTCCGGCTTGCGTTCCATGCCGGGCGGCGGTTGCTGAATGTAGCCGGCGTTGGAGGTGTACCAGGTGCGGGCGAGGCCGACCTTGCCGAGGATGCCGGGCTCGACATATTCCCTGCGCGCCTGCACGTTCTGCTTCATGCCCCGGCCCTGCGTGCCCACCTGGAGAATGCGGCGGTGCCCGCGCACGGCGCGCACCACGGCCTGGCCGTCGGCGGGGTTGTGAACCAGCGGCTTTTCGCAGTAGACGTCCTTGCCGGCGCGGCAGGCGTCGATGGTGATGGAGGCGTGCCAGTGGTCGGGCGTGGCGACGATGACGGCGTCGATGTCGCTGTGATCGAGGACGCGGCGGTGGTCGGCATACTCCGCCACAGGCGAGGGAGCGAGCTGCGCGGCCTGGCGGCGGCGGACGTCGTAGACATCACAGACGGCGGCGATGGTGGCGAGATCCGCCTTCAGGGCTTCGCGCATGAGGTACTGGCCGCGCGGACCCGAGCCGATGACGCCGAGGCGGACGCGCTCATTCGCGCCCAGGATGCGGCGGTAAGAAGCCGCGGTGGCGAGCGCGGGGGAGGAAGCCACGAGAGAGCGGCGGGTGACCGTTTCAGCAGGCATGCGCCGATCCTATGCCGCTCGAGCGGCGAGGTCAACGCCTGCGCTCAGGGCTGGATCCAGCCGGAATGCAGGAGCCAGTAAACGACGGGGATGGAGAAGAGGCTGGAGTCGACGCGGTCGAGCCAGCCGCCGTGGCCGGGCAGCGAGTTGCCGCTGTCCTTGACGCCCGCGCCGCGCTTGATGGCGGACTCGCAGAGATCGCCCGCCTGCCCGCTCAGATTGGCGGCGAGACAGAGCACGGCGCCTTGCAGGAGCGTGACCTGAGGGAATTTCCAGTGGAGGAACCAGAGGCCGAGGACCAGCGTGCCGGCCAGGGACGCAATGGCGCCCGCCCAGGTCTTGCCGGGACTGAGGACGGGGGCGAGCTTGCGCCGCCCGAAGTTCCTGCCGCCGTAGTACGCGAAGGTGTCGCCGGTCCAGTTGATGGCGGTGGCGAACAGCATCCACCAGGGATTCAGCAGCCGCAGCGAAAGGCCGCACTTCCAGGCCCCGAAGACGTACACGATCCCGAACGTCGCCATGGCGGCGAAAGGCAGAATATGGGCGAGATTTTTCGCGCGAAGGGCGAAAATCCACATGAGAAAAGCGAACAGTACGATGGTCAGAATCTCGCTGCCTGGCAGCAATAGAAGCAGAATACCGGCCACGTATCCGGCCGGATTCCGGCGCGGTTTATATTCAAAATCTGGCAGATGGCAGGCGGCAATTCCGAGAAATTCGTAATAGCAGACAAGGCCCACCGCCGCCAGCGTGGCGAGAAACAGGGGATCAGGAGCGAAAACGACGATGTAGAAGAAAAACGGCGTCAGGACGAGGCCGGTGAGAAAACGCTTCATTGGGCGGGGAGCCCGCGGGCGGCGATCAGGGAGGACCGCTCGACGGGAGCGTTGCGCACGGGGTGGATGCCGCCAAAGCGGCGGTCGCGCTTCTGGAAGGCGGAGATGGCCTCGAGCAGAGCGAGACGGTTGAAATCGGGCCACAGCGTGGGTGTCACATAGAGTTCGGCGTAGGCGATCTGCCAGAGCAGGAAGTTGGAGATGCGCATCTCGCCCGAGGTGCGGATGAGCAGGTCCACGTCCGGCTGGCCCGCGGTGGCGAGGCGGCTGGCGATCTGCTCTTCGTCGATGACGAGGCTCGCCAGGGCGCCGTTGCGGCGGGCTTCCTCGATCAATGCATTGACGGCGTCGACGATTTCGGCGCGCCCGCTGTAATTGATGGCGAGATTGAGGACGAGCCCGGTGTTGCCGGAGGTGGCGCGGACGGCGTCCTCCAACGGACGGCGCACTTCGGCGGGCAGCGCGTGGGTGCGGCCGATGGCGCGCAGGCGGATGTTGTTTTCCATCAGGTGGGCGACTTCGCGCCCGAGGTAGTAGTGCAGCAGGCGCCAGAGCGTCTCCACTTCGGTTCGCGGGCGCTTCCAGTTTTCGGCGGAGAAGGCGTAGAGCGTCAGCGCGGGGATGCCCAGGCGGGCGCAGGTCTCCACCGCCATGCGGACCGGCTCGACTCCGGCCCTATGGCCGGCCACGCGGGGCAGGCTGCGGCGCCGCGCCCAGCGTCCGTTGCCGTCCATGATGATGCCGACGTGAGCGGGCAGGCGCTCCGGATCCAGGGCGCACGCCAGTTCATACTCGCGGCTGCCGGGCGGCAGAATGTCGAGGAGTTCCCGCATCAGGTGCCGAATTTTATCTTAGCGCAGGGCCGCAGCCGGAGCCGCGCGCCGCGCCATGAACACCCCTCTCAGAGACGAGTGGCGGCGGCGAGGATCGCGCCGACCCCGAGAAACGAGCCGAAAGGAAGCTCGTAAGAGCCCGCGTCCGCGCCGCGGGCCTTGATCCAGATGAGGCCCAGAACGGTGCCGAGCAGCGAGCCTGCCATCAGCGCCAGCAGCCCCGTCTCCAGCCCAAGGAAAGCGCCGAGAAAGGCGGTCATCTTGACGTCGCCAAGGCCGAGCCCTTCCCTGCCCCGCACTCTTTGATAGGCGAAGCCCATCAGCCACAGCCCGCCGGCCAGCAAGGCGGCGGCGGCGCACGAGTGAATGAAAGATTCCAGCGCGGGAGAGGACTGCGGCGCCTGCAGCCGCCAGATCCAGGCGATGAGGCCCTCCGGAACGGGGACCACGGCGGCGAGCGCCAGCCCCGCGAAAATGCCGCCCAGCGTGAACTCGTCCGGCAGGATGCGGGATTCGGCGTCGGAAAAAATCAGTTCGACGACGATGGCGGCGAACAGGCACCATTTGACGCCTGCCCAGCCGCCGCCCGTGCGCTGCCACGCCCAGAAAAACAGCAGTCCGGTGGAGAACTCCACCAGCGGGTAACGCAGCGAGATGGGCGCGCGGCAGGCGCGGCAGCGGCCGAGCAGGAGCAGGAAGCTGAGCAGAGGAATGTTGTCATACCAGGCGATGGTGGCGCCGCAGCGCGGACAGTGCGAGCGCGGCGTGACGACCGAGTAGTCCTGCGGCAGGCGGCTGATGCAGACGTTGAGGAAGCTGCCGATGATGAGCCCGAAGGCGCCGGCCAGCACTGATGCAAGAAGCAGGTCGTTCATGAGAGCACCCGGCGGTAGGCTTCGAGGGTCTTCTCCGCCATTCGTTCGATTGTAAACCGCTCCTCGACCATGCGCCGGCCGGCGGCGCCGAGGCGGGCGGCCAGTGCGCGGTCTTCGGCGAGGCGCGCGGCGGCTTCGGCGATGGCCGCGGGATGGTTGTCGACGAGCATGCCCGTGACGCCGTCGAGGACGATCTCCGGAAGCCCGCCCACGCGGCTGGCAATGACGGGCACGCCGTGGGCCATGGCGAGCAGGGCGGCGGAGCCGAGCCCCTCGCTCTGGCTGATGTAGACGAGAGCGCGGGCGGCGGGCAGATCCCGCAAGAGGTTGTCCGAGAAGCGCACCCGGGCGGCGGCGCGGCGGACAAGCGCGGCGCCTTTCCGCGGATCGCCGGAAGCGGGAGCGATGATGTCGCCGTCCAGCGTGCTGCACTGCGCCGGCAGCGCGACGCCATCGGGAACGACGGCGATTTTCGCCTGAGGCACGCCCGCGGCCTCGAGCCGGCGCTTCACCGCCTCGCTGACGGCGAGGAAGAGCGCGGCGCGGCGGTATTTCCAGCGGGCCAGCCAGTGCGTGTTGACGGGGAAATCGACCCGCCGGCTGACGGCGAACGGCACGGGCGCGAGCAGCGCGGCCAGGGTGTGGGAGCGCGCGTCGTGGCAATGGATCAGATCGAAGCCGCGCGCGGCGCGGCGCACGGCGGCGGGCGACAACACTTCCGCCCGCAGCCCGGCGGCGCGCGCCTGCCCGAGCAGCGGCGCGCCATCAGGCGCGAGCAGCGCGCCTTCGACGCCGCGCGCGGACAGGGCCTGCATCAGAAGAAGCGCCTGGTGCTGGCCGCCGCGCATCGTGCGGCCGGTGTCGAGGTGGAGCGTGCGCATCGGCTTACCGGGCGGAGGTCATGAAGCGCGCCTTGGCGTACTTCAGAAACGTGTACAGGGCGGCCATATAGGCGATGGCCAGCCCTTCCACGCCGTCGAGGAAGCCGCGCCTCAAAACATAAGTGCGGAAAAATGTCCAGGCGGGCTCCAGCAGCAGGTGCCGGTAGAGGACGGGCGTGCGCCGCGCGGCGAGCTCCTCGGCGGCCAGCGTGGTGTAACGGTCCATCGTTTTTAGGTGCTCGCTGAGGGAGCCGCAGGTGAAGTGAAGGAGATTGCCCTTCAGGTGCCCGATGCGGCCCTGGCAGAAGACCGATTCGTGGACGTAGTCGCCCACCCAGCGCGCCCTGCGGCGGTCGAAGAGGCGGATCTTGCGGTCGGGATACCAGCCGGAATAGAGGATCCACCGGCCCAGGTACTGGGCGAGCCGGGGCACGGTGTAGGCGTCGCACTGCGGGCCGTTTTTCTTCAGTTGCCAGATCTCGGCCTCGAGATCCTCGCTCAAGGCTTCGTCGGCGTCGATGGAGAGAATCCAGTCGTGGGCGGCCTGTTCGGAGGCGTAGTTCTTCTGGCCGGCGAAGCCGCGCCAGCCGGCTTCGATGACGCGGGCGCCGAACTTGCGGGCGATTTCGACGGTGCGGTCGGTCGAGCCGGAATCGACAACGAGGATCTCATCGCAGCAGCGGAGGCTCTCAATGGCGCGGGGCACGTTGCGTTCTTCGTTGCAGGTGATGATCGTCGCCGAGATCTTCATGCCGCGCGTCAGGGCAGCCAACCCTGCCCGTTATTGTACAGAACGGGTGCGGGGATGAAGCTCAGGGCGAAGATGAGGATCGCAAGGCGGAAGGCGCGCCGGCGCGCGGGGCCGAGGGGCTCGACATCGTAGACGTGGAAATGCTTTCTTCCGATGAAGAACAGCAGCGCCGCCCAGACCCACCACGGCCAGTACAGGAACCCGAGCAGAGCCATGGCCGCAATGGCGGCGGTGGAGACGGCGCGGTGGCGCTCGCCGAAGCAGGCGTAGACGATGTGGCCGCCGTCGAGCTGCCCGATGGGCAGGAGGTTGAGAGACGTGGCCAGCAGGCCGACCCAGGCGGCGCGCGCCACCGGATGGAGATAGATGTCCTCGGCGGGCACTCCCGGGAAGAGCCACATCTCGATGGCGCGCATCAGCAGCGGCGCGCCGAACTGGATCTCGCTCTGCTGGCCGATGCCCGGCACGACGCGCGACAGCGCCATGCCGATGCCGAGCACGGGGATCACGAAGAGAAAACCGGCCAGAGGCCCGGCGATGCCGACGTCGAACAGCTCGCGGCGGCTTTTGACGGCGGAGCGGAAGCGGATGAAGGCGCCGAATGTTCCGATGAACGTGGGCGCGGGCAGGAAGTAGGGAAGGCTTGCATCGATGTTGTGGTAGAAGCAGGCGAGCCAGTGGCCGGCTTCATGGGCCAGCAGAACGAGCAGCAGCGCGAGCGCGTAGGGCAGGCCGTCGAGCAACAGGCGCGGCTCGCGCAGGGCGTCGGCGAAGGCGGTGAGGTCGTGTTCGAGATCGAAGGGTGGAAGCTGGTGGTGGAAGTTGTACTGGAGGCGCGCGCCGAGAGCGGTGGTGGTGAACAGCGTCGCCAGGAAGAGCAGGATGTGAAGCCAGAGCCTGGGCTGGGCGAGCAGCGTGCGCCCTAACGTGGGCTGCGCCCAGAAAGGCTCGTGGAGCGGGCGTCCGTCATCGGGGTACGGATTCACGGCAGGCAAGCCCGCGCGTCAGTCGAGCGACTGGAGCTCCTTGCCTGGCTTGAAGCGGACCGCCTTGCCCGGCGGGATGGCCACCTCGGCGCCGGTGCGCGGGTTGCGGCCGATGCCGGTCTTGCGCGGGCGCACGGTGAAGATGCCGAAACCGCGCAGTTCGATGCGCTCTCCCTGGGCCAGGGCGCGCTTCATGGACTCGAAGACGGTTTCCACGGCCATCTCGGCCTTGGTCTTGGTGATGCCGGTACGATTGACAACCTCGTTGACGATGTCGAGCTTGATCAAGTGCGCCTCCTGAGTGGGAGAGAATCGCCAGCTTCTGGCGAACAAGCGGCGGTTCGCCTTGCAAACCTCATGATAGGATTAGGTTTATCACCGTGTCAAGGATGCCGGACAAAAGCGGAAAGGCGGAAGGGCAGGGCGTGGCGCCCGCGCTGTTCCGGCGCGTGTGCGGGGCGTTCGCCACAGGAGTGGCGGTAGCGGCGGTGACAGGGCGTGACGGGAAGCCGCACGGATTGACGGTGAATTCGTTCACGTCGGTCTCCCTGCATCCGCCGCTGGTGCTGGTCTGCATCGGGCACGGGGCGGCGACACACGGACCATTTGCGGCCGCGGCCCATTTCACCGTGAATTTTCTCGATGAATCGCAGCAGGAATTGTCGGAGCGTTTCGCTTCCTCTCATCCGCGGCGCTTCGAGGGCGTGCGGTGGCATGCGGGAGAGTGCGGCGCGCCCGTGCTCGACGACGCGCTCGGCGTGCTGGAATGCGAGACGTGGAGGAAAATGGACGCGGGCGACCACACGGTTTTCATCGGGCTCGTGAAAAGCGCGCGTACACGGGAGGGCCGCCCGCTGATTTATTTCTGCGGCAAATACCGCCGGCTGGAAGAGAGCTGATCAGCCGGCCAATTCCTTCAGTTTGGCGATCACTTTGTCGTAGTCCGGGTGCTGGGCCACTTCGGGCACGTACTCCACGTATTGCAGCACGTTGTTCTGGTCGACGACGAAAATCGCCCGGCTTTCGATGCGCCAATCCTTGATCAGCGTGCCGTAATTTTCTCCGAAACTGGCGTATTTGTGGTCGCTGATCATCTTGATGTGGTCCACGCCGAAGCTGGCGCACCACCGGTTCTGGGCGAACGGCAGGTCCATGCTGACGGTATAGAAGCCGACCTGCGGGAACCTGGCGGCCTCGTCGTTGAACTTCTTGGTCTGCATGTCGCACACGGGCGTGTCCAGCGAGGGGACCACGCTGAAGACCCGGATGCCCTGCCCGGTGGAGGCCAGCGTCACGGGCTGGAGAGATTTGTCGACGGCCTGAAAATCCGGCGCGGCATCGCCTGCTTTCAATTCGGGACCGGCCAGCTCAAGCGGCATGCCTTTGAAGGTGGTGGTACGTGCCATGATTCCTCCTCAGATGGAAATCGGGGACAGCTCACGCTCAGTGTAACAGGGGGCGGAGCTCTTCCACACTCCCCGCCGGCGGATGACAGACGAGTCCGGCGCAGACTTCGGCCGAGGGCGCGCCGGAACGGTCCTCCCAATGGAGAGTGGTGAAGGGCAGGAACCGGCGCCAGACCTCCTGCACGAGGTCCTGAGCGGCGCCTCGGAAGCGGATCCGTTCTTCGGGCGACTGGTGCAGCATCCAGGCGCAGAGCATGCGGGGCAGGGCCGTGGGCTGGCTTTCGAGCCTTCCGGCGAAGGCTTCCAGGGTGCGGCGCGCCGGCTCGAGCAACGGCGCCTCGCCGGTGAGCCGCGCCGTGCGCACCAGGGCTTCCACCGCCAGCGAATTGCCGGACGGCTCGGCGCCGTCATAATCCTCTTTCATCCGGAACAGCAGGTCGCCTGCGGCGGCAGAGGCCGTGAAGAAGCCGCCTGCGGCGTCGCCGAACAGATCCACCATCTTGCGGACCAGCCTTTCCGCGGCCACGGCATAACCGGGATCGAAGCTGGACTGATGCAGGTCCAGCGCAGCCAGCGCAGTGGCGGCGTAGTCGTCCAGCAGCCCTTCGATGGCGGCTTCGCCGTCGCGCCACCGCCGCAGCAAACGCCCGTCCGGCGTCATCAGCGACCGCTCGATAAAGCGGAACGCCCGGCGGGCGGCCTCGATGTAGCGCGGCTCGCCCAGCGCCGCGCCTGCGCGCGCGAGGGCACTGATCATGAGACCGTTCCAGGAAGCCAGGATCTTGTCGTCGAGGTGGGGGCGCGGGCGGCGGGCGCGCGCTTCAAAGAGCTGCCGGCGGGCGGCGGCGATGGCCGGATCCGCGGCCAGGGCGGGCTGTTGGAGCCAGAGAATGTTCCTGCCCTCGAATTCGCCGTGCGGGTCTTCGTGCACGTTGCCGCCCGGCAGGCAGCCGTAGGCCTCGGCGAACCGCTGCGCCGCGTCCCGGCCCAGCACGTCTTCCAGTTCCTGCCAGGCCCAGACGTAAAACGCGCCCTCTCCTTTGCGCCCGGGGCGCGCCGGATCCTCGCTGTCGGCGTCCTCGGCTGAATAAAACCCGCCCTCGGGATGCGTCATGTCCCGGAGAACATACTCGACAATTTCCCGCGCTGTCACGGCATAAGCAGAATCTCCAGCCGCCTGGAAGGCCTCGACATATGCTGATACAAGCTGGGCCTGGTCGTACAGCATTTTCTCGAAATGCGGCACGAACCAGCGCTCGTCCACGGAATAACGGTGAAAGCCGCCGCCGAGATGGTCGTACATGCCGCCGGCGCGCATGGCCTGGAGCGTTTCTCCGGTCATGCGCAGGGCTTCGGCGTTTCCGGACTGCCGGTGAAAGCGGAGCAGGAACTGAAGGACGGAGGGACGGGGAAACTTCGGCGCGCCGCCGAAACCGCCGAAGCGCGGATCGAAGATCCGCCGGAATTGCTGGAACCCCGCCTCGATCATGTCATTCGATGCGGAAATTCCGCTGGCATTTATATCAATATGATGCTGGATTTCTTCCTGGATTCGCAAGCTGGATTCGACGATCTGCTCGCGCTTGTTCCGCCATGCTGCGGCAATTTGTTCCAGAATTTCACGGAATCCGGGCCGGCCCCAACGGCGCTCCGGCGGGAAATAGGTGCCGCCGAAGAACGGGCGCAGATCCGGAGTCAGCCAGACGCTGAGCGGCCAGCCCCCGCTGCCCGTGGTCGCCTGCACGAAGGTCATGTAGACGCGGTCGACATCGGGGCGCTCTTCGCGGTCGAGCTTCACAGGCACGAAGTGCTCGTTGAGAAAGCGGGCAATCTCCTCGTTCTCGAAAGACTCGCGTTCCATCACGTGGCACCAGTGGCACGTCGAGTAGCCGATGGAGAGAAAGACCGGCTTGTTCTCCGAGCGCGCTTTGGCGAAAGCAGCATCGCCCCAGGGGAGCCAGTCCACCGGGTTGTGGGCGTGCTGCAAGAGGTATGGGCTCTTTTCGTGGATCAGTGCGTTGGTGTGCATCGGAATCTGGGAACGGCTATTCTGGCAGGCGTAAGCAGACGCCGCCGGGCGCGGCGCCCCGGGATTCATTCGGAACGCGGCTGAGCGCCGGCAGGAGGTTGGATTCATGACGGATTTTGAAAGCTTCAAGAAACAGGCCCTGGATGAGCTATTGGAATGGTTGAGGATTCCCAGCATCAGCACGCTTCCGGAACACAAGGGCGACATGGAGCGCGCCGCGGCATATGTCCGGAGCGCGCTCGAGCGGGCGGGGATCGGGCGGACGGAGCTGATCCACCGCGCCGAGCACCCGATGGTGTACGGCGAATGGCTGGGCGCGCCGGGCAAGCCCACGCTGCTGCTTTACGGGCACTACGACGTGCAGCCGCCGGATCCGCTGGAGGAATGGGTGTCGCCGCCATTCGAGCCGCAGATCCGGAATGACAACATTTACGCGCGGGGAGCGACGGACGACAAGGGGCAGACGTGGATCCTGGTGAAAGCCGTCGAGTGGCTGATGCGGCGGGACGGGCGGCTGCCGGTGAACGTGCGGTTCCTGATCGAAGGCGAAGAGGAGTGCGGCGGAGAGGCGGTGGCGCGCTACGTCAGCGAGAAGCCGGCGCAACTGGCTGCCGATGCCGCCGTGATCTGTGACAGTGAAATGTTCGCGCCCGGTCTGCCTTCGATCTGCACGGGACTGCGCGGCATCGTTTACGGCGAATTGCACGTGGAAGGCGCGCGGCAGGACCTGCATTCGGGAGTTTACGGCGGCGTGGCGCCGAATCCGCTGATGGCGATCGCCGAGATCCTGACGGCGCTGAAAGACCGGGACGGGCACATTCTGATTCCGGGGTTCTACGACCGCGTGGTGGAGCCGGCGCCGGCGGAGAAGGAAGCGTGGGCGCGGCTGCCGTTCGACGAGAAGGAGTACCTGGAGAAAGAAATCGGGGCAAAAGAATTGACGGGCGAGCCAGGGCTGACGGTGTTCGAGCGCACCTGGGCGCGCCCGACGCTGGAGGTGCATGGCATCCGCGGCGGCTTCACGGGCGAGGGCGCCAAGACTGTGATTCCCGCGCGGGCTGTGGCCAAGATCTCCATGCGGCTGGTGCCCGAACAACAGCCGGACGAGGCGGTGGAGCAGCTCCGGGCGGCGGTCAAAAGAGCCACGCCGCGCGGCGTGAAGACGGAGTTCCGGCTGCTTCATGGCGCGCCGGCGAGCCTGGTGGATCCGGAGAACCCATTTGTGAAACAGGCTGCGGCGGCGATGGAAGAGGTGTTCGGCAAAAAGACGGTGTTCATTCGCAGCGGCGGGTCGATTCCTATCGTGGGGCTGTTCAACGAGCATCTGCGCATTCCCAGCGTGCTGATGGGCTTCGGGCTGCCGGACGACAACCTGCACGCACCGAACGAGAAGTTCCACGTGCCGAATTTCTACGCAGGCATCGAATCCGTGACGCGTTATCTGGAGCGCCTGGGAATGCAGGCCTGATCCGGGCGCGCGGGAAGAAACGCGCCTGCGTTCCGCCCTGCAGGCGGCGCGCGTGAAGCGGGCGCCAACCGGCGCCGGCATTTTCAGCGTGGTGGCGGGCGCCAGAACCAGACGCCTCTCCGCTGACAGTCATCTTTCGCGCCTCTCCAGGCCACTCGAGAGGGAAGGCGCGGCCGGGCTGCACAGGGGTCTTGACAGCCAACAGTCTATGACTGTACACTCATAAAGTAATGACGAACCGGGAGCGCCTCGAGACGTACTTCAAAGCGCTTGCGGACGCCAACCGCCTCCGCATCCTGAACCTGCTGACCGTGGGCGAACTGTGCGGCTGTGACATCCAGATCGTGCTGGAGCTGACGCAGTCGAATGTCTCGCGCCACCTCTCCTACCTCAAGCACGCCGGGCTGGTGGCGGACCGGCGCGAAGGATACCGGATTTTTTATACCCTGGCTGATTGCACCAGGGGCGAATTGAAGCCCCTTTTTGATTTTCTCCATACTACTTTCAGTCACGATCAGGAGTTTCAGGACGATGTAGTGCGTCTGAAGCTGGCAGTGAAAGAGGGCGCATGCCAGATGCGGCCGCTTGTGCAAATCAAGGCGCCGGCGGGCTCCCGCGCCGCGGCGGGGAACAGCCGGCGGGGCACGCGGCGGAGCGCCGCGCCCGGGGCGGCTGCTGTGCGCAGGGGATGAGATTCATGGGATGAGCAAGGCGCGGAGACGCCAGGGCATCATTCAGGGGCTGCGCGCTGGGTGGCCGGGCTCAGCCCGATCCCGCTGATTTCGAGGAAGGAGCAAACACCGTGACCGTCGAAGAAATCCTCAGACAAATCCGGAGCCTGAGTCCGGAGGACAAGGCGCATTTGATGAAGGAACTGGGTTCGGAAATGTGCAGTTTTCTGATGACTTCGCCGCATATGATGGCGGAGATGATGCCGCGTTGCCGGGAATGGATGCAGGATCCCGCAGTCCAGCGGACGATGTCTGCCATGATGCGGCAAATGATGCAGACGATGATGACTGGAGAAGAGCGAAATGGCTGAAGCTTTGGATCCAAAGACCAAGGAACTTGTTGGCATCGCCGCAGCGGTGGCGGGCCATTGCCAGCCCTGTTTTGTGTATCACCACAAGACCGCGCTGCAATTCGGCGCCACAGCGGAGGAGATCCGCGAGGCGGTGGAACTGGCCCGTGCCGTACGCGGCGCCGGCGACCGGCACATGGACGAGTTTGTGGTGCGCCGCCTGTCGGGGGATGCGTCCGCCAATTCGGCTGCCAACGAATGACGCTGGGAGGTCACACGCATATGGCCAAGCAGGAAACAGCCGTTGAAACGCCGGTGGAAACCGGCTCGCGCCCCGGCTTCAAACCCACGCCGCGGATGTGGATCTATCTGGGGATGGTCGCCGTAATGTACGCGAGCGGTCTGATCTACGCCGCCATGAACGGCTTGTCGATCCGATCGCTGTACCTGTACGGGCTGTTGCAACCGCCGGGGCTGAGCGGCGAGGAGGCGCGGCTGGCGGAGATCCCGACGCCGCTGTCCTGGAACATCCCTGAGGTGGTCTGGTTTATCTATATCAAGGCATGCGCGGTGCTGGTGGAACTGTTCCAGTACTGGGCCATTGGCATGCTTATCGCCGCGGCGCTGGTCGTGTTCGTCTCCTGGGAGAAGGTGAAGGCGAAGATGGGCTACGGGGGCCTGAAAGCGAACTTTCTCGCCGCAGGCGCCGGCGCGGTGATTCCCATCTGCTCCTGCGGTATCGTTCCCGTGCTCGCGGGAATGGTGGAAGCCGGCATTCCGCTCGGCCCGACCATGGCGTTTCTGATCGCCGCTCCCATGCTGAACGTGCCCACGGTATTCATGACCGCCGGCATTCTGGGCTGGTCCATGGCCGTGGCACGCATCCTGGCCACGTTCGCCATCGCTCTGGCGGTGGGACAGGTGCTCACGATGTGGCAGAGAAAGCACCGCAATCCGCGGCGGTTTTTGAAAATCCACGTTCCGCCCAAGCTCTCGGCCGATTTGCAGCAGTTCGCGTTCCGCTGCGGCATGCTGGCGGTGCAACACCCGGAGGGCATCCCTGCGGAGCAGCTGGGTGAAGGCAGCGAAGCGAAACTGGAACGGCTCGAAGAAGCCGGCTTGATGGAGAAGACTCCTGCCGGACTGTGGAAGCTGATCGACAGTGGATCTGCGGAAATCAAGAGTGTCGGGGCGTGCGCCGTGCTTCCTGTGGGCGACACATCCTACGCCAGTTGGCAGGAGAGAGCGGCTGAGATGTTCCGCATGGGATACCGCCTGTTCATTCAGTTGAACGGCTACCTGGTGCTGGCGGTCCTGATCGCGGGGGCCATCAAGGTGCTCCTGCCGACCAGTCTCATCACGGAGTGGGTTGGAGGAACTGCGCTGAACAGCGTCCTGGTGGCTTCGGCGGTGGCGGTGCTGGCCTACGTTTGCACCTATGTGGAGGTGCCGACAGCGCTGGCGCTGATGAGCAAAGGCATGGGGCCGGGCGCCACGCTGGCCTATCTGCTCGGCGGTCCCGGACTTTCCCTGCCGTCCATCGCCATGCTGTCGGGCGTGTTTCGAGCCAAAGTATTGGTACTCTATGTCGGCGTATCCTTCGTCGGCTGTGTGTTGGCAGGGTATGTGTACAATTTGTTCGTCTAAAGGAGACAAAATCTACCATGAGCGAGAACCGACCGGCCATCCGCCTGTACTATCTGCCGCAGTCGTTCCCGTGCGGGCCGCAATCCTCGTGCTGCGGTCCGGTAGGACAGAGCGAGGAGGAACTGCGGGAGTACATCATCCAGCTGGAATCCGGCTTGCCCGGGGTGCAGGTTCAAACCGTGGACGTTTCCAAAAAGCTGAGTCTGGAGCGCGATCGGCCTGCCGTCAAGCTGCTGAATACTTTTGGCCTGGCTGCGTGCCCCGTGATCACGCTCAACGGAGAGGTGGTCTCGATGGGGCCGCCTTCGATCCCCGAACTGATCTCAGCGCTTCAGGGCAAGCTGGCGGGCCATCTTTCCAATGCCGCTCAGGCGAACCCCGGCGCCGCCGGATAGGGACGCTGTATGGCCCCACAGGGAGAGGGCTCGCGCGGGGCATGGTCCCGCGGACGGATGCTTCAGGAACGGCGCCGGGCCATGCGGCCCGGATCCGGGCGGCAGGGGGATGTCGGGAGAGGCGGCATTTGAGGGCCCCGGTGGTTCCGATCAGGTGTGGGGGGCGCCGTGCGGGCGCGGGGCTGCTGACCGCTCCTTTCGCGCCTTCGGCGCTTGAGTCGGAGAAAGTGGTGCCAGGCGGGCCTGTCCCCAGTTTTCGTCCCCAGTTTTCGCGGGAAAAAGTGGTGCCAGGCGGGCCTGTCCCCAGTTTTTACCAGGTGCCGGTGCGGAGGACGACGGCCATGGTCAGGGCCATGCCGTTGTTGTAGCTGCGCCCGTTGACCGGAGGCAGCCAGGAGCGGCGGTATTCGAGGTTGGCGATGCGCAGGGCCACCACGGGGTTCAGCCGCAGGTCCATGCCCGTGCCGGCGGCCATTGAGAAGCCGTTGGCGGTCCAGCGCCGCGCGTAGCGGGCATGATCTTCATACGCGTTGCGGCCCTCCTGGCGCGCGGTTCGCGTCAGCTCGTCGCGCAGCACCGGATCGACCTTCTCGTGGGTCACCTTGAGGCCGCCGACCAGGAAATGCGCATACGGGTTGAACCGTCCGCCGGGACGCGCCGACCACCTCGGGCCGAACAGGTAGTTGAACGTGTCGCCGCTCTGGTTCGGACCGAGGCCGTTCAGCATGCAACCGGAGACATCGGCCACAAGCTGCCATGTCGAGGACAGGCGGAACGCGCCTTCGCCGCCCCCGCCCAGGCAAGCGCCATTGGCGCGGCCGTAGAAAACGGGCCGCGCCGTGGCCGACAGTTCAAAACTGGAGATGCCGAAAGGGCCGACCAGCTCAGGACGGGGGCTCTCGCGGCGGGCGATCGCGCCCGAGCGCTTGTCGGCCACATAGGAACTCAGCAGCGGAGAGAACACTCCGGGCCGGTCGTCCCGCGCCCAGGGCACTTTGAATCGCATGGCATTGGCGAATGACCGCGAAGGATTCAGCGTTCCGCGCACGATCAGCCGCAGGTACGGGTTCTCGAATTTTTCTTCGAAACGCTGAATGACGTACTTGTCGAGCGCGTCTTCGCCGATCATCCAGCCGAGGCCGATCACTGGCGTCACCACATGATCGACGAAGCCCTGTTGCGGGTAGCGGCTCTGGATCTTGCCGATGGACGCCTCGCTGAACGGGCCGATTTCAAACATCGTGCTGTAGGCCCACGAGTACGCCGTGGCCCGCAGCCTGCTTTTCCAGTAAAAGGAATTCTTCCCGATTTCGGCGCCGATGTAATCGCGGTCGTTGTGCGTCCAGATGTAGCCGCTCACGGCGCCCTGCATCGGATGGCCGATGTAATTCACATAGAACGGATCGCCGTCGGACCAGCCATGGAGGCTCTTGACGGAATCCATCCAGCCGCGGAAGAACGGGCCGCGCATGCCTTCGCGCGTGCCGGGCTCGGTGGCCAGCCGGAAGGCGTGCTGCACGCCGAGGAAGAGACTGGATTGTCTGCCCAATCCGTCCCAGTCGATGCCCGTGCCGCGGTCAGGCCGCACCCAGATCTCGGCGCGGGCGGCAGGACGGACGGTGCGCGCGGCAGCCGCGGCTCCATCCGTGCCGTCCGGATCCGTAGCGCTCTCAACAGCCTCGCTGGTCTCCGCCAGAGACTGCGCCTTTGCACAGAACCACCCGAACAGGAAGCAAAGCAGCCAGCAACTACACTTCCACCGCAACCGCATTTTTTGCAGTCCCTTTCCTCCGCATAATGGATGTGGCCCGCGCCGGCGCCGTTTCACCGGATGTTCATCCCGGCCGCGAAGTGCGCGCCCGCTGTCTCCGGCCGGGGGCAGAACCTATGTGCTTATTCTGTCTCGAGCAAGCCCTGGCCGGTCCGCGCAGGGGCGTCCGCCCGGCTTCGCGTCAGGCCTGTGCGGAGGCAATCACGTCATGGGACGCGCACGATCGGAACGGAAGTGAAGCTGAGCGTCGGCTGGAACCGCAACCCCAGCCCCATGATGCCCGCCGGGCGGTCCGCGCGGAACTCGAGGAAGCCGCGCCTTCCCGCCGCCGCCGGGAACAGATCAGTGACGGAAAACGCCGTGTGGCCGTTGGGAGGCAGATTGATGGCGCCGCGGACGAACTCGACGCCGCCCTCATCATACAGAATGGCTGTCACGCTGGCCGGCTCATCGGGCGCGAGATTGACCAGCGCGATGCCGGTGGAAAATCCGCTGAGATTGTCCATTGGCTGGAGGTAACTCTGAAGCGCGGCGCTCTCCAGGGGCGCCGTACCCTCGGAGTCCACGCCGCTGCCGTGCTTCTGGCGGAAGATGGCGAACCCAGCCACCGGCGACGCCGAACGCACCTCCGCCCAGCCGACCAGAATGGCGGAGCCGGCGGCTTCGGACTCGACGATCAGCGTCCCGCGCGGCGGGATGGTCCGCTGCACGCTGGAAGCGGCTGTCGTGGCGGTGCCGGTTCCTTCGATCACGGTCAGCGGCAGGGTCAGCGTGCCGCCGTTGTCGGCGAAGAAATTGATCCGCACCGCGGCAGGCTCCGCTCCGGGGTTCAGCACGGTGATTGCGGTCTTCCAGCTCCCGCCGGAAGCGACCTGGGAGATGACGCCCACCCTGGGCGGCTGCGATCCCGCGCCGACCACCAGGGTGAACGCCGCCTGGGTGGCCGCCTGCGCCGCATCGGTCACCTTCAGGGTGAACTGGAACGTTCCTGGCGTGGCGGGCGTGCCTGAAAGAATGCCAGTGGGCGAGAGCGTCAGTCCGGGCGGAACCGCCCCCGCCAGAACGGTCCACGCATAAGGCGCCTGGCCGCCGGTAAGGCCGAACACCAGCGAATAGGCCGAGCCCGCGCTCGCCTCCGGCAGCGTGCCGCCCGTGGTTATCGTCAGCGGCGATGATACGGTCCAGGAGAATTCCCCGGTCAACCTGCCTCCGGAGGCATCCGACAACTCGACGGTGAAGCGGAACACGCCGCCCAGGCGCGGCGTGCCGGAGAGCACGCCTGTCGGAGTCATCGAGACCCCCTCAGGCAGCAAGCCGGAGGCGACCCGCCACTGATACGGCGCACTGCCGCCTCTGCCCTCGAACGTGAACGTGTAGAACACGTTGAAGTTCCCATTGGGCAGCGGCGAAGCGCTGGCGATGGCGAGAACGTCCTGCACGGCGAGCGTGTAAGCCCTCTCCGCCACGGCGCCTGCGGAGTCCGTCACCCGGACCGTGAACGTGAAGACGCCGATCAGGGCGGGCGTGCCGGAGAGCACCCCTTGCTGGTTCAGCGTCATTGCCGGCGGCAACGCGCCCGCAGTCAGCGTCCATGTATAAGGCGGCACGCCTCCGGAGACAGCCAGCGTCTGCGAGTAGGCGGCTCCGAGGGTGGCAGCCGGAAGGACGTCTGGCGAGATGGCCAGCCCCGCCGCCACCAGCAGCGTGAAGCTGTCCGTGCGGCTCGTACCAGCGCTGTCGGTGACGCGCACGGTGAACAGATACGCGCCGGCTGCCAGCGGCGTCCCGCTCAGAACGCCGGTCTGCGCGGCCAGTTGCATGCCGGAGGGCAGGGCGCCTCCGGTTACGGCCCAGGAATAAGGCGCCGTGCCTCCTCCGGCCAGGAACGTGAACGAGTAAGGCTGAGCCGTGTACGCCGGCGGAAGAGTGCGCGGGCTCAGCAGCGTGAGGTCATTGCTGACGAGGATCGAAAACTGCCCAACCCCGCTGGCGCCCGTGGAATCGGTCACCGTGATCTGGAAAGTGTAATTGCCCGCGGCCGAAGGAGTGCCGCTGAGAACACCGCCGGACGCCAGACTCAATCCCGGCGGCAAGGCGCCGCCCGTCACCGCCCACCGGTAGGGCGGCGTCCCGCCGGCGGCTGTCAATGTCTGCGAGTAGGGCTGGTTCGGCACCGCCGACGGCAATTGCGTATTGGAGGTGATCACCAAGCCGGCGCTCACGATCAGCCCAAACGCTTTCGCCGCTGTGGCGCCCGCCTGGTCGGTGACCTGAACCTGGAAGCTGTATGTGCCCGAGGCGGACGGAATGCCGGAGACCAGCCCTTGCGGAGACAATGTCAACCCAGGCGGCAGCGCGCCACCCGTGACGGTCCACTGATACGGCGCCGAGCCTCCGCTGGCGGCCAGGCTCTGCGCGTATTGCACGCCGACCGAGGCCGGCGGCAGATCCGAGGCGGTGTCGATGGATAATGTCTGCCCGACGTTGATGGTGAAAGCGCGGAACGTGGAAGCGCCGCTCGAATCGGTCACCCGGAGGATGAAAGCAGAGGCGCCGCTGCCGGAAGGAGTGCCGCTGATGACACCGGTGGAAGAGAGATTCAAGCCCGCCGGAAGCGTCCCAGCAGCCAGGATCCAGATGTAGTTGCCCGCACCGCCGGTGGCCGTCAGAGAAGCATTGTAGGGCTGGCCCGCGTTGGCTTGCGGCAGTGATGAAGTCGTGATCGCCACCGCAGGCAGAACCGTCAGATTGTAAGCCGCCAGGTCGCTGCCGCCCGCCGTGTCGTTGGCCTGCACGAAGAAGGAATAGGTGCCCGGAACCGCCGGCGTGCCTGAAAACAGGCCGGTGCTGGAAATGGAAGTGCCCGCCGGAGCGGACACCAGGCTCCAGGAGTATGGCGGGCTTCCGCCGGAAGCGGCAAACTGATGCGAGTAGGGCGCGCCAGCGATGGCCTGGGGCAGGGGCTGCTGACTGGGATTGCCAATGGCCACGCCGATTTTCGTCAACCAGGTGAACAGTTGCGTGGCCGTGTTGCCTGCGGCGTCCCTGGCCTGCGCCGTGAAGTTGACGTTGCTGGCGGAGGCGGAGGTTCCGGAAATCACGCCAGCCGGATCCAGCAAGATGCCTGCGGGCAGCGTGCCAGAGATCAGCGACCACTGGTACGGTCCCAGACCACCCGCCGCCTCGAGCGGAATGCTGACGGCGGCGCCCACGGGGGCCTTGGGCAAAGCGGAGGGCGTCAGGATCGTAGGCCCGGCGCTCACGATCAATTCCATCGGCAGCGTAGCCGAAACTCCGCCCGCAGCGGTCACCTTCACTGTGAAGGAGAATGCCCCTGCCGCAGCGGGGACGCCGCTCAGCAGTCCGCTGGCGGCGAGAGCGATGCCAGAAGGCAGGCTGCCGCTCTCCACTGTCCAACTGAACGGCGCGGCGCCGCCCGCCGCCTGGAGAGCCACTCCGTACGGGACGCCCACGACGCCCGCAGGAAGGCTGGAAGTGGCGACAGCCAGCCCCTGGCCGATCCGCAACGCGTAGCGGCGCAGCGAGTATGCACCGGTGGAGTCGGTCACCCGAACCGCGATGGAGCCCTGAAAAGCCTGCGACGGCGTGCCGCTCAAAAGGCCGGCGGGTGATAGAGAAAGACCCGCCGGCAGAGCAAATCCTGCTTCCAGCGTGAAAGTGTAGGGAGGCGCTCCGCCCGCAGCCGACAGGCTCGCCGAATAGGGCGCTGCGGTGGCGCCGCCGGGCAACGTCAGGGGACCGCTGACGCCGGGAAAGCCGCTGCGGGTGACCGTCAGCGTGCCGCCCGTTCCCGCCCCCTGCTGGCTCAGGGTCTCGTAGACGCCGGGTTGGGCGAGGGCGCCGGCGGGGAAGAAGAACCGCTGAAACGTCACGCCCCCGCTGGGCGGCTGCTGTTCGATGACAACCTGATCCAGTCCCGCCGGAGATCCCGGAAAGAGTCCCGCTGCCGTGCAATGCGGGGCGCAGCGCATCTGAAACGCCCGCAACACCGCGGGTGCAGTAACCGCTTCCGGCACAGTGGCCGTCAGCCGCACCGCGCGTCCATCGCCGCCCAGCCCCGAAAGCTCGATGGAGAGCTGGGCATCCGCAGGCAGCGCGAGAACAGAGGCGGCAAGACAAAGAACCAGGCGCATGGCTTCACTCCACAGCGGCCATGCGGCCTTCACACACCGGCGGCCACATGGCTCCGCCCCAGTATATTCTTCCGCTCTGTCAGGCGGGTGAATCCTGTGTTACAGCCGTCCTGCCGGTGGGCGGAATTCTCTAAAAGTTGGCCGATGCCGTCCCAGAGCCGGCGCTGTTGGCGAGCGTCACCTGCACCGAAGCCAGCGCGCCGGCGGTTCCTTGGAGCGTGAAGGGGACCACCAGCAGGAACTGTCCGCCGTGCTGGCGCGACTCGGCGCTGGCGAACCACGTCTGGAACACGGTAGCCACAGGCACGTTGATTTCCGCCGTGCCGAGTGAAGCGCCCGGCGCCGGCGTGAACCGGAACGTTGCGCCGGTGATCTGGCGGGTGTTGGAATAGCCCGTGATCTGGATCTCGAATCCGGCCGGGTTTCTGACAATGACCAGCTTCGTGATCTGCGGACCCGAGGCGGGGATGCGCACGGTCTTGACGGCGAACGGATCGGGAGCGAGCACGGCGTTGCCGAGCCGCAGCGTCACGCGGATCGTAATGACACCCGCCGTAGTGCCCGTTTGCAGGGCGAACAGCGAGGCGGAAGCGGGAACCGCGGCGGTCTGGCCGGCGGGGATCGTGAAATTCACGGTGTTGCCGCCACTGGCGAAGCGCACCGCGGGATCGGGCGGCAAGGCGCCCTCGGGGGTGAACTCCAGTTGCGCCGTGCCGGTGAGTTCAACCGGGAAGCCCTGTCCCAGTTGCAGTCCGAAGGACGGCTGGCTGGCAGGCGGCAGGGTCTCCTGAATCTGCGTGACCGTCAGAGGCGGCAGAGGTGGCAGGGCGATGACGAGGGTGAACGCGCGGCTGGCGGTAAGCGGCGGCTGGTTGCCGTCAGTCACCGTTACCTGGATGGGGAACGAACCGTGCTGCAGGGGCGTGCCCGTAATCGCGCCGGTCTGGGCATTGAGCGCGAGCCCCTGCGGCAGCGAGCCGGAAGCCAGGCTCCACAGGAATGGCCCGCGTCCGGCGGCTTCCAGCGTGGCGTTGTAGCTGTCGCCGACTCTTCCCTCAGGCAGAGCGGTGGTGACGATGGATGGCCGGAGGAACACGGTGAGCGTGAGCACACGGCTGGCGGTGAGCCCTTCGCCGTCGAGCACCTGGGCGGTGAATGAGAACTGGCCGGATTCGCCCGGCGTGCCGGAGAGCGTGCCATCGGCGGCCAGAGCCACGCCCGAAGGAAGGCTGCCGCCGGCAAGCGAGAACGCATAGGGCGGGAAGCCGCCTGTGGCGGCGAGGAGCGTCTGGTACGGCTGCCCCTCGGCGCCTTCAGGCAGCGACGTGGTCGTGATCACCAGCGGATCGGCAAAGCGCACGGTGTAAGTGCGCGCCGCCGTTGTCGAGGCCGCATCCTGCACCTGAACTGTAAAGGTGAACGAGCCCGCGGCCGACGGCGCGCCCGACAGCGCGCCCGTCCCGGAATCCAGGACGAGACCGGGGGGGAAGCTGCCCGAAAGAACGATCCATGAGTATGGAGTGACGCCTCCCGCCGCCTGGAGTTGCGCGGAGTACGCCACACCGGGCGATCCCGCCGGCAGCGACAGCGTGGTGATGGAGAGGGGCGCGGCAAAGCGCACGGTGTAGGTGCGCGCCGCCGTTGTCGAGGCCGCGTCCTGCACCTGAACTGTAAAGGTGAACGAGCCCGCAGCCGACGGCGCGCCCGACAGCGCTCCCGTCCCGGAATCCAGGACGAGGCCGGGGGGGAAGTTGCCCGACAGAACGCTCCATGAGTACGGAGTGACGCCTCCCGCAGCCTGGAGTTGCGCGGAGTACGCCACACCGGGCGCTCCCGCCGGCAGCGACAGCGTCGTGATGGACAGAGGCGAGGGAAGCACGTTCAATGTCAGCCAGCCGAACGCGTTGCCTTGCGCCGAGTCGGTGACGGTAACCTGGAAGGTGAACTGCCCCGGCTGGGTGGGAACGCCCTGCAAGGCGCCGGTGGACAGTAGCGTGATGCCTGGAGGCAGAGTCCCGGCAGAGTGGGTGAAGGTGTACGGCGCCGTGCCGCCTGAAGCCGTCACCGTGCCGGCGTAGGCGACTCCCACCGTCCCATCCGCGAGCGGAACCTGGTTCAGCGTGAGCGGCGGGGGCTGCACCGCGATCCGCAGTTGCGACTCGGAAAATGCAGTATTCGAGTCGGTGATCCGCGCGACGAAGTTGAAGACGCCCAGCGCCGTGGGGGTTCCCGTGATCGCGCCGGTCGCCGGATTCAGGCTCAGCCCTGGCGGCAGTGCGCCGCTGATGATCGAGAAAGAGAAGGGCGCGGTGCCGCCCCGGGGCGACAGCGTGCCGGTGTAGCTCAGTCCCCGGTAGCCCGTGGGCAGCGTTGCGCTGATGGTGGGCGTGGGGTTGACCGTGATCGTGTAAGTCCGCTGGGTGGACTGCTCCAGTATGTTCAAATAGCCGGCGTATGCGACGAAGGTATACGTCGCCGGAGTCTGGAGCGGCGGAAACACGCCAGTGAGCTGAAGGGTGGGTCCCACTTCAGGAGGGAATATGAAATTCACACCGTTGGGCAAATTGCTCGCGCCGACATCCCAGGAGACTGGGACGTTGGCGACGATGGATCGCGTCATCGGCACGCCGGCTGTGGCAGCCGGCAGAGGGGTCGCGGTCAACAGCTGCAGCCGGGTGTCGGTGAGGAACTGGTAGGACTCGCCAACAGTGACGACCGGGGCGGCTGCAGGCGTGTATGTCCGTGACACGAAGAAATAGTAATAGCCGGAGCTGGTGATCGTTCCCGACAGCAGGCCAGTCACCGGGTTGAGGGTGAGTCCGGGAGGCGGCTGCCCGCCGAGAACAAAGGGACCCGGCGTCCCAGTCGGCGGATTCAGGACGGAAAACTGGATGCTCACGGCATCGCCTACGAAGCCCTGGAAGGTCTGCGACGGCGGCTGCATGGAAGGAGGCGGCGCCTGCGCGGCCAGCGGTCCCGCGCAAAGCAGCATCACGAGAAAGGCAATATAGAGGCCGCGCATTACTGTTCACCTCCCTGCCGTTGCGGCTCTTCCGAACGGGGCACGAAGAACACCGACGGCTGCACCGCTCCCAGATCGGCCATCCACGCCGGCCCCTCTCCACGAGTGGCCAGATGGAACACTCCCGCCGAACCGGTGGGCCTGACTGCTTCCACCGCGGCGGGGCACAGCCACTCGCCTTGCACGCGGCCTTCCGCGTCCCACAGCCTCACCCGCGTCTCAGTTTCGCCGGCTTCCACCAGCAGGAGCTTGGCGCGACCGGCGCTGGCCAGCATGAGGCGGACATCTTCCTGCGGGCTGCCCAGCTCGATCGGCTCCGGTTCCGCTGCGCCTCCGCCAAAGCGCAGCAGCTCGCCTTCGATCCAGGCGAACCGGTCGCTGCCGGCGAGAAACGTGAACGCGCCGGCCGCCTGCCGGCTCACTTCCACCATCGCGCCCTCTTCGCCACTCAGGTACAGCACGCCGCCGATCCGCGCCAGGATGCGGCCGCCGCCGTCGCTCACCGCCGCGCGCTCAGCCGCCAGCGGAATCTCGCGCACCAGCTCTGCCTGCGAGTCTTCCACCTTCCACACCTGGACCAGTTCGCGCTCCTGCGAGGCCAGCAGGAGGACGTCTCCGGAAGGGCTCCAGGCGGCCACGCCGGGGGCCTCCACAGCGCCAGGCAGACGGTGCAGCGCCGGCTCCTGACTTGCGGCATCCAGCCGCGCCAGCGCCACCGCGCCGTCCTCCAGCATGACCGCGGCCATGGCGCTGCCGGGCCGCATGGCCAGCACGCCTGCGGCGGCGACCTCGGCCTGTTGCCCGATCTGCGCGGCGCCCGCAACGCCTGCAACCCGCTGGTAGCGGGCCGGCTCCTCTCCACGAATCCATCCCAGCTCCGGGATGCCGGGGCTCTGCCCCAGGCACGCGGCGCCGGCGAGAATCGACAGAAGAAATGATTTCATGGTGTTCCTCCTGATCCGCGCAACGCTCCGAGTCAGCGGGGCGGCCCGACCGTGGGCGTGCCGGGCGTGACCGTTGTCACCGGGGGCGCCCCGGGTCCTGCCGCGCCGCCGCCGTTTCCTCCCCGGGTTGCGGCCACGGTTCCTGCCGCGGCGCCCGCGCCGGCGATGAGCAAAAACGTGAGGACCTTGGCAGAAATGCCGCCGGCGGCGACTGCGGCGGCGACGTTGGTCATCTGGATCTGCGCCGTGCCGCGCAGGCCTTGCTTCACGGCGGTCACGCGGATCGCATATTTCCCTGGAGCGGAATTCGGACGGATGCCGCGGACCACCACGCGGCCGGTGTCATCGGTGGTCAAGGTGATGTTGTTGAGGCCGTTGCTGAACACGGCGCTGGCGCCGTCACGGGGCGCCGTGAGAGTCACCAGCGCGCCTGCCACCGGCTTGCGGTTCTCATCCTCCACCTGGATGATCGCCTCGCGGCTGACGCGCTGCCGCACGTTGAGGATTGCCTCGTCGCCGTCGACGATGGTGATTCGCAGGCCGCCCTGCGCTTCCTGAGCCGCCGCTGCCGGCGCGCAGAGCGGGGAATAAATTAGGACCGCGGACAGCACGGCCGCGAGCCCGGAACGGGATCGATATGCCCCAGCCATCATGCTCCTCCATACCGCTTTCGCGCGCCTGAGAGCGAAAGCGCGACTCGAACTCTCGTTATGATACACGAGAACGGGCTGCAAAATGAATCCAAAAATGGCTCGCCTTCCCCGCTGCCGCAGACTGGCGGTCCCGTGCATCTCGACGCGGAGAGCGCCGGCGGCATGAGCGGCGCAGCCTCCCTCTGCCGCCGGGCTGCCATCGCCGGCGCCGGCGCGCTGGGCAACGAGCTGTTCCGCCAGCTTGGGCTGCTGGGCGCGGGCGAGGTGCTGCTGATCGATCCCGACCTCGTCGAGGCGTCGAATCTGGCCAAATGCGCTTTTTTTCGCTCGCCGGGCGCGGCGGGCAGACCGAAAGTGGAAGTGCTGGCCGAACAGGGGGCGGCCTTGTTCCCGGAGACCCGCTGGATCCCCATCGCGCGGGAGATCGCGGACGTGGGATGGGGACGGCTGCGTGGGTGCGATTTGCTGTTCGGAGGGGTGGACCGCGACTCGGCGCGGCTGGAAATGGCGCGGATCTCGACGCGGCTCGGCCTGCCCGTCTGCGATGGAGGCATGATCACCTCCGGCGCGGCGGCGGGCCGCGTGTCGTGGTTTCCCGGGCGCGAGGGGGCCTGCTTCTGCTGCCGGCTGACGGCGCGCAGGCGGCGCGAATACCTCGAAACGTGGTCCAGCGCCGCGCACCCGTGCCATGTCCCGCAGGAGCGCGGCGGCTGGAGCGCGACGCCGGCTGTGGCCGCCGTCACGGCGGCGTTGCAGGTGCATTTCGCGTTCGAGTGGCTGCGCCGGGGCGAGCGCGAAGCGCGCAGCATCGAGTTCCGCCTGGATGGGGCGTTGCGGCTGGAGGAGATACGGATCCCGCTCGACGAATCGTGCCCCTTCCACACGGCGCCGTTGGCGCTGGTGCCGGTCGAAGGACCGTTTTCGGCGCTCATGCGGCACGGGCAGGAAATCGCCTGGGAGTGGCCGCTCTGCCTGCGGGCGCGGTGCCTGGATTGCGGCCTGGAATTCGAGCCGCGCCTGCGGGTGACGCGCTTCCGCCGCGAGGGCGCATGCCCGCGTTGCGGCGGGCGGCGCCTTTTGGAACTCGACAACCGGAACCGCATCGCGTCCGGCGATCCGCTGAGCCGAAGGACGCCGGAGGAGGTGGGCTTGCCCGCCGAACACCTGTATAGTATTCGTAAGGGATTCCTGGTGGAGGAGATGGAATGAACGCTCGCAGCATCGCGGTCCTGGCGGCCACGGCTTTTTTGCTCACCCTGGTGCAGTTCTTCGCCGCCATGGGCGGGCCGGGCATCGCTGTGGCCGTCAGCCTGCTGCTGGCGGTGCTGTCGCTTTTCCTGCTGAAGATGTTCGAGGCGGAGCTGCCGAATCCCTGGCTGGCGGTGGCGCCTCCATTCCTGGCGGGATTGCTGGGCGTGCTGCTGTGGAGCCTGGCGCAACCCCGGATCGACCGTCTTTACTGGATGGCGCCGGCTCTGGCGGGGGCGCTGGCGGCGGCCATCGTCTGGTGGCAGAACCGCGACGCCCGGCGCTGCGGGCTGTGCAATTGCCGCCTGGCCGGGAAAATCTCGTTCGTCTGTCCGCGCTGCAATCTGGAAGTTTGCGAGACAAAATGCTGGGATTTCGAGAAAATCCGCTGCCGCCTCTGCGTGCAGAATTCCGTTCCCCTGTTTCCGCCGAACCGCCAGTGGTGGGACCGTCATGTCGGCCCCCCTGCTCTCCAGGGCCGCTGCCAGGTGTGCGGAGTAGGGCCGGAAGAAGCCGACTTGCGGAGCTGTCCGAAGTGCGGCCGGCCGCAGTGCGTCGAATGCTGGGACGATTCCAACGGCTTGTGCGCCCGCTGCGGCTGGCGCGTCCAGGCCCTGCCGGAATCCCTGAAATCATTTCTGACCGATCCGTCTTAGGGGGTGCAGATTTATGGCGAAATATCAGATGTATTTCGACACCGTCCAGGGAGAAACCAAATATAACGTCGACATCGACGAGGCGGAGGTCCTGGACGACGTCCTGCACGAAATCCTGTACGACCTGAGAGAGCGCGGCGACGTGCTCCAGGGCGAAGGGGAGCCGCAGGTCGTGTGGAACGGCGTGGCGCTCGATTTCCGCCGTCCGCTGCCGGAGCAGGGCGTGCGTCCCAACGACGTGCTGCGCGTCTCCACCGTCGCCACCAACGGCTGATGCCCCAGGCTGCATTTGAGCGCATCCGCGAGCGCCGCATCCGCAACGAGCGGGATTGGCTCCGCCGGACGGCGCGAGCCGACCCGGAGGCCCTGGCCGTTCCCGCCACACCCGGGGGCCCCGTTCTCCTTCCCAAAACGCCCTACTACGCGCTGGACGGCACGGTCCGCACAGGTGTCGCCGCGCGCTTCACTTTTCCTGAATATTACCCCTCGGCGCCCCTGGAAGCCTGGCTCGACGAGCCGGCGCTTCATCCCAATATCCACCCCGAAACCGGCTTCGTCTGCCTGTGGGACACGCGCCATCCGGGAACCTCGCTGGTGGAAGCCGTCCTCCAGTTGCAGCGCGTCGTCACCTGGCACCTGTACAACTATTCGGCCGACCATCTGATGCAGCCGGATGCCGGAGCGCGCGCCGCGCTTCCCTACCGCCCGGTGACGCCTCCGCCGGAGTACTACAGCGAGCGCAGCGCCGCATTTCTGCCGGCCGGCCGGAGAAAAAGATTAAGCTGAGGAAATCCGCCATGACGAACGCCTCCCGCAACGCCATCCGCGCCGCCCTGCATCAGGTGCTGGGTGACAAGTATGAAATCCTCCAGTGGATCGGCGGCGGCGGCATGGCCGAGGTGTTCCTGGCGCGCCACCGCGCGCACGGCGCGCTGTTCGCCATCAAAGTGCTCGCCGAGCAACTGGCCGACGAGCCCGAGATCGTCGCCCGCTTCATGGACGAGGCGCGCACCGCCGCCACGCTGGGGGGCCATCCCAACATCGCCCCGGTTTACGACGTCGGCGAATGGGGCTCGCTGCACTACCTGATCATGCCCTACATCGAGGGCGAGGACGTCAAGAGCTACCTCGAGCGCCGCGGCAGGCTGCATCCCTCCGAAGCGGTGACCATCATCCGCCAGGTGGCGGAGGCGCTGGTGTGGGCCGGGGAGCGCCGCTTCGTCCACCGCGATCTCAAGCCGGCCAACATCCGCATCGACACCAGCGGGCGCGCCATCGTGCTCGACTTCGGCATCGCCAAGGCGGGCGACGCGCCGTCGGCGCGCACCCGCGCCGGCGAGACGCTCGGCACGCCGTATTACATGTCGCCGGAGCAGATCCGCGCCGAGCCCTGCGATCACCGCAGCGACCTGTATTCGCTCGGCGTGATCTTCTTCGAGCTGCTCACCGGCATGAAGCCTTTCACCGGGGACAGCTACCGCGCCATCGAGATCGGCCATTGCCAGAAAGAGCCGCCCGCCCTCAGCACGCTGCTGCCGGACATCGACCCGGAACTCGAGCGCATCGTCAACCGGTTGATGGAAAAGGACCGCGAACGGCGCTACCAGTCGGCCCGCGAACTGCTCGACGACCTGCGCCACTCCTACCGGATGGAAACCGAGATCCGGCTCGAGCCGGTGATCGACCGTCCCGATCTGCTGGAAGCCGCGCGCAGCGGCGCCGCCGCAGAGAACGGCGAAGACTACGGCGAGGCGGAACCGCCTCCTGCCGCACCGCCGCGGCTTGCAGCGCCGGCGGCGAAGCGGCCCAAGCCCCGCACGGGACTTTATGGTGCGCTGGCGCTGGTGGTGGTTGCCGGGATCGCCGGGGTTTACTTTGTTTCGCGAAAGAGTGAGAATGAGGGGAATTCTGGGAAAGCGGCAAAGAAGCAGGAAACGGCGGTGCGCGAGCTGCCGTCCGTTGTTCAGGTAGAGGGGACGACGATGTTTCTGGTGCGCGAGGGGCCGTTCCTCTTCGGCGACGACAGCGCGGAGTCTCCCAACCCGCGCGCCGAGGTGCGCCTGCCCGCGTTTTACATGGACGCGACGGAAGTTTCCAACCAGCAGTATGCGCGCTTCGTGCAGGCCACGGGCCATCCCGCGCCGCCTTCCGAGGATTTCCGCTCTTCGCCCTCGTTGCCGGTGACGCACGTCAAACTCTCCGACGCGCGCGCTTATTGCGCCTGGGCCGGCAAGCGCCTGCCTTCCGAGCCGGAATGGGAGAAGGCGGCCCGCGGCGAAGACGGCCGCGTCTATCCGTGGGGCAACCAGCCGATGCCCAACCCGGGCACGCTGGTTGCCGTCGACGATTACCCGGAGCGGCAGAGCCCGTACCGCATCCTCGGCCTCTCCGGCAACGTCTTCGAGTGGGTGGACACCCCGTTTCCGGTCACCGAACGCGAGATCGAGGACATGCAGCGCGCCCTGGGGGCGGCGGTGAGCCGCAGTTGGCACTGCATCAAAGGCGGCAGCTTCCTGCTCAAGGATGACCGCTTTTTCCGTGTATATATGCGGAGGGGCTGGCCCGATGACCTGCCCCACGCAGCCATTGGTTTCCGGTGCGTGAAAGATGCCCCATAAAATCCATTCCGCCATTTCCGGCCTTCTGATGGCCGCGCTCGCGGGCTTTCTCGCGGGCGCCCAGGAGCCGCTGATCAACGCCCGCGACGCCTTCTTTTCCGCCTCCGACATGCTGGCGGTCGAGAAGAAGACCGCCGCCAAGAAATCGGCAAAAACCATGCCCGTGCGCCGCAACGAGCCCGCCCGGCAGGAAGGCGGCAAGTCCTCCGGTCCCAAGCCGGAGCTGGCCGCCGCGCCGCCCCTGCGCGAGGCCGAATCGTATTTCCAGAGAGTTTCGCTGACTGCCGAAAACCTGCCCCCCATGGGCCTGCGCTACAGCCTGCTGAAGCGCACTCCGCAGGGGCTGGTGGAGGTGAGCACCGAAGCCGAATTCCATGCCGGCGACAGCATCCGCCTGAGCGTCATGGGCAACCGCCGCGGCTATTTGTATGTGATCGCCCGGGGCTCCAGCGGCGTGTGGTCGCCGCTGTTCCCCCACCCGGAGTCTTCGCAGCTCAGCAATGAGATCGTGCCCGGACGGCTGTACCAGGTCCCCGGCGGCGAGGGCGAGTATTTCACCTTCGACGAACAGCCCGGCGAGGAGCGGCTGTTCGTGCTGTTCTCGGCCCGGCCGGTGGACGATCTGGAAGAGCTGATCTCGACGCTCTCGGGCAAGCCCGCCCCTGCGCCGGACCGCCCGGCGCGCCCCGCGCCGGCGCCGACACTGTCGGCTTCCAACCGTTATAACGATGCCTGGGTGGATCAGCTCCGCTCGCAGGTGCAGTCGCGCGACCTGGTGTTCACCAGGGTGGACAAGGACAAGGCCGCCGCGCCCGCTCCTGTCGGCGGCGGGCCCGAAGCAGCCGTGTATGTGGTCAACGCCTCCACTGCCGGAACGGCGGCAGGCGCAGGAAGAGTGGTGGCCGAGCTAACGTTGCGGCACCGGTAGGCCGATAGAGGGAGGAAAGAGGAGGAGTGCATGCGTCTACCGGTTCTTGCTGGCATTGCCGCCGCCTTTGTGGCCGCGGGGACCGTTTTCTCCGCGCCTCCGGCCGCTGTCCTGCGGCCGGGCGCGCCGGCGGGTGACACCACTGCCCTGCGCGGCGGGCTTGACGCAAGGCCTGACGCAGCGGGACCGAAGCGGATCGAGATCACCGTCGAGCGCAGCGAGCGCGGCGAGCCGCGGCGAGCCGACCCGAGCCAGGTGTTCCGCACCGGCGATCTGGTGCGCTTCCGCTTCCGCGCCTCGTTCAACGGTTATCTGTATGTGATGAACCACTCCACTTCGGGCAGTTTTGTGCTGCTGTTCCCGAAGGAAGAGACCGGCACGATGAACCGCATCGAGGCCGGCCGCGAGTATCTGGTGCCGATGACGGAGAACGGCTGGTTCCGGCTGGAAGGGCCGCCGGGCTACGAGGTCGTGTACTGGCTGGTCAGCCCGGTGCGCCTGAGCGACGGCCGCAGCGCGCTCAGCGTGCCGAAGCTGCCGGCGCCGGCGCCGCACCTGAATCCCTCAATCACGCCGCGCTGCGACGACACCATTTTCCGCGCGCGCGGCGAGTGCATCGACCATGGCGCAGGGCTGAAGCCGCTGGACAAGGACGCCGCCCTGCCGGAGAACCTGGCCGGATTTTCCGGCGCCGCCTCGCGGGAGCTGACGTTCGTCAAGTCGAACAAGGCCGCCGCCGTGGCGGTGCAGGACGACAGCGAAGAGCCGTTCATCTACACGCTTCGTCTCGCCCACCGCTAAGGAGCCCGAGCCGTGACCGCCCGACTGATGCTGATCGCCATCGCGGCCGCCCTCGCCGCGCAGACTCCGCCCGCGCCGCCCGACAGCCAGCAGCGGGACCTGAAATTCACGCGGGAGCCCGCTCCGCCCGTGGTCAAGCCCGGCGACAGCGTCGTGATCCCGCGCAGCTATGCGCTGGTGATCGGCATCAGCGAGTATCCGAAATTGCCGCCGCAGGGCCAGCTCCGCTTCCCCGCGCGCGACGCCGCGGCGATTTACGCGGCGCTCATCAGCCCGGAGGGCGGCCAGTTTCCGCCGGAAAACGTCCGGCGGCTGATCGGCAGGGACGCCACGCTGGCCAACATCCGGCAGGCGCTGGAGCAGTGGCTGCCGTCGGTGTCGAAGGACGAGGACCGCGTCGTGATCTACTTCGCCGGGCACGGCTTCGTCGCCGGCGGCAAGGCCTTTCTGGCTCCCTACGACATCGACCCCGACGACATTCCCGGCACCTCCTATCCGATGGAGAAGCTCGGCCGCGTCATCGGCTCCGACATCAAGGCCAAGTGGAAGGTGCTGCTGACCGACTCCTGCCACTCCGGCGCCATCACGCCGGAAGCCGACACGCGGCAGATCAATGCCAGCCTGCTCCAGCTCGACCGCTCGTTGTTTTCGCTGACCGCCAGCCGCGACCGCGAGCAGTCGTTTGAAAGCGAAATCTGGGGCGGCGGCCACGGCGTCTTCACCTACTACCTGATCAAGGGCATCGAGGGCGAAGCCGACGAGAACGCCGACGGCGTCGTCACCGCCGACGAACTGGGCGAATATGTCCGCGTCAACGTCCGCCGCGACACCAAGACGCGGCAGAATCCCACCGCGGAGCGCGGCAGCTACGATCCCAACATGATCCTGGCCTTCAATCCGGCGCGCGCGCCCGCGGCGCCGCTCCAGCCGCCGAAGTTTGGGGCGCTGGTCATCGAGAGCAACATGGACGGCGTCGAGGTGTTCGTCGACGGCAAGAGCCAGGGGGTGGTGAGCAAGGGCAAGCCCCTGCGCCTGCCGGGCATCCAGCCGGGCGTGCACACGATCCAGGGAGTCCGCATGGGCTACGAGCCCGACGGGCCGCGCGAAGAGACGGTCTATCCGGGGCAGGAGACCACGGTCACGCTGCGCATCGTCATCCCCCGCGTGCGCAAGCGTTCCGCCGTCGATTCGTTCAACGAAGGCATGGAGAATTATCAGAAAGGGTTCGAGAAAAACTACCTGAAAGCCGCCGATTTTTTTCGCAAAGCGCTGAATGAGGACCCGAAATACAGCCAGGCCGCGCTCTATCTGGGCCGCGCCTATCATGCCCTGTACGATTACGAGAAAGCGCGCAAGGCCTTCGAGCAGGCCATCGCCATCGACCCCGATTACGCCGAGGCGCAGGCCTCCTTCGGCGGCATGCTACTCGACGTCGGCGACCTGGACTCGGCCATCCGCCATCTGACCGCGGCCTACCAGCGGGATTCTTCCAACTCGCTCACGCCCGCCCTGCTGGCTCAAGCCTTCACCCGCAAGGGCGCCTACGGGGAAGGGATCAAATACGCGCGCGAGGCGATCCGGCTGAACCCGGCTCACGGCGAGGCGCATTTCTGGCTGGCGGAGGCCCTGCGCTTCAGCAAGAGCTGCCCGGACGCGATCCCCGAATACCAGCAGTATCTGCGCCTGAGCGACTTCGACTCCAAACTGGCCGGCAAGCTGAACTACTATGTGCTCGGCTATCTGGCCGGCATCGGCAGAAAGAAGCGCGCCGCGCAGACCGACATCTGGCGCGAGCTTCAGTTCATGGCCAACTTCGGCCTGTGCGATTGCGAGCGCATCGGGCGGCGCTACGACGAGGCCGCGCAATGGTGCCAGAAGGCGCTGCGCCTGGATCCCGGCGACCTGTACGCACACTACGCGCTGGGACTCATCTTCACCGAGAAGTTCAACCAGTCTTCCTCCGCAGGATATCTGTCAGCCGCGCGCACGCACTTCGAGAAGGTCATCGAGCTGAATCCCGACACCAACGAGGCCGAGCGCAGCCGCAAATACCTGGCGCGGATCAGCCAGGTGGTGTCGCAGTTGAGCCAGGGAGGCGCAGCCCCTTGAGTTTTTCTCCCGAACTTGGTGCAATGCAGCCGCGAATGGAATACAATCACATCCATACCGTTCGGGAGGAGTTCGTGGGATGAGCCTCTATCAGACGCTCTACTTCATGTCCCTGGCAGGCGGTTTCGCCGGGCTACTCTCCTGGGGCCTCACGGCTCTCCTTTCGGCTACCTTGCTGTCCAGCCGTCCGTCGCTGGCCGATCTCGCCGCCGCCGCCATGCTCGGTCTGATGATCGGGCTGCTCACCGTGGCCTTCTCCGACAAGTGGTCCGGCAACCGCGTGGTGGCGCGCTACGTCGTGGCGGGCGGCGGGATCGGGCTTGTGGCGGGCGTGCTCGGCGGCCTGGCGATGATCCCCATCACGGAGAATCTCGGTGACGCTCTGCCGTTCCTGGCGCGCCTGCTGAGCTGGACTCTGGTCGGCAGCCTGATCGGGCTGGGACTCGGGCTGCGCTGGGTGATGGCCAACAAGATGCGGGTCGTGCACGCCTGTCTGGGCGGTCTGGTGGGCGGCGCGATCGGCGGCTCGCTGTTTCACGTGCTGGGCAGCCGGATTCCCGACCTGACGCAGGCGTTGGGCTTCGTGCTGGTCGGGGTGGGCATCTGTTTCGGCGTGACGCTGGCCCCGATCCTGCTGCGCGACGGCGTGCTGAAGTTCGTCTCCAGCGGCGATGCGCGCGCGCAGGCCAAGTTCGGCCGCAGCGGCAAGGAGTGGGAGATCCGGCAGGGAGACACGCTGCTGATCGGCTCGCAGTCTCTCGACCTGAACAAGACCGCGTTCGCCGTCGGCGTGCAGGTCTTCATTCCCGATGCCGCCATCGCGCCGCGGCACGCCATCCTGTTCGGCAAGGACGGGCGGTTTTATGTCGCCCGCCATCCCGACATCAACAATCCGCAAGGCCTCGCGCGTTATGTGCTGCGCGTGCGCGGCCGCACGGTGACCACGTCGCAGGAGCTGCGCGCGGGCGACGACATCCTGGTCGGACGCACCGCCATCAAGTTCCTCACCAAGAAGGAAGGCTGATGATGCCAGGAGGAGCGCGCATGAAAACCGGCAGCCTTGCTCTCCCGTTGGCGGCGATGCTCGCCATGGCCGCCGCTCCGGCCCGCGGCCAGAATCCCGGGCTCGATTTCGCCGAACCGCTGAAGCTGGTCTCCTGCGAGCCGGCCTCGACGGTGCCGTGTTTCCGGATGAAGCTGAATCTGGTCGATGGCACGGGCCAGCCGTACAACGCGCAACTGCCTGCGCCGGACAAGCTGGCTTCGCAGATCACGGTCACCATGGGCGGCCAGCAGATCACGCCGTTTTACGCCACGGCGGCGGGAGAATCGGTGGCCAAGGTGCGCGGGCGGGCGGCGCTTGTGATCGTGGACATCTCCGGCAGCATGAAGAAGGTCCTGCCCACGGGACAGACGCGCTTCGAAGCCGCCAAGATGGCCGTCAAGAGCTTCCTCGGCCAGTTTGAAGAGGGCGTCGACCGCGTGGCGGTGGTGCCGTTTGAAAGCCACCTGGTGCAGGAGCGGATCCGCTCGGCGGTGTTCGCGCGCACGCGTTCGGCCGCCATCGCGCAGGTGGACGCGTTGCCGGAGCCGGAGATGAAGAACAACACGGCATTGTTCTCGGCGGTGGTGTTCGGCGTCGAGACCCTGCGCGACGCGCTGCCGAAGCTGGAGAAGGAGATGGGCGAATCGCCCGAAGCGATGGTGATCGTCCTGACCGACGGCAACAACGAGGTGCTGAAGGGCGACGACCTGGGCTTGCTGGCCGGTCCCGCGGGCATGGATGAGGCGTCCCGGTACGCCCGGCAGGCGCCGTTTCCGGTGATCGCCATCGGCTTCGGCGAGCCGGGCGCGCTCGATGAGGCGGCGCTGCGGCAGATCAGCACGAAATACTACCTGGCGTCGGATTACGAGGGATTGCGGCGCATTTTCACCTTCACGCGCACGTTCCTGAACAACCGGCTGGCGGCCACGTTTTCGTCGCCGTATCCCGACCGGGCGTCGCTGGCGGGCCAGAACCTCCCCGTCACGGTCGAACTGAAGCTGCCCAACGGCCAGGTGCTGCGTTCGCCGGAGCTGGTGTGGTCGGCGCCGCAGATGGGCGTGCCCGTTTATGCGGGCAAGTGCACGCCGGAGGAGATGAAAGCCGTGCTTCAGAATCTGCCGGTAAGCGCTGGGTGGACGTCGATCATCCGGCCGCTGGGCGTGTTCTGCGGGCTGGCATTGCTGCTGTTGTTGATGTGGCACTGGCTGCCGCGGCTGGTGTGGCCGGAGCAGTTCATCGGCGTCATGCCAGGCACCGGGGCGGGCCAGGCCAAGTGGGCTTCGCAGACGAGGATTGTCAACGGCGTCATCGCGGGGCGTCCCGCGCCTCCGGGCTTCCAGAAAGGGCCCGGAGGCGTGGCCATGCCTCCGCGCAGCGTCGGAGACGCCACGGTTGTCAATCCGCAGGCCCATCGCGATTTTTCCCAGACAAGGCTCGGCAACCGGCAGGGGCCGGGCCCCAGGGAGCCGTTCTAGACGGCGGTCTCGCGCCGCTGTCCGGGTTGTTGTTCGAGTGACGACTGACTGGAACCCCAGAGAGGAGACCATCTCATGCCGCTAGTCAAGGTAATTCGCAAGGGGGTCACGCCCTCGGTGCGAAAGGTGCCCACGTCGACGGCCGCCGTCATGCTGCCCATGACCCTGAACCGGGTGGGCAAGGAGGCGGCCTCGGAAAACGAGGAACTCGTCAAGGTCGAGGACCTCAATGACGCGTTCGCCAAGTTCAAGCCGGAGCTGAACTTCAAGGCCACGGCGGGGCCTGAGGAGACCGAATTCCGCGCCGAATTCAAGTTCCGTTCGATGAAGGATTTCGACCCGGAGAACCTGCAAAAGAAGCAGGAATTCCGCGACGAGGAAGGCAATGTCACTTACGCCCGCAACGACATCGCCGACCTCAAGGCCAACATCGACCTGCTGTACCGCCTGAAGGACCGCTGGAAGCTGCCCGCCGTGCGCCGCGCCTGGAACAGCGAGGAGCAGCGGGGAGAGATCATCCGCGCATTGGGCCGCCTGCGCGCGGAGTTGCAGAAGGTGGCCGGAAAGGGAGGGGCTGAATAAATGGCTGAATTGGTTGAAACCCGCACAACGGCCGAGATTCTCGGCGAGAGCGTCGCAAAGGAACTGTTGCAGGAGATCTTTTCCGACCTCCACCCGGGCTTCATGGACGAATCGCGCACGATCTCGTCCATCTTCACGCCGCAGTCGGCCACGGATTTCCTGAAGCAGCTGATGGACCTCGAGACCCTGCTGTCGGTCGAGGACACCTACGAGCAGACGGTGAAGAAGCTTCAGGAGCAGATCGACAAGGCGGAGGCGATCCGCGACGAGCTGCTGGAGAAGCTGTTCGCCCAGATCCGCCCCATCGAGCGCAGCTACCGCCAGATCCAGCTCTTCTTCGAGAACTCGAAGGTGATGGACGGCAAGGTGCGGAAGCCGGTCGAGCTGTACGTGCTCAACGCCGACGCCAAGGCGATGAAGGACGTCTTTTCAATGAACATCGCCGCGGTGGAGAATTTCGTCCGCAAGCGGAACGACAACTTCAATTTCCGTGACGACATCTGCAATCTCGTCGTGCCAGGCATGATCCCGCAGCCGGTGCGCGAGAAGTTCGAAGACATCGCCAACATGTGGGGCATGCTGCTGATCACGGATGTCGACGACGAGAAGTCGTTCCGGAATCTGGAGCGGAACTTCCTGCCGGGCGGCAAGTACGAATTCATGAAGCGGCCCGAAGACCGCGCCGCCGCGGACGTGGTCTGCTCCGGCTACCTGATGGCCCGGCAGAAGCACTGGTTCGAGAAGACCGTGGAAGGCGGCGACGACCTGTACGTGCCTCCTTCCCTCGTCTTTGCCGGCGCCGTGGCGCGCGCCGACGATGGCCAGGGCATGGCGCAGGGGCCCATCGGCTCGCGGTTCGGCCAGATCGTCGGCGCCGAGAAGGTGCGCTTCGAGCCGCTGATCGGCGAGATGGAGCACCTCTCGATGGAGCGGCAGCTCATCCCCATCATCCGCGACGCCGACAACCACCTGTGCTTCTTCGGCTGCCGCACGCAGGCCGAAGATCCCAACGGCGTGCTGAAATTCTTCACGAGCTACCGCATTCTGCGCTATCTGGAGCGCTGCTGCCGGCACTACCTGTTGCAGGTGGCCGGACAGGTGCTGACGCGCGACTTCATGGAAGAGAGCATCGAAAAGCCACTCAAGCGGCTCCTGGACGAGCAGGTCGAACAGGGCACCATTCTCGGCTACGACCTGTTCGTCGACAAGGACTCGAACAAGCGGATGCAGGGCATCTGCGACATCAGCCTCAACGTCATGCCCACCGGCCCGGCCGAGACCTTCGTGCTGAAGATCGACACGCCGGAATTCGCCAAGGGCGAGCAGAAGCAGTGACCGGTTTCCGTAATTAGGGTGGAGTGAATCGGGTGAGCGACGGACGCGAACACTGGGCCGGTTCGGCCGCCAAAGCCCACGAGAAAACGGGCGGCAACGTTCCGGCGGGCAAGATGCCCCTGCCCGCCGGAGGCGACGCCGCCCGCAAGGCGGAGACCGAAGGCGACCTCATTAACGAGGCGCACGGCGTCCGCACCGTGCCGCGTGGCGAATACCGCCGATCCATGCAACTGAACCTGCCGCGCGCCGTGGGCGCGAGGATGGTTGAGCCGGCCGCGCCACCGCCCGATCTTTCGCAACGGAAAGCATCCGATTACCTTCCGCCCGCATTGAAAGCGCAGTTGATCGCCGAGGGGAAGCTGGCCGCGGAAGAGGCCGCGGCAGCTCCCCCGGGCGCCGGCCGCGCAGTCGAAACGGCTTCAGCCGGCGGCGCCGCTCCGCAGGCCGGGGCTTCTCCCGCGCCCGCCGCGCCGCCGTCCCTGGCCAGACGGATTTTTGGGAAACTGTTTGGCCTGTTCGGAAAAGAGTAAAGAAGGAGGAAGAGATTCATGGCCGCTTCGCCGTACCGGTGCACCGTCACCATCGACGGAACCAAGTTCGACGCCGTGTCCACGTCCGTGCGTTTCCACACGGACAAGGACCGCACGGGGATGCCCCAGATGGGGAGCCTGAACACGAAAATCCGCGTCATCGCCGACTTTCACGATGACAAGAACCTGCCGTTTTCGGCGCTGAAGAAGTTCTTCGATCTGGCCAACGTTGTCACGCGGGAAAAGATCAAGGACATCAAGCTCGAGTACTGGAAGGACGACAGCCACGAGGACGCTCTCGTCAGCTTCGGCTTCAAGGGCTGGATCAGCCGCTTTGAAACCTCCAACCCGCATCCGCTGGGCCTTGCCGGACTGCGCACCGACGAGGACTTCGCCAACAACCCCGCCACGGCCTATCCGAGCCTGAACCACGTCCTGGTGCTCGACCTCGAGCCCACGCTGAACCAGGAGAAGTTCAAGGACATCAAGATCAGCAAGTGATGGGCCTGACAGAGGAATGAAGGAGGAATAGCCATGCCGAATCCCTACCGCAGCACCGTCACCATCGACGGAACCAAGTTCGAAGCCGTCAGCACCCAGGTCGTCTTCACGACCGACAAGGACAAGGCCGGCATGCCCGAGATGGGCAGCCTGAAGACGCGCATCCGCGTGTGGGCCGATTTCCACGACGACAAGAACCTGCCGTACTCGAGCCTTCAGAAGTTCTTCGATCTGGCCAACGTCGTCACCCGCGACAAGATCAAGGACATCAAGATCGAGTTCTGGAAGGACGACAGCCACGAGGACGCCCTCTGCTGCTACAAGTTCAAGGGCTGGATCTCGAACTACGAGGTCTCCAACCCGCCGCTGGAGATGGCCGGCTCGGCCGAAGGGCTCAACCACATGATCGTGCTGGATCTCGAGCCCGTCATGAACCAGCAGAACTTCCAGGAGATCACCTTCAGCACCTAGGCCGGCTGCCCCGGCTTCCTGGCGGGCCGCGCGGCAGTTGGCGCGGCCCGTGCCGGGCTTGCCCCTGGAAAGGAGAAGGCGCCATTCCATTCATCGCGTTCCCTCTCCGGCTCGACAACGGCTTCCTGCGCCGGACCGATGAGGCCGAAGCCGTTCTCCGGTTCATCGAGATGATGGCCCGCACGCCCGGCGGAAGCTGGGCGGGATGCCCGTCGTTCGGGGTGCGCCATTTTTTCGAGAACATGCGAATGCGCCCGGAAGGCTTGCGGCAGGCGGAGAAGGCGATCAACGACACGCTGGCCGATCTGGGCATCAGGCACTACCGTCTCAAGTCGATTCAGAAAGAGCCGGGCCCCAATCCGGATGTGGATGTGTACTCGGTGACGCTCATCTCCACCGATGATCCCTCGATGTCCTGGACAGCCCGGCTGAGTGATTGAACCCGCACGCGAGGCTCGAAAATCGAGAAGGGTTGAACCGGACTCCGATGCCATACCAGCGCGCCACGGCGATCGAAATCGACAGCAAGATGCGGGAGGATTTCCGCAAGCGCCTCAAGGAGTACGGCGTCAGCGCGGAAACCACCGACCCGGTTCTGGCCGTCCTGTTCCGCACGTTCGCCCAGCAACTGGAGAATCTGTACAGCGACACGGGGCGCATCCGGCTGGCGCTGCTGGACGAACTCATCGCCGGACTCGGCATCGAGCCGCGCAAGGCGCGCCCGGCGCAGGCGGTGGTCCGCATTCACGGCGCTTCCGCGCCCGTCCACATCGACGCCGGCGCCGTGCTGCGCAGCCAGTCGCCCACGGGCGAACGGTTCAACTTCAGCACCGACGCGCCCGTCACGGTGTCGGGGGCGCAGATCGTGTTCGGCGCCGCATACGAAAAGAACCAGCTCCGCGTCCTGCCGGGCGTCGAGATGCCGGAGAACTTCCTCGCCGCGCGCCCCGCCCTGGATCCCGTCAAGGTGAACCTCGGCCCCAATCCGGCCCTGTTTCTCGCCATCCAGCCGGACCCGAAGGAGCACCTCAGCGGGCACAGCGTCTATTTCGATCTCACCCCCGACGCGCGCCCGGTGCAGGAAGCCCTGGCCAGCGAGACGTGGTGTTTCGCCGGACCGCAGGGCGAGTTCTCCGCGCCCGGCATTCTGCGGCCGCGGCCGGCCAACGCGGGACTGCGGCGCCTGGAGTGGCTGGTGCGCGCCGCGCCCGGCTCCGCTTCCGACGAGCTCCAGGACAAGACACCGCTGCTGCCGCCGGGCTTCTATGCGGGCCGCGTGTTTCTGTTGCCGGCGATTCCGCCGGAAAGGCAGGCGCTCTGCACCGTGCCGCGCGGGCTGGAGCCGCCGCTCGGGCGCATCTTCGGCCGGGAAGCCCAGCACCTGTTCTCGCAGCCCCGCGCCTGGCTGAAGATCACGTTCCCGCGCGACATCCCGCCGCTGCACACGGCCATCGGCGGCATCTTCCTGCATGCCATCACGGCCTCCAACGTGGAGTGCTTCAACCAGACAATCGTTTTTGACAAGCACGGCACGGCCATTCCCATCAGCCGCGAGGGCGGCACCGACTGGCAGCTGGTCTCGCCGCTGTCCATCATCGGCGAAAACGACACGCCGTATCTGGACGAGATGGCGCCGTCCACCGATCCCAACGTTGGCCGGTATGCGATCCGCAGCGGCCGCATCGAAATCACTCCGGCGCGCTGGCCCGACGGGCGGCCGCAATCGCAGGTGAACGTGCGCGTCTGGATCAGCGCCGGCGGGGCGGCCAACCAGGTCGGCCCCGGCATGATCACCTCGATTGAATTGAAGGGCGCGGGCTCCTCGCTGCGCGTCCTGAATCCGACCTCGGCGGCGGGCGGCACCAGCAGCGAGTCCTTCGCCACGGCGCAGGAGCGCTTCTCGGCGGCTTTGCTCTCGCGCGACCGCGTGGTCACGCGCGCCGACCTGCTCGCCGTCGTGCGCGCTTTCGACCGCCGCATCCGCGAGGCGCGCATCGCCTCCGCGGTGGAGCGCGTCGGCGGCGCGCTGCGCCGCGTTGAGCGGGTCACGGTCTCGCTCGACCGCGAGGACTTCACGGACCCGGATCTCGAAGCTTCTTACCTGCGCGACGAGCTGCAATCGCTGCTGGCCTCGCGCTTCCTGCACGACATCGACCTGAGCGTCCGCACGGAGTGGGTGGAGCCATGAGCCTGGTGATGCCAGACCTGTCGTCCAGCTTCCATGGCTTCCATCACACCGTAGATTCGGCGCTGGAGGTGCTGTCGAACCTCGGCATCTCCGCCGGGCGCATCACGATCACGATGGACGGGCCCGGCTATCCGTCGCGCTGGGTCGTCTCGCAGTCTCCCGCGGCGGGCGCGCCGCTGCGCCCGGGCGACGCCATCCAACTGCGGATCGCGGGGCTCGGATACTTCAACCATCTGCCCGTGCCTTTCTGGGATGCGGGCGGCGAAGCCGAGATCGGCACGCGCGAGATCGTCTCCGTCGTCGACGATCCCTTCCAGAAGGCCGCCCACTGGCTGCGCGAGGGCGCGCGCCTGTTCGACATCAGCGAGCGCAACCTCGACGCCTGCGCGCGCTGGATCGCGCTGTTCGGGCTGGATCCCGAGCAGTGGCCGCAGGAGCTGTGGTTCCGGCTGTCGCTGCTGCTGCCCAGCCTGCAGTCGCTCGCGGGCAAGGAGCACGGCATCCGCTTCGCCCTGCAATTGCTGCTGGATCTGCCGCTGGAGATCATCCGGCGCAAGCCGCGCGTGCGGTATCTGGCGGAGGAAGATCTGAGCCTGCTGGGCGAGGCGCACAGCCGGCTCGGTGTCGATTACGCGCTGGGCGACCACATCGAGGATCTGGCCCAGCTTGTGCTGGTCATCGGCCCCGTGCCGCTGGAGACGTATTACAAATTCCAGCAGGAGGAGAACCGCTACCTGCTGAACGCGGCGCTGTTCCTGATCACCACCTGCCACCAGCGTTGGAGCGTGGAGTGGACCGTCGCTGACCGCCGCCGCGCGCCGCGGCTGGGAGTGGAGGCGCTGAATGCGCGCCTCGGCCTGAATACCTGGCTTGGCGCCGCGGCGCCCGAAGGAGTGGAAGCATGAGGCCTGCATTCCTGAAGGTCACCTTTGACGACACCAATATGCACGACCTGTGCCGGGACGCGATTCTGGAGGAGGCGCAGATCGAGTACGCGCTCAACAGCCACGCCCGCTGCACGCTGCGCTACCGCCAGACCCCCGACCAGCGCTTTCCGGTCGAGGATCTCATCGGCAAAGAGCTGGCCGTGATCGCCGTCGATGCCGCCGGCGCTGAACTCAAGATCTTCGTCGGCGAAGCCATCGAGGTGGAACTCGATTTCGAACTCAGCGGCTCGTACAATCTGCTCGTGAAAGGCGCCTCCCGCACGTTGCGCATGGATCTGACGCGGAGGCACCGCAGCTACCCGCCGGCGCCCTGGCGGGAGCAACTGCAAAAGGCGGCCAGCTTCAGCGGACTCTCGTTCGCCTGCGACGCCTCCCGGCCCGAACTCGACGCTGAGGGCGGCCTGCTCCAGATCGGCGAGACCGACTTTGAATTCTTCCGCCGGTTCGCCGATATCGCCGGCTGCGCGTTCCGCGCCACTGCCGGAGGCGTTCACCTCCTGGATCATTTCATGGACGGCGGCAGCACCGTGGAGTGGCGCGCCGAGGGCGGGCTGCTCGATTTCCGCCTGATCGGGCGCCTCGCGCCATCGGAGTACAGCGGCTGGATCTACGACCGGAAGAATTCCACCAGTCATGTCGAACACCGCAAGGTCACGCCGCCGACGTTCGGCTCCGCGGCGGCGTTGATCGACGCCGCCGTCAACGCCTCCCAGCGGGACCAGTGGCGCGGCGAACTGGTGGATCCCCTGCTCGCCAGGAACAAAAAGGGGCTGGAGGCGGTGCTCGATCTCGAGGCGAAGCGCGCCGCGCAATCGCGGGTCTGCGCCCGCGGCGTTTCCCGCGAGGCGTCCATCACAGCAGGCAACAAGGTCACCATCAACGGTCCGATTGAAACCGCCGGCGACTGGGGCGTCCTGTCGGTGGTGCATTACTGGCGCAACGACGGCTATACCAACGAGTTCATCGCCTCGCCCTTCACCGATCCCATCGCCTGGGAGCGGCCAGAGCGCCGTCCGTGGACGGGCATGCTGGTGGCGCGCGTCACGCGGGTCGGCGGAAGCGGCAAGCAGGGCAGGGTCGAGGTCCAGTTCCCCTGGGCCAGCGGGGAACCCTGGTTTTGGGTCAATTTCCTTTCGCCGAATGCGGGGCCGAACCGCGGCGTCTACTTTTCGCCCGAAGTCGGCGACGAGGTGCTCATCGGGTTCGAGTTCGGCGACACGACGCGCCCCATTATCGTCGGCAGCCTGTGGAACGGCGTTCATCCGCCGCCGGCGGCCGCGGTGCACGGGGATGAGTATGGCAGCAACGACGTCAAGCGGATCGTCACCAAGAGCGGCAACCGCCTCGTGCTCGACGACAAGGAGGGCAAGGAGACGGTGGTGCTGGCGACGCCGGAGCACGTCCGCGTTTCGCTGTTTGAAGAGGGGGCCAAGCTCCTGCTGCAATGCGACGGCGACATCCACATCAACGCCAGCGGCACGGTGCACATGAAGTGCAAACAGTTCCTGAGGGAGATTGGATAGGGAGGAGCCATGAGCCTTTTCGACGGCCGAGTCAAAGTCGGCACGCGCATCAGCCTCGAAGGCGACGATTTCACCCCCAACATGGGCGCGCTGGTGGGTTCATCCTACACCGAGGACGTGATGAACCATGGCACGCTGAACCAGCTCGTGCAGGGCAATGTCACGCGGCTGTTCTGCGTCAATGAGGACATCACCGTGGCCGCGAACCAGAACCTCACGGTGGGCGTGAACCGCTCGGCCACCATCGGCGTGAACGATTCGCTCACCGTCGGCGCCAACCGGACCGAGATGGTCGGCGGCGTCGTCAATCAGACCTTCGGCGGCGGCCAGATCACGCTCTGCGGCGGGCCGCATACGCGCACGGATGCCGCCGCAAGCGTTTGGATGTGTCCGGCGGGCACCTTCATCAACAGCGGCAGTCTGTACGAGACCAAGATCTTCAACGGCGCCGCTTACGCCACCCAGCAGCAGAACGTCGGCATCGACGTCAGCGTAGTGGGCCTGAAGACGGAAGTGGTCGTCGCCAAGAACAAGAGCGAGGCCCTTTCCACCAAAGCCCAGGGACTCTGCAACAAAGCGATCGCGGGGCTCCGCAACACAGCGGCGGCCACCTGCATCGCCATCCACCTCATGCGCTCCGACATGACCGGGGCTCATCCGGAGGTTCGTGCCGTCCGTCCGGCGGTCGGAGTGGAAATCAGCGCGCCTCCTTCGTCTATGCCGGGAGTTCAATAAGCCGATGACCGGATTCACCGAGGCCGGCCGTTCTCAGGAGCCGGGAACCCGCAATCCGTGGTGGCCCTTCCGCCGCGCCGACAGCCTTGCCGGATCCTCCATGTTCTGGCTGCCCGTGTCAAACTTCCCCGTGCGCAGCCAGGAGAAGCAGTGGCTGCTGGGGTTCTTCGCGCTTTTCAGCGAAGGGCTGAAAAATCTCCTCGAATTCCGGCAGGAAAACTTTCTGAATTTCGATCACCTTTACCCGCATTTGCAGGATCCGTTTCTCCGACACACCATGGAGTTCAACCCGATCCCGGGCATGCTGGTGGAGCCATCGAAACCGCTGTTCCGGCCGCCCACAGAGGAGCAGTTGCGCGAGGTCATGGAATCCGGCGATGCTTCCAGAATCCGCAACGCCCCCAAGAACATCGCTTACTGGCTCGCGAAGAAGAAGGGGCTCCGCCAGATGGAGGTATTCTTCGGCTTTGGGGCGATGGTGTCACTGTGGCTACCAGTGACCGACGAAACCCGCCCGCCTGACTTCCGCCTTCCGAAGAAGGCTTTGAAGAACCCCGCCTTCGCGGGACTCGACCTGGAAGCCGAGATCGAATTCACCTATTCCCTCCGCGACCCGTTTCTGCCGAAAAGCAAGCAACTGTTCGCCCCCGATATGGCCGGCGATCCCCAGTATGGCGGCACGCCGTTCGCCGTCCCGCTGCTCACCGCGCAGGATGTGTTCTACGCCCGCGGCGAGCAGCGCGAGGCATGGCTGGAACTGTTCGGCGCATACGCATCGGAAAGCCGCGCCGACCAGGGCATACTGCTCTGGGGGCGGAAAGACGTGGAACCCGTCGTGTTGGAGTGCCTGCGCATTCTGCACGAACAGGATCTCAAGTACCCGACGGTGCCGCAGCCATGAAGAAGTTCCCCTGGAAACCCGCCGCGGCCGAGCTCCCTTCCCCGGAAGGCTGGACCCTCTGCCTGTTCCGTTATCCGAAGGGCGTGCCTGCCGCGGATGAAGACCGCCCCCTCCTGTGGAAGATCTTCGAGCCTTTTCTTGCTGAAATCCTGAAGGAGTATGCTGGCTTTCACCCGCATGGGCTGATCCAGTACAACCAGCTCAACCAGGGCGACGCATCGAGCATCATGAGCGCGAACTTCATGGCGTGGGGCATCGACAGCGGGCTGGGCTACTGGCCGGAACGGGAACCGCCCACGCTCTGGACCGAAGAGGATTTCACCGAACTCGACATCGGCGAAATGCCCCGCCCCCTCATGCACCAGGTCTTCGGCATCAACAAAGGGCTGCCCGCCATCCAGGAGGCGTTCCAGCTTCTGCTGGGACTCGGGCCCATGGTGTTCACGCTGTCGGAGGACTCGGTCCAGAAAGTAAAAGAGCGCGCCACGGCGCTGTTCGGCCCGCTGATCGAAGAGCCGGCGCTGCGCATGTTCGCCTATTACTACCCGCTTCTCTGCGCCGCCACGTTCGCTCCCGAGAACGAAAAGAAGCTGAACGAGTGGACTTGCGGCATCCATTTCTTCCTCCGCGAGAGCCCCGAGGAGAAAGGCATTTTCATCGCCTCCAGGCGCCCGCTTGACCGCGTCTGGCAGGCTGCCGGCGCCGTCGAGTCTGAGCCCGGCGTCTGGACCTGGCCGTCTGAACCGCCTGGAAAGGCAGAAACACAGGACTAACCCGATGAACTCCAGCGATCTGAAACTGCGAAGCGTCAACTGGGAGCATGGCATGCTCCTCACGCCGGATCACTTCCTCCGGCAGGAACGCTACTTCGACTCGCTCTTCCTCTGGACGCTGCGCTACATGACCAACGCGCGCGGCCTGGTCGGCCCCGGCCCGCGCGTGGCGGAAAACGAAATCGGCGCGGCGCGCTACGACCCCGTCGTCAGCCTCCACGAGGACGAAGAGCAGCTCACCATCACCGTGTCGCAGTGCCGCGGCGTCACCGCGGCCGGCTGCATCATCGACATCGACCCTGCGAGCCCTGTCTCGCGCAGCTTCCCCAAGAGCGATCTGGAAGGCGTGCAGGAGGCGCCCGTCTACATTCTCGCCACGCCCCACGAGAAGCAGGTTGCCGAGGGCGAGGGCGATGAATTCAACCCGCAGATGCAGACCGAGCGGCAATGGAACTACCGCATCAGCCTCCAGCCTTCGGCCGACTCCATCCCTTACGCTCTCGTGACGGCGCAGATCCGCCGCCAGCGATACGGAGCGGGGTACGAAAAGAACCCCGACTTCATCCCCGCCTGCACCACGATGGCCTCCCACAGCGAGCTCGCCGCGGGCTACCGCAAGATCGTCGAAGAGGCCACCTTCCTAGCCGAGCGTTACGCCGAGCTGCACCGCGCCATGCGCGAGTACCTCATTCTGTTCACCGAGCGCGGCATCGAAACCGAGGTCGACACGCAGACGGTGCAGTTCGTCGACCGCATGGTGGCCGCGCTCCAGGATCTGGTGTACGAGCTGCTCGACTACTCGCAGCCGCCGCAGCGCTTCTTTGGCCAGCTCCGTAAGTTCCTGCATTCGGCCGCGGTCTATTTCGATCTGACCCCGGGATTGCAGACCTACTACGACACGTTGAAAGAGGTTGGCGAGACGGAGTTCATTCAGCTCATCAACCAGCAGAAGCGGATCCTGCGCATGACGCGCACCTGGCGCGTGCAGGACGATCTCGGCATCGAAGTCCGCTCATCGCTTGCGTCGCTGGCCGCCCTTCAGCGTCTGGAGCGCGCGCTGGAAGGCAAGTACGTCGACTTCCGCGTCAGCCCGCAACTGGAGGCGATGAACTTCGTCTTTGACCGCGGCGGCAACGTGCTGTACAAGCTCGCCGCCAAGCCCAGCCGCGTGCAGGGCGTCGGCGACGACATGGTCACCTTCTTCAGCCAGTTGCGGCTGGAAGGACGCGACAAATACCGCCTGATCCTGGTCGGCGAACTGAATGCCGCGTTCGAAAAAGGCATGAGAATTCCTGCTGAAATCCGCATTAATGAAGGCAGCGGTTTCCAGCGCGCTCCGCTGAATCTGATCAGCGAATCGGTCATTCCGGGCCAGACCAATTTCGAATTCGACTTCGAAGCGCCTGACGTGCCCACGATCACCGATCTGCGCGTGGCCGTGCCGGCGCACATTCCCATCCGGACGGCGCTGCTGTTCAACCGCCACCGCTTCTATGCGGGGCGCTCGCAGGAGCCGTCAGCCCGGGGGGTGCAGCCGATGGAGCGGATCGTCGAACCGGCGCCCCCGCCGCCCGCTGCTGCGCCCGCTCCGCCGCCCTACGCACCGCCGCAGCCGCCTCCGCAGGCTGTGCCTCCCCAGTATCCGCCGCCGCAAGCCGCGCCGCCCCCGCCGTATGGGGCGCCGCCGCGCCCGGCGCCTTATCCGCCCCAGGGTCCGCCCCCCCCTGCCGGACCGCCCCCGTATCAGCCACCCCCTCCGCCTGCTGAGGAGCCCAAGCGCGGCGGGGCGCCCTGGGAGTTTTTCCGCCGCGCGCCCAGCGCGCCGGAGCCGCCCGTCGAACCGCCGCCGCAGGCGCCGCCCGGGCGTCCGGCGCCGCCCCGCCCGCGTTTCGACCAGGGCGAAGAGCAGCCTCCGCAGCCGCCTCCGCGCCGGCGCAGGTTGGAATGAGGTATCGCGGGACGCCCGCCGGCGTCCCGCTTCGTTGTTTAATAGACAGACAGTCCGCTATCGCCCAGGAGGAAACCCGTGGCCATCGACCTCGACAAGATCTCCAACGAGCTGGAGGACGCCCTCGAACGCTCCCGCATGCTCGCCGAGCAGCGCAAGCAGGCGCAGATCACGCCGCTGCACATGCTCTTCGTGCTGCTCGACGCCGAGTCGCCGCTCGCCGCCGTGCTCGACAAGTCCGGCATCGCCGTCGACGCCCTGCTGGAAACGTTCGCCACCCGGCTGAACACGGAAAAGAACTCGCCGCTGGAGCCGGGACGCCGCCCCACGGCTTCGTCCGCGCTGCGCAACCTGATCGAGAAATCGTTCGACATGATGGAGCGCCGCGGCGCCGAGCGCGCCGAGCCCATCGACTTCATCATGGCTGCCGTCGAATACGGCGAAGAAGCCCTGCGCGGCGACCTGCGCCAGAACGGCCTCACCAAGCAGGCCATCGAAAAAACCGTTGAAACCCGCGCCGAAATGGGCGAAACCCTCGGCGAGAAACAGGCAGGAAGATCCATGCCCGGCGCCGCGCCCAAGCCGCTTACGGGAGGCAAACTGCTGGAGAAATACGGCCGCGACCTCACCGCCGCCGCCGCCCGCGGCGAATTGATGCCCGTCATCGGACGCGACGACGAAATCCGCCAGGTCATCCAGACGCTGCTGCGCAAGAGCAAGAACAACCCCGTGGTCGTCGGCGAGCCCGGGACCGGAAAGACGGCCATCGCCGAAGGGCTCGCCCAGCGCATCGCCGCCGGGGACGTGCCCGAATCGCTGAAGAAGTGCAGGGTCATCGCGCTTGATCTCACCGCCATGGTCGCCGGCGCCAAGTACCGCGGCGAATTTGAAGAACGCATCAAGGGCGTTGTCGATGAAGTCCGCGCCCGCAAGGGCGAGATCATCCTGTTCCTCGACGAGCTCCACACTCTCGTCGGCGCGGGCGGCACCGAGGGCGGCATGGACGCCGCCAACATCCTCAAGCCCGCGCTGGCGCGCGGCGAGCTGCGATGCCTCGGCGCCACCACCTTCGACGAGTACCGCGAGAAGATCGAGAAGGACGGCGCGCTGGCCCGGCGTTTCGACACCGTTCAGATCAAGGAGCCGACCGACGAGATGATGATGGTCGTGCTCCGGGGGCTGAGGCCGCGCTTCGAGGCCTTCCACGGCGTCAAGCTCACCGATGACGCGCTTCAGGCGGCCATCAAGCTCAGCCGCCGTTACATCCGCGGGCGCTGGATGCCGGACAAGGCCATCGACGTGGTCGACCAGGCGTGCGCCCGCATCCGCATGCAGAAGGAGTCCAAGCCCACCCATATCGACCAGAAAGAACGCCTGCTGTTGCGGAAGAAAGCGGAACTGGAGGCGCTCGAGTCCTCCGCCTCCACGCCCGCCGCGCTGAAAGCCGTCGAGACGCTGCGCAGCGAAATCGCCGCCATCGAGCCGCAGGTGACCAAGCTGGTCGAGGATTGGAACAACCAGAAGAACGCCCTCGACATGCTTCAGAAAACGAAGCAGGCCATCCAGGAGCAGTCGGCGGCGCTGGAAGCCGCCGAGAAGAAGGGCGACATCGCCAAGGCGGCCGAGATCCGGTACGGGTCGCTCAAGTACCTGGAGCAGCAGCTTGCCGATCTGGAAAAGCAGACCGCCGGCATCAGCCTGGTGCCGGACACGGTGATGCCGGAGCATGTGGCGGAAGTGATCGCCGAGATGACCGGCATTCCGTCCAACCGCATGATGGAGAGCGAAAAAGAGAGGCTCATGAAGCTCGAAGAGCGCCTCGGCGAGCGCGTCTTCGGCCAGGACGAGGCCGTCAGCGCGGTGGCCGACGCCGCCCGCCGCATGCGCGCCGACCTGCAACCGGGGCGCAAGCCCAACAGCTTTCTCTTCGTCGGCCCCACGGGCGTCGGCAAGACGGAGCTGGCCAAGGCGCTGGCGGAGGCGCTGTTCGACGACGAGAACGCGCTCATCCGGATCGACATGGGCGAGTACAAGGACAAGTCCTCCGTCTCGGGCCTCATCGGCAGCCGCCCCGGACTGGTCGGCAGCGAGGAGGGCGGCTTCCTCACCGAGCAGGTGCGGCGCAACCCCTATTCGATCGTTCTCTTCGACGAAGTGGAGAAGGGCGCGCCCGAGATCCTCGACCTGCTGCTCGGAGTTCTTGACGAAGGCCGGCTCACCGATGCCAAAGGCCGCTTCTGCGACTTCTCCAACACGATGGTGCTGTTCACGTCGAACCTCGGAGTGCGCGAGGCGATCGAAGTGAGCGACGATCCGCAGGAGCAGAAGAACGTGATTCTCGAAGTTGTGAAACGGAGCCTGCGGCCGGAGCTGTTCAACCGCATTGGCCAGGTGGTCACGTTCAATCCGCTGACCGCGAACGAGCTCGAGGCGATCGTGATGAAGAACTTCAACCAGGTCCGGAAGAAGCTCGCCGAGGACCGCGAGATCGGCCTGGAGATGACGCCCGAGGCGCTGGCCTACCTCGCCAAAGAGTCCTACGACCCCGCCTACGGCGCGCGTCCGGTGCAGCGGACCATGCAGCAGTTAGTGCTCTCGCCGCTGGCGGGCATCATTCTGTCCGGCGAGGTCATCTCCGGGCAGACGATCCGCATCGAATACGATCCGGGCGAAGAGAAGGTCATTGAAGGCGCCGAGGGCGCCGAGCCGGTCACCGTGCGCGAAGGGGAGGGGTTGACGTTCGGCATCGTCGGAGCGGACTGAAGACGTGCAGCCGCCGGCCGATTCCTCCCGCGTTCTTCGTAATGATAATAGGGAGGGCGGCCGCCGGCCGTGAAAGGATCGACCATGAAACGGTTCGCTGTCATTCCAGCAGCGTGGCTCCTTTTCGGGCTGCTGCCCGCGCAAGGGCCGGCGCCGGGCGAGAGCTGGATCATCCTTCACGACGGGGAGTCGCACTACGGCTGGACTCCTTCGGGCACGGCGTGGTCAGCCTCGCGCGGGGTGCTCGCCGCCGACGGCGGCAGCGGCGGCACGCTCCGCTCCAATACACCTTTCACCGATTTTGTTTTGCAGTTCGAGATCCGCGCGGAAAAGAGCGCGGGTGGCGCTCTTTACGTCCGCGCCGCGCGCGAAGGCAACCCAAAGGAGACGGGCTGGGGTGTGGATTTCTCCTCCCTGGCCTCCACCACATGGGTGCCCGTGGAAGTCGAGGCCAGCGGCGCTGGAGTGGGCGTGCGCGCCTCGGGCCGAATAGTGGATCACTCCTCGGCGCCCGTCGCTCCGGCAGGTTACTTTGTGCTGGAAGCCAAAGCCGGAGGGCGCGTCGAGATCCGCAACATGCGGCTGCGCCTGCTCAAGCCCGACAGCCTCTTCAACGGCAATGATCTTTCCGGCTGGAAATCCACGGGCGAACCTGCCAAACAGAAAGGCGGGCTGGGCAAGTTGTTCGGCGGCGGCAAGCCGAAAGAGGCCAAGTGGACGGTGGTCCGCGGCATGATCCACGGCGCCGACGGCCCCGGACAGCTCGAATCGCTCCTTCAGTTCGGCGACTTCATCCTGCAAGCTGATGTGCGGATCAACTCGAAGCGCGCCGATCAGCGCCGCCGTTACGCCATCCTGTTCCGCGGCGATCCCGGGCAGCTCGGCACAGGGTATGAAGTGAACGTTCAGCCCGGCGCCACCGGGGCTTTGATGGGACTGACAACGGCGCGCAAGAACCTCGGAGCCGCGAATCAGTTCATCACCCTCACCGTCGCCGCCCACGGACGTCATGTGCAGATCTGGACGGACGGGATCCTGGTGACCGATTTCAACGACGTCCGCCCGGAAGGCACGGATCCGAAGAAGGCTGCCCGGAGCACTCCGGGCGTCATCGCTTTCTACACGCCTGAGGACGACGCCGACGTCGACATCCGCAACGTCCGCGCCGTGCAGTTGCCCAAGACCTTCGGGCTTGGCCCGAAGAAGACCGAAGTGACCGCGCTGCCGCAAGCCCCGACGGCGCCGTCGCTGCCCGCCATGCCCACGCCGCAGGCGCCCGCGGGCCCTGATGCCGGCGCGGCGGCTTTGCAGCAGCAGCTCCAGCAGCAGCAGATGGCGCAGATGAAACAGGAGCAGCGCACGCAGCAGGAGGCCCAGCTTCTTCAACAGGCGCTGCGCACTACCGACCCTGCCCAGCAGATCGCGGTTTTCGACCAGATCCTCGCGTTGAACCCGAACAATCAGGTCGCCTTCAACGGACGCAAGGAAGCGGTGGCGAAGCTCGAAGAGCAGCAACGCAAAGAGGCTGAAAAGGCCGCCGCCAGCTCCCAGCAGGAGCAGGCCGAGCAGGAAAAGCAGATGACGCTGGCGCAGAGCATCCAGTCCGCCGAGTCTGCCTTTCTTGCCGGCAATCTTCTCGCCGCCGAAAAGGCGCTGAACGCGGCCGAGCGCATCGCGCCCGACAACCCGCAGGTGCAGGCGCTGCGCTCGCGCCTGAATTACGCCAACCAGCGCCGTTCTTCCATCCTCGCTCTCGGCGCGGCGGGGCTCGGCACGGGCTGCATCGCCCTGCTGGCCTGGATCTTCGCCGCCCGCCGCCGCCGCGACCCGTACATTGAAGTGGTCTCCGGCCTCGACAAGGGCAAGCGCTTCAATATCGACAAGGAAGTGGTCATGGTGGGGGCCATCCCCGAAGACGGCGGCACGAAAAACGACGTGGTGCTGCGCGACGCCGAGCGCATGATTTCGCGCTTCCATGCCCAATTCCATTACAAGGAAGGCAAGCTTTATATTGTTGACACCAACAGCTATAACGGCACATTCGTCGACAAAAAGCGCCTCGAACCCGGCAAGCCCGTGCCTCTGAAGGGCGGCTCCCGCGTCACCTTCGCGGGCACCTGCACCATCAAGGTCGGCTTCGAGAGACGCAAGCAGAAGAAGAAGTAACCCCGGCAAGGACCACTGATCCTAACATCGTGAATTCCCCGTCCGGGCCGTAGCGCCTGCTTTCCGCGGCTGGAAACGCAGGCTTTTGGGAGGAGGACCAGGCGCGTGCAACCTGCCTACCTGAAAATCCTGATCGACAGCAACGAGCCGGAGGAGCTGGATCTCGTCGAGGCTGCCGTCGTCCATGAGTTGAACCGTCATCCGTCCTGCGCTTTCCGATACCGCCAGTTGCCCGAAACCCGGCGCTCCTTCGAGAGCGACATCGGCAAGTCCTTGAAAGTGATCGCGGTGTCTCAGGACGGAGTGGAACTCGAGATTTTTGACGGCCTGGTGAAATCCGTCGAAACCGAATACGAATTGTCGGGGGGCTGCAATCTGTATTACCGCGGCGTCGGCTGGTCCTACCTGCTGGACGTCACCCGGAAATCACAGATGTTTCTGAAAATGCCCCCATCGAAAATCGCCAATGATCTCCTGGCGGACAAGGCCGGCGAAGTGAAAATCAGCGGCGGTGAATTGACGCTGCTCCAATATGCCGAAACGGACTGGAGCTTCCTGCACCGGCTGGCCGACCGCCACGGATGTTTTCTGCGCGTGGCCGGGCGCAAGGTGGATGTGCTGAAACAGTTCGCTTCCGACACCTGCCCGCTGACCTGGCGCGAGGAGGGCAGCCTGTATCTGTTCCGCACCGTGGGCCGCATCTATGAGTGCGCCATCCATGGCGTCAATTACGACCGCGCCGAAGCCGGGAGCAAGGAATTCCGCAACGTCAGCGACGAACCGCTGACGGAAGATTCGCTCGGCGCGCTGCGCGGCGCCACCGACCAGGGATCGAAAGACAACAGCCTCGCCGACGCGCTGTACGACAAGTTTCTGTCCGGCGACCACGGCAAGTTCGAGGACGAGCTCAAGCTGGAAGCGAAACGCCGCCGCATCCATGCCTGCACGGCGCACGGCGAGTCCCGCGATGCCTCGGTCCTCATCGGGGGCAAGGTCGAGATCAAGGGCCAGATTGAGACCACGGGCAAGTACGGCGTGTACAAGGTGGAGCATCTCTGGCGAGTCCCCGCCGGATACTCCAACCGTTTCTGGTGCATGCCGTTCCAGATGTATGTCGATGAAATACGTCCGGCGCCTTCGGTGATCCGCGAGACGCCGCTGGTCTCGCAAGCCTCCCTGCCCACACAGCCGCCCGCGCCTGCCCCGCCGCAGCCTGCCGCTCCCGCCATCACCGGAAGGAACTTCGGCGTCTATATCGCCCGCGTGCTCGACAATGCCGATCCCATCGACGCGGCGCGCGTCAAAGTGCAGTTTCCGTGGGAGACGGGCGGCAGCGAGAGCAACTGGGCGCCGGTCGCCATGCCGCACGCCGGCGCCGGCCGCGGCCTGTACTTCATGCCGGAGATCGGCGATGAAGTGCTGGTCGCGTTCGAGCAGGGCGACCCCAACCGGCCCATCGTGCTTGGCTCGCTTTGGAACGGCAATGATTCGCCGCCGAACGAAGGACTCCACGGCGACGAACAGGGCAACAACGACATCAAGCGCATCGTCACCAAGAGCGGCAACCGGTTCGTGATGGACGACATGGACGGAAAGGAGACCATCGTCGTCGCCACGCCGGAACATATCCGCATCTCGATGTTCGAGGGCGATCAGACGCTTCTCATCCATTCCGACGGCGACATCAACATCCACGCCGGAGGAACCGTCCACATCAAGTGCAACCAGTTTCTGCGCGAGGTGGGATGATGCCTCGCGCCGCAATTCAGGAGGATTTCGACCATGCCGACTTTTGACTCAAAGACAAAGACCAAGACACGCGTGGGCATTGACCAGGATTCGTGGAAACCGGGAATGGGCGCGCTCGGCAAAGGCTCGCAGAAGGACGAGGCCCTCATCCACGGCACCAAGAAAGAGCAGATCGACATGAACCACATGAGCACGGTGAACATCAGCCGGACGTTCCAGACCAACGTCAACTTCCAGTGCACCGTAGGCGTGATGAGGAAATTGCAGGACAGCATTTTCATGCACTCCACCAGCAGCCTTCACAAGCGGGACGTCACGGGTCCAAGCATCGTAAACCGCGTCGGCCCGACGTTGAATACCTTCGTCGCCCCGCTGACCGAGAACCATAGCGCTCCCAGGCTCCTGAACGAGCCGACCAGCAACATGAACAACATCGTCTCATACCTGAAAACCTTCATTGACGAGAACAATATCGGCTTGAACTCCTCTGAGGCCTACGTCAACAAATTCGCTCTCAGCGTGTTGAATAACGATCACAAGGCGATTGCGAACGGTTTGGTCGGCTTCGAGAACAAAGTGGCCGGCTTCTGCCTCACAGTGGAAGTATTCGAGAGCAAGACGGTTCCTATATTCAATTCGCCGAATCCATTGGAGTCCAAGATCGGCGCCATGAAGTCCGAACTGGAAGCGCTAGAGGGAGCCACGGGCATCCAGTTGTCATCCTTGAAGCTGGCTGTCAATTCTTTCGCGATGTGATGCGCGGCATGTAGGTGATGCGATGCCGACTCCACCAGTCCGCCCCTGGGTGAAAGCCGAATCCCTTACGCTGTGTCATCTCTACTGGCTGCCTGCGTCCTCCTTTCCGAGCAGGACGCAGGAGCGGGCATGGCTTCGTGCGTTCCTGTACGCGCTTTTCGAGCATCTCAAGGCGAGCAAGCTGATGCCCCAGTGCTTTATGGAACTGCGGGAGATCCATCAGCACTGCCACGACATGTTTATCCAGAAGTGCCTTGATTTGCAGCCGGTGTACAGTTTTTCGCGCACTTTGTGGTCGCCCATGCCCGGACCACCTTCTCAGGAGGAGACCGACGCCATCCGAAATCAGGAAAAGCCCTTTGTGCTTTCCAACTACACCCACGGGCAGACATATTGGATTCCCCGGGCGGATCCGAAACCGTTTCTGGAGGAATTCCTGGGTTTCGGTGGCGTGACGATTCTGTTTCCCGGGCCAGACCCCAACACGGTCGCTCCGCCCATCAAGATTTCTCCCGGCGTGCGGAACAGCCCTCATTTCAAAGAGATTTTCGCGATGGGCGATCCGGAGGCGGAGCTCAACAAGGCGCTTCTCCTGAGACATAAATTTCTGGGGCATCTCAAGAAAGTGTTCGGCCGCGGCTGGGAGAGCCGCGTCGAATACCGTGGTCTTCTTTTTGTTTTACCCCGTCTTCGCAGCTCGGATTTCTTCAGCATTGAGCCGAATGTTCTTGAGGGGCTTTTCGAAGCCTCGCCGCTGTATTTCGCCGAGAGTCCGGATGACCGCGGCATGCTGCTCGCTTCTCTCGAGTCCCTCGATGAGACCATCGCCGCCCTTGTCGCCACGCTCGAAGAACAGGGTCTGCAGTTTCCGCTGGAGGCAAGACGATGACGCTACAGCCCGGCGTTCAGCCGCCGCCGAAAGATGCCCTGATGTTTCACGCCGGCACGCCCCGGCACGGATTTCACGTCTACGTTTTCGAGCAGGGCGAATTCCCTGTGAAGGCGCTTTTTCTCAAGCGCTGGCTCGATCTTTATATCACGGTCCGGCCCCTGCTGTTCGCGGGCGGCGTGAAGCCGGTCTGTGCATTGCAAATGTGGCACATCCATCACAACGACGGATCGGCCTTGCTGTCGAAGAACGGCGCTGTTTGGCAGCCGGATTTCGGCGTTGGCGTCTGGCTCGATCAGCCCCCTCCCACGCTCTGGCGTCCGGAGGAGTTCGAGATGCTTGGCCCCGGAGATATGATGAGGCCACCCATCCTGAGTGCAATCCGGCTCAAGGCTGCGCCGTTGGATCACCATGCCGTCTGGACGTCCATGGGTGGCAGGGGCGCCTATATGGAGTTCACCGTCTCGGGTGATCCCGAGGCTTTTCTGGAAGAGCAGGCGCCGGCCTATCGGAGGTGGATTGAAGAAGAAATCATCCAGGTGCACCCTTTCTTCGTGCCGCTCGTCTCCGCCGCGTCGCTGCGAAGTGAATTGCTCGCTTCGAGGCTGGCCCATCTCGATCCTGTTCTGACATACGTCCGCGAGAGCCAGGAGGACCGTGGGTTGCTTCTGCTGACGCGAGAACCGATCGAACAACGGATCGCCTCCATAGCAACGCTCGTGCCGTGGTCAAACCCCGACCCTGAAGTGCGCACATTCCTTGTGCAGAACGTGAAGACGGCCGCCCGTTGAAAGGCAGAGGGCGTCACCCTGCGGCATCCCGGAGTTATCATGATTCGAGAGCCGGAGCGCGGCTCTCTGGATGATGGCCGGCAGGGAGGGGACTCGCGAGCCGTGGCTGAGGAATCTGTCACTCAATTGCTCGAGCGCATGCGCCAGGGCGACGGCAACGCCGTCAACGCCCTGATGCCGCTCGTTTATACAGAACTGCGCCGCCTCGCGCATTCCTATCTGGGCGGCTCGAACCGCGACCGCACGCTCCAGGCCACCGCGCTCGTCAACGAAGCCTATATCAAGCTGGTCGAAAGCGAAGCCCGCAACATCCAGAACCGCACCCATTTCTTCGCCCTCGCCGCGCGCGTCATGCGGCAGATCCTCATCGATTACGCCCGCGCGCGCTCGGCGCAGAAGCGCGGCGGCGGCGCGGAAAAGGTGGAACTGCGCGAGGAAGTGGTCTCGCTCGATCAGGACGCCGCCCAGGTGCTGGCCATCCACGAGGCGCTGGACCGCCTGGCGCAGCAGGATGAGATGAAAGCGCGCCTGATCGAAATGCGCTTCTTCGGGGGCATGACCGCTGAAGAATCGGCCGAGGCCACGGGCCTCACGCCCGCGCAGGTATACCGCGAGCTGCGCCTCGCGCAGGCGTGGCTGCACAAGGAGCTCTCCGCTTGAGCCCCGAGCTTGAGCGCATCTTCCACGCCATCGCCGATCTCGACCCCGAAGCGCGCCGCCGCTGGCTCGACTCGCACTGCGCCGATCCCGAACTGCGCGCCGAAGCGGAAAAACTCGCCGAATTCGACAGCGGCTCGGAGGAGTTCCTCAGCCGCCCGGTGCTGAACCTCGCCGCCCGCATCGAGCCGCCGGTATCAGCCCCGCGCGAGCAGGTGGGCCCGTGGCGCATCGCGCGCCCCATCGGCCGCGGCGGCATGGGCACGGTGTACGAGGCGGAGCGCTTCGACGGCGAAGTCCTGCAGCACGCCGCCATCAAGTTCGTGCCGCTCGCGCTGCGTTCGCCCGCGGTGCTGGAAAGCTTCCGGCAGGAGCGCCAGATCCTGGCCGACCTGAACCATCCCAACATCTGCCGCCTGCTCGATGCGGGCACCACGGCCGACGGATCGCCCTACCTCGTCATGGAGCTGATTGACGGCGTTCCTGTCGATGTCTGGTGCCGGGAACGCAAGCTGACTTCGCGGCAGATCGTGGAACTGTTTCTCAAGGTCTGTGCGGCTGTAGCGCACGCGCACCGCCATCTGGTGATCCACAGGGACCTGAAGCCATCCAACATTCTCGTCACCCCCGAGGGCGAGCCCAAGCTGCTCGATTTCGGCATTGCGAAGCTGTTGAGCACAGAGAGCCGCAGCGGCCCGGCGACGCTCCAGGCGATGACGCCCGATTACGCCAGCCCGGAGCAACTGGAAGGCAAGCCGATGAACACGGCGAGCGACATCTTCAGCCTCGGCTGCGTTCTCTACGCCCTGCTCACCGGCGAGCCCCCGCGCCGCGACCTCGCCCAGGCGCGCTCCATCACGCTGCCGCGCGCCTCCAGCCGCCGGCCCGAGCTGCGCGGCGACCTCGACAATATCCTCAACAAATGTTTGCAGCCCGAGCCCGAGCGCCGTTATGCTTCGGTGGAAAAGCTCGAAGAAGATCTGCGCAACTTCCTCGCCGACCGGCCTGTCTCGGCCACGGGCGATTCATGGTCGTATGTGGCATTGCGCTTCCTGCGCCGCCACCGCTGGTCCACGGCTGCGGTGGCGGCATTGCTGATATCGATCCTCGCCGGTTCGACCGCTTCCCTCTATCAGGCGCGCCGCGCCGAGCGCCGCTTCCAGCAGCTCCGGCAGCTCGCCGGCGACTTCGTCTTCCAGTTCGAGCAGCAGATCCGCGACATCGCCGGCGCCACGCGCGCCCGCCAGTACGTGGTCCGCACGGCCATCGACTATCTGGAGCGGATGGCCTCGGAAGCGAGCGGGGACACAGAGCTGCTGTTCGACCTGGCCGCCGCCTATCGCCGCATCAGCGAGATTCAGTTCGATCCGGCAGCCAGCAGCCTCGGCGACATCGCCGGCGCGGCGGCGAGTCTGGAGCGCGCGCAGAGCCTGCTCGACGCCATACCCGATGAGCCCGCCGCGCACCGCCAGGAGCGCGTCCGTCTGCTCGTCCGGCAGAGCGAGGTGCTGGAGGCGTCCGGGCGGCTGGAGGAAGCGCTGGACCGGGCGCAGCAGGCGCAGCGGTTCGCCGATCAGCTGCTTCGTCAGGATGCGCTGTCCGCGCCTTACCGCAGGCTGGGTTCGCTGGCTTCGTCGCGCGCGGCGCGCGCCTGGCGCCGCCGTGGCAACCTTGACGAGGCGCAGCGGGCTGTGGAGCGCGCCATCTCGCTCGACAGGCTTTCCGGCACGCAGGAGCAGTCGCTGGACACGGCCCTCCGGCTGTCCACGAATCTGCGCCTGCTGGCCCGCATCCACGAAGCCCGGGGCGATTCCGATGCCGCCATCCGCGTGCAGAGAGAGGCCAACGCCGTGCTCGAACAGATGCGCGCTTCACTGCCGGGCAGCGCCACGCTGGAGCGGAATGTCATGGTGGGCCAGTCGCTGTTGGGCTCGCTGCTGCTGTACGCGCCCGCATCGTACGAGGCCGAGGCGCGGCGGCTGCTGGAAAGCGCCTGGCTCACCGCCGAGCGCCGCGCCGCCTCCGATCCGGCCGACTCGCGCGCCCAGCTCGATTTACAGGCGACGGCTATCCGTTACGCCGCGGCGCTGGTGGGCACGCCGCAGTGGCGGCGCGGCGAGGCGATTCTGGAAGCGGCGCTGGCATCCGCGCGCCGCCTGATCGAGAACGACCCCGGACACCGGGAAGCACGGCTCAATTCCGCGATCGCTGAGGTCTGGCTCGCGCAGTTCGCCTCCTGGCAAGGCGTCCGCGCGGACGAAACGGCTCACCGTCTGCGCGCTTCCGGAATCTACGCCTCGCTGCTGCAAACCACGCCGAACGATCCTGACGTGCTCAAGCCGTATTTCTCGAACGCCGCCGCCCTCGCTTCTCTGCTCTCCGCGCGTGAGCGGGATGCGCTGTGCCGGCAGGCTTTGGAATCGCGCGCCGATCGCGCTGCCACTGCTCTGGCAGACCCGGAAGTCCATGTGGCCTTCGAGCGGCTGCGCGATGCGTGCCGCCGTTAGCGGCCACGGTCCGTACCGCGTGGCGCAACCGGCCCTGCCTGTGGCATATTGAAAAGAGAGCCACCCTAGCTCAGCTGGCAGAGCGGCTGATTCGTAATCAGCAGGTCGCCGGTTCGATCCCGGCGGGTGGCTCCATTCCTTTTTCTCCGCTCGCCCTGCGGGCTTTTCTTACGCACCGCTGGGCGGCCGGAGCATGAATTCAATCGCCTTTTCCAGCACATCGCGGTCGAAAGCCCGCCGCCATTCCGGGTGGATGTAGTGCTTCGTGCCCCACTCGATGGCCAGCTTGGCGGCGTCGGAGAAAGGCGCTTTCTCGGCGCCGAAGGCGATGGCGAGAGCGATCTGGGCGTGGCCCGCCATAAACGCCTCGGCCGCCTCCCGCGGCACCCCGCGCGCCACCGTCTCTTCCAGAACGTCCTTCATCCAGCAGCAGGCGGCGCCAACCAGGATCTCCGACATTGCCGGCTCGAGCAGCGCAAACTGCTCCGGCGTCACCTGGAGCGCGCGGTTCACCGGAGCAAACATGTCCTTGCAGACTTCGATCCCTTCCTCGAACTGCGTCTGCCCGCCCTCGATCAGCGCCACGATGATGTCCTGCGTGGCGATGCCGCCGAAGTAGTCCGATTGCGCTTCCGGCGTGGGCTGCACGGTGAAGAAGGGGGGATGGCACGGATGGGCGATCATCTGCGTGACGCCCGCTCGGGACGGCAGCTCGCCAACATAAGCGGCAGCCGCGTCCAGCATGATCAGCGTGCCGCCGTCTTTCATCAGCGGCACGAGCCCGCTGGCGATGCGCCCGATCAGCGCATCCGGAACAGCCATCACCACATAGTCAGCCTGCCGCATGGCCTCCGGGGTCGGCGTGACGTCGAGCCCCGCGGCCTTTTGAGGGTCGCTTTCGCACAGCAGCAGCTTCCACCGTCCGGCGCCGGCGAGCTTCTGCACCGCGCGGGCGCCCATTTTGCCCCCCGCGCCGATGATCGCTACAGTCTTCATGATTGCCTCCGCTATTCAGGAATCCACTTGCGCAACTCTCGAATGCTCTCCGCCACCCAAGCCTGCTCCTGCTCCACGGTCTCTTCCACGGTGGCGAGCTCCGGCGGCCATAATTCCAAAATGGCGCTCTGGCAACGGGGGCCGAGCAGGGACAGGATCCAGGGGATGTCCAATTGGCCGCGCCCCGCGGGCCGCCCTTCCACACGGAAGCCCATCTTGTGCCACTCGCGGCGAATGTGGAAGTCTTTCACATGAAAACACACCGTGACCGGCGCGAGGCATTCCACCACATGGCGCCAGCCTTCGCCGATGGCCAGCGAGTTCACGGTGTCGAGCGTCGCCCCGAGCCAGGGTCCCGAGAGCAGGCGCGCCAGTTCAGCCGCCGGAGTGACAGAATTCTCGAGCGCCAGCGGAATGCGCGCCTTCTCGAGCCACGGCAGCGCGGCCTGAAGCTGCTGCTCGATCCACTCCACCGGGGGCGCGTCCTCGGCCGCTTCCGACAGCACCGTGCGCAGCAGCGGCGAGCCGGCCTCGCGGCACAGTTCCAGTTGCCGGCGGATCTCTTCCGTGTCGAGCCCCGCCATGCCGATCTCGAGGGTCAGGCCGCGCCCGCGCGCATCGCGGATGACGTCGCAGGCCCGGCCGGGTTCGAGCGGATCGTTCGGGCCGAATTGCACGCGCCTCACGCCAAGCCGCGAGGCCTGCTCGAGCAGCCCGTGCGCGTCCAGCCGCTTCTGCGCGAGCGACCACATGTAGCAGTAGGTGCCGATGCCGAGTTGCATGCTTGCCTCAGGCGTTGCCCGCCGAGATGACGACGATGGCGAGAATCAGCGTACCGATGCCGGCCAGCGAATAGCGCAGAGCGCGCGGCGGCGCGCCCTGCCACTCGCCGCTCAGCCGACCCAAAGTGTTCGAGGTGATCAGCGCCATGGACATGAACAGAGGCCAGCCCACCACGGGCCCCAGATCGCCGAGCGCGGTGGCGCCGAAGCCGTAAACGAGAAAGCTGGCGAAGCACAGCACGCCCATCAGGGACGCCCAGAACATATTCCGCCCGGCATGGAGGCGGAACTCCGGCAGGGCGTTGTCATCGAAAACGCGTTTCAGAGCATAGACCGCATTCGGCAGGAACCCGGCCAGCAACGTCACCAGCCAGATGGCGTTGGTGGCGTTGTTCGGCGTCGCGCCCAGTTCTTCCGCACGCCTTTGCAGCCCGGCGCCGAAGGCGAAGCTCAGATTCAGCATCGGGCTGAAGACGCCCGCCAGAAAGCAGATCAGCAACGCCACGGCGAAGCCCTGCCGCGGGCGCCCGGCGCCGCCGCCCGCATCCTCGCGGATCTTGCCTGCTTTGGCGCACAGGTAGATTCCTCCCAGCACAATGAGCGTGCCCGCCAGCAGGCTCGCTCCCTGCTTTGTCCACAGCCGGTCCGGGTGCAGGACGATCAGCGGCACAAACGTGCCGATCGGCGCGATCAGTCCGAGAATCAGCCCGTATCCTACCGCCAGCCCCATGCGGTCGACCCCGACGCCGAACAGCACGGAGCCGATACCCCAACCGAAGCCGAAAAGGACGGAGCTGATGAGCGCGCTGCGATCGGCGGTGGCGAGCACGGTCCACAGCCCGGGCACCGTCCACTGCGCGGCAATGAAGGGAACCACGACCAGCCCGATGAGCGAATAGATGAACCAGCCGTGTCCCCAACGCCAGCCGTCCAGTTTTTTCATCGGGGCCACGAAGCTGCCGTTAAAAATCCCGCCGATCAAAACGGCCAGAATACCCCAGGCTATTGCGGGCTTCATGCAGGCAATCCTCCCGAGAAAAGGCGCCCCAGCATTGGGGAATTCAGAACCTCGCTGACCGAGTGGAGCGTCACGGATGCCACCCCCAAGCGCGAGAAATTCGCCAGCGCGCCTCGCGTCCATGCCGCTCCCAGCCCGGTGAAGAGCCGCGCATCGCTGACGCCCGGCGGAGCGAACCGCACGGGAGTCAAGAACACCGGCGCACCGCCCGCGAACGACCGGACCGTCTCGATCATGGCGTCGTGCGAGGCGAGGTTCGCCATGATGCTCTCGTCATCGGAGGCATGAACCTGCGGGTGCAGGCCAAAAGCGACACCCTGGGAAAAGTCGGAGGAACGGTTCCGGTTCAGCTCGGCGAAGAAGCCGTTGGCGCCGGGCAGAACCGGGGTGTTCGCGAAGCGTGCGCGCACGATCTCCAACCAGCGGGGAGAAGCAACAGGTTCGCCCTGGCGGTACACGATGACGCGCGCCAGCGGCGCCGCGGGCGGATGGAGCGATGCCATCCGCTGTTCCGGCTCATCGCCAAGATGAAGGGCGAGCTCCAGCGGGAGGTTCCACCGCGCCGCCTCCGCCAGACGCGCGGGGTCGTCCACCCGGAGATGCGCAATCTTGAGCTTGTGAAGTCTCTGCACATTGCCGGGCTCAGGCGGGATCGCATCGAGGACCAGCCCGGCGGGAACAGGCGTTTCCGTCCGGGCGTGGCGGAGGCGGATTTCGACCGACTGCTCCACCCGGTATCCAGGCTGAAGCTCAACCGGAAAAGGCAGAGAAAGCGGCGTTGGATAGGTCTTGAAATTGGCGTCCGACCAGTTCCGCTGATCCTCCATTTCCCAGACATCGCCGGAAAATTCGATCTCGATTTCCCGCCCGAAGCCGAGCGGATACCGCATCGAGCGGATATCCAGAACCGGCTGATGGGGAGAAATGAGCCGCGGGAAAGCGGCCCTGTCCGGCCGTCCGTCCGGATGTGTCACGAGGATCTCGCGGCCGGACAACGGCATGGGGTGGTGCAGGCAAAGCCCGATCCGGTTCCGCCGGAAGGCGCTTTCCGCCTCGCCGGCGGCTCGGTACCGCAGCACGCCCGCGGCATCGCCTTCGATGGAACCGCGCCAGCGGAAGCGGATGCCGCCGCTGTCGTGGAAGGCTTCGAACGAGATCCGGAAGCCGTCAGCCCCTGCTTCCTGCTTCAGGTCCGCGATGCGGAAAGGAACCGTGCCCCAATTCTGGTCCCGCAGGGCGAAATAGATCCGCTCCACAGCCTCCACGCCGGCGGCGCGGATATGCCACAAATCGCCATCGCGAAACTCGAGCGACCATTCTCCTGCCTGAAGATGCATGGCTTCCTCTTTGCGGACTAAACCGCCACTGCGGCGCCGCGCGCCGCCGAGTCATATGCGGCGAAGATCAACCGGACGGTCTTCAGATTGTCCTCGCCGGAGGTTTCGATCGGACCCTCGCCGCGCAGCCCGCGAAGGATGTTTTCGTGGCATGGCACGATGCTGGAATGAACGACGTCGTACGCCGGGTTGGCCCAGGCGTAACGAGGGGGCGGGATGCGCCGCGCGTGGGTGCCGTCTTTGGTGGTGGTGCGCAGCCAGAAGTCCGGCGCCAGTTCGAGCGAGCCTCGGCTGCCCTCGGAGAACAGGAAAGTCTCGGGAAAGCGGTCGCGCTCCAGATAGTTCTCCGCGTATCCCATCTCGATGGTGACCGTGGCGCCGTTCTGCATGCGCAGCATCACGGTGGCGACGTCTTCGCCTTTGATGTCCGGGTGCACGCGCTTTGTCTGGCAGTACAGCAAATCGGGCTCTCCGCAGAGGAAGCGCGCCGTATCGAACAAATGGCTGCCGATGTCGGTGAGGATGAACTGTTCGAGTTCAGCCAGAAAAGGCTGGTTCTGGAACACTGGAAAACCGCTCACCATGGTGATCCGCGCGCGGAACACCTCGCCGATCCCGCCGCTGTCGAGCGCCTGTTTGAAGGCGCGGATCGGGGTCTGCCAGCGCCAGTTCTCGTTGATCGCCAGCGTCACGCCTCGCTCGCGGCAGAACCGCACCATGTCCTCGGCGTCGGCCAAAGTGGCTGCCATCGGCTTCTGGCACACCACGGGATAGCCCATGCCGGCGGCGAGTTTCGTGTACTTCGCATGCGTGTTCACATCGGTGAGCACGTCGACGAAGTCGGGCTTCTCCTTTTCGATCATTTCCGCGGGATCGCCGTACACGCTTTCCACGCCGAACTCCCGCGCCAGCGCCTCCGCCCTGGCGCGGGTGCGGTTGTAGATGCCCGTGCAGACGGCGCCTCCGGTTTCCAGCCATCCGGCCAACTGATAGCGCGCCCAGAATCCGGCGCCGATCATGACAAAGCGCAGCTTGCGCACCTGATCACCTCCCCGGCACGAAATCAGGGGGCATTATATCGCCGCATCTCAAGCTTCCGCGCGCCACGGCGAAGCCATGACACCGGCCAGAACTGCGCATCGGGAGAAGGCGCCCGCCACTCCTGCCGCAGACCAAGCGGGGCAGCCCTATTTGCCGATGCAGAAGGTGGAAAAGATGCGGTTCAGGATGTCGTCGGCGGTGGTGGCGCCGGTGAGCGCATCCAGAGGACGGAGGGCGGCGTAGCAGTCGAGCAGGAGCAGCTCGTGCGGCAGCCCGAACGAGTTCGCTTCGCGCGCCTTCTGTGCGGCTTCGCGAGCCTCGCGCAACAACGCCTCATGGCGCAATCGCCTCTTCCTGTAGCATATTGATGAACAGAGCTACGCATGCTCGGCTTGCGGAGCAGATGATTCGAACTAAACAGCCCTCCGGTCCGATCCCGACCGGGGGCAAACATGTGCTCTCCGCCTGCCTCGCGGGCGTGGCTGATTGGACGATTATCTAAACTGCCGCCGGAAGCGCCAGGATGACAAAGATGCCAGTCGCTCCTGAGATTCTCCGCTGGGCCATCGAGCGAGCCGGCCGGCCGGCGGAGGAGCTTCAACACCGGTTCCCCAAATTGCAGGATTGGCTCGACCGGAAAGCGCAGCCGACGCTACGGCAGTTGCAGGAATTCGCGTCCGCTACCTACACGCCTTTCGGCTATTTTTTTCTGGACGCCCCGCCGGAGGAGCAATTGCCAATTCAGGATTTCCGCACCCGCCGGCCAGCCTCTTTGCGCAAGCCGAGCGGGAACCTTCTCGACGCGATCTATCTATGCCAGCAGCGGCAGGCCTGGTACGAGGACTTCGCCGTCGAAGAAGGACTCGGTCCTGTCCCGCTCGTCGGCTCGTTGAGAAGGATGACGCCGATTGAGGACGCAGCCCAAGCGATTCGCACGGCCATCCACTTCGACCTGGAAGCGCGGCACCAGTGCAGCACCTGGACCGAGGCATTGCGCCGATTCATTGAGGCGGCGGAAGAAGCGGGCGTGCTCGTGATGGTCAGCGGTGTCGTTGGCAGCAACACGCACCGCAAGCTGGACGCAGAAGAGTTCCGCGGATTTGCCTTATCGGATCCGTATGCGCCTTTGGTTTTCATCAACGGGGCGGACACAAAAGCGGCGCAAATGTTCACCCTGGCACATGAGCTGGCGCATCTGGCGCTCGGAGAGTCCGCGCTGTCCGATGCTGAAGCATCGCACTTGCCCGGCGAAGAGGCTGAACGCTGGTGCAACCAGGTCGCAGCGGAGCTGCTCGTCCCGCTGGCAAATCTGCGCCGGGAGCTTCGCCCTGCCGAGCCATGGCCGGACGCCGCGGCGCGTCTCGCGCGGCGCTTCAAGGTGAGTTCACTTGTGATTCTGCGAAGGCTTCTCGATGCCGGGGTCTTCCAGAGCGAGCAGGAGTTCTGGCGCGCCTACCGGCAGGAACGCGAAAGAGTGCGGGAGCTGGCGGCAGGCCATGAAGGCGGTGACTTTTACCGAACGTTGGGCGCACGCGCCAGCAGGCGGTTCGAGCATGCGCTGGTGGCCAGCACCATCAGCGGGCGGACGACTTTTACAGAAGCGATGCGGCTGCTTGGGTTCAGGCGCATGGCGGTGTTTGACAGCCTGGCGAAGCAGCTCGGGTTCAGCTACTGATGGCCTACCTGCTGGACAGCAACGTGTTCATTACCGCCAAGCGCGTCCACTACGGCTTTGATTTCTGCCCGGGCTTCTGGGACTGGCTGCGTCAGCAACACGGCGCCGGCAAGGTTTACAGCATTGACCGGGTCCACGACGAGTTGAGAGAGCAGCAGGACGACCTTGCAAAGTGGGCCGGCAGTTTGCCCGACAGCTTTTTCATTTCTCCGGACGCTGCGACCGCTCCGCATTTCTCCGCCGTCAGCAACTGGATCCGCAACCAGAACTACCTCACATCGGCGATCAATACTTTCCTGCAAACCGCGGACTACTTTCTTGTGGCTCAGGCGCTCCAGGGCCGCCATACGGTGGTGACCTACGAAGTGCCGCGCGGCTCACAGAAACAGATCAAGATTCCGGACGTTTGCCTGGGAGTGGGGGTGCGATGCATTCTCCCTCACGAGCTATTGCGCCGTGAGGGGGCGCGGCTGGTACTGTCGTGAGCTCGAACAGCCGCCCATTGGCAAGAGCGGCCAGCCGCCTCTTTACTTCCCGATGCAGAACGTCGAGAAGATGCGGTTCAGGATGTCGTCGGCGGTGGTGGCGCCGGTGAGCGCATCCAGAGGACGGAGGGCGGCGTAGCAGTCGAGCAGGAGCAGCTCGTGCGGCAGCCCGAACGAGTTCGCTTCGCGCGCCTTCTGTGCGGCTTCCCGCGCTTCGCGCAGCAGCGCCTCATGGCGCGCGCTGGTGATGAGCCCCGACTGCGGCGCGGCGATTCCTGCCGGAGCGATGCGCTGCACAAGCATGCGCTTCAGTTCGGCGATGCCGTCGCCCAATTGCGCCGAAACGGCGATCTCTTCCACGCCCGCCTCCATGCGCCGCGGCAGGTCGCACTTGTTGCCGACGAGGACACGCCAGCCCTGCTGCTCCGTGCGCGCGAGGATCTCGCGGTCGGCTTCCGTCAACGGCTCGCTCAGATCCAGCACGAAGAGAGTGAGGTCCGCGTCGGCCATGGCGCGCCGGGTGCGCTCGATGCCGAGCCGCTCGACGGTATCCGCGCTCTCGCGGATGCCCGCTGTGTCGACCAGGCGCACCGGCACGCCTCCCAGCGCGAACGATTCGCTCACCGTGTCGCGCGTGGTGCCGGGGATGTCGGTGACGATGGCGCGGTCCTGGCCGAGCAGCGCGTTGAAGAGGCTGCTCTTGCCGACATTGGGGCGGCCCACGATGGCCAGCGTGATGCCGTCGTGGACATACTTGCCCCAGGCGTAGCTGGACAGCAATCTGTCGAGCCCCTCCAGCACGGCGTGCAGCCGTGCGTCGATCTCTTCCATAGGCGCCACCGCGACGTCGTCCTCGGCGAAGTCGATGCCCGCTTCCAGCAAGGAGATCAGCTCGACGAGCGCGTCTTTGACGGGCTGCACGGCGCGCGAGACCGAGCCCTCAAGCTGCTGGGCGGCCACCCGCGCCTGATACAGCGTAGTGGCGTGGATCAGATCCCGCACGGCCTCGGCGCGGGGCAGATCGATGCGGCCGTTCAGGTAGGCCCGCAGGGTGAACTCGCCGGGTTCGGCCGCACGGGCGCCGGCGCGCAAGGCGCGGCTGACGCAATGGCGGAGCACCACGGGCGAACCGTGACAGGAGATTTCGATCACGTCTTCGGCCGTGTAGCTGCGCGGGGCGGCGAAGAAGGTGACGATCACCTCATCCACGGCTGCGCCATCTTCGTCGAGCAGGAAGCCGTGCGTGGCGCGCCACGGCGTCCACTCATGCTCCGCGGGCAGGCGCAGAATCGCCTCCGCCACGGAGCGTGCTTCGGCGCCGGAGATGCGCACGATGCCGAGGCCGCCGGCGCCGGGCGGCGTGGCGATGGCAACGATCGTGTCGAGCCGGTTCACCGCGATGCGGCTTCAGTGACGGTCGCGGCGGTCTCCGCGCCCGCGCCCGCGCGGCCCGCCTCTGCCTCTGCCGCGGCTGCCGCCGTCGTCTCTTCCCCTGTGTCCGCCGTCCCTGCGGCCGCGGCGGTCAGATGGGCCGGAAGAGGGGGAGGGCCGGCGGGGCGGCTCCGGCGGCATGGGCGGCTCGGGCAGCGAGGGCATGCCCGCCGGATAGACGACTACGTGGCGGTAAGGCCCCGCGCCCGAACTTTCGCTGCGCAGGTCGGTCATGTCCCGCAACGCCAGATGGATGAGCCGCCGCTCGCGGCTGTTCATCGGGTTGAAGCGGTAAGGAGTCTTCGTTTCGCGGACCTGATCGGCGACGGTCAGCGCGCTCAGGCGCAGCTCTTCCTGGCGCAGCAGGCGCGTGTCGTTGGCGTCGAAACAGATCAGCGCGTGCTCGTCCGGCGCCATCCGCAGGACTTCCTGCGTCAACTGTTCCAGCGCGAGCAGGACCTCCGCCTTGTTGTTCGTCAGGTAATGGAGGTCGTTGCCGCTGAACTTGACCACCAGCGAGGGCTTTTCGAAGTAGTCGCCGGCGTCGGGCCCATCCAGGATTTCGTATTCGACGTCGAGGTCCATGGCGTCAAGGACCGCGTCGAGGAAGTCGGCGATCTGATCGCCTACCGTGTCAACCGTGTAGAGGCGCTCGCTCATCAGGGTGCTTCCTTATTTCGCTTTCGGCGCCGGCGCGGGCGCCGGGGAGGGCTTTGCGGCTGTCTTGTTGAAGAAGTATTGCTGTACGATGCCGACGACGTTGCCAGTGAGCCAGTATAACACCAGGCCGCTGGAGGCGCTGTAGAAGAGCACGGTCAGCATGACCGGCATCATCACCATCATCAGCCGCTGCTGGCTCGGATCGGGGCTGGCCACAGGCGTCATCTTCTGGAGAACCACCTGCGTGATCAGCATGCCGACGGGCAGCAGGCGGATGAAGGAGGCTTCCGGCTGGGAGAGGTCGGTGACCCACAGCCAATGGGCGCCGCGCAGTTCGATGGCCACCGAAAGCACTTTGAAAAAGGCGATGAAGAACGGCATCTGAAGCAGCAAAGGCAGGCAGCCGCCCATCGGGTTGATGCCGTGCTTCTGGTACAGCGCGATCATCTCCTCGTTCATCTTCTGGCGCTTGGGATCCTTCATCGAGAGCCCCTTGTATTTGGCCTGGATGGCCTGCAATTGGGGCTGGATCTGCGCCATCTTCTGCGAACTCTTCAACTGCGAGAAGCGCAACGGGAGCATGATCAGGTTGATGATGATGGTGGCGATGACAATGGCCCAGCCCCAGTTGCCGGTCCAGTGGTCGTTGATCCAGTGCAGCGCGAGGAACAGGGGCTTGGCGATGAACCAGAACCAGCCCCAGTCGATCATGGTTTCCAGCTTCCGGTCAGTGGCGCGGAGAATATTGGTGTCTTTGGGTCCGACAAAAAAAGCCCACTCATTCACGGCGCGGCCGCCGAGGGAGACGCCTGCATGCGGCTTCTCCTCGCCGCCCTGCGTCTCGGCCACGAGATCGCTCCAGGCGGTGAACTCGATGCTGGATTCGCCGCGCGGCAGAGCGACGGCGGCGAAGTAAGTGTCCTCGATACCCGCGAAGTGGAATGAGCCGGAGGTCGTGAGGGGTCCTTTGTCGGCGGAGTGCACGCCCTCTTCCACCAGCTTCTGCTTCACCGCGTCGTAGTACACGGTCTTTTGCACGCCGGTGGGATTGTGAACGGTCCGGTCGCCGAAGCCGCCGCGCCAGGCGAGATGGTGCTCGATGGGGCGGCCCTGGCTGGCCACTTCGCTGTAAAGCTGGCCGAGGTACTTGCCCTGCTCGAACCGGAAGCGCTTGACGGCGCGCGTCGAGCCGTCGTCATAGCGGAATTCGATGGCAAGCGGATCCGGCTGACTGACGGCGAACAGCACGGTGTTCAGGTCGGATGCAGGCTTTTCGCGCGGAAAGACGTAGGAGTATGCCCAGCCGGCTTTGGGCGCGGCGGCGGCATTGACGAGCTCCACGGGATTGCCGGCGCTGTCGCGGTATCGCTTCAGCACCCAGCTGCGGATGGCGGCGCCCCGGTTGGAGAACACGATCCGGTAGACGGAGGTCTCCAGAACATGCGTCTCTTCCTTTTCGCCCGCGATGCGCTGCGGCTCGGGCTGAGCCTTGGCTGGGGCCTTGGGCGCCTTCCGGGCGGCGGGCGCGGGCGGCTGCGGCGCCGAGGGCTGCTCTGCTTCGGGGGTCTGCTGGACCTGGATCTGCGCCGTTTCGGCTTTCTTCTGCGGCGGCGGAGCGGGCTTGGGCAGGAAATACTGCGAGGCGAACAACACCAGGCCCATCAGGCCGAAGGCGATCAGGAGACGGGTCTCCATGCTCATTTCGCTGCCAGCGGGCTTCTTGCCGCCTTGGGTGGAATCGGCCATCCGTTCTCCTTGCTTTACTTCACGGGATCAAAGCCGCCGGCGCACAGGGGCTGGCAGCGGCCCAGACGTTTCAGACCCATCCAGACGCCGCGCAGAGCTCCATGGCGCTCCACAGCCTGGCGCATGTACTCGCTGCACGTGGGGTGGAACCGGCAGGAGGAAGGCAGGAGGGGAGAGAGCCACCGCTGGTAGCCGCGGATCAACAACACGATCAGGAGGCGCATTGCTGAACCACCCTGTCCACCGCGGCATCGAGCTCCCGTTGCGGGGCGTCGAGGCAGGACTTACGAAGGTTGAACACGATCCACCACCCGGGCGCCAGCCGCCAGAGGCGGCGGCGAATGGTCTCCCGCAGGCGGCGGCGCATGCGATTGCGCAAGACTGCCTTGCCCAGGGAGCGGGGAGCGGTGAAACCCACGCGCGGCTCCCCGCTGCCGCTCTGCCAGCAGAAGGCCACGAAGTAAGGGCTCACGACGCGGGTGCCTCGATCATAGACGAGCCGGAACTCGGCGGAGCGGGTCAGGCGCTTCGACCGGGGAAACCGCTCGAGCCCGGCGCCGCCCGTGTTATTTGGTCTTTGCGTAGCGGACAGCCCGTTCGTCACTGACGGTGAGCTTCCAACGGCCACGCGCCCGCCGCCGCGCCAGCACGGCACGCCCCGTCTTGGTCTTCATCCGGGCGCGGAATCCGTGGGTCCTGGCGCGCCGGTGATTGTTCGGCTGAAACGTTCTCTTCGGCATGGGTAATCCTGGAGGTCAGAGGCCCGCCGCCTCAGGCGCGGCCCGCGGGCACAAATCGAGTCGCCGCCCCGCCATCGGGGCGAAACTCCAGTATAGAAAGCCGGCAGAAAGGGTGTCAAACGGCAAGACCCTCGGCTGCCGCGAGGGTCAACCCGCCGCCGGCTGGAAGTCCGCCGCCCGCACCGTCACCGTGCCGCCCGCGCGCGTGCCACGCTCGATCGTCCTATTCCCGTAGCGCAACCGCAGCAAGCCGCCAGCCAGACTGCGGATGCGCGCTTCCTCCAGCCGCCCTCCGCGCCACGCCAAATCCACCACGAACCCGCCTCGCGCCCGCAACCCCGTGACGCGCCCATCGCGCCATTGCTCCGGCAAGGCAGGCAGCAGCCGCACCACGCCGTTGTGGCTTTGCACCAGCATCTCGACGATGCCCGCCGCTCCGCCGAAGTTGCCGTCGATCTGGAAGGGCGGATGCCCGCAGAACAGGTTGGGGTAAGTGCCGCCGCCGCCCATGCGCACCCCGCTATCGCCCGCCGCCACAGGCCTCAACAGGTTCCTCAGCAGCCGCGCGGCGCGGTTGCCGTCGCCGAGCCGCGCCCAGAAACTCACCTTCCACGCCAGCGACCACCCGGTGCCCCCGTCGCCGCGCCCTTCCAGTGATTTCCGGGCGGCGGCGGCCAGCGCCGGCGTCTCCTCCGGCGTGATCTCGGAGCCTGGATGCAGGCCCCAGAGATGCGACACATGGCGGTGCTGCGGTTCGGCTTCCTTGTATTCTTCGAGCCACTCCATCAGGCGGCCGTCGCTGGCCACGCGGCTCGGCGCCAGCCGCGCGCGCTTCTCTTCCAGCTCCCGGCGCAGCTCCCCGCCGGTGTTGAGAATGCGGGAAGCCTCGATGACGGCGGCGAACAGATATCGCAGCAACTGCATGTCGAACGCGGGCCCCATGCAGATGGCGGCGCGGCGTCCATCGGGCAGAATAAACGAGTTTTCCGGGGAATTGGCCGGAGCGGTGACCAGCCAGCCGTGCTTCGGTTCTTCTACCAGCATGTCGGCGTAGAAGCGGGCGGCGCCCTCCAGCACGGGCCAGACGCGGCGCAAAAACTCCCGGTCGCGCGTGAACAGGTAGTGCTCCCACAGGTGCTGGCACAGCCAGCCAGAGCCGCTCGATGTGGCGCCCCAACTGGCCTGCTCGCCCGGCGCGGTGAACCCCCACGCGTTGGTGATTGTGTGCGCCACCCAGCCGCGCGCCGCGTAATAAACGCGGGCGGTTTTCGAGCCCGGCTGGACCAGGCTTTCCGTGAGCGCGAACAGCGGCTCGTGCAGTTCGCCGAGCCCGGTCACTTCCGCGGGCCAGTAGTTCATCTGCACGTTGATGTTGAGGTGCCAGTCGCCGTTCCAGGGCGTTTGCAGCTCCTCGGCCCAGATGCCCTGAAGGTTGGCGGGCAGCCCGCCGGGGCGGGAGCTGGAGATCAGCAGGTATCGGCCGTACTGGCAGTAGAGCGCGGCCAGTTGAGGATCGCCGCCCTTCTCGTAAGCCTCGCGGAGGCGCCCGGGCAGCGGCAGATCGCCGCGCCCGGGGCCGAGATCGATGGTGAAGCGGGTGAACCAGCGGCGGTAGTCGGCCGTATGTTGGGCGAGCAACAGCCGCCAGGGCCGGCGCGCGCGGCGCTGGTGCTCCAAACAGATCCGCGCCGGATCGTCAGCGGAGAGTTTCGCGAAGCGGGAGTAGTTGGTGGCGGCGGTGATAACGAGCGCCGCTTCAGTGGCATTTTCCACCTGAATTGTGCCATTTTTGGCGGAAATTCGGCCGCTTTTTGCATGAATTTCGAGCCGCGCGGCGAACCGCACGCCATCGCCGCCGCGCCCGTCGGCCAGCGCGCCGGTCATCACCAGCGCCCGGTCTCCCTCCGCGCTCGTCCGCGCGCGCTCCGGGCGGCTGAGGGAGGCGCGGAAACTCAGCCCGCCGGGACGCGAGCAGCCCAGCCGGATGAGAATGGCCTGCGCCGGCGCGCTGGCGATGGCTTCGCGCTCGAACCGCGCGCCACCTGACTCGTAGGAGACGCGCGCCACGGCGCTCTCCAGATCCAGTTCGCGCCGGTAGCCGGAGGCCTCTTCCGGATGATCGAATTCGATCCGCAGATCGCCGAGCACCTGATAGCAGCCGAAAGGCAGGTCCTTGCCGCGGGCGCGCCCTGAGCCTTTTTCTTTGCAGACGAAGTGGCGGTTGACGAGCTCTTCGGCTTCAACATTGCGGCCTTCCATCAGGAGGCGGCGAATTTCCGGCAGCGCCTCGGCGGCGCCTTCCAGATCGGCGTCTTCCACCGAGCCGGACCACATCGAGCTTTCGTTGAGAACGATCCGCTCCTCGCGCACGCCGCCAAAGACCATGGCGCCCAGCCGCCCGTTGCCCAGAGGGAGCGATTCGGTGAAGTGGCGCGCCGGGGAATCAAACCAAATTGGGGAATCCGCCGGGCTGGCGTTGGAAACAGCGCTGACCACCCCCGGAAACAGCGAGAAAAACGTTCGGCGCCTCATGTCTCTTCTACAGTTGGATAGCCCCGCCTGGACTTGATGTGGAGGCCATGACGAACGCCCCCCTCCGTATCGAAGCGCCCCTCAATCAGCCGGAAAAAGCGCTGGTCCTCATGCTCGAGATACCGAAAAAGTGCATAGGCCACAAGATCCGCAAGCTGGACCAGGCGAGAAGCGCGCGAGTCAAGGAAGAGTGGAACCTCGGACAGGTTGTGCACCCTTCCGAATCTGTGGCCCACCGTCCGGAACCCGGCGGCGAGCCCCTGAAGATGATGTTTCGTAGCTGGTCTTGTCAAAGACGATCAGACCCCTCTGCGGGTCGTTCCTCCTCTTGTAATGCCGCCCGAGGTACATATCGAAGCGGCTGCACAGTTGTTCGAAAGCATACTCCACTGGATCCTGGCCCACGAGGCACGCTCTTTCGACGCCAACCCCGAACAGCGGCATGCTCTTCTTGATCAATGAGAGGGCTGTCTGATACGCCTCCACCCTCGCCTGGATTCCGACTGAACGCCAGATTCTCTTGCCCTGAAAGATGTGGTTGCGTGCAGCTCCGCTTCAGCCTGATGAGGAAAGAGCCGGCCCACAAGTTTATCCAGCTCGCGGGACAGCCACCACGTCTGCCGGTCGAAAACCGCAATTCCGGCCAGGACAAAAAACCTTTGATGCTTGTCGCCAGCCGCCCCGGACTCGTCTGCGTACAAAATGTACACCCTGTCCATGATAGCTTTGCGGGCAGGGCGACGGATTCGACTGCCAAGCCAGAAAAAGAAAGGACGGCTAAGGGAGGAAGACCTCCGCGGACCACATCGGGCAGTCCTCTTAACCGCAATTTCACGGTATCACCGCCGCACCGGCGTGTCAATGGCAAGGTCAACGATACAGCCCGCGCAGGTCGTTCCAGCGGACGCGGAGCGGATCGAGAAACGCCGCCAGGCCTTTCAAAAGGCTCACCTTGGTGCCCTCGACGTTGGCCCAGCGCACGGGCACTTCGAGAATTCTGAAGCCGTGTTTTTTCGCAATGTACAGGATCTCAACGTCGAAGCCGAAGCCGTCGCTCCGCTGGCGCGCGGCCACGCACCGCGCCACGTCGCGCCGGAAGAGCTTGAATCCGCATTGGGTATCGCGGTACGGCAGCCCGGTGACCAACCGCATGGCGAGGTTGAACACCCGCCCGCTGAATTCCCGGAACGGCGGCTGGTGCTTGAGCACCAGGCTGCGGTCGACGGCGCGCGAGCCGATGGCGCCGCCGGCGTTCTCCCGCTGCACGGCGTTCTCCAGGCGGTCGAAATCCTCGATCGGGGCGGACAGATCGGCGTCGGTGAACAGCACCCACTCGCCGCGGGCTTCCTGCATGCCGTGGCGGACGGCGTAGCCCTTGCCGCGGTTGCCGGGGTTCTGGAGCAGGCGGATGCGGGCGTCGGCCGCCGCCGCCTGGCGCACCACTTCGGCGGTGCGGTCACGCGAGCCGTCGTCCACAACCAGCACTTCGACAAAATCCAGTTGTTTTGTTTCGAGATAGGACGCGATGGCCCGCAGCGTGGCCGGGAGGCGCTGCTCCTCGTTGTAGGCGGGGATGACGATGCTGAGCGACCGCAAGTGTCCCATTATAATGAAGGTTTCCCCCAAAGGAGTCCCGCATTGTCCCTCGAGCAGGAGCTTTTCGAGCAGCGATTCGCGCGCATCCGCGAGATCGAAGCGCTGGGCTGGCGCCCGTACGGGCAGAGATTCGAGTTCACCCACACGGTGCCGCAGATCCGCGCCTCATGGTCGGCGGCGGACGCCGAGACTCTGGAGAAGGACCGCGTCCGCGTGCGCGCCGCCGGGCGGGTGATGACCGTGCGCCGCATGGGCAAGGCGGGCTTCTTCCATATGCAGCAGCTCGGCGAGCGCATTCAGGTGTACGTCAGGAAGGACGCAGTCAGCGAGAATGAGTTCCGCCTGTATCAGATTCTGGATCTCGGCGACATCGCCGGCGTCGAAGGCTACCTGTTCCGCACGAAGACGGGCGAGCTGTCGATTCATGCCGAGAAGCTCACGTTCCTTTCCAAGAACCTGCTCGGGCTGCCGGAGAAGTATCACGGGCTCGAGGATGTCGAGCTGCGCTACCGGCAGCGCTACCTGGACCTGATCGCCAATCCAGAGGTGCTGAAGGTCTTCGAGACGCGCGCCCGGCTGATCGCCTCCCTGCGCCGCCAGTTGAACGAGCGCGGCTTCATCGAGGTGGAGACGCCGATGATGCAGCCGCTGTATGGAGGCGCGGCGGCGCGTCCGTTCGTCACCCACCACAACACGCTCGACATCGACCTCTACCTGCGCATTGCGCCGGAGCTCTATCTGAAGCGGCTGGTCACCGGCGGCATGGAGCGGGTTTACGAGATCAACCGGAACTTCCGCAACGAAGGCATCTCCACGCGCCACAACCCCGAATTCACGATGCTCGAGTTCTATCAGGCTTACGCCGATTACCGCGACCTGATGGACCTGAGCTGCGAACTGCTGGAACGGACGGCTGTCGAAGCCACGGGCTCGGCGAAGGTGCACTACAACGGGCTGGAGCTGGATTTCGGCAACGTGCGCCGCTACCGCATGCGCGAGGCGGTGATTGAATTCTGGAAGCACGGGCCGAAGCCCACGCCGGGGCAGGTCCGCGACCCCGAGTGGCTGCTGCGGCACTCGGACAAGCAGACGCCCGGCGAGGCGCTGGTGGACCTGTTCGAGCGCCACTGCGAAGAGGCGCTTGTGCAGCCAACCATCATTTACGAATACCCGGTGGAAGTGTCGCCGCTGGCCAAACAGAATCCCGACGATCCATCGATGACGGACCGCTTCGAGATCTATGCCGCGGGCATGGAGATCGGCAACGCCTTCACCGAGCTGAACGACCCCGACGAGCAGCGCCGGCGGTTCGAGATGCAGCTGGCGATGCGCGAGCGCGGCGACGAGGAGGCGCATCAGATGGACGAGGATTATCTGCGGGCGCTGTGTTACGGCATGCCGCCCACGGCGGGCGAGGGCATCGGCATCGACCGCCTGACGATGATCCTGACCGGGCAGAAATCGATCCGCGACGTGATTCTGTTCCCGCTGTTGCGGCCCGAGGGCGAGATCGGGATTGCGGAGTGGCTGAGGCAGGCGTCTTCCAGGTGAGCCGGACGTTTGAATGGTTCGTCGCCGCCCGTTACCTGCTGGCGAAGCGCCGGCAGGCGGTGATACCGCTGGTGACGGCGGTGTCGGTGGCGGGGGTGGCGGCGGGCGTGATGGCGCTGGTGATCGCGCTGGCCATCAACAGCGGCTTCCGCCGGGCGCTGGAGGAGAGCCTGCTGGGCGCAACGCCGCATGTGGTGCTGCTGGAGAAGACGCCATCGACGGGCATTGAAGGTTGGCGGGGCATCGCATCGCGGCTGGCGAGGATCGAAGGCGTCGAGGAAGTCTCGCCCGCCCTGTATGGCAAGGTGCTGGCGTCGGGGCCGATGCAATCGGCCGAAGCCACGCTGAAGGGCACCCGCCTCGACTCGCCCGAGCTGCGCGCCCACATCCGCGAAGGCAGCGTGGCACAGATGGAAGACGTGCGGGGATTGCCCGGCGTCGTGCTTGGCTCGCGGCTGGCGGCGCGCATCGGGATGAGGACGGGCGACGTGGTGCGCATCCTGAGCCCGCAGGGCGAGATGACGCCGTTCGGCATGCGTCCGGTCGAATTCCGCTTCCGCGTGGCGGCGGTGTTTGAATCGGGCTTCTACGACCTGGACAACCAGATGGCGCTGACCACGGTCGCGCAGGCGCAGCGCGTGCTGGCGCTGCCGGACGTGGTCAACGCGATCGAGCTGCGGCTCGCCGATCCGGGCCGCGCGCCGGAGGCGGCGCGCGCGGCCGAGGCCGAAGCCGGGCCGGAGCTGGGCGCGACGCACTGGATGGAACAGAACCGGCAACTGCTGAACGCGCTGCGGATGGAGAAGATCGTTTCCGTGATCACGATTTCGCTGATCCAGCTCGTGGCGGCGCTGAACATCCTGACGGCGCTGTTCCTGCGCGTGATGGAGAAGAAGCGCGACATGGCCGTACTGCTGTCGATGGGCGCGCGGCGGGCGCAGATCGCGCGCATCTTCGTCTGGCAGGGGCTGATGCTGGCCGCGGGCGGCGCCGTGATCGGACTGGGGCTGGGCTACACGCTGAGCGTGCTGGCCGGGCGTCACCGCTGGATCCGGATCGACGAGGAGATCTACTCGCTGTCGTATGTGCCGTTCGATCCGCGGTGGGCCGATTCGCTGTGGATTGCGGCGCTCGCTCTGGGCGTGGCGCTGCTGGCGGCCTGGTATCCGGCGCGGGCGGCGGCGTCGGTGGCGCCGGCGGAGACGTTGCGCTACGAATGAGGGCATGCATCGCCGGCGCCGGCCGGACGCGGAGACGGGGCAACCGATGAGCACTGGAGCACTGCTGATCCACATCACAGGCCAGGACCGGCCGGGCGTGACGCACGCGCTGACATCCGTGCTGGCGCATCACGGCGCGCGGGTGCTGGACATCGGCCAGGCGGTGATTCACGACGCGCTCGCCCTCGGCATCCTGATCGAGTTGAGCGCCTCGCTGCGGGCTTCCACCCTGATGACCGACCTGCTGCTGGAAGCGCACCGGCTGGGCTTGCAGGCGCGCTTCACGGAGGTCAGCGCCAGAAGGTACGCGCAGTGGGTGGGCCAGCAGCGCAAGCGGCGTTATATCGTGACGGCGCTGGGGAGGCGCCTGGATGCGGACCATCTGGCGGCCCTGGCGGCGGAGATCGCGCGCGCAGGACTGAACATCGACCGCATCGACCGGCTCTCGGCGCGCGTGCCGCTCGAGGAGGCGCAGGCCGATCCGCGCGCCTGCATCGAGATCACCGCAAGCGCGGCCGACCCCGGCCGCGAGCCGGACGAAGGCGCTTTGCGCGGGGCGCTGGCAGGTCTGGCGGGCGTGACCGGCGTCGATATCGCCTTTCAGCATGACTCGGTGTGGCGGCGCCACCGGCGGCTGGTGGCGTTCGACATGGACTCGACGCTGATTCAGGGCGAAGTGATCGACGAGCTGGCCGCCGAGGCGGGCGTGGGCGAGCAGGTCCGCAAGATCACCGAAGCGGCGATGCGGGGCGAACTCGACTTCGAGCAGTCCCTGCGGCAGCGCGTATCGCTGCTGCGCGGCCTCCGCGAAGAGGCGCTCGAAAGGGTGGCCGCCCGGATTCCGGTCACGGAAGGGGCGGAGAGGCTGACCCGGACGCTGAAGCGGCTGGGCTACCGCATGGCGATCCTGTCGGGCGGCTTCACGTTTTTCGGCCGGTTGCTGCAGTCGCGGCTGGGCATCGATTCCCTGCACGCCAACACGCTGGTGGTGCGCGATGGAATCGTGACCGGAGAAGTGGCGCCGCCGGTGGTGGACGGCGCGGAGAAGGCGCGGCGGCTGCGGGCGCTGGCGGCCGAACAGGGCCTCGATCTGGAGCAGTGCGTGGCCGTCGGCGACGGCGCCAACGACCTGCCGATGTTGCGGCTGGCGGGGCTGGGGATCGCCTTCCGCGCCAAGCCGGCCGTGCGCGCCGGCGCGCGGCAGTCGGTCTCCGCCATGGGCCTCGATGGAATCCTCTACCTGCTCGGGCTCCGGGACCGGGACACGCTCTTCGAACCGTGACAGCGCCTGGTCAGCCCAGCGGATAGCTTTTCGGGACCATGAAGGTGCGCTTCCAGCGCGTCTTGGTGAAGAAGTTCAGCCCGAGATCGATCAGGTGATCGATGGAGATGAAGTTGGGATCCGCAAGCCTTTCCGTGCTGGTGTCGTAGGACCAGAAAATGATGGACGGCTTGCCGATGATATTTTCGCGCGGCACGAAGCCCCAGTAGCGCGAGTCGAGCGAGTTGTCGCGGTTGTCGCCCATGGCGAAATAGGCGCCCGGCGGCACCACCACTTCGCCGTCGACCACGTGATGGGCCAGCATGTCGTAGGCGGCTTCCGCCAGGCGCGTGTTCGGCTCCGAGGGGAAATTGTCGCGGTAGGAATCCACGTAGGGCGTCTTGTGGACGACATAGGGCTCATCCACGGCCTTGCCGTTCAGGAAGAGCTGTTTGTTGACGACGCGGAGGCGGTCGCCGGGCACGCCGACGATGCGCTTGATGTAATTCTCGCGCGGGTTGATGGGGAACTTGAACACCACGATGTCGCCGCGCTTCACTTCGACGTAGGGCAGCAGGAAGCGGCTCACCGGGCCCGCGGGCGAATAGGAGAGCTTGTCGACGAACATGTGATCGCCGATGAGCACGGTGTCTTCCATCGAACCCGTGGGCACGACGAAAGCCTGCAACAGCGTGGTGGTGCCGAACAGCAGCAGGATGATGGTGACCGCCCATTCGGAGACAAAAGAGCGGATCTTTTCGGCCAGATCCGGCTTGAATTCTTCCTTCTTTTCAGGCGAAGCGGGGGCGGTTTTTTTCGGTGAATTCTTCATGGCGGAACAGCGTTACGGCTGCGTGGCATGGCCGCGGATGAGGAGGAACGTGCGGCGCCAGCGCGTTTTGGTCACAAAGTTCGCGGCAAGGTCCTTCCAGTGTTCGAACTGAAATCCCGGGCCGGCCAGACGGTGGGTGGGCGCGTCGTAGGACCAGTAGACCAGGAGCGGCTTGCCGATGATGTTTTCACGGGGCACGAAGCCCCAGTAGCGGGAGTCCAGGCTGGAATCGCGGTTGTCGCCGAGCGCGAAGTAGCAGCCGGGCGGCACGACCACCTCTCCGCCCTCCACATGGCGGTCCAGCATCTCCTGGGCGCGCGCGTCGATTCGCGTATTGGGCTCGGAAGGGAAATTGTCCCGGTAGGAGTCGATATAGCCCGTCTTGTGGACTTTATATGGCTCCTCGAGCCGCCGCCCGTTGAGGAACACGTCCTTGTTGACGATCCGGATCCGGTCTCCGGGCACGCCGATGACGCGCTTGACGAACGTCTGGCGGATATCGGCAGGATAGCGGAACACCACGATGTCGCCGCGCTGGACGGGAATGTAGGGGAGCACATAGCGGCTCAGGGCGCCGGCGGGGGCGTAAGCCAGCTTGTCCACCAGCAGGTGGTCCCCGATCAGCAGGCTGTCCTCCATGGAACCGGTGGGAATCACGAACGCCTGCAGAAGAGTGGTGGTGCCGAACAGAAGCAGGATGATGGTGATCACCCACTCCGAAATGGCGTTGCGCGGCGCGGCGGCGGGCGCTGCCGGGAGTTCCCCCTGCGGCGCCGGCTCGGGCTGCGGCGCAGGCTCGGGCTGGACTAGCGGACTCTCCGGCGTCACCGTAGTCATTTTACCGAATTGGCCGCGGCGGGCTGCGGCGGCGATTCCTGCGGCGGCAGCAGGCGCACCTGCAGGGACTCGGAAACGACGCTGACAGGGGAGAGAACGGCGTCCATCCGGAAGTGCACGTCAGAGCTGGCGTAGCGGTAAATCAGGGCGCCGCGGGCGAGATCTTCCTTGCGCAGATCGAGGATTTTGGTGTTGTCGCCGTCCCGGATGACGAGGGAGGCGCTTTGACAGGCTTGCAGCGCCGGCGCGCCCGGATTCCAGCGGAAGTGGATGGAATCGCCGAATTGCAGCGCCGACAATCCGAGAGTGAACGGATCCGCCGGCGGCGGCGGCGAACTGGACGGGGAGAAACCGCCCGCGATCTGCACGCCGATGGCGACGCCTACGAGGAGGAACGTGAACAGGGCCACCACCCAGAGCCAGGTGTAGGAGCTCTGCGGAGGCGCGGGCGCTTCCGTCCCGGCCAGCTCCGTCTCGATCGCGGCGGGCGCCGTGCTGTCCGCACGCTCCCCGGCGGGTTCTCCGGCAGGCTCGGGAGCAGGCTGAGCCGCAGGGGCGGCTGCGCCCCGCGGCGTGGCGCCTCCCCCCATTTCCTTGCGCCGGAAAACGAAGGTCGAGCCTGGGGGCCCGGGCCGGAACCGGCCTGAGGTCCGGATGAAGAAACCCGCCTCACCCGGCCTGGTGGCGTAAGGCTTCACCAGCAGGCACAGCGCATGCGCCCCCGGAAAAAATGCGTCCAGCAGCTCGACGTCTTCCGCCGTCAACTCCAGCTCGCCCCGCGTATGCGTGCGGTACAGGCCAATGGCCGTCAGCGGGCGGGACCGTTTTGCAGCCAGTCCTGCGAGCATCTCCGACAGCGCGTCGCGATCCTTGGGCGAGAGGTGGAAGTTCGGCCCATAGAGATGCTCGCACTCGATCGGAACGGAGTCCTCGATGTGGATCGTGGCCGCTCCATCGGCCGTCCTGACGTGGCCCAGCAGAACGCCGCCCACTTCCATGCCCCGGCGCGGCAGCGCGCTCAGGCCCCGCAGCGCTTCCGAGGCGATGCGGTCCACAACTCCAAAATCCAGCCAGATCCGCGCCTTCGGGTGCAGGCTCTCGTACAGGAAGGCCCGCTGGTTTGGCGCAGCTCGGTCGTCAGGTGCCATGCGGAAATCCGTCCCGCCCCGGCAAAGCCTCCAGCCCTGCCCGCGGGCGGGTTTCAATATTATCCCCCGGCGCGGCGGACGGCCGCTGCCGCCGGCCCCCGGCCTTACAATGGACGCGTGGCAGGCACGCTGTACGTGGTGGCGACGCCGATCGGCAATCTGGGCGATCTCAGTTTCCGCGCCGTGGAGATCCTCCGCGCGGTGGAATGGATCGCCTGCGAAGACACGCGGCAGACCCGCAAGCTGCTGGCCCACTACGGCATCGACGCCCGCACCCTCAGCTATCACGAACACAACGAAGCGGAGCGCAGCCAGGAACTGCTCGGCCATCTGGAACGGGGCGAGTCGGTCGCGCTGGTCTCCGATGCCGGCACGCCGCTCGTGTCCGACCCCGGTTTCCGGCTCGTCCGGCAAGCCGCCCGGGCGGGCATCCGCATCACTCCTGTGCCGGGTCCTTCGGCGGTGACGGCGGCTCTATCGGCAGCCGGAGTGGAAACGGACAGCTTCTACTTCGGCGGCTTCCTCCCCCGCAGGCAGGGAGAGCGGCGCAGGCTGCTCGAGCAGCTCTCGCGCCTGGAGGCCACGCTTGTCTTTTACGAAGCCCCGCACCGCATCCTGGAGAGCCTGGATGATGTGGCATCGGTGCTGGGCGAAAGGCCGGTGGTGATCGCCCGGGAGCTGACCAAAATCCACGAGGAGTTCCTGCGCGGGACGCCACACGAGTTGCGCCAGCAATTGCAACAGCGCGGTTCCATACGGGGCGAGATCACGCTCCTGATCGGCAAAGGCGGCGTGCCGCAGAGCGGCGCCGCTTCGCAGGAAGATCTCGCGGAGGAATTGCGGCGGCTTGAGAATGAGGGATTTTCCCGGATGCAGGCCGTCAAGGAGATCGCCCGCCGGCTGCGCCTTCCCAAACGCGAGGTTTACCGCCTGGCGGGGCTGAAAGACTAGCCGCCGCTGTCCGTCATCCACAGCCGCCTGGCGTGGTCCACCGCGATTTTCATTTCTTCCTGGTGAGCCAGCCCGCCCTCCAGGAACTTCAGCCCGTGCAGCAGCCACTCCGCCAGTTCGGGATTGCTCAGAGAGTAGTACACGTGCCTTCCCTGCCGCCTTTCGCGCACCAGGTGATGGGCTCGCAGGATGGCGAGATTTTGCGAGACGGAGGAGTGGCTGATGCCCAGGAATCGCTGAAGACCATTGACATCCATTTCGCCCGCGTGCAGTTCGACGAGGATGCGCAGCCGGTGAGGGTGGGCAATGGCGCCCAACAGTTCGGACAGCTCCTTGGCGATCAGAGCTCGAGCAGGAATAGAAATTCCTCCCTTGCGTGGCCTTCCATTGGCGATTATGCCCGAAACCTCGGCTCAGAGTCAAACATCTGAACATATTGTCCGGATGACCTGTAAACCCGGCGGGGCCGCTGGCCGCTCAGCCAACGCGGCCTGGGGGGGTGCGGACGGGCTGCCGACTGAGCGCTGTCCGAAGTCGCCGTGCTCACCGGGGTTTTCAGGCCGCAGGCCACGTTTGCTCTGCGCGCAGCCGGCTCCGGGATCCAAAATAAGGAAGAAAGACTGGCGCATGTCAGCCAACGAAGCACAGGGATGGATCTATCACTCCATCCACCCGATTCTCCGTCTGCGGCAGTGGCTGCATCTGGAATCGGAAGACGCCTGGGTGGTGGTGATTTACACCGCGGCCACCGGACTGATATCGCTGGTGGTTCCCATCGCCGTGCAGGCGGTGGTGAACACCATCGCCTTCGGCACGCTGCTGCAGCCGCTGGCGGTGCTGACGGTGATGGTTTTCATCGCGCTGCTGGCGGTGGCGTGGCTGAACGGCTACCGCCACTACGTGGTGGAAATGATCCAGCGGCGGATCTTCGTGCGCCTGGCGGGAGATGTGGCGGACAAGCTGGTCCGTGTGGAACCGAAGGCGTTCGACCGGTATCACGGTCCCGAGCTGGTGAACCGCTTTCTGGAAGTGGTGACGGTGCAGAAGGCCGGGGCGGCGCTGCTGCTGGACGGGCTGACGGTGGCGGTGCAGACGCTGATCGGAATGATCCTGCTGGCGGTTTACCATCCGTTCCTGCTCGCCTTCGACGCGCTGCTGGCGATCAGCCTGTTTGTCGTGCTTGTGCCGATGGGGTCGGGGGCGATACCCACTTCGGTCCAGGAATCCAAGGCGAAATACAACCTGCTGGCGTGGCTGGAGGAACTGGCGCGGCATCAGATTGCGGTGAAATCGCGCGCCGGGCTGGCGCTGGCGATGGAGCGGACCGACGATCTGGTGAGAGATTACCTGAAGTACCGCACGCTGCATTTCCGGATTCTGATCCGGCAGATCATAGGTTCCTACGCGCTTCAAGCCTTCGCCAGCGCGACGCTGCTGGGAATCGGCGGGTGGCTGGTGATCGACCGGCAGATGACGCTCGGCCAGTTGGTGGCCGCGGAGCTGGTGGTGGCGCTGGTGACGAGCAGCATCACGAAATTCGGCAAGCACCTGGAGATGTTTTACGACCTGATGGCTTCGCTCGACAAACTGGGCTATCTGACGGACCTGCCCAAAGAACGGGAAGACGGCGAGCCGCTTCCGCGGCACAGCCGGCCGGCGTCGATCCGCGTTGTTTCCGCGACGATCACGGCAGGCGACTCGGTTCCGCTGCTGCAAGATGCGACTCTGGAGGCGGAGGCAGGCGCCCGCATTGGGCTGCTGGGCTCCACGGGCAGCGGCAAGAGCACGCTGCTCGACGTGCTGTACGCGCTGCGGCTGCCGCCGCGCGGCCGGGTGGAGATTGACGGCAGGGACTACCGGGAGCTGCGCCTGGATGATCTGCGGGACCAGATCGCGCTGGTGCGGGAGCCGCAGATTTTTGAAGGCACCGTGCTCGACAACATGCGCCTGGGGCGGGAGGTGCTGTCCACGGAGAGGGCGCGGGAGGCGCTGGAAGAAGTGGGGCTGCTGGGGCATGTGCTGAAGATGAAGGACGGAATTCACAGCAGACTGGCCACGGGAGGCGCGCCGCTGTCGGCGGGCCAGGCGATTCAGCTCGAGCTGGCGCGCGCGCTGGCGCACGAGCCCCGTGTGCTGGTGCTGGACGAGTGTCTGGACTGGCTGGAAGATCTGCCCGAGCGCAGCCGGCTGCTGGACCTGGTCTTCGGTCCGCGCGATCGCTGGACCGTGATCGTGGCCAGCCACAACGCCGAAATTCTGAAGCGGTGCGACCGGGTGTATGAGATCCAGGACGCGAAGCTCGTGGAGGTGGCCCGATGAGCGCCTATGTGCTTCCCGTGATGGCGGAACTGGAGAGCGGCAAGCGGGTGCGGACGGTGGCCCGCTCGCTGGTGATCCTTTTCGCCGTGGCCGTGATTGCGTTGATCTTCACGCCGTGGCAGCAAAGCGTCTCCGGCATGGGCCATGTGTCCGCGCTCACGCCCGTGGAGCGGGTGCAGGCGATCAGCGCGCCGGTGGAAAGCCGCGTCGCCCGCTGGCATGTCACGGAAGGAACGCATGTCCGCGGCGGGCAGCTGATCGTGGAGCTGACCGACAACGACCCGCTGATCCTCGACCGGCTCGGCAACGAGCGTCAAGCCGTGAGGGAACGGCTGATGATGGCCGAAGGCCGCGCGGCGGCGCATGAAGAGCGGCTCGGACGGCTTCAGGAATCGAAAGCCAACGCCGTCAACGCGGCGCGGAGCCGCGTGCAAATGGCCAATGAACGCATTGTTCAGAACGAACAGGCCATGCGCGCCGCCGAAGAGCGCCTGACGGCGGCGCGGCTCAACATCGCCCGCCAAAGGAGCCTGCTGGACCGCGGACTCACCAGCCAGCGCGCGGTGGAGCTCGCCCAGCAGGAGTTCGCCACGGCGGAAGCGGAAGTGCGGCGGGCGCTGGCTTCCCTGAACGCAGCGAGAACCGAAAAGCAGGCGCTGGAGGACGACCTGCGGAAGATCACGGCGGACGCCGATGCGGCCATTGAAAGCGAGCGCGCGTCGCTGAACCTGGCGCGCGCCGAGATCGCCAACATCAAGGCGGAGTTCCAGCGTGTGGACTCGCGCCTGGCGCGGCAGCAGACGCTCCAGGTGCATGCGCCGCGGGATGGCACGGTGCTGCGCCTGCTGGCCCAGCCCAACAGCGAACTGCTGAAGGGCGGCGACCCGGTGGCCCTGTTCGTTCCCGACGCGCAGGCGGCGACGGTGGAGCTGTGGCTGGACGGCATGGACATGCCGCTGGTGCAGCCAGGCGACAAGGTCCGGCTGCAGTTCAATGGCTGGCCGGCGGTGCAGTTTGTCGGCTGGCCGGCGGTGGCGGTGGGCACATTTGGCGGCATCGTGAGACTGGTGGATGCCGCCGAGACCAACGGAGGCAAGTTCCGGATCCTGGTGACGCCCGATCCGGACGACGATCCGTGGCCCTCGGCGCGCTATCTGCGGCAGGGCGTGCAGGCCAAAGGCTGGGTGCTGCTGCGGCAGGTCAAGCTCGGGTGGGAGCTGTGGCGGCGGTTCAACGGATTCCCGCCGGTGATCGCGGACAACGAGCCCGGGGCGGCTGGGGCGAAAGGGAAGAAGAAGTGATGCGGGCTTTGGCTTTGCTCGCCGCCGCCCTTCCGCTGGCGGCGCAGGAACCGCTGCGGCTCGAAGAGGTGCTGGATTCGGTGGACCGGCACTACCCGCCGCTGCTGGCTGCGTTGCAGGACCGCGTGCTGGCCACGGCGGACGTACTGGCGGCCACGGGGCGGTTCGACCTGTCGATCAGGAGCGGTTACGAAGGCGACTATCTCGGCAAGTACCGCAACGATGTCTACAAGGCGGGCATCGAACAGGCCACGCAGTTCCAGGGCATGACCTACTTCGCCGGCTACCAGCTTGGGCGGGGCAGCTTCGCCTCCTATGACGGCAAGCAGCAAACCGACCTCGGCGGCGAGTACAGGGCCGGGGTGAAACTGCCCGTGTTCCGGGACCGGGCCATCGACACGCGCCGCGCGGATCTGCAAAAGGCGCTGATCGGGCGGCGCATCGCCGACCTCGGCGTGGATCAACAGCGGCTGGTGATCCTGCAACTGGCCATGCGGCGCTACTACGAATGGCTGGCGGCGGGGCAGCGTTACAATGTGGCGCGGGCGGTGTTGCAGGTGGCCGAACAGCGGGACGGGCAGTTGCGCGAAGCGGTCCGGCTGGGCCAGATTCCGGCCGTTGACGTCACCGACAACCAGCGCGCCATCCTCACGCGGCGCGCGCTGCTGATCGAGGCGGAGCGCGCGCTGCAGCAAGCGGCGATCGAACTGTCGCTGTTTTACCGCGACGCTTCGGGTGCGCCGGTGCTGCCCGGAGCCGAGCGCCTGCCCGCCTCCTTCCCCGCCCCGCGCGACATCGACGGACAGCGTCTCCAGGACGATATCGAACTGGCGTTGAAGCGGCGGCCTGAAATCCGGCGCTTCCGCGAACAGCGCAACCAGGTGGAGGTGGACCGCAAGCTGGCGCAAAACCAGTTGCTGCCCAACGTGGACGTGTCTGTGAGCTTCGCCAGCCAGCTGGGCGAGCGGCGCGTCGGCCGCGGGCCCAATGACCTGGTGGCCGCGCTCGTCTTCGATCTGCCGGCGCAGCGGCGCGCCGCGAAAGGCCGCGACCTGGCGGCGCTGGCGCGGATCGAGCAGTTTGATCAGCGCGAGCGCTTCGCGCGCGACCAGGTGGAGGCCGAGGTGCGCGACGCGTATTCGGCGCTGAAGACCGCGTATGAACGCGCCCGCGTGCTGCGGGAGGAAGTGGAAGTGGCGCGCCAACTGGAAGTGGCGGAGCGCGTCCGCTTCGAGCTGGGCGAGGGCAATCTGTTCCTGGTGAACCTGCGCGAGCAGGCCACCTACGAGACGGAGCTGCGCGAGGTGGCGGCGCTGACGGAGTATTACCGCGCTCTGGCCCTTTACGAGTTCGCCATCGGCGAAGCGATAAGCCGTCCGCGCAAACCGTAGGGAGTGATCCCCGCCGTCAGAGGGCGAGCTTGCCCTCGTACACCATGTCCTTGAGCCTGAATTTCTTCTTCACTTCCATCGATCCCCGGCGCATGCAGAACTCGACTTCTTTGTCCTCGAGTTCAATCGGGTGATCCTTCGGGAAGTGGAAGATCAGCACACCACGCGGACCGCCCGAAGGGACAACCACGGACGAAGGATGGAGCTTCTCGTGCTCCTTCCAGGCGAGCCAGGAGTTCTGCTTGAGCGCCGCCAGCCATTGTTCGGGATTGCCGCGCCGGTCCTGCGCGGCGGCGTCGCCTTTCGCCGGCGCCGCGCTTTCGCGCGAGCCCATGCCGGGCCTCGCGCCGCCCTCCGGCGGCGGTGCCATGGGCGGACCCATGACGGCGATGACATAGTCGGGTTCTTCGCGCTCGATAAACTCGCGCGCCTGCGGCGAGGTCTCCGCTTCCGCGCCCATGCGGGCGCGCATGGTGGCGATCTTGACGGGCTTGGCCGACTGCCAGCGGATCTGGAACTGAATCGAAGGCGCCATCGTGCCGCCCATGCCTTCACCCATGCCGGCGCGCCCGCCGCCCATGACGCCTTCAGTGCCCGCGCCGACGCTGGCGTCCGGCATTCCGCCGCTCATGCCGCCGCCCCCGCCACCGCCACGCCCGCCGCGCCCGCCGCGCCCGCCGCCCATCGGCATGCCGCTGCTCAAGGTGATGCTGACGGATTTCGACCAGGGGGAATCGAACAGGACTTTCTGCACGTCCTTCTCGCTCCACTCGGCCGGAGGCTTGGTCCAGGGATCGGCCGCCCGCACCGGCAGCGGGAACGCTGCGGCGAGGGAGGCAAACAGGCTGCGGCGGCAAATCATGTCCATGGCTCGGGTTCCGAGCCCAATATACCGCAACAGCGCATCCGAATCTCCCCTGGATTGCAGCAGCCCGGCGGGATGGCATGATGGAAAGTCAGCGGCCCTTTGTCATGCCCCTCGTCAGCATTCTCGTCCCCGCGTACAACGAAGAGGAGTTCTTGCCCGCCATGCTGGACCGCGTTCTCTCGGCTGCCCTGCCCGCCGGCGTCGAGACGGAGATTCTGGTGGTCGACGACGGCTCCACCGACGGCACGGCGGAAGCTGCGCTCGCGGTGGCGGGCCGCGTCCCGGACCGGGTGCGCGTGTTCCGCCACGAACGCAACCGCGGCAAGGGCGCCGCCATCCGGACGGCTCTGGCGGAAGCGCGCGGCGAGTTCGCCCTCATCCAGGACGCCGATCTCGAATACGACCCCCGCGATTATCCGAAGCTGCTCCAGCCGCTGCTGGAAGGACGGGCCGACGCCGTCTACGGAACCCGCTTCGCTGTGGGGCTGGAAAGGCGCGTGCTGTATTACTGGCACGCGGTCGCCAACACGTGGCTGTCGGCGCTCGTCAACGCCGTTGCCGATCTGAACCTCACCGACGTCTGGACCGGCTACAAGGCCTTCCGCACCGCTCTGGTGCGCAGCATTCCGCTGCGCACGAATGGTTTCAGCTTTGAAGTGGAGCTGACATTGAAGCTGGCACAGCGCGAAGCGGTGATCTACGAAACGCCGATCCGCTATCATGGCCGCACGAAGGAGGAGGGCAAGAAGATCCGTCCGCGCGACGCGCTGTGGGGCCTGCTCACGCTGCTGCGTTTCGCGCTGCAACGGGACACCTACGTGGAGCGGGGGCCGGAGATCCTGGACCGCCTGGCGGGCACGCGGCGGTTCAACGCCTGGATGGCGGAGACGATCGCGCCGTTCGCAGGCAGAAGAGTGCTCGAGATCGGCTCAGGGATCGGCAACCTGACACGGCGTCTGGCGCCCGGCCGGGAGCTGTATGTGGCCTCGGATATCGATGGCGAGCACCTGTCGCGTCTCGCCGCGCGCCTCTCCCACCGCCCGAACGTGCGTGTGGCGCGCGTCGATCTCACCTGCCGGGAGGACTTCGAACCGTTGCGCGGCGCGGTGGACACCGTGGTCTGCCTGAATGTCGTGGAGCACGTCGAGGACGACCGGCTGGCGCTTCGGCATCTTCACGATGTGCTGGCTCCCGGCGGCAGGGCGATTGTGCTGGTGCCGGAAGGCCAGAGCCTGTACGGCGAACTCGACGTCGTGCTGGGCCACTGGCGGCGCTACGCGGAGCGGGAGCTGCGGGAGAAGATGGAACAGGCAGGGTTCGAAGTGGAGCGCGTGTTCGGCTTCAACCGGGTGACGCGGCCGGGCTGGTGGTGGAACGGCCGGGTGCTGAAGCGGCGCACGTTCAGCCGCGTGCAGCTCTGGATCTTCGACCGGCTGGTATGGCTGTGGAAGCGCGTGGACCGTTGGCTGCCCTGGCCGGGCGTCTCGCTCATCGCCATCGGGCGCAAGGCGGCGCCGGCCGGCGGCGGCGGTCAGACGAGGTAGTCTTTCAGCTTTTCCAGCAGCGACTTCTCCTGCGGGTCGCTTTCGTCGGGCAGGGTCTCGCGGAGCTGCTCGAACAGCTTGCGCTGCTCGCGCGTCAGCTTGCGCGGGACGCGGACATCGAGGTGGACGACGATATCGCCCCGGCCCTTGCCGTGCAAATGCGGCACGCCGCGGCCCTTCAGCCGCAGGGTTTCGCCGCTCTGCACGCCTTCCGGGACCTTGACTGTCTGCACGCCTTCGAAGGTGAGGATGTTGAGTTCGCATCCCAGGGCCGCCTGCGCGACATTCAGCGGCACGGTGCAGTGCAGGTCGTATTCGCGGCGGTCGAACACCGGATGCGGCTTGACGATGATGAACACGTACAGGTCGCCCGGCGGGCCGCCGTTCACGCCGGGCTGCCCTTCGCCGGAGACGCGCAGCTTGTCGCCGCTGTTGATGCCGGCGGGGATCTGGATCTTGCGCTTGTGGGTCTTGCGGACGAACCCTTCGCCCTGGCACTGGCGGCAGGGGCGCCGCAAAATCCGGCCCGCGCCGCCGCATTGCGGGCAGGTGCGCCGGATGGTGAGAAAGCCCTGCCGGTAGAAGGTCTCGCCGCGGCCATGGCAGGCGGAGCAGGTGGTCCAGCCATCCTGCGCCTCCGCCCGCGAACCCTGGCAGGCGGGACAGGTCTCCATCCGCGGAATCTGGATCTCGACCTCTTTGCCGAAGATGGCGTCCTGCAACTCGATCTCGAGGTCGAAGCGCGTGTCCTCGCCCCGCTGCGGGCGGTTGCGGCGGCGCGCCGAGGAGCCGAACACGTCGCCGAAGCCGAAGAAGTCGCCGAAGATGTCGGTGAATTCGGCGAACGCTTCCGGATCGAACCCGGGCGCGGCGGCGCCGGAGAGCCCCTGATGGCCGTAGGCGTCATACACACGGCGCTTCTCGGGATCCGAGAGCACGCCGTAGGCTTCGGCCGCCTCCTTGAACTTCTCCTCGGCCTGCTTGTCGCCGGGATTGCGGTCCGGGTGGTATTTGAGCGCGAGCTTGCGGTAGGCGCTCTTCAGATCCTGCTCCGTGGCGGAGCGGGACACGCCGAGGATCTCGTAGTAGTCGCGCTTCGTCACGATCCGCTCTTGACGGCGACGCGCACCAGAGCTTCGCGGAGCAGCCGCCCTTTGTATGTATAGCCGCGCTGGAGTTCGGCAGCCACGGTGTCCTGTTCAACACCGGCATCTTCGACGCGCTCGATGGCGTGGTGCAGGCTGGGATCAAACGGCTTGCCCTCGGCCTCCAGCGGCTCGACGCCAAGCTTGCGCAGGGCATCGGAGAAACGCTGATAGATGAGTTCCACGCCGCGGGCGTAGTCGGCATCGGAAGTGGGCGTTTTCAGCGCCCGCTCCAGATCGTCGAGCACCGGCAGCAGGGCGGCCAGCGCGCCGGCGGCCGCGTACTCGATCGCTTCCAGCCGCTCGCGTTCGCTGCGTTTGCGGAAGTTGTCGAACTCGGCGGCCAGCCGCAGCAGGCGGTCCTGCAATTCGGCCTTCTCCTGCGCGAGCCTGTCGCGCTCGGCGGCCAGAGCCTCCGCCTCCGGCGGGGCGGAAGGAGGCTGCGTCTCATCCGGATGCAGGGCCGTCTGCGCCTCCGCTGACAGCGAGGCGACATCCTCCGCGGTTGTGTTTGGCACTTCCTGTTCTGGCATAAAACCACTAAAGACGCTTCAAATCCCAGAGTAGCAGGCCGTCCGATTATTGCGGCATGCTCTCAAGCAGCGAGCGCAACTGCACCACCGCCGCCATCACCCGCGGATAGTTCATCCGCAGCGGCCCCAACACCGCCAGCCGCGTCTGCAACCCGCCGGGACCTTCCAGGGCCATGCCGATGAGGGCGAAGTCCCGCAGCGCCGGATGCGCCTGCGACAATCCGATCCGCACCTGCAACCCATCCTGCCCCGCGTCCAGGAACTGGTCGAGCAGCTCGATGAGCCTCTGCTTTTCCTCCAGGGCGCGGAAAAGCTCCCGCAGCCGCTCCCGCGTGATGTGCAGATCGAGCCCCAGGAGATTGGAAGCGCCCTCCAGATAGACGCGCGGCGGCAGCTCGAACGCCAGCAACCCCTGCGCGTGCAGGAGCTGGAGGCGCCGCATCAGCAGGTCGTAGACGGCGCGGTCCTCGGTCACCCTCCGGTCGAGTTCCGCCCGGATGTCGTGCAGCCGCCAGCCGGAGAAGTGCTGGTTCACGTAGTTGCGGATCGACTGCAATTCGTCCTGTGTCACCGGCTCGGGCAGTTGCGCCACCTGGTTGTGCACCAGTCCGTCGCGCGTGACGACAATCATCAGGATCCGGCTGTCGGGCAGCCGGATCAGATCGATCTGATCCAGCGTCTGCGCCGAAGCCGGAATGGCGGCGGCGATGCCGACGTTTCTCGTCAGAGAAGTCAGCAGGTGCGAAGCCTGCTGCACGCACTCGTCCGGCGTGCCGAATGGCGCCAGCCCGGTCCGGAGCCGCTCGTCCGCCGGCACGCTCCGCAGTCTGGCGGCGACGCTGGCGGCATAGTGCTGGAAAGCTTTCGCCGTCGGCACGCGCCCGGCCGAGGTATGCGGCTGTTCCAGGTAGCCCATGTCCGCCAGATCCGACATGATGTTGCGGATCGTGGCCGGGCTCAGAGGATGCTTGCGGCGGCGGGCGATGGTACGGGACGCCACCGGCTCGCCCGTCTCGACATAGGTCTGGACGATGGCGTGGAGAACCTCGATCGCGCGCTGGTTCAATTCCTGCACCATGGCCCTGGCACGAGCCCCCTGACTTTGATGATAGGGAAGCTGCGGAGGCGATTCAACAACCCGGCGGGAGTAGAATCGGGCTGTGCTGAGCAGAAGAGAGTTCGGCGCCGGGCTGGCGCCATTCGTCATGCGCGGGCAGGGCGCCCGCCGCAGGCCGAACCTGCTTTTCCTGATGGCCGATGACCATGCCGCCTACGGGATGGGCTGCGACGGCAACCAGCAGGCGGCGACGCCGAACCTCGACCGCCTGGCGCGGCAAGGCGTGCGCTTCGCCTCGCACTACTGCAATTCGCCCGTCTGCACGCCGTCGCGCCAGAGCCTGCTCACCGGCCAGATGCCGCACTCGGCCGGCGTCACCGCGCTTCAGACGGCGCTCGATCCCGGCAAGCCCACGCTGGCCAAACAACTGAAGAAGGCCGGCTACACCACTGCGGCCTTCGGCAAGATGCACTTCAACCGGCCGCCCGAACCGGGGCTGCACGGCTTCGACCTGCCGCTCACCGACGGCGCCGCCGGCCGCGCCTGGCAGCAGAGCGTCCAGCCCGCTCCTGTCGATCCCTCCATCCCCGTGCAGACGCTCCCGTGGCGGCCTTTCCAGACTCCCGCGCGCGAATGGCTGAACGCCGCCGCCGCGCCTTACCCGCGCCGGGACGCCGATATGCGCGGCACCTTTCTGGCGCGCGAGGCCATGCGGTTTATGGAGGAGAACCGCGATCGTCCGTTCGCGCTGTGGGTGAGCCTGTTCGAGCCGCACTCGCCGTTCGATTTCCCGGTGGAGGACCGCGGCCGTTTCGATCCCCGCAGTTTCGAGCCGCCCGGGGCGGGCGCGGACGACGACTGGCAGATCCCGCTGATCTTCCGCGATCTGACGGTGCGCGAAAAGCAGGGCATCACGGCGGCCTATTACACGAGCGTCTGCTTCCTCGACCGCAACTGGGGGCGCGTGCTGGACAAGCTGCGCGAACTGCGGCTCGAGGAGAACACGCTGGTCGTCTATACGGCCGACCACGGCTACTGCCTGGGCCATCATGGCCGGTTCGAAAAGCACTGCGGCTACGACCCGGCGCTGCGCGTGCCGCTGATTGTGCGCTGGCCGGGGCGGATCGAGCCGCGGGGGGTGACGGACTTCACGGAACACGTCGATCTCGGCCCGGCGCTGCTCGAAATGCTGGACGCGCCGCCGCTGGAGATCCAGCATGGGCGGAGCCTGGCCGGCTATCTGCGCGGCCGCGCTCCGGAGAAGCCGCGGGACCATATCGTGAGCGAGTATCTGGAGAACGAGGAGATCTTCGTCCGCACGCCGAAGTGGAAGTTCCTTTACTGCACGGGCAGGCGCAGCCGCCAGGATGGATACGCGACGCAACATCCCACGCCCGGACGCTACGTCCGCCTTTTCGATCTGGAGAAAGATCCCGGCGAGTTCCGCAACGTGGCGCCGGAGAACGGACCTGTGGTGCGCGAGCTGGAGCGGATCGCGCTGGAGCGCATGCGGGCGACGCATCCGGAGGCGGGGGCAGAGCCTTCACAAGGCTCGGCGGAAGACCTGCTGGATTTCTATCTGCGCCCGCGCGACGCCCGCCCTCAGGACTGAGGGCGGCGGAACAGCGCCTCCGTCTGCGGGTTCAGCAGCACCCAGAAGGCGTACACGGAGATGATCGTGCCCAGGGGCACGTTCAACAGGTGAATCGCCGCCAGCACGATGCCCAGAATCCTTGCCCACGGGCGCAGATTGTATAGCCCGAATCCGAGAATCAGCGTGGGCAGCGACAGCACCAGGATCACGATGACAATCACGGTCACGATCGCCTGGAGAATCGAGGCGGGCAGAAAGCCCGCCTCTCCCGCTGCGGCGGCAACGATGGCAGGGATGATGGAGCCGCCCGCGAACGTGGCTGCGGCGGCGAGAACCCCGAGTCCGCCGAGGACCAGGTTGAACCAGGCGAGCACCCTGACGTGAGTTTCCATGGGAGTCATGGCCATTGTACGCCCGAACGGGCGGCGGCGCAGCGCCCCGCGCCGGTTTATGATAGGGGATGGCAGGCACGGAGGGGACGACCGGACCAGCGCTGCGGCTGAGGCAGCCGCCGCTTCACTCTGTGCAGGATACCGCGAAAGGTTGCCGGACATGATCTTGGCATTGCTGCTGGCGCCGTCGGCGGCGGACCGCTGGACGAAAGTCCTGACGGACGACACGTTCGCCGGCATTCATCAGCTCGACTGGTTCGACTGGCTGCTGCTGGTTCCCTATTTCCTGATGCTGGGCACGCTGGCTCTCTATGGCGCCCATCGCTTTGTCACCATTTACCGGTATCTGAAGTCGCGGCACAGGATCCCGCGCGAGCCGCAACAGCGGTTCGAAACCCTGCCCCGCGTCACCATCCAGTTGCCGCTGTTCAACGAGCGCAACGTGGTGGATCAGCTTCTCGACAGCGTGCTGAAGGTGCGCTACCCGCGGGAGCTGCTCGAAATCCAGGTGCTGGACGACTCGACCGACGACACGCACCCTTACACGGAGGCTCTGGTGCGGCGGCTGCGCGCGCAGGGGCATCCGATCGAGTACATCCACCGAGACAACCGCACGGGGTTCAAGGCGGGCGCGCTCCAGGAGGGAATGAAGCGCGCCAAAGGCGAACTGCTCGCCATCTTCGACGCCGACTTCATGCCGCCCGAGGATTTTCTCGAGCGCACGGTGCATTTCTTCGCCGATCCGCAGGTGGGGCTGGTGCAGACCCGCTGGACCTACATCAACCGCCACCACAACCTGCTGACCGAAGTGCAGGCGCTGATGCTCGACGGACACTTTGCGCTCGAGCATGTAGCGCGCTGGGGCACGGGGCTGTTTTTCAACTTCAACGGCACCGCCGGCATCCTGCGGCGGCAGATGATCGAGGACGCCGGCGGCTGGGAGCACGACACGCTGACCGAGGACAGCGATCTCAGCTACCGGGCGCAGCTCCGCGGGTGGAAGTTCGTCTATCTGCCGTGGCTCGAGTGCCCGTCGGAGCTTCCCGTGGACACCTACGGCTTCCAGGTGCAGCAGCAGCGTTGGGCCAAAGGGCTGACCCAGGTGGCTTTGAAGCTGCTGCCGCGCATCCTGCGCTCCAACGTGAGCTGGCGCGAAAAGGCGGAGGCGTGGTTCCACCTGACGCCCAACATCAGCTATCCGATGATGGTCTGCGTCTCGGCGCTGATGCTGCCGGTGATGATGGTGCGCTTCTACATCGGCTGGGAGCAACTGCTCCTGGTGGATGTGCCCCTGATCATCTGCTCGTTCTGGAGCGTGGTGTCTTTTTACCTGCTGGCGGAGAAAGAGCTGTATCCGGACCGGTGGAAGCGCGCCATTCTGATCCTGCCGTTCCTGCTGGCGATGGGCGTGGCGCTGACGATCTCGAACACGAAAGCCGTCATCGAAGCGCTGCTCGGCAGGCAGTCGAGCTTCGTGCGCACGCCGAAATACGCTCCCAGGACGCCGGGCGCGCAGGTGGCGGTGGTCTACAAGCGCAAGTCGGGGTGGCTGCCGTTTGCCGAGATCGGCATGGGACTCTGCTTCCTCGCCATCGTGGCGTACTGCATCGAGGTGCAGAATTTCTTCGCCCTGCCCTTCCTCATGATTTTCGTGTCGGGTTATTTCTGGGCGGGCTTTTCCACCCTATGGCAGGAGCATCAGGCGCGGCTGCGTTTCGAGCGCGCCGCCCGCAAGGTGGAAGTGGAAGCCGTCAGCTAAGCCGCCGCGGCGCCGCTTACCACAGTCCGATCAGCTTCCACCAGGCGAAGCCGACGCTTCCCCACACGGCGAGGTGGCACAGCGACACCAGGAATCCCACCCGCCACCAGTCTTTGAACGCCACATACCCTTGCGCGAAGTACATGGGCGAGGGCGTGGTGCCGTAGTTGGTCAGCCCCGCGCTGAGATTGGCGAAGCAGGCGAACGAAAACACCACCAGCCCCAGCGGGGCTTCCTTCGCCGCCAGCAGCGCCAGAAACGGCGCATACAGCGCCAGCAGGTGCGCGGTGATGCTGGCAAACAGGTAGTGCGCGTAATAGAACACGAGCAGCGCCACCACCAGGAGCGCGAACCATTCCAGCCCGGACAGCATCGCGCCGAACCGCTGCGCAAACGCCTCCGTGACGTGCTGCTCGTGCAGCGCCTTGCCCAGCCGCAGCAGCCCGCCGTACCAGATGAAGATGTCCCATGCCGCGCGCTCGCCCGTCACGTCCTGCCAGGAAAGCACGCGCGCCAGCAGCAGCGCCGCGCTGCCGCACAGCGCCGCCACCGTGATGTCCAGCCCGGTCCACGATGATGTCGCCCACGCGCCGCAGACGGAGATGAAGACGGCGAGCAGGATCTTCTCCTGCGCCGACATCGGGCCCATTTTTTCGAGCTCCGCCCGCGCGAACTCAGCCGCCTCGGGCGTTCGCCGGATCTCCGGCGGGTAAATCTTCGACACCACCCACGGCACGAGCGCCAGCGAGCACACGCCCGGCACGCAGGCGGCGAAGATCCAGCCCGCCCACGTCACCGTGTAGCCGAAGCTGCCCGCCATCTGCGCCGCCAGCGGGTTGCTCGCCTGCCCGGTGAAGAACATCGCGGCGGTCACGCAGATCGACTGATACACGCCCGCCATCAGGAAGGCGCCCATGCGCCGCGCCGTCGCCCCCGGCTGCGAGCCGTACAGCTCGGCGATCGAGCGCGCGATCGGCAGGATCACGCCGCCCGAGCGCGCCGCATTGGAGGGGATGATGCTTGCCAGAACCATGTCCGAAAGCCCCAGCGCGTAGCACACCCCCAGAGTGCTCTGTCCGAACGCGCGGACAAACATCAGCGCAATGCGCCGCGCCAGCCCCGTATTGATGAGCGCGCGGGCAATGAAGAACGCCGCCATCACCAGCCAGACGGTCGAATCCGCGTACCCGCCCAGGGCTTCGGAAAGCTTCAGCGGCGTGATCAGCGGCGCCAGCGTCACCGCCAGCAGCACAATGGCGCCGCCGGGCACCGGTTGCAGGATCAGCCCCGCCACCGTGGCGAGGAACAGACCCGCCAGCCGCCATGCTCCCGGCGTCAAGGTCTCCGGACGCGGAACCAGGAACACGAAGCCCGCGAACACCGCCACCAGTATGGCCAGCCTGGGCCACATCCCCTGCTGCTTTGCGCCGGACTCGCTCATCCGCAGGGAGTATATATGGCGCGGCCCCCGCAACGCATCTGAGCTTTGGCACACGGCCGGCGGCGGTTGTGATAGAAAGGTATCAGATCCTCCTCCAGGGTGCGGTCCATGCGTTTATTGCTGCTGGCAACGATTGTCCGGGTGTCTCTCGCCCCGCATGCGGCGGCGCAATCCACGGCAGTGCTCCAGGGCGTCGTGCAGGATGGCAGCGGGGCTGTGATCCCTGGCGCAACCGTGCGCGTGGAAAATCCGCTGACGCGGTTCCGGGCCGAAATACGCACCGCAAAAGACGGAACGTTCGAGATCCGCAACATCCCGTTCCACACTTACAGCGTGACCATTGAGCGCGAGGGCTTCGAAGCGCACGAGGAGACCGTCTCGCTGCGCAGCAACGTGCCGCACGAAATGATTGTCCGGCTGGCGCCCGCGGGATTGCGCGAAAGCATCACCGTGGAAGCCGCCGGCGGGCTGCTGGTGGATCCCGAGGAGACTGGCACGCATGTGCAGATGAACCAGGGCGACATCGAGAAACTGGCTCTGCAAGCCGGCAACAAAGGGCTGGAGAGCATCCTCGTTTCCATGCCCGGATTCGCGCAGAACGCCAACGGCGCCATCCACCCGCGCGGCGCGCACAATCAGATGACGTTCGTCATCGACGGCATGCCGGTCTCCGACCAGCTCACCGGCGCGTTCGCCAACGCGGTGGATCCCAACATCGTGCAGACGGTGGAGCTGTTCACCGGCAACGTGCCCGCCGAGTACGGCAACAAGGTCAGCGCGGTGGCCAACATCACCACCCGCTCCGGCATGGGCACGGCGCGGCGGTTCGGCGGCAGCACGCTGGTCAACGCCGCGCAGTTCGACCTGCTCAGCCAGGCGACGCACGTCTCGGGCGAAAGCGGCCATGCCGGCTATTCGGCGGTGATCAACACCTCGAAGACGAACCGCTATCTCGATTCCGTGTCGCTCGACAATCTCCACAACGGCGGCAACAACCAGCGCGCGTTCACGCGCTTCGACTGGCATCCTGGCGCGCGCGACGTCTTCCGGCTGAATCTGATGGCGGGGCGCGCGTCCTTCCAGTTGGCGAATCTGCGTTCGCAGCACGCCAACGGGATGGACCAGCGGCAGCGGCTGCGCGACGGCGCCATCTCGCTCGGCTGGGTGCGCACGCTGGACGCCCAGACCACCTTCGATGCCAATTTCTCGGCGCGCAAGGCGCAATCCTGGCTGCGCCCGAGCGCGGGCGACATCCCGGTGACCGCCTCGCAGGCGCGGCAGATGTCGACGATCACCACGGGCGCACGGATCAACGCCGTCCGCGGCAGGCACACTCTCCGCGCAGGCTTCGACATGCAGCGCTATCCCCTGAGCGAGCACTTCACGCTGGGCATCACTGCGCCATCGTTCAACGATCCGCAGGACGGCGGGGACTACAACCCGAACCTGCTGCCCTACGATCTGACGCGCGGCGGGCGGCTGTTCGATTTCCGCAGCCGCCGCAGCGGGGGCATGTACTCGGGCTTCGCGCAGGACGCCGTGTCGGCGGGAAGGCTGAACCTGTCGCTCGGGCTGCGATTCGACGCCTACCGCTTCCTCGTCAACGGGAATCAGTTGCAGCCGCGCCTCGGCGCGGCGTATCACATCCGTGAAACGGGCACGGTGCTGCGCGCCTCCTACTCGCGCCTGTATCAGACGCCGCCGAACGAGAACCTGCTGCTGTCGTCATCGCCCGAGGTGGCGGCGCTGACGCCGCCCGCCGTGCAGGCGGCGCTCGGCGGGTGGGCGCCGATTCGCCCTGAGGAGCAGAATTTCCTCGAAGCCGGCTTCCAGCAGGCCATCGGGAAGAAAGCCAGCCTGAACGCCGCCTGGTACCACAAGAACTCCAGAAACGTGCAAGACAACGACAATTTCCTCGACACCGGCATCATCTTCCCCATCTCGCTGGCGCGCATCCGGGTCAATGGAGTGGAAGGCCGCCTCGCCGGCTCCGCCGGGCGCGGCTTCTCCTACACGCTCAGCGTGACCCATTCGCGCGCCGTGGCGACGCCGCCGTTCACGGGCGGTCTGTTTCTGGGGAACGACGCGGTGGAGTCCTTCAGCCAGGGCGCGTTCCTCATCGACCACGACCAGCCGCTGTCAGTCCATGGGGTCGTCAACTGGAGCCACCCGAAAGGCTGGTACGCCACCGTCAGCAACCGGTATGACTATGGCCTGGTGGCCAACCCGTCCGATCCCGGAGAAGTTGCCGCCGACCCCGACTTTTACGACCTGCTCCCCTACGTCAAGCTCGACCAGACTCCCGCGCGCGTCCGCCCGCGCAACATCATCGACCTTGTCGTAGGCTTCGAGCGCACCCGCGACCAGAAGAAGCGCTACGACATCGGCCTCCAGTTCACCAATCTCACGGATCGCACGGCGCTCTACAACTTCCAGTCGATCTTTGTCGGCACGCGCGTGGTGCAGCCATTCACCGCCGGCATCCGGCTGCGCTGGTTTTTCTGAAGAACACCCTCTGGCCGCATACGGTCTGGCATGGCATCCGGGAACCCCGGCCGAAGCGGGCCGAAGGCCGTGTTCTGTGCCGCGACTGAAGGGCGCGAAGCGCCCGAAGGGAGCGGCCCCAAGCCAACCTTACGCGCCATGCAGACCGCGGCGGCGGATTTCCAGAACGCCCGCAGCGTATGGTGGAATCGGAAGACGCCGGGACATCCCCATGAGAAAAGCGCTGGTGCTTGCTGACGATCTCACGGGAGCGCTCGAAGCGGGCGCGCTGCTGGAGGGCGCGGCGGTCGGGGTGCAGCGGGATCCCGGGACAACGGCGGCCGTGATCGACACCGAATCCCGCCACCTGGACCCGATGGAGGCCCGGCGGCGCAACGCGGAATGGGTGGAACAAATTCCGGCAGGAATGATTTACAAGAAAACGGACTCGACGCTGCGCGGCAATATCGGCGCAGAACTGGCCGCGCTGCCGCCGGGGATCATCCACTATGCGCCCGCTTACCCGCGCCTCGGCAGGACGGTGCGTGAAGGCAGGCTCTATGTGAACGGGACGCCTGTCGAGGAGACAGCCTTTGCGAACGATCCTCTGTCCCCCGTGCGGGAGGGCCGCATCCGCGAGCTGCTCGCCCGGCAGGGCGCGCCTCTCGAGCGGATCAGGATTCACGAGGGCGAGTCCGATCCGGATCTGGAGAGCGCGGCGGATGCGGTCCTCGCCGAGCCCGCGCCGAAGCTGGCCGCCGGACCCGCCGGACTGCTGGCCGTGCTGGCGAGGCGGACCGGCATGAGCCGGCGGTGGCAGCCGCTGCCGCCGGTGAACGATTGCCTCGTCTTCAACGGCAGCGCTCACCCCGCTTCGCGCGCGCAGATCGAAGCGGCGCAGGCTGCGGGCGTATTTGCGGGCGGTTGGCGGACGGCAGCTCTCGAAGACCACATGGAGCCGGCTGCGGCTCTGATCGTGTTCGGGGGCGATACCGCCCGCGAGGTCCTCAGGCGTCTCGGGGACCCGCTTCTCTTTCCGGCGGCGGAGGTATTGCCCGGCGTGGTGGCGAGCTGGCTGGAATCAGGAGGAACCCGGCGTCTTTTCGTCACCAAGGCGGGCGGCTTCGGGGAGCCGGACCTGCTCGTGCGGCTTCAGGAAATCCTGCGGTCTGGCGCCGGCCGCCCGCGCTGATTCGGCAGCCGTCGCGGGCGGAATCCACGGGCGGAAACATTTGTTGCCATTCTTGTGTTATTGTGGAATCAATTGGCGCTTGCATGCCCCGGACTGCATGCGCGCCACCTGCCTTGTACGCCAGTCACACGGGATGTTTTGACGGACTTAGATGTTGCATTTTTGTGACAAATAAACAGGGATTCCATCTGAATCGGAGAAATGATCATGGCTGAAACCAGAAAAACAAAGACTGCATCCAGAGCGGCCGGGAGCTCCGCGCCCAAGCGCGTTACGCGCGCCAAAGCGCCCGCCGCCACTCATGCCGGCACGGAAGGGCCCGCCGGCGCCGCCTCGGTCCGCAAGACCGCGCCGCGCCGCAGGACCGCCAGGGGCTTCGATCCGGCGCTCCATCATGAGGAGATCGCGCATGAGGCCTATCTGCTTTGGTTGAGCCGCGGCATGGAGCACGGCCGCGATCAGGAGGATTGGCACAGGGCGGTTGAGATCGTCCGGTCCCGGCACACCGCCGCCCGCTGAAGCGGGCGGCGTCCGAAACCGGCCGCCTACCCGGCTCGCTGCGCCGACGCCTGCGAGCGGAATTTCCGCAGCACGGCGAGCACGCGCCCCTGAATTTCCAGCCGCTCGGGCTCGACGTAGATCGGCGCCATTTCAGCGTTGGCAGGCTGAAGACGGATCCGTCCGTCCGGCTCGCGGTAGAGCCTCTTCAGGGTCGTCTCCATACCGTCGACCAGCGCCACCACGATCTCGCCGTCGCGCACTTCCGCAACCCGCTCCACCAGCACGAAGTCACCGCTACAGATGTGATCGTCGATCATCGAATCGCCTTTCACCTGCAGCGCATACACGTTTTCCGATTCCGTGAATTCGCCCAGATCGAGCGTCTCCGGCGATGCCACGCTTTCCACCGGGAAGCCGGCCGCGATGCGTCCCAGCAAGGGCACCTCCCGCTGCCCTTCCTGCCGGGCCTCCAGCCGTTCGCGCTCCGCCTCCAGATAGCTGCGGGACACCTCGATCGAGCGGCTTTCGTTGAAGCGCCGCCGCACATAACCCTTCTGCTCGAGCGCGGAAATGTGCTTGTGAACTGTCGCCAGAGAAGAAAGGTTCAGTCCAGCGGCAATTTCTTCGAAGCTGGGGCTGAACCCATGCCGCTCGATGTAGGCGGCGAGGAAGTCCAGCACTTCCTTCTGACGCGGCGTAAGTGCCATGCCCCTATTGTTGGCGAAGAAGCAGCGAAAGTCAAGTTGAATTTTCGAACCTTTACGGAATATTCTAATTCAGCCCGCAGGCGCCTGGCGTGGGGCACACGCCCCCTGACGGGCACATGGGCGCGAGCGCCTCGCCTTTGCCCGACGGCGAGTGCGCGGCGAAAGTGGAGAATTCCTTCCGCACCTGGCCGCTTCCACACGAGGGGCAGCAGGGATCGCCGCTTCCTTCCGTCCTGCGGACAAGCTTCTCGAAACGGAGTCCGCATTCCGTGCAGCTGTATTCGAAAATCGGCATGAGCTTATCGTTCGCTCTCCCTGAGAATCTCTATGACTATTGTATCCATCAGCGAGCGCACTTCGGCTGCCGGCGCGGTATAGCCGTTGACGATGATCGAAAAAGCGACACGCCGGGCCGGATCGTTGCCGGCGTAACCGGAGAGAGCCGCCACATGGGAGAGGCTTCCGGTCTTGGCGCGGATGGCGGCGGCCTCTTCCATGCCGCGGAAGCGGGCGCTGAGAGTCCCGTCGTTGCCGGCAACCGGCAACAGCAGCCGGAACTGCTCTCCCCTGCCCTTCGCCTCCAGATGCTGCAACAGCGCCACCAGCGTGTGTGGCGAGAGCAGCCCGCGGCGCGACAGCCCCGAGCCGTCTTCCAGGTCGAACTCCGCCTCGTCAGCGCCCGCTTCTTTCAGCAATGCTCTCATCTCCTCGACGCCCGCCTGCGCCGTGCCCTCGCCCCGCAGCACATGAGCCGTCTCGCGCAGCAGCATCTCAGCGTGCAGGTTCTGGCTCACTTTGTTCACGATGCGCGCCAGCTCTGAAAGCGGCGGCGACTCGCGGCGCGCCAGCTCCACGCCCTGCGGCTCGCTCCATTCCATTCCCGGGGCGCGCGTCAACCCGCGCGCGAAGCCGCGGATCGCAATCCCCCTTTGCCGCAGCAGCAGTGCAAACACCTCAGCGGCGAACTGCGCCGGCTCCGGCACGGCCAGCCACTGCACCGCCGCTCCGCCGCCCGGAGGCGCCATGCCGCGGATCTCGAGCACGCGGGAACCCGGCGCACGCGCCACTTCCACGCGGCGCTCCACGCCCGCGCGAGTCCGCAGCGTGTTGTGCACCGTGAACGGCTCCACCGGAGGATGAAACGCCACCATGGCGGGGGCGCCCTCGGTCTGCCCCGGCCGCACGGACAGTCGCACGGCGTTGTCATTCACGGTCAAGGCGCTCACCGGAGCGCCGTACTCCCACGTCATGTCGCCCACCGCCCAGCCCGCCGGATAGGGAGACCACGGCCAGCGGGTGGCGTCGCCCACCACGTCTCCATCGATCACTTTTACGCCGCGCGCAGCCACCTGACCGGCCAGCTCTCCGAGAGGGCCGAGGGGATCGCCCTCCTTCGCATCTTTCGAATACGGGACGGCGCGTCCGGAAAGCGTGGGATCGCCTCCGCCTACCAGGCGGAGATCGCCGCGGAGGCGCCCGTCCGCATCGGGCGCCTGCGCGGCCAGCACGCGCGTGACGAACCGGTAATCCGGTCCCAGCCGGAGCAGCGCCAGCGCCGTGGTCACCAGCTTCGTGTTGGAAGCCGGCGTCATCGGCACGCGGGCGTTGCGCTCGCACAGCACGGCGCCGCCGGCGAGCCGGACGGCACGATAGGCCCATGTGGCCCGCTGCGCCGCAGGCCGCTCCAGCAGGGTCTCGATTTTCCGCTCCAGGCTTTGCGCCGCCGCGGGCACAGCGATCACGCCGGCGGCCGCCAGCGCCAGCCAGACTTGGCACCTCATGCGCTTCAGTGTATCCTGAGGCCGTGCCCCGGCTGTGGTGCGCGATGCTGTCCATGACCCTGCTGGCCGGCGGGCTGGATCCCCGTCCGACGGCCGCCGATTACCCGCACCGTGCCGCGTTGTCGAGGGCTGCGATGGGAGTGGAGTACCACGGGCGCGCCTTCGACGCGAAAACGGGCGGCTTCTTCACGCAGGACTTCCTCGTGGTGGAGGTGGCGCTGTTTCCGGACCGTACGCCGCTGGAGTTTTCACCGTCTCATTTCAGGCTGCGACTCAACGGCAGGAAACCTGAACTGCTGCCGGTGACTCCGGGAACCGTGGCGCTGGCGATCCGCAATCCAGACCATTACGAGCAAAGGCCGGGCATTGTCGCCGGCGGCGGGGTGGGCGGAGGCACGGTGATCTTCGGCCAGCCCCGCCGGGCGGAGCGTTTTCCCGGCGATCCGGAAGCGCGCGTCCCCGCGGGAGGGCCGGGCTCGGAACAGGCACAGACGCCGCGCGTGCTGCTGGGCGCCGCCGAGGCGGTGGAGAGTTTCGGCCTGTCGCGCATCGAGGCGCCGCCGGCAGGCGCTGCCGGACTCGTGTATTTCCACTGGCGGGGCAAACACGCGAAACTCAAGCGCATCGAACTGATCTACGACGGTCCCGCCGGACAGGCTGTCTTCAGGCTGCGGTGAGCCTCGCCTCCAGCCAGAGCGCCAGCAGCAGCACGATGACCATCATCGCCCCCACCACCGGCAGCCCCATCACCACGCCGATGCCGGCAAAATGAGCCAGATAGCCGAGCGTGGCCGGCGCCAGCAGCGCGCCCGTCCAGGCAATGGAAAAGACGCCGTTGAACACCGCCGGGTGAAACTGCGGGAACCGGTCGCCGATCTTTTCCAGAACCAGCGGCAGGATCACCGAGAACCCGCCGCCGGCCAGCAAGACGCCGACGGTGGCGCCGAACAGGTTGTCGGTGAAATACAGCGCCGTGCAGCCGAAGATCTGCGCCACCACCGCGCCGGCCAGCATCCTCGTGTGCCGCACCCGCGTGAGCGCCCACTGGGCCGCCGTCCGGCCCACCACCAGCGCCGCCCAGTACAACGCCAGCAGCAGCAGCGACGTCGCCGGACTCGCCCCCAGCCGCTGGATCAGGAACAGCGCCAGCCAGCCGGCCAGCGCCCCCTCATTGCCGGACTGAAAAAACAGCAGCGCCGCAAACAGCACTGCCGCCGGCTTGCGAAAGTCTTCGAGCGCCTCCCGCCAGTGCCGCTCCGGCAGCAGGATGTCCGGAACCCGCGGCGTGCGGGCGAAGACGCCCGCCGCCAGCCCCGGCAACACCGCCAGAAGGATGAGCAGGCTCGGCGCGGTGTAAAAGAAAAAGGCGCCGGAAAGGAAAAGCACGCACACCAGGCATCCCGCGCCAAACAGGATTCCCACCAGATTCAGCGTGGCCGTGCGGTGCAGTTCGTACATCGGCGTCACCGCATGCATGCCGGCGTGGTTGATCACCCCGGCCGCGCCCCCCATCAACAGCAATCCCGCCAGCCGCCCCCAGACGATGGCCGGCGGACAGAACGCGGCCAGCAGCAGCAGCGCCACGCACGCCAGACCACACCCAAGCACCAGCGTAAAGGCAACCCCTTTCCTGCCCAGAATCCAGGCTCCGCCCGCGACGCCCGCCAGTACACCGAGGTTCTGGAGCAGGAAGTAATGTCCGATCAGGGCGAAATCCGGCGCCAGGTGATACCGCCACACCGGCAGCACCGCTCCCAACAGCGCCATCAGCATCCCGGAGAAGAACATCGCCGCGATGCCTCGCCGCGCCACCGCCATGGCCAGGCTGGCGGTTGCGTTCATCCTCTCTTCGCTCCCTGTCCGGGTGGCATCCACCGTATTGTACTGCCGCTGGCAAACGCCGCCAATTCCAGCATTCATAGCAGGAATCCCAAAATGCGTACATCGCCCTGCGGAACGGGGCGCGTCTGTCCTCATTTTCAACAAGTTAACCTTGGCATTTCACGTGCCCGGCGATGTTGTGGGTCTAGGTTGTCTCTCTGAGGTCGGGCGGTTGCCTCCTCCCCGTTCGACTGAGGGGCAGCGTGTTCCGAACGTTTATGGATCGGTTCCCAGCGGGGAACCGCGTGCTTGAGCTTCAGCGGGCTCGGTCTCGGGGCGGCTGCTCCCGCATTTTCCCCCGCAGCACTAAACCGTTGACGCGGATCCGCCGTTAGATCGAGTGTGGCACTTTGCGGCTCACCGGCATTCGTGCGCCAGGCG
>CAKZUE010000021.1 GCA_937920635.1 uncultured Bryobacteraceae bacterium
GCGCCGGAGGGAAGAGGCGGGCGGTCTGAGAGGTTGATGTTGGATTCGGGAAAGAGTCTGCATCGACCTTCAGGAGGCTGCCGCCACGAATCGGGTAAGCAGCATTTTCGCCCAGTTGTTGCCATTCATCCCGCGGGCCGAGTTCGCTTCTCGCCGTGCACGAGCACAACGCCGGGCGCCACGCGCGCGGCTTCCCCTGCTGGACCCGAGCTGGTGGCGATGCTGTTCTGTCGCCTGGGGCGCGCGCAGTCGCTCGGCGAGATTGAGGGAGGGCTGGCAGCCAGCGAGGGCAAGCTGCAACACCTGGGCGTGAAGACGCCGCCAAAGCGCTCGACTTGTGGCTACGCCAACGCTCACCGGCCCTGGCAGGTGTTTCAGACGGTGTTCACTCGCCTCTACGGGCGGTTCTCGGCCGAGACCTGGCGACATGGCCGGCGCTGATTCCGCCACAAGCTGCTCCAGCCTGGTCGCGACGCTGATTCCGCTCTGCATCGGCCTGTTTGACTGGGCTTGAATCCCGGCGCAGCCAGAGGGCGGTGCAGCTGCATCGGGTGCTGGATCACGACGGCTGGCTGCCGCAGTTCGCCGGGGTCACGCCGGGCAAGACGGCTGGCATCGAGGTGGCGCGCACGCTTCGGTTCGAGCCCGGGACGCTGCTGGTGTTGGACCGCGGCTATCAGGATTCCGCGTGGTGGATGGAGCTGAGGCGGCGGGGCGTGCCCTTCCTCACGCGGATCGAAGACAACGCCGAGTATGGAGTGGTCGAGCAGCGGCCGGCGCGCCCGCCCGCGCGGCATGGTGCGGGACGAGGTCCTCCTGCTGGTGCGGCTCGAGCAGCGGCAGAAGCCGGAGGCGCTGATGCGGCGGATCGAGGTGGAGGGAGAGGACGGCGGGACGGTCGTATTCGTCACCAACCACCTGAGGCGTTCGGCGGCGACAGTGGCGGCGGTGTACCGCGGGCGGTGGCAGATCGAGCTGCTGTTGAAAGCGCTGAAGCAGACGCTGCGGATCAAGACGTTTCCAGGCACAAGCGCCAATGCGGTGCTGATCCAGATTTGGACAGCATGGAGTGCGATGCTGCTGGTGAGATGCCTGCAGATGCGCAGCCGGCACGGATGGAACTTGTCGAATCTGGCGGCGCTGCTGAGGCAGCAGCTGTTTGTCTACCGGGACTTCGAGCGGTGGCTGGATCACCTGTCTGAGCCGCCGCCACAGCCGCCCGGGGCCGAGCCACTGGCGTTTGAGTGGATCTGATTTGGACAGCAAACGGGATTTGCCTCGGGCGGTCTGGTTTGAAAGTATCGCCCGGACCATCAGCTAAGGCCTTTGCATTCAGTCCGTCTTAAAGCCGCCAGAGGCTGAATTGGACAACAGTGGCGCGTCACAGAGAAAATCTTACATGCTTGCGGCTGTGTTCTCAGCTGATCTCATATGCACTCCCGTAGTTTCTGTCAGGAGTGTTTGCACGTCGGCAGCGAAAAATGCTCAGAGAAAGGCCTGGGCGTCTGGCTGGCAAAAACCTAATGTGACCAGGTCAGGCGGGTGGATGGCCTGGAAGCGATATTCCCTCAGGCGAACTGCCTTCGGCGCGTGAATCTCACCACCGGCACCGGTGTGAAGACACTGACCACAGAAGGCCGCCGAGACCGCCCGCCGCCGGCGGGTCCGGAGGCGGCTCTTCACCCTGGAGAGCAAACGGTCGGGACCGGTAACCTGCGGCGCGGCGGGCTGCGCCGTTGCCAAGTGGCATATCAATTCCTTTTCTTCCCGGGCGAGGATGCGATAGAGTATGTGCCAGCAGGAGTCCAAAGGAGTCATCCCAGCCATGAACCGCCGCTATTTTCTGATGAGCGCCGCCGCCGGCACCGCCTCGCGCGTTGCGGCGCTGGCGAGCGCCAACGACACGATCCGCGTGGCCGTCGTCGGCCTGCGCGGGCAGGGCAACAGCCACATCCGCGCCTACCAGAGAATGCCCAACGTGCAAATCGCCGCGCTGGTTGATGTTGATGAATCGATTCTCGACCGCCGCCTGGGCGAGGTGGAGAAGGAAACGGGCAGGAAGCCGGACCGCTACGTCGACATCCGGAAGATGCTCGAGGACGAGTCGATCGACTGCGTGTCGATCGCCACGCCGAACCACAATCACACGCTTCAGACGATCTGGTCGCTCCAGGCGGGCAAGCATGTCTACATTGAGAAGCCATGCTCGCATAATATTTTCGAATCGCGTCAGATCGTGGCCGCGGCGAAGAAGCATGGCAAGTGCGTGCAGCACGGTGTGCAGGCCCATTCGACGGAAGGCCTTCAGGAGGCCAAGAAGCAGATCGATGAGGGCATCATCGGCGACGTTTACATGGCGCGCGGGCTGTGCTTCAAGTGGCGCGACACGATCGGCCGCGCCAAGGAAGAGCCTGTGCCCGCGGGCGTGCACTATGACCTGTGGCTCGGCCCCGCGCCCGAGAGGCCTTTCACGCGGAACCGGTTCCATTACAACTGGCACTGGTTCTGGGACTACGGCAACGGCGACTTCGGCAACCAGGGCATCCATGAAGTCGACATCTGCCGCTGGCTGCTCGACGTGAAGCTTCCCACCCAAGTCAGCGCCATGGGCGGGCACTTCATGTTCGACGACGACCAGGAGACGCCGAACGTGCTGGTGGCGACCTACGAGTTCGACGTTGCGGGCAAGAAGAAGTTCATGAGCTTCGAGGTGCGCCACTGGATGACGAACAACGAAGCCGGCATTGGCGAACGGCCTGGCGGCGGCGGAGGCGGCAACACGGTCGGCAATATCTTCTACGGGTCGAAAGGCTACATGGCCATCGACGGCTACGACACCTACAAGGTGTTCCTTGGGAGGAAGGCGGAGCCGGGCCCGTCAAAAAAGGCAGGCGGCTCGCACCACGCCAACTTCATAGAAGCCGTGCGCGCGGGCAAACCCGAGATGCTGAACGGGCAGATCGAGGAGGGCGCCATCAGTTGCACGCTGATGCACCTGGCCAACATCAGCTACCGCGTGGGGCGCAGCCTGAAGATCGATCCCCGGACGGGCGACATCCTCGGCGACGCTGAAGCCACCGCGCTGATGAAGCGGCAGTACCGGAAACCCTTCGTGGTGCCGGACAAGGTCTAACCGGCGCAGCGCTGTAGTGTGAATCGTGCCGGGCGGCGCGGCTGAAGCGCGCCGTCCGGCGTTTTTCGTTTGTCCAGGTGCGGCCGTACGGAAAGGACGCGCCCGCATCCGGCGCGGGCCAGGCCGGTGCGATGGCTTCCTCCCACAAAAACCATGCCTATGAGGGACGAGGGCTGCAAGATCTGATGGATGCAGGCGCGCGCTTGGTTGCTGGCTCGCTCTGTTGCTGCTGGCGCTGGCGGCAGGCGCCGGGCAGCCGCGGTTCAAAGAGCATGAAAAGCGTGTGCGGCAGGTGGTTTCCGTCCCCTCTCTGGCGGCGTTTTGGGACTTCACGCTCCGCGCGGACGGGCAGGGCGGCCGGTTTCTGGCGCGCCGCGGAAATGCGCCGGCCGGCTGGCCGCTCGACGCGGTGAATTATGTGCGCCAATACTGGGCCGAAGGGCGCGAAGCTGCCTATGAAGATATTCCTCTTCTTGGCCACGGCCCCTTTGGCAATGTGGTGTATTTTCGGAAAGAAACGCATCCGAATTTCCGCCGCACGCTGTCGCTTCCCCGCGACGCATTTCACGGCTCGGCGATCGATGTCGGGGGGCCGGGCCAGCCGGTCTCCATGGTGGTGTGGATGATCCGCGAAGACGGCGCCCACGCCATCGCCGGCATCTGGCATGAGTGAACAGACTTGAAAGACCGCTCGAAGCCCGCTGCGGTGGTGCAGCCCGGACGCCGGCAGTACGCGCTGTTTGCAGGCCTCGCCGCAAACAGCGGCGCTGCCGCGTGGTGCGGTTTGAGGATGCGGTGTTGGTGGTGGCTGGGGCCCAATTGGGCCGCTTGGTCGCGCCGTTGGCGCTCCCGCGCGGCTCGGATGCGGCTTTGGCGCTGCCGCGCGGTGCGGCTGTTTATGCGGGGCTGTGTCGGTGTTATCCGGTTTCGCGAATCTGTTAGCATGCCCGCATGAACCGAAGAGGTTTTCTTGGCGCCGGCCTGACGGCTGCGGGCTTCGCCGCCGAGCCGCCGTTTCCCAAGCGCAACATCGTGCTGTTTGTCGCCGACGATCACTCCCCGGACATGGGCTGTTACGGCAACAACGTGATCCGCACGCCCAACATGGACCGCCTGGCCAGGGAGGGAACCCGCTTTTCGCACGCCTTCTGCACCACCGCAAGCTGTTCGGCCAGCCGTTCCGTGATCCTCACCGGCCTGCACAACCACGCCAACGGGCAGTACGGGCACCAGCACCACTACCACAAGTTCAGCAGCTTCGACAACATCGTTTCGCTGCCCGTGTACCTGCACCATGCCGGCTACCGCACGGCGCGCTGCGGCAAGTACCACGTGGCGCCGGAGGCGGTCTACCCGTTCGGCAACATGATCGCAGGACCCGGCCGCAACCCTGTCCAGATGGCGGAGAACTGCCGCGGCTTCATAGAACAAAACTCCGACAGGCCGTTTTTTCTCTATTTCTGCACCGACGACCCCCACCGCTCCGGCAGCTTCGCCGACGAGCTGCCGCACAGGCCCAACCGATTCGGCAACCCCGCTCCCGGCGCGCCGGGCTACAGGGGCGTGACGGAATCGAGTTACGACCCGCGCGAGGTCCGCGTGCCGGGCTTCCTGCCCGACACGCCGGCTGCGCGGGCTGAGCTCGCCCAGTATTACCAGTCGATCTCGCGCATCGACCAGGGCGTCGGCCGGCTGACGCAGATCCTGCGCGAGAGCGGCAAGCTGGACGACACGCTTTTCCTCTACATTTCCGACCACGGCATCGCCATGCCCAACGCCAAGACAACGCTCTATGAAGGCGGAATGCTTTCCCCGTGCGTCATGCGGGATCCGTATGCCGCGGCGCGCGGCGTCGTCAACAACGCGATGATCAGTTGGACCGATTTGACACCCACAATCCTCGACTTTGCGGGTGTGCTCGACCGCGAAACCGGAACGGTGAAAAAAGAAATTCTGGACCGGATCCCGCCCAATAAAGCCCGCAGCGACCCGCAGACGACGCAGGACGTGCGGCGGGGCGGATTTCACGGGCGCTCGTTCTTATCGCTGGCGGGCCAGGAGTCGGGGCAGGGCTGGGACGCCGTCTACGCCTCGCACACGTTTCACGAAATCCAGATGTACTATCCCATGCGCGTGGTGCGCGAGCGGCGCTACAAGCTGATCTGGAACATCGCCCACCGGCTGCCCTTTCCCTTCGCCAGCGACCTGTGGGCCTCGCCCACCTGGCAGGCGCAGTACCGGCAGGGCATGGACGCGCCGTACGGTCCACGCGCGGTGCGGGACTACATCTACCGCGCACAGTTCGAGCTCTTCGATCTCGAAAACGATCCCTTTGAGCGCCATAATCTCGCGGAAAACCCGAAATATGCCGCCCTGCTGGGGGAAATGAAGGACAAATTGCGGGCGTTCCAGAAGCGCACCGCCGATCCGTGGATTCTGAAGTGGGAATACGAATAGGCGGCACTGGCGGTCCGTGGCGCGGCGCGGGGTTCGGCCAGTTTCTGGAGGAGTGGCTCTTCAGCTTTTTTCAAGTGAAAATCATCGAACCACGCGGCGCAGGGCTCTCTCTAAAAAAACGATATGGCACTGCGGCGCGCCGTGCGGGGTCAAATCCTGATCTTGGCGCGGGATGAACGAGCGGTTGTTTTCACAATAACGTCACACAGGGCGGGGAGAGTGGCGGGAGTGCGGTTCCCATCGACAAGGCTCTGCGCCGTGATGAAGTGCGGACGCACGGGTCCAAGGCAGGACTGTTCCCGATCCACTGTTTTCAGTTGCGGCAGCCGGCGGAAAAGCTTCCACGCGGGGAGCGGGAAATCACCCGGATCGATGGCGTAAACCTTCCGGCGAAGCCGCCGTCTAGGAAGCGAGGCTCTCCAGGATGGGGCTGCCGGAAGGAGACGAAGCGATATGCCGGGAACGAGGGCGCCGAGGAAATTCATTGGCAGGACGGCGGTTCTGAGCAGCGCCGCCGTGAGTGTGTTGGTGCTGGCGTGCGCCACGCAAGCGAGGGGTTTTATGAAACCCGCCGAAGCGTGGGGGCAGACTTTTTTTGCCCGGGCGGGCAGTCCGGGCGAGGGGCGGCTCGCTGATAGTGAAGGAGGCGCCAGCCTTGCGGATCGGGCGGCGCAGCGCGGCTTGCGGAGGCGGAGGGAGGAGCCGACTTCTCCGAAGGTCTCCGTGCGTCCCGGACCGGCGGGCGGCCTGCTGCGGGCCACGACCACGCACGACGGGCTCGAGCGTGTCTATTACATCCATTTTCCGCGTAATTCCCAGAGGAAAACCCCAAAGCCGGCGGTTCTGATTCTGCACGGGGGAGGCGGGGCGGATGCGCCGACCATGGCGTCGCGCACAGGCATGAACGAGATCGCCGACCGCGAGAACTTCCTGGCGGTCTATCCACAGGGGATCGATGGCCAGTGGAATGACGGGAGGGGCAAGACCTTCCGGCGCGCGAAAGACAATACGCAAATCGACGATGTCGGCTTTCTTCGTGCGGTCATCGAGCGTTTGACGGCCGAGCACGCTGCCGATCCGGACCGCATCTATGTCATGGGGTTGTCCAATGGCGGCATGATGACCCACCGTCTCGGGATCGAACTCGGCCAGCGTCTGGCAGGGATTGCCGCCATCATCGCCAACCTGCCGGTGAATCTGGCGGCGCAGCGGCCGGCCGATAGCCCCGCGGTGCTGATCATGAACGGCACGGCGGACCCCATGATGCCGTGGAACGGGGGGCCGGTCCGCGTTTTAGGGCAGGAATATGGCGAGGTTTTGTCGACGAATGAGACGGTTCTCTTCTGGACGCGGGCGGCGCAGCTTCCTTCAAAACCGAAGACTGAAAAAATCGAGGACCGAAACAAGAGGGACGGTTCCACGGTGGAGGTGGATACATTTTCTGCGGCGGGAAATCCCAGGGAGGTGATCCTGTACCGGATTGTGGGCGGCGGGCACCAATTGCCCGGCGGCAATACGCCCGACCGGCCGCAATTGCTCGGCCCGAAGAACATGGACATCCACGGATCGGAGGAAGCCTGGGCCTTCTTCCGGCGGCACCGGCTGCAAGACCGGCATGGCGCCAACGCCCTGCCGTCCGGGGCTGCCGTTCCGGCCCCCCGGGGTGCGGAAGGACCGGCATCTTCGCCCATGGTTCACACGGCCCTGGCGGGATTGGATCCGTCCATGCCGTTTTTGCGCCGAAGCGGAACTGCTGCCCGCGCCGCCACGGCGCCTTGGCGCCCGCAAGTGAAACAGGTCGGTGATCCGGCGGTGAGTTATCTGAACGTGGAGATGACGGGCGATGGGCGCTACATGGTCTGGTTCGAGGGCACAGCGGGCGGTTCCGACGCGGGAATCGTCTGGCACTGCGGCATCGACCCCTCCACCGGGGATCTGATTCCGCCCGATGGACGCGGTTTTCGGGCGTTTGAATCCACGTCGTGGGCCAGGGCCAACCCCGGCCTGGACTCCTTGGGGGTTTATTATGTCGGGGCTGACCGGCAGGGGAGGCTGATCCTGGTGCGCCCAGAGGGGCCGGCGCAGGGCAGGGTCTCCGCTCTGCCCATACCCGCCGATCCCTTGCGGCGCGCCATCTATCCCACCGTGCTGCCGGATCGCAGGGGCGGGGCCGTTCTCTTTATCCGGAACGAGAAGAACCCCGGCGCAGGCACCAGAGCCAATGGCAACTCGTGGGTGGAGCTGCAATGGGCGAGCCTCTCCAACCCCGGTCCAGTGCAGGTTGTGGAGCGGCAGCCGACCCCACCTTTTGGCTTCGCCCCCATGGATACCGGCTTCGTGCGATGGATGCGCCACCGCATGATCATGACCTTCGGCGGGAACTCCCCTGGCGGCCGCAAAGTGAAGGTGCGGGGTTACGACGCGGACAATCCCCGGTCGGGCGCCTTCGATCTGATCGATAACGGCCACACCCATATTGATCCATATCCGGCCCTGTTCGGCGGCTACGAATACATCTTTGCCGGCATCGACGCCACGGCCGAGAGTTTTGTCTACCGCCGTCCCGCGCACAGCCCCGCCAGTGCTCCCTTTGAACTGCTTCACCGCCTCACGCCTCCTGAGAGTTCCCTGCGCCAGCCGAGCCTCGCCCAGTCGCACGAGCCGTTTGAAATCCTCGGGCGGCTGTTCACGGTCTATCAGGTGAATGACCAGGGGCGGGGGTTCTTTGACACCACGTTCCAGAACAATGGCGAAATCTGGCTGGCTGACCTGACCGCCCAGCCTCCGCGCCAATGGCGGATTGCGCCTGAGGTTTCCGGGCCAGCCGCCGAGCCTGAGCCTCTGGTCACGCCCTTCGGCGCGTGGGTGTTCTACAATCGGCCCCTGCAGAATTCCTCGGGTGCCGGCGGGGATGAGGACAGGCGGAGGAGCCCGGTGCGAGGCCCCCGCCCCTTGGGGAGGCTGCGGGGAGAACGGGTTCAGGCGGACATGGATGTGCCCTCGCAGTCGATGCGGTTCGGACTGTTCCGGGCGGATTTGCCGCCGGAAGCGGTTCGTTGATCCCGGCGGGAAAAAGGGGACAGGAACACAATTCCCCTTTTCCCCACCCCGCCCCGGCAAAGGGCCGAGCCTACGGCGGCGCCGAAGGCCCGCGAGACCGAGCCACGATGAGCCTGCGGGCGACCAGCAGGGATGAAAACCGGCCGGGTCCTCCCTTCCTGCCTCGTGCGTCGAGCAGTCGGAGTCAGCAATCCTCGCGCAATCACTTGCGGGGTGATTCCCAAGGAGGGGGCCCGGGGGCAGGCTGTTTCAAGGCTTGAGCTGAGCGCGGCTCTCGTGCCGGCCCTGGAGGGCGGGTTCTAGTGCCGTGCGGGCGGCTGCATGGTCGACTGCGGCCGCAGACTTCACAGATGCCTCATGCTCCTGGCCTCGGTCCAATTTTCGTTGCCAGGGCCACCTGGATTGCGGCTGTCGAGGTGTGCCAAGGGCGTATCGGCTCGCCTGTAACATGAAGTCTGGCGATGGGTTGTGGGCCAAGGGAGAAAAATGGCCGACTGCCGGAGGAGGAAGCAGTCGGCCTGTGTTGGAGGAGGAGATACTTCAGATATCTCTGCCTCCTATTGTGCCCCGGCGACCGTCTGGACGCAAGAGGGAACCGAGTGTCCCAGAACATTATTTTCTTGTCATCGAGCTTCCATCACCCCTCGGGCGGGGGCAGAACCGGGTTTGAGGCGCCGTGCCGACATTTTTAGCGAGTGCCCTAAACGCCCGCGCGCCCCTTGCCGATGGACAGGGTGGCAGGGAATTGGATGGGACAGCCACCGGTGACAATGCAGGCAACAGAAGCCATTGCTGCGCGGGGCGCGACCGCGCGCGAGCGGCTGGATGTCGCACCACGGGCCTGGTGGCGGCGGTGGCTTCAGCCGTCGCTGTTCGACATCTTTCTGATCGCCGTTCCTTTCTGGTTTTTCAGCCTGGCCGATGGGGGGCTTGGGCTGTTGCTGGCCGACGGGGACACCGGCTGGCACATCCGGACGGGAGAGTGGATTCTGGAGCAGGGAAGCTTCGTCTATCGGGATCTGTTCTCATTCACCAAGCCGGGAGAGCCGTGGTTCGCCTGGGAGTGGTTGTCGGACGTCCTGTTCGCGTGGCTCCACCAGGCAGGCGGGTTGCAGGCGCTGGCTGTGTTCGGGATGGTGGCCGGCGTGGCGTTCTGCGGGCTGGTGTTCCGGCATATGCTCTGGCAGGGGGCCAATCTGTGGATCGCCCTGCCGCTGGCGTTCGTGAGCTTTGGCTCGGCCACGATGCACCTGCTCGCCCGGCCGCATCTATTCACGATGGTCCTGCTGCCAGCGGCCGCCTGGTGGATTGAAGCGGACCGGCGCCGCCCCAGCCGCTCGATCTGGCTGCTGGTTGCGCTGGCGGTTCTGTGGGCGAACCTGCACGGGGGATGGCCGGCGCTGATCGTCATGCTGGGATTGACGGCGGCGGGAGTGGCGGCGGAGGAGGCGGCCGGGGCGCGGCGCTGGAGGCTGGCGGCGCGTTACGCGGCGCTGGGCGGGCTGTGCCTGGCGGCGGCGCTGATCAACCCCTACGGGTGGAAGCTGCACGCGCACATTTTTGGATACCTCCAGGCGGATCATATCCGCAACCTGGTGGGAGAGTTCCGGGCGCCGTCGTTCCGTGGCGAGCCGATGCTGCACTATGAGCTGGCGCTGCTGGCCGCGGTGGCGGCCAGCGGAGTGATGATCGCCCGCCGGCAATTCGTGGCGCCCCTGTGGATTCTGTTCTGGGCGCACGCCTCTTTGCAGTCGGCCCGGCACATCCCGTTGTTTGCTGGCGTGGCGCTGCCTTTTGTGGCGGCCGAACTGCAGCGCGTCTGGGATGCGTGGTCCAGCCGGGCGGGGCGGCGTTCGGCTCCGGCGCTGCTGAGCGGGCTGGCAGAGGAGGCCGCGCCTCAGTTGCGCCGGATGAGCGCGCTGCCCGCGGTGCTGTTGGCTCTCGTAGTTCTGCGCGTGCTGCCGGTCGCCCATTTCACCGATTTCCCGGAAGCCCGGTTTCCGACGGCCATGGTGGCGCGGCATGCGTCCCTGCTGGCCGGCGCCCGGATCTACACGCAGGATCAGTGGGCCGACTATCTGATCTACCGGGAGTGGCCGAAGCTCAGGGTGTTCTTCGACGGCCGGAGCGATTTCTATGGGGAAGAGATCGCCAGGGAGTATCTCCGGGCGATGGACGGCTCGCCCGGCTGGGACAGGGTGCTGGAAAAATACCGCTTTGACACCGTGCTCGTGCCGCCGCGTGCGTCGCTGGCCAGCCTGCTCAAGATCAGTGCCGGCTGGCAGATGGTGGACGACGACGGCCAGGCGGTCCTGTTCCGGAGGCGCGGGCCGGTTTCGCAACAGGCGTCAGCACGGCTTGCCGGCAACTGCGCGAATTGCGCAGCTCGCCCTAATGAAATCCGATGACACTGCCGAAAGACAAAGAGGAGACCGGGATGTCGGCAGCAGGACAGGATCAGCCCATGCGCCGCGGCCAAGCTCCAGGGCCGGATGCGGCTGCCGGAGATGTCGGCTGGCGGATGCCGGGCGGCGAGGATCTGCTGAAGTTCGCGCTGTCGGCGGGGCTGGTCGCGGGCGCCTGGTGGATGGAAACGCGGCCGGAGCCAGAGGCGCCCGGCCCATCGGAGGATTCGTGCACGGCTTGTGCCGGTCCGGGAGGGAAGCCATGACGGCGTCCCGGATCCGGCCGTCCGCTGGCTCTCCGGGTGTGCGGCCTGGAGGCCGTGCCTGTCCAGATCGTGAGGCAGTTGAATGGAGGCTTTTCCATGGATCGTAGGTTCCTGACACTTCTTGCAGTCAGCCTCGTCTTCGCGCTCGTGGTCAGCGCGGTCTTTTACTCGATGACCTCGAAAGCGGGCAGTCAGCCGAAGAAGGCGGAGGCCTTGGAGATGAAAGACGTTGTTGTCGCCGCGCGCCCGCTTGCAGTGGGCCTGACGGTGAAGGCCGGCGACGTGAAAGTCCTGAAAGTGCCTGCACAGGCGTTCCCCAAGGGGGGCTTCAGCAAGCCCGAGGACGTGCTGGACCGCCCCGTAGTGGCCAATATCCTGGCCGACGAGCCGATTCTGGAAGGACGGCTGGCGCAGCGGGGCAGCGGCGTCGGGCTGGCGCCGATCATTCCGGTGGGCATGCGGGCCGTGACCGTGCGCGTCAATGATGTGGTTGGCGTGGCCGGGTTCGTGCTGCCGGGCATGCGGGTGGACGTGCTCATCACGGGCAATCCTCCGGGCAACCGCACCACCGTGACGAAGACGATCCTGCAGAACATTCTCGTTCTGTCGGCCGGCAAGACCCTCCAGACCGATTCCTCGGGCAAGCCCGTCGACGCGCCCAACGTGACCCTGCTGGTGACACCGCAACAGGCCGAGCTCCTGACCCTGGCCGGCAACGAAGGACGGATCCAGCTGGTGCTCCGCAACGGCGGCGACCAGAACATCGAGAAAACCGCCGGACTCAACCTGGCCGCCATTTACGGCAAGCACGCCAGGCTGGTGGCTGCCGATGAGCCGGCAGGCCCGCCGGAGGAGGACTTTGATGAAGTGAACCCACGCCGCCGCGCTCCCCAGCGGACGCCGGTTGTTGTGGCGCCGCCTCCGCCTCCGCCCCCGCCGGCGCCCGCGCCGGACCAGATCATCACCATCCGCGGCGTGGAGAAGAAGGTGGAGACGTTCCAGACGATGAAGCCCGCACAGGACACAGGGAGGAACCCGTGAAACGCCAGTCTAGTATTCGTCTTTGGACCGCACTTCCGTTGGCGGCTTGCGCCTTGCTTGTCCAGCCCTTGCCCGCCTGGGGGCAGAAAGGAGCGGAGGAGATCCGCGTCACGCTGGGCCGCAGCGTCGTGATCGACTACCCGGAAGACGTCAGCCGGATCTCGACCTCCAACCCCGACGTCGTGGATTACGTGCCCGTGTCGACCCGCGAGATCCTGCTGCACGCTCGCGGAGTCGGCTCGGCCACCCTCGTCGTGTGGGCCAAGTCCGGCCAGCGAAACTTCTACAACGTCAACGTGGAGATGAACCTGGAGCCTCTCCGCAAGCTGTTGCGCGAGACCTTCCCCGGCGAGGACATCCAGGTTTCGGCCGCGCGCGATTCGATCTCGCTCAACGGGACCGTCTCCTCGCAGTCTGTCGCCGACAGAGCCACGGCGCTGCTGCAAGGCGTGACGAAGAACGTTGTCAACAACCTTCACGCCAGGCCGGCGCCGGTCGACAAGCAGATCCTGCTGCGGGTGAAGTTCGCCGAACTGAACCGCAACCAGCTCCAGCAGTTCGGCCTCAATCTGATCTCCACCGGAGCGGCCAACACGCCGGGCGTCGTCAGCACGGGGCAGTTCTCTCCGCCGCGGCCAGCCAACCTGCAAGGCGTCATTCCCGGCACCATCGAGGGCACCACCAGCCAGTTCACCTTGTCCGACGCGTTGAACGTATTCGCCTTCCGGCCAGACCTCAACCTGGCGGCCACCATGCGCGCGCTCCAGCAGCAGGGTTTTCTCCAGATCCTGGCCGAGCCCAACCTGTTGACGAGCAACGGCAAGGAGGCCAGCTTCCTGGTGGGCGGCGAGTTTCCCGTCCCGGTGCTGCAGGGCGGCGCGAATGCCGGCGCGGTCACGGTGCAGTTCCGCGAGTTTGGCATCCGGCTCAACTTCACGCCGACGCTGACCGAGAACGGCACGTTGAAGATGCATGTCAAGCCCGAGGTTTCGACCATCGACATCTCCAACGCGATCACCCTGAGCGGCTTCACCATCCCCGCTCTGGCGACGCGCCGCGTGGAGTCCAACATCGAACTGGGGCCCGGCCAGAGCTTCGTGATCGGAGGGCTGATCGACGACCGGACGACGGAGAACATGAGCCGGATCCCCGGCCTGGCCAGCATTCCGCTGCTGGGCGCGCTGTTCCGCAGCCGCAGCGAGAACCGCAGCAAGTCGGAGCTGGTCGTGCTGGTCACGCCTGAAATCGTGGAGCCGATGTCGGCCTCGGATCCGAAGCTGCTTCCGCACCTTCCGTTCGGTGTCATGCCGCCTGCGATGGCGCCGGAAGGCATGCCGGGTTCGTCAAACACAGGTGCAGGAGCGGCCGGACCGAAGCCAGCTCCGGCAGAGCGCCGGAAGGACCTGACGAAGGCCGTGGGCAGATCCCGCTGACCCGGCAGGGAACTGGAGGATACGTGATGCACGGCGTCGCGGGCGCCCGCGAGCAGGTCCTGACTGCGGTTCTGGTCGCACCGGACAGGGGCCTGGCACAGCAGTTCCGTGATGCGGCGGCCGGGCCGAAGGTCTTCGAAATCCTGGCGGAGCTGAAGGAGTACGTCGCGCCGCCAACGCTGGAAATGCGGCTGCGGCAGATTCAGCCCGATTTGCTCCTCATCGATCTGGCGTCGGATTTCGAAACCGCCGCCGGGCTGATTCGAGCGGCTTCCGGTGTGCAGCCGCCCGTCCAGGTGATCGGTCTGCACTACAAGCCTGATCCGGAAGTAGTCATCCGCTGCTTCCGGATCGGCGCGTCGGAATTCCTTGCATCGCCGTTCGAGGCGGACGCCCAGCGTGAGGCTGCGGCCAGAATCCGCCGCCTCCGGGCCCCTGAGCCCGGGCGCCAGCAGGAGGCGGGGACCCTGATCGCCCTCGCGCCAACCAAGCCCGGCTCAGGAGCGTCGACCGTTTCCACGCAGGCCGCCTTCGCGCTGAAGCGGCTCACCGGGCGCCGTGTGCTCCTTGTCGACCTGGACGTCGTCAGCGGTTCGATTGCCTTCCACCTCAAGCTTCGCCCTACCTACTCGGTCCTCGACGCCATCGAGCGGTCCTCCCGGCTCGACCCGGGGGCCTGGTCGGCGCTCGCCGTGCAAGCTGGAGGCATCGACGTGCTCGCCGCGCCGGAGCAGCCGGTTTCAGATGAGCTGGACGCCAACGGCCTGCACGATGTGTTCGAGTACAGCCGCATGATGTACGACTGGGTGGTGGTCGACCTGCCCTCCGTCTTTCACCCGCACAGCCTGCGGGCGCTGTCCGAGGCCGACACGGCGCTGCTGGTTTCGACGGCTGACCTGGTCAGTCTCCATATGGCCCGCCGCGCGGTGGGCCTGCTCACGCATCTTGGCTTCAGCCGCGACCGCTTCCAGATGGTGGTGAACCGCCTGGACCGTGGCGCCGGCCTGTCGGTGGGGGACATGGAGAAGATCTTCAGTTGCTCCGTGCTGGCGACGTTGCCGGAGGATCCGCAGCCGGTTCACAGGACGGTGACGCGCGTCGAACCGCTGACCGGCGACTGCGAGCTGGGCCGGGCGCTGGAGCAGATGGTCAAGAAAATACAACTCCTCGCGGCGCCTGCCGCCCGGCCGAAAGGCCCCGCGGCCGACAGCCGCGCCGTGGCGGCGGAATTGTGACGGGGAAGCCTGAAGTTTTGCCCGGCGCCGTCCGATCAGTAGGCAGTGGGCCGCTTCTGGCCCGCGCGGTGTTGAGGTAGGAGCAAGGCTCGATGATTCCGAACCTGGAGCAGAAACCGGTCCCGCAGCTGAGCTGGGAGCAGCGCCTGCTGAAAAGCACGGGCAGGCCGAAAACGGCGCTGAAGCCGGAGTATCAGGAGCTGAAATTCACACTCCATCGCAAGCTCCTCGACAAGATCAATCTCGAGGCGCTGGCGACGATCGACAACCAGCGCGTCCGCGCCGAGGTCCGCCAGGCGCTGATTTCGCTGATCGACGGCGAGCCGACGCTGCTCAGCGCGCTCGAGAAACAGCAGATCTGCGACGAGGTGCTCGACGAGGTGTTCGGCCTTGGACCGCTCGAGCCGCTGCTGCAGGATCCCACGATCTCCGACATCCTGGTCAACGGCAGCAAGCAGGTCTATGTGGAGCGCAAGGGCGTGCTGGAGCTGACCAGCGTGACGTTCCGCGACGACGCCCATCTGCTGCGGATCATCGACAAGATTGTGAGCCAGGTGGGCCGCCGGGTGGATGAATCCAACCCGATGGTGGACGCCCGCCTGCTCGACGGCAGCCGCGTCAACGCCATCATTCCGCCGCTGGCGCTGGACGGACCGGTGATGTCGATCCGCCGCTTCACCCAGGACAAGCTCATGCCGGCCGATCTGGTCGAGCGCAAGGCGATGACGCGCGGCATGATGGAGCTGCTGGAGGCGGCCGTCAAGGCGCGGCTGAACATCATCATCATCGGCGGCACCGGCGCCGGCAAGACGACGCTGCTCAATGCGCTGTCCTTCTTCATCAACCCGAAGGAGCGCATCGTCACCATTGAAGACGCGGCCGAACTGCAGTTGAAGCAGCCCCACGTGGTGCGGCTGGAGACGCGCCCGCCCAACCTGGAAGGCCACGGCGCGGTGCGCCAGCGCGAACTGCTGATCAACAGCCTCCGCATGCGCCCCGACCGCATCGTGGTGGGCGAGGTGCGCGGCCCGGAAGCGCTGGACATGTTGCAGGCCATGAACACCGGCCACGACGGCTCCCTCACGACCATTCACGCCAACTCCCCGCGCGACGGAATCAGCCGCCTGGAAGTGATGGTTTCCATGGCCAACGCCAGCATGCAATTGATCTCCATCCGCCAGCAGATCGCCAGCGCGGTGCACCTCCTCGTGCAGGCGGCGCGCTTCAGCGACGGCTCCCGGCGGGTGACCAACGTCACCGAGGTGACCGGAATGGAGGGAGAGATCGTGACCCTGCAGGACATCTTCGTTTTCGAGAGGCGCGGGCTTTCGCCCGAAGGGCGCGTGCTGGGCCGTTTCGCTGCCACCGGCATCCGGCCGAAGTTTTACGAGAAACTCCTGGCGGCAGGCATCCGCCTGCGGCCCGACATCTTCGACGAAGTCGAGGAGGTCTGACATGACCGGTTTCCTTGTTCTGTTCTTCATCGTTTGGGGAGGCGTGCTGGGCCTCTGGCTGCTGCTGGGGCGCAGGGCCCAGACCGCCGGCGCGGAAAAGATCACGACACGCGTGCTCGGGCTGCCGGAAAAGAGCCAGAAGAAGACCAAGGCTGCCGGCAAATCAGCTCACGCCCCGCTGATTGCCGTGGAGGACCAGACCACGGGCCGCGTCGTGTTGCGGATCATCCGCCGGCTGGAGCTCCATGACCGTTTGCAGAAGCTGATCGAGCAGGCGGGTCTGAAATGGAAGGTGGCCCGGCTCGTGCACTCCTGCCTGGCCTTGTTCCTGGTGGGGTTCTGGCTGTCCTGGGGCCTGCTGCCCACCCAGTACCGCGCGGCGGCGTTTCTCGTGGGCGTCGCCGCAGGCGCCCTGCCTTTGCTCTATCTTGTCTCGAAGCGCCGGGGGCGGCTCCACAAGTTCGAGGAGCAGTTCCCGGACAGCCTCGAATTCATGGCCCGTTCCATGCGGGCGGGCCACGCTTTCTCCGTTTCGCTCGAGATGCTGCACCGCGAGTTCCAGGAGCCGCTTGCCGGGGAATTCCGCCGGGTCTTCGAGGAGCACAATCTGGGCATGCCGCTCGACCTCGCCCTGCAAAAGCTCGGCCAGCGGGTGCCGTCGCTCGATGTCCACTTCTTCGTTTCCGCCGTGCTGCTGCAAAAGCGTACGGGCGGCAACCTCGCCGAAATCCTCGACAAGCTGGCGTACGTGATCCGGGAACGCTTCAAGCTGCGCGGCAAGATCCGCGCCATCAGCGCGCACGGACGCATGACGGGTCTGGCTCTCACGCTGATTCCGATCGGCGTGGCAGCCATGATGTTCGTCGTCAATCCGGACTATGTCACCTTCTTCGTGCGCGAGGAGGTCGGCAACCTGATGATGGCCGGCGCCATCGCGCTGCAACTGGTGGGGTACGCGATCATCCGCAAGATCGTCAACATCGAGATCTGAGACAAGGGAGCGCCAGGCAATGATGTCCATATTTTTCACAGTCCTGGTTTTCTTCACCGTCGCCCTGGGAGTGGCTTTGGTCGGGATGCGGCTCTGGGTGCGGCCGCAGGAATACATCGAGCGCGTCACCGGCGTGGTGGCCGAACCGGAGGAGACGCCGACGCATCCGAGCCTGATCTTCCGGGATCTGCTCAACCGGCTGGGCTCGATGGTGCCGGCCTCGCCCAAAGATATGACGGTGATGCAGCGCCGGCTGGTGCGGGCCGGCTTGCGCGGCCAGAACTCCCTGAAGCTGCTCTATGGCGCCAAGCTGGTTCTCGGCATCGGCCTGCCTGTCGTCATGACCATCGTGGTTTGGGGCTCGGCCTCGGAGATGTTCAACAAGCTGGCCGCCGTGGCGGCTGCGGCAGGGGTCGGATTCTTTGGGCCGAACGAGTACGTCAATTGGATGAGCCGGCGGCGGCAGCGCGAAATCCGCCGCGGCCTGCCCAATGCGCTCGACCTGCTGGTGGTGTGCGTGGAAAGCGGCCTGGGACTGGACCAGGCCATCGTGCAGGTGGCCAAGGAACTCGAGCACGCTCACCCGGAGATCAGCGAAGAATTCGCCATGGTCAATATCGAACTGAAGGCCGGCAAGCGGCGCGCCGAAGCTCTTCGAAACCTCGCCGAGCGCACCGCCGTCGACGACCTGAAAAAGCTTGTCGCCGTGTTGATCCAGGCGGACCGCTTCGGCACCGGCGTCGCCCAAAGCCTCCGCGCCCACGCCGATTTCATGCGCGTGCAGGCCAGACAGACGGCCGAGGAGAAGGCCGCCAAGCTGGGCGTCAAGCTGGTATTCCCGATTTTCTTCTGCATCCTGCCGTCGCTATTCGTGGTCACGGTGGGACCAGTGGCTGTGAAGATCGTCCGGGAGTTGATCCCGATGATGACCGGAATCTGAGCCGGCAGCGCGGAGCCGGCTTGGAACAATGATCGTCGAAATCCGCGGCTTTGAAGGGAAAGGAGAAACACTTCATGGATAGCAACTCGCTCGTCCGTATCGTTTGTGCGGTGCTCGCGGTGGTTCTGCTGGCTGCCATCATCATGCGCCGCAGGAATCGCAACGCCGAAGACTAAACGCCACACCAGCAAGCCGGGATCCGGGGCGGGAGAGGCCTTCTTCACGCCTCCCCCGTCCCACAACCCGTCCGAAAGCGGCCCTGGATCGCGGCCCCGCTGCAGCGGGGGCTCCTGTCAAAGGTGTCTGGCAGGGTGCGGCAATCCTTGTGCCAGCCGCGGCGCCGCAAGCCGCCTCCACCAGCCAGCAGCCGTAAGCCGCACGACGCGCTCCATCATGAGCGGCCAGCCACAGCACCGGCGCACTCCACGCCTGGCGGCCCAGCCCGCCGCGGTGCTGCGCGAGCCCGCCGCACCCGGTTGCCGCGAAGGCGCTCCGCTTCGCCTCCGCCCCCGGCCGGGCAACGGCCGCAACGCGCCGGTGGCAGCATCCCTGCAGCGTGCCGGCCGTTACACCCCGAGCCTCGTCTGTACACGCCTCGCCCAGGCGCCCTCCCGTGCAGGAACGGCTGCTCCGGGCGGCATGGAAATGCCCCGCTGGCTCCCGTCACCCAGCCGGATCAGCTTTCGCTCGCCAGCGCCAGTGCCGCTGTGGCCGGAGCTGCCCTCCGCGCACGCGAGTGCCTGCTCTTCACCTTGTTTTTGCGTCCGCGTCCTGCCCGCCGGCGCGTATGATAGTAACTGCCCCAGGCCGGCAGACGGATATCCGGTATGAGCAACATCGGCTTCTTGTTCACAGTCGGACTTCTTGGCGCCACAGTCTGGCTGGCTGTCACCCGCCTCCGTCTGCGCCTTGACAACAATTGGCCGCTTGTTTACTATTTCGCTGCTGTTGTCTATCTGAATACCTATCCTTTGACCCTGAACCCTTACGTGGCCTACGTCGCCGTCATCTGCGCTCTTCTTCTCCGATTCGAGTTTCTCAGCGAGCGGCTTGTCGCCCTTGTCCGGATCATCGAAATCGTCGCTTTGGCCCACATGGGCTGGACGCTCTTCGGCATCCTTTGGCGGGAAATCCGCTAGCGCCTCGCTTCTCGCCCGCCGCCTGGCCGTCTCTCCCCCAGGCCCGTTTCCAGTCTTCCAGTCCTCCTCCCGCCCGCCGTGTTTCCAACAACGACGCCACACACCGCAGTGTCTGCCCTGGCGGGAGCCGCAGGCAACCATATCCCAGCGCGAACCCTTCGGGCCCTGACACACTGAACTCGCGATAGAATAAGACCCATCATGAGGGGCATTGCTGGGCTGTTCATCTGCGGCTGCGCACTCATCCTTCCGGCGCAGACACCCGCCGACTTCCGGCGAGATGTCGAGCCGATCCTGGCCAGACGCTGCGCGCCATGCCACAACGCTTCGCTCTCGCAAAACGGAGTCCGGTTCGACGACCGCCAGGCGGCTCTCGCCGGCGGCTACTCCGGTCCGGTTATCGTTCCCGGAAATCCGGATGCCTCGAAGCTGATCCTGCGTGTTACCGCCGCGGACAAGAAGCTGCGGATGCCTCCTGCCGGACCGCCGCTGACGCCCGCGGAAATCGCCGTCCTCCGGAGCTGGATTCAGGACGGCGCCCGCTGGCCGGAGGAGCACTCAGTCAAGCAGGCCGATATTGGCCCTCAAGCGGCTTCTTCGAATCAGCACTGGTCTTTCCGGCCCATCGTGCGGCCGGGCCCTCCCGACGTCACGCTGCGCTCCTGGGTGTCCAATCCGATCGACCGTTTCATTCTGGCGCGGCTGGAACGGGAGGGCCTCGCTCCATCTCCGGAAGCCCCCAAGGCCACGCTGCTCCGCCGGCTCTCGCTCGATCTGACGGGCTTGCCTCCCACGCCAGAAGAGATCCGCGCCTTTCTTGCCGACTCGCGTCCTGACGCATACGAGCACGCCGTCGACCGGCTGCTTTCGTCTCCGCACTACGCCGAACAGCGGGCGCGTGCATGGCTCGACGCCGCCCGATACGGCGACAGCGACGGACTGGAGAAAGACCTCGTGCGTCCATGGGCCTGGCGCTGGCGCCAGTGGGTGATCGAAGCCTTCCACAAAGACATGCCGTTCGACCAGTTCACCATCGAGCAGCTGGCCGGGGACCTTCTCCCGGGCGCCACGATCGAACAACGCATCGCCACCGGGTTCCACCGCAACACGCTCACCAACCGCGAGGGTGGCACAGACCCCGAAGAGAGCCGGTTCGAGCAGCTCGTCAACCGTGCCAACACGACGGCTACAACGTGGCTGGGGCTCACCGCGGGCTGCGCCCAGTGCCACGACCACAAATACGATCCGCTGAAGCAGAAGGAATACTACCAGCTCCTCGCCTTCTTTCAGCGCAGCGAGGAAACCAATATCGATGCGCCGCTGCCGGGAGAGTTCGGCGAATGGATGCGGCGGCGCCCCGAATATCTGGAGAAGCGCGCTGCGCTGGTCCGCGAATTCGACGTCGAAGCGTTGCAGGAAGAGTGGGAAGAGAAAATCCGCTGGACAATGGACAACCCCGGGAAAGACCCCGACTGGGATTTTGCCGTCTCCAACAGCCGGCCCATGCTCGACCGGTTTGAATATCTGCTGAGAAAAGGCAGGAAAAACCGGACGGAAAAAGAAAATGAGGCGGTCTTTTACTGGTTCGTTCGGAACCCCGGGCCGCTGAAGCCGGGCCGCGACATCGACAGGATCCGCTGCCTGGCCGAATTCCGGCGCCGCCTCGACAATCTGGACCGCGAGTACCCCCGGCTTTCGCAGGCGATGGCGATGTTCGAGCTGGAGAATCCGCCGCAAGCCTACATCGCGCTCAAGGGCGACTTCCGCGCCCGCGGCCTTCCCGTGGAGCCCGATGTTCCCGCCTTCCTTCCGCCCCTGCCCAAAGATGCGCCCCGCAACCGCCTGACACTGGCGCGATGGATTGTTTCGAGCGAGAATCCCCTGACGGCGCGCGTTGTCGTGAACCGGATCTGGCAGGAGTTCTTCGGCAAGGGCCTTGTGAAAACCAGCGAGGATTTCGGCACGCAGGGAGAGCCTCCGTCCCATCCGGAGCTGCTGGACTGGCTGGCATCGGAGTTCCGCGAAAACGGCTGGAGCGTCAAGCGACTGGTGCGTCTCATCGTCACCTCCTCCACATACCGGCAGAGCTCCCATGTGCGCCGCGACCTCATCGACAAGGATCCCGAGAATACATTGCTGGCGCGGCAGTCACGTCTGCGGCTGCCGGCGGAAAACATCCGGGACGCGGCGCTGGCGGCTGCCGGCCTGCTCAACACGCAGTTAGGCGGGCCGAGCGTTCGGCCGCCTCAGCCCAAGGGAGTCGCCGAACTCGGCTATGCCAACAGCGTGAAGTGGTTGGATGACGAAGGGCCAGCCCGCTACCGGCGCGGCCTGTACATTCACTTCCAGCGCACGGCGCCGTATCCGATGCTGGTAAATTTTGATGCGCCGGATTCGTTCACCTCCTGCGCCCGCCGGCGCCGCTCGAACTCGCCATTGCAGGCGCTGAATCTGCTCAACGATCCCGTCTTCTTCGAAGCTGCGCAGTCTCTGGCCCTGCGGCTGCTGCGCGAAGCTCCTCCGGACCAGCGCATCGACCACGCGTTCCTGTTGGCTCTGGGCCGGCCGCCATCCGGCCGCGAGCGCGAGCGCATGGAGCGCTTTCTTCAGCAGCATTCAGCCGCCCTGCAAACGCGCAGCGGTCAGGCGCAGTCGCTGCTTCCGCTCGATCCCGGTCAGGCCGCCTGGGCCAGCGCGGCGCGGGCGCTGCTCAACCTGGAAGAGTTCATCACCCGGGAGTAGATACGCACCATGAATCCACACGAGTACCGCTCGCTTCTGCGCCGCCGCCGGTTCCTGAAAGAAGTGGCCTGCGGCATCGGCATGATGGGGTTGGCCGACCTGCTCGCCGCAGATAACCAGGGCTCAGGTGCGGCCAATCCGCTGGCTCCGAAAGCGCCGCACTTTCCCGGCAAGGCGAAGAACGTGATCTTCATGTTCATGGAAGGCGCTCCCAGCCAGATGGATCTTTACGATCCGAAACCGGCTCTGCAAAAATACGCCGGGCAACCGTTGCCGGAGTCGCTCGCCTCGCAATTGCGCCTGGCATTCACAAAAAAAGACGCCAAAATTCTCCCAAGTCCGAGACTTTTCCGTCCACACGGCCAAAGCGGAATCGAATTTTCCGACTACATCCCCCACATCGCCTCGTGCGCCGACGATCTGTGCCTGGTCCGGTCCATGCAGACCGACGCCTTCAACCACCACCCCGGCCAGGCTCTGCTATTCACCGGCTCCATCCAGCTGGGCCGGCCTACCATGGGCGCATGGGTTTTGTACGGGCTTGGCAGTGAATCGAAAAACCTTCCCGGCTTCGTCGTGCTCAGCTCCGGAGTCGGCACGAGCGGTGGCGCTTCCAACTTTTCCAGCGGCTTTCTTCCCTCGCATTACCAGGGCACGCTTTTCCGAAATTCCGGCGACCCGATTCTGTATCTCTCGAACCCTGAAGGCGTGTCTCCAGAAACGCAACGAGAGACGCTCGATCTGATCGGCGATCTGAACCGCGAGCATCTGGCCGAAACGGGCGATGAGGAAATCGTCTCCCGCATCGCCAATTACGAACTTGCCTGGCGCATGCAGTCCGCCGCTCCGGAGCTGGCCGATCTTTCCGGCGAGCCGCCGCACATCCGCGAGATGTACGGCCTCGACGATCCGGTCACCCGGCAGTTCGCCACCAACTGCATCTTTGCGCGCCGGCTGGTCGAGCGGGGCGTCCGTTTCATCCTGATGATGGATGCCAGTTGGGATCAGCACACGTATCTCAACCGGGACCTGAAAAAGAACTGCAATCGTACGGACAAGCCCACGGCAGCCCTCATCAGGGACCTGAAACAACGTGGGCTTCTCGATTCCACCCTGGTGGTCTGGGGCGGCGAGTTCGGCCGCACTCCCATCGTGGAAATCCGCAATACCGCCGACCCGGAAAACGCCGGCCGCGACCACCACCCGCTGGCCTACTCCATGTGGCTGGCCGGCGGAGGCATCCGCGGCGGACAGGTGATCGGAAAGACCGACGATCTCGGCTTCAGCGTTGTGGAGGATCCGGTCCACGTGCATGATCTGCAAGCCACGATCCTGCACTGCCTGGGCTTCGACCACACGCGCCTGACTTACAGGCACATGGGCAGAGACTTCCGTCTCACGGACGTGCACGGCGAGGTGGTGAAAAAAATGCTGGCCTGATACGGATCAAATCAGGCGGAATTCAAACAGGTGCTCATCGGAAGCCGCGAACACGTCAGCCGGCAGCGGCTCGCGCAGGCGGTACTCTGCGCGTCCGTCAATGATGACGGAAGCGCTGTCGTGAAAGGCCAGAGTCCCGCGGCCCGGCGTGGCGCGCGTGATGCCCTGAAGAGCGTCGATGAGGACCGGCCGCGACAGCGGCGCTGTCACGCGGTAGCCGCCCGGATCGTTCATGTCATGCACAGCGGCCCGGTAGTGCTCGAAGATGCGCACGCCCAGCTCCAGATCCGGCCGCCGTTCGCCGTGGAATTGCAGGGCCTGCACCAGCAGGCTCTCGCGCAGGTCCTCGCGCGAGCGGGGCTTGCCCACCTGCCGCCCCCCGGCGCTGAAGATGAGGTCCCGGTTGATGAAGTACGGCTTGATGTCGACCACCGGCGTTCCGTCGAGAAAATCCAGCCGGTCCACATCCAGCCTCCTGCCTTCGCGACGCAGCAGACGCGCCGCGGTCAGCCCGACCGGATTGGGACGCGCCGGTGAGCGGACGGCGAACACTCCGTGCAATCCCTCTGGTCCCGGATCAGAAACGCCGCGCGGGGTCACCTGAAGCACGTCCCGCTCGGACCCGCCCTGCACCAGCCATCCCAGCACCCAGATGTGCGTGTGTTTCTCGATGCGGTGCAGCGCCGGTTCGTATTCCGGAAAGATCTCAATGCTTGCAGGAACGCCCCACACCGGCATCTCTTTCCGCACGCGGACGCCGCAGTGGACCGCCCCGACAGGCTTCAGCTCCCACTCCGTCATGCGCTACAGTCCCGCCGGCTTCACGGAGAGCTCGTTGACGACGTTCTTCACGCCCTTCACTTTCCGTGTGAGCTTGTCCGCCTTCCTCTTGGCCTTTTCAGAACGGACCACGCCCTTCAAGGTCACGATTCCATCTTTCACGGTGATGTCCAGCGCTCCGCCGCGGACATCGGGATCGCCCGCCAGGCGGCGCCGCACGAGATCGTAGATCTGATCGTCGCCGGAAGCCTGCTGGAATGCCGCCGCGGAGAGGACGGTGAAACAGATGATGAGAACCAGGGCCACAACTCGCATAAGACACCCTCTCCACAATAAGGGATTTCGCAGAACCCCGTGAAGTGACACGGATGAAGAGGCATCCCTCCCGGCCCAAGCGGCTCCGCCTGGCGTCAGGGGGCAGCCCCGCGGGCAGTCCCAGCCGGCGGGGCCGAGGTCCGGCCTGCGGCTGAAGCCGCGCCCGTCAGCGGACCGGCGCCCGGCTCCCGCGTGCATGTGGGGGCGAGATGGCCGCTAAAACTGCCGCTAGGCTGCCAGCGCCTTGTCGATGCGGCTGACGGTGTCGTCGACTTCCGCTTCGCTCAGCATGCCGATCGTGATGGCATCCACCAGTCCGTTCTGGAATACGAACCGCAGCGAGGCGTCGCGCTGCTCCGGCGTGTTGATCCGTCCGGCGCCGAAAATCTTCATGCCGATGATGCCCTTGCCGGCCGCCTTCGCCTGCTTGAGATACGGAACCACTTCCTCGACGGAGGCGTCCATGTGTGCCGCCTTGCCAACATGATTGATGCGCGCCAAAATCACATCCACCCACGGCGAGGAGCACGCAATCTTGAGCGCGCCGAAATCGTGGCAGGAGACGCCAACCGCTTTGACAACTCCCCGGGCCTTCAGCTCATTCAGTTCATCCATGCCGCGCGCGAAATCCTGCGTCCAGCGGTCATCCATCATGCAGTGCAGCAGAACGATTTCGAGAAAATCCGTGTTCATTTCCTTTCGGAAGCGGTCGACTTCCGCCTTCGCGCCGCCGGAGTAGGAATTCCAGAATTCGGACCGGGGCCAGATCTTCGACATCACCGTGTACTTTTCGCGCGGCACTCCGCTCAACGCGCGGCGCAAGTACTGGTGCGATCCATAAAGATCCGCCGTATCCATGAAAGTTACGCCGAGGTCGATGTCGCGCCGGACGAGCGACGTGAAGGTCTGCATTCCCATGCGGGTGTGCTCGCTCGAGCGCGCGCCGCCGTTGAAGCCTGTGCCCTGCGCCAGTCTCGTGACGCGGACGCCGCTCTTGCCGAGCGTGACCCATTCGGCTGCCTTCGACGGCGCGCTGGCGCCCGCAGGTGTTGAAGACACCGAGGCGGCTGCCGCCATGCTTCCCAGGACGGAGGCGAACTGCCGGCGGTTTACCGAGGTTGATGCGCACCGGCCATGATTACGCGAGTCGTTCATCGTCAGGCTCCCTCTGTGTGATTTCTTCTTCTGCGCGGATCCACCGCACGGGTACAGATATCTTATCAACTGCGCCATGACGGCGGGGCACGGCGCGGGGACTAGCGCCGTTTCACTCCGGACTGATGTAAATCTCGTACCAGAGCGTGGCGCCTGACTCGCCGATCCGGAACCGCGCCTTGCCTTCGAAGTCCTCCACCGGAACACCGGCGAACCGGTTCCCATCCGCGTCGAGCGCCCACACGGCGACGCGCCACGGCGAGACAGGAAGAGTGATCGTGGCGGGGATTGTCTCGATCAAGGCAGGGGCGCGGCCCCAATTGCGCCCAACCGAATTGCGCTGCTGGTTCTTCCAGATCTGGCCGGTGTTCTCGTGATCCCCGGTCGCCACGATCACGCCCCAAGCCTCGCCGCCTGTGAGCGATCCGCCCTCCCGCGCTGTGATCGCGATCGTCGACCATCCCTGGCGTGTCCGGCCGGGTTCAATGATGACGCCGTCGAGATCAAAAGTGCGTCCATCGGAGAATCCCACAACCGCCTTCGTCGGCGGCGTGTTCACAGTGAGCACGCCGCGTCCCGCTTCGGTCAGATCCCACACCACCTGCCCGTTGTCCGAAGCGTAGACCGGCCCCTCGGGGGCGGCGGGCATCTCGTCCAGCCCCTCGGCCTCATCCCCGATGGAAAGCGCGACGCGCGACACCAGTCCCAGCGTGGCGGGCACGCCGATGCTGGAACCGTCGCCGATGCGCCACTGGCGTCCCTGATTCACCACTGCGTCCAGCTCCGTCTCCCGGTCAAAGCGGATCACGTGCTCTCCGGCAGCGGGCATGACGTCACCCCGGCGGAAAAGAGATGCGGCCACCAGGGAATTGGCCAGCTTGCCGGGATTGCCTGCTGTGTCGAAAAAGCCGGTCACATATTCGTCCATGCCAGTGGGATATTCAAAAAACCAGATGCCATCCCAATCCTGCAAAGCGCCGTAGGCGGCTATAAAGAGTGGCATTTCCGTGGAATAGGTGTTCGGCGAGGGATGCTGATATTCGGTCACATTGTGGGGTTTGCCCTTCACGCGCTGGCGGGCGATCCCCGCCAGTGTCGAACCTGCGGGGTTGTTGACCATGGAGACGTTGTCTACGGTCCAGTTGTCCGGGTTCCAGTCCTGTCCGGAGGGGAACTGCGGGTGTTGCCAGTAGGCGTGCGAGTCGATCGCGTCCATCGCGGCCTGAGTGTTCGGCGGACTGTTGGCGATGATGGTAGCGAACACGATGCCGCGGTAGCCGAGATCTTCCTTCACGTACCGCCGCATCTCCTCCCAATATTTCCTCTCAAGGTCCAGCGCGAAACGAACCCAATCCCGGCGCTGCCCGAGAGTAGCGCCTGCGCCCGCGCGCGCCACGTTGGGCACGTTGCCGCCTTCCAGGCTCGTCCCTTCAGGCAGCACGCCGATCTGGCCGCCTTCGCGGAATTCCACCTGCGCGATCCAGACCTGTGCCGTCCGGTCTCCGAAACCGTTGAAGTTGATTCGTGCGTTGGACTCGGTCACGGTGCTCTGGAACGTGATCGAATACTGCCGCCATTCCGTGCCGAGCACAGCGGAAATGGACGGCGCCAGGCTCGCCCAGTCCGTGTGGGCGCGCTGCAGCCCTGCGTTGACCTGGATCGCGCTCGCCGCCCGGGCCCAAAAGCGCAACGTATAGATCTTGCCGGATTCGACGGCGATCCGCGACTGGTTGAACTGCACGTGCCAGCTCGCCCCGCCCGGCGTCTGCACCTCGATCAGCAGCGCCGGTCCGCCCCGGAACTCGTTCGACACCGAGGCCACCGCCCTGGCGCCCTGGTGGCACTCGATGGTCCATTGAAGTCCGCTTGTCCAGCAACCTCCCGTCCAGCCAGATGCTGTGACCGAAAAATCACCATTCAGCAGAAGATTCGGCCCGAATTCCTGGTCGACAACGCCCCAGCCCTGCTTCAGCGCCTCGGTGGACTCGTATTTTGTCCGAAGCCATTCATTCCACTTGGCCTGCAAGTCGCGGCGGTAGCGCTCCGGCATGGAATCGGTTACGCCTTCGAACCACTTCTGCACCAGGCCGTTTTCATTCATGATTTCGACAAAAGCGACGGCAGGATCCCGCGCCAGCGGCGTGTCGCCGCGATACGGATTTGGCGCCGTCAGCAGGTTTCGTGCGTGTTCCTTGTGCAGTTCAAGCGCCGTATCGTTGAAGAAACCGAGGATATGCTGGTCTTTCCACCCCATCCGGGAAATTTCATCGCCCAGGCCGTCCGTGCGCTGGAATTCACGGCTGACCAGCAGATTGATATTGGAATAAATCCCGTTTTCAGCGAGCTTCGCAACAAAATAGTGCAGGCGGTCGAGCCGCTCCGGCGACAATTCCCGGGACGTGCCCTTTGAATAGTCAATCAGGACGCGGCTCTTGTCCCACGGCGCTTCCAGGTGATGAAAACGGACGCTGTTGAATCCGAACCGCGCCAGGCGCGCCGCGTGGGCTTCCGCGCGCACGGCATCGGGGAAGGCTGTTGCCGCGCCGACATTGACTCCCAGGAAGCGGATGCGCCGCCCGTCAGCCACGTAATGGCCGTCTTGGCTGACCTCGACCCAGGGAGAGTCCGTGGCGATGGCCTGATTCCAGCCGGCGAAACTTGTGATGTTCGGGTCCGCGCCGAACCAGGCCAGGCGGAACGGCTCCAGGCCGCCGCCCTGTCCGAGCAGCACGCCGGCGCAGCAGACGAAGGAGAGCAAGAGACGCATATACCCTCAACTCCAACAGTGATTTTACGATGATGAGCGGGCCAATCCAAGCGAGCGTTCACCTCAGGATGCCAGGTACTCCCGGATCATGCGGATGTTCTCCGGCGGCGTTTCCAGCGGCAGGCACCCGGTGCCCATCAGGCAATTCGGCCTTCCGGCGGCGATGGCGAGGATGCGGTCCACTTCGGCGAGGATCGCGGCGCGGTCGGAGCAAGCGACGATGCGCGGATCCATGTTGATCCGCACGGCGACATGCGGGTGTGTGGCGCACAACCGGTCGACGAACCGCTGCTGATCGGTTTCCACATTGCACACGACATAATTGGTGCCGGTGGAGAGCAGATCGTCGAGGATCTTCACCGTGTCGCCGCCGAGGATGCAGGGCGAGGCGAGTCCTGTGATCTCGCGGGTCACCTCCAGAGCCCGCCTGAGCGCAGGCAGTTCCACCGTGCGGAACTGCCGGGGCGAAATCAGGGGCGGGGCGGCGGCGGACTCGAAGAAGGCGATTTTCAATCCCGCATCGCGAATGGCGCGGATGAACACCGCCTGATTTTCCGCAAGGCGCAGCAGCAGGCGGCGTGCGTCGTCCGGCCTTTCGGCAACCGCGGCGCACACGTTCTCGATGCCCAGCAGGTTGATGGCGATGGAGAAGGGGCCTGACACCGGAATTCTCACTTCGGCTTCCGGCAACTCAGCCTGGAGGCGGCGGCCGACTCCGATCACCATGGCGATGCGGCCGTCGCGCGACGGGTCAAATGGCGGGAGCGCCAGCGCATCGTCGAGCGCGCCGATGAGCGGCTCGGCGATGGCGGGGATCGAGTCTTCACCCGTCGGCGCCACGACCCGCGCCCCGTAGGCTTCAGCCTCGAGATTATAGATGTCGATCCCCACCACGATGGGCGTGTGGCGGTAGGCGAGCCATGCATCCCGGTGGCCGCGGAACATCTTTTCAGCGTCGCGGGACGCTTCCCATGGACTACAGCCGGCCCAGCGCGCCGCGTGCTCATAGATGGAGGGATTGAAAGGGATCCGCATATCCGGTTTCCTTCTCGATTGGATCACAGCCGCCGGCGCGCCGGGAGCGAGCCGGACGCGGGAGGAGGCGGCCGGCAGGCTTCGCCCGCCTCCCGCGCCGCGCTTGCGCCGCGAATCTTTGAACAAACCGCCCCGGCCGGGCGTTATTCTCAGGTGGAGCCATGACACAACCCGCTTCTGATCAACCGTTGACCGAGATCCAGCGGATTTCGGGCGTGTTTACTGAGCCTTCCGGTGTCTTCGCCGATATTGCCCGCAACGGGCGGTGGTGGATCGTCGCCGTCGTCCTCATCCTGCTCAATGTCGTCGCGATCTCCGCCATGGTGCAGCGTGTGGGGTATGACCTGATGATCGAGAAAGCCCTCGAGCAGAGCCGTCGGGTGCAGGAGATGAGCCCCGAACAGCGCGCCCAAGTGTACGAATCGCAGCGGCAATTCATGCCCATCGCCATGAGGGTCTTTCCGCCGGTGGCGATCCTGGGCGGAATGCTGGTGGTAGCGGCGGCGCTGCTGTTCTCCTACCGCTTCCTGCTGGATGCCGATGTCAAATACAAGGAAGTGCTGAACATCACCGCGTACGCCTATCTGCCGCCGGCCATCGCCGCCAACCTGATGTTTTTCGCGCTGCTCTACCTGAAGCCGCCTGACGAGTTTGACATGGAGTCGGCGGGAGGGCTCAGCGTGGGCTCGTTCCTGTCGCGCGATACGGCTGCCTGGCTGCGCAGCCTCGCCAATTCGCTTGACCTGTTTACGATCTGGACGATCGTGCTCATTGCCACCGGCTTCACGGCGCTGTGCGGAGCGCGCAAGATGCCGTTCGGGCGCTCTGTGTGGGGCGTGCTCGCGCCGTGGCTGGTGTATGTGCTCGGCAAGATGGGCTTCGCGGCGCTCACCGGATGACTTCGTGATGCTGCGCCTGTCACCGCGCCTGCGGCTACACTGGTAGCAGGCAGATGGCGCTGGTGATTTTCGATCTCGACGGCACGCTGGTGGACTCCGTCGAGGATCTCTGTAATTCAGTGAATGCGGCGCGCGGCTACATGGGGCTGCCGCCGCTGCCTCACGGCGTGGTCGCTTCTTACGTCGGCAACGGCGCGCCGGTGTTGATCCGCCGGGCCATGGGGCCAGATGCCACCGAACAGCAGATCGATGAGGCGCTCGCTTTTTTCCTGAGCTACTACCGCGAGCATATGCTCGATCACACGCGTCCTTACCCGGGGGTGGTGGAAACGCTGGAATCGCTCCATTCCCGGGGTATCAGGATGGCGGTGCTGACCAACAAACCGCAAAGGTTCTCGCGCGATATGTGCGCGGGGCTTGGGCTGTCGCAGTACTTTTTCCAGATCTACGGTGGCAACAGCTTCGAGCAGAAGAAGCCCGACCCGGTGGGAATCCGGACGCTGATCGAAGAGGCGAAGGCGCGGCCCCGCGAAACATGGATGGTGGGCGATTCCGCCACGGATGTGCTCACGGCGCGTAATGCTGGTGTCCACAGCGTAGGCGTCACCTACGGTATCAATCCCGATTCGCTCAAGGAGGCGCCGCCCGACTTCCTCATCCACTCCATGAGCGAGCTTCCCGCGCTGCTCGAACGGAATCGCTGAGGGCTTCACTTATCCGATCCATTTCGCCAGCCGCTCCCGGTGGCGCGAGTACAGGTAAGACGCCGCCACCAGCAGCAGGCCGAGCCCGACAAACGCGGCGCTGCGGAACAGCCGTCCCAGTTGCCACACGTCGATCAGGTACAGTTTGACGATCACCGAGCAAAGAGCCACGAGGCCCAGCACGCGGTCGAGCCGCGCCCGCCGCGCCACGCCCAGCGCCACGAGCGCAAGACCGTAGCCCGCCAATACGAGAGAGAAAGCCACGATCGAAGCGCTGCCGACATCCTCCGCCGCCGCTGTGCGCTGGATCTGCCCGAGGATCTCGAGCTGCACCGCCGCCAGCAAGGTGGCGTGCCCCGCAATGTAGGCTGCGGCGGCCAGGGCGCGAGGCAGGAGCAGCAGGGCGCTGATCCAGCAGCCGAGCGCCGCCCACAGCATGACGAAAAAGCGCGTGTTGACGAACAGGGTTTCCACCGCCGCTGCCGCATCTATGGCGGCAACGCGCCCAATGCCCAGCAGCAACACGCCTGCCGCGATCCAGTGCGGCAGGCGCGCCCGGAACCGCGATGCCAGGAACGCCACCAGCACCGCCTCAAGACTCCACGCGACACTGATGCGCCACGCGCCGAACTGGATAGGAATCGCCAGCGTCAGAAACGCCGCCGACAGTACGCCTGACAACAGCGCCAGCGGCTCCACGCGGCGCGCCGCCCATGCCGAGCCGGCAAACACCGCCGCCGCAAGAAAGGTAAACGCCCCTGTCCATGCATGGCGCTCCGGTTCGAGCAGCGCATACGATGAGGCGTACCAGGCCACCGCGTTTGCCGCGTAGACCAACGACACGGTCCAGTTCCGCGCACCCTCCTCCGGCTGGAGCTCCCACAGTTGCCATCCGTGGATGAACGCAAACCCCGCCGCGATGCCCGAAAGGCACGTCCAGAAACCTTCTCCCGCGCCCGGCGCGCCGGCATGGATCCAATACGGGAGCCAGAAACCGAGCGCCGCCGCCGCCGTCATATTCCGGAATAAACCGGCTGCGGCCAGCGGCAGCAATGCCGCGAACAGCAGCGCCGGATCCGGCCGGAAGACAAAACCAATGCTCAGCCCTGCGCCCACATGCGCCAGTTGCCGCACGGCGCGCGACGGCGAGAAGCAGAACAGCACATAAGCGCAGAGCGGGAAGAACACGGCCGGCGCGCGTTTGGCCGCTTCGAAATGATTCTCGAACCATGCTGCATAAATCGCCGCTCCCGCGAAAAACGCCAGCCATTCCGCTGCGGCCCAGCCACGCGCGCGCCGCACCCACACGGCTGCGGCGGTCAGCAGCAACAAATACGGGAACAGAATCCACGGCGCGTCGCGGCCGGTAGAAAGTACCAGCGGCGTCAAAAAGCCGCCGATCAGCGAGAGCACTGCAATTGGCGCTGCATCGTATCGGAGCGCCAGCCACGCACCCACTGCCGTGACCAGCACCATCGCCAGAAATGAAAGCGCTACGGGTGTGAGCTGGTAGAAGCCATACGCCGCATAGCAGGCCACATAGAGGATGCTGACGCCGAGCGCCGTGATGCCCATCGAGAAGATGCGCTGGCCTGCTTTGTGCAGGCGCTCCGCCACGATCAGCGCCGCCAGGCCAGCCATGACACCCATCGCCACGCGCATCCACGGCCCGATCCATTCGTTGTCAATGGCGTACTTGAACAAAAACGCCACGCCCAGCACCAGCGTGATGACGCCGATCCGGTTCAGCCAGGCGAGCCCGAGCGAGTTCTCCATTGATGCCATGGCAGGGGGCGCAGGTTGCGTGTCTGGAAGGAACGCCGGCTGCGGTTCAGCGGTCTCACCAGCGGGCGGAGGCTCGATGGCCTCTTCTGTTGCCTGGGGCGTCCAGGGTTCCGGCGCCGGCCAGGGCGGCGGCGGCGGCGGCGTGGCGGCGGGCCGCTCGATCAGGTTCAACCGTGCCTCGAGTTGATCCAGGCGGCTGCTCAATCTGGCCAGCGCTTTCGAGATGGCGTCCAGGCGTTCCTGAATCGGGTTCGTCTCGTCGCTCGGCATGACGCTCTCCTCCAGAGTGCGCGGGTGCGCGGCTGACTTGTTCTCCGGCAGGTTAGCACGCCGCCATGCCGTGCTGGAGCGCTGCGGGCCTTCGGCCCGGGCTGGTTCGCCGCCCGCTACCGCCGGGCCCGGTTCTGCCGCGCTGCTGTTCACGCATTGCGGGCGCAGTCTTCAAGACTGTTGCCGCAGCAGGTGCGCCCGCAGCGCCGCCAGCAGCGCTGGCAGCGCGGATTCCAGATAGAAATGGCCGCCCGGGAATTCGGCGCGTTCAAAGTGGGCGGTGGTCTGCTCGCGCCAGGCATCGAGGTGCGCCGAAGTGACATTCGGATCCGCGTCGCCGCCGTAGGCGAAGATGGGCACATCGAGCGGCGGCTCCGGTACATAGGCGTAGTGGCGGTACAGGCGCGCGTCGGCCAGCAGCGCCGGCAGCGCCAGCTTGAGCAGTTCGGGCTGGTTCAGCACGCTTGGCGGGAATCCCTCCAGGCGCCGCAATTCTTCGATGAAGTCGCGCAGGGACGGTTCGGGCGGCGGAACATGGTTCAGGCGGAACTGCGGAGCGCGCGCGCCGGAGACGTGCAGCGAGCGCGGAAGCGGCAGCCCGGCCCGGCGCAGCGCGCGCGTCAGTTCGAAAGCGATGCCCGCGCCCATGGAGTGTCCGAAGAAGGCGTACGGCGCGTTGAGGAACGGCCGGATCTGTTCGAGCAGCGCCTCGACCAGCGGCTGCATCCGCTCGAACGGGGGCTCCGATGCGCGCGATTCTCGCCCCGGCAGCCGCACCGGAACCACGAACGCCGCCTGCGCCAGCGGTTCGCTCCAGGCGCGGTAAGGAAGCGCGCCGCCGCCCGCCCAGGGAAAACAAAACAGCCGGAGCCTGTTTTCTGGCGCCGAGTGGATGGTGGTGAACCACGGGTGCGTGAGCGCAGGCTTGCCGGAGGCTTTTCGCGCAAGGCGCAGCGCGAGCAGCCGCCGCTTCTCCTCGCTGAGCAGAGGGCGAGGCGAGCCCGCCGTCGCCGCCTTTCTGGGCTTTTTCAGCAGGTCGAGCAGCGCATGTTCGAACGGCTCCACGGAGATCGACGCCGCATAGTCGAGAGCGGCGCGGCGGCTGGCGGCGGCGATCTCCTCCCAGTGGGCGCGGTCCGAGCTCAGCCGCTCCAGAATTCTTTGCCATGGCGCCACATCCTGCGGCGGCACCTCGGCCACCGGCACCATCGAAGCGTCCAGCGACGGCTGATAGCGCACGATCGGATTCACCCGCACCAGATACGGCACGCCCAGCTTGGCCTCGTGCAGCCCCCCGACGTCGGACGCCACCACCGGCACGCCGCGGCTCATCGCTTCCAGCACGATGCGCGAGCGCGCCTCCGCCCACACCGATGGAACCAGCATCACTCGCGTGCGGCGCAGCAGGTCGTCGATGTTGTCCACCCGCGGCAGCAACGTGATGTTCGGCACGCTTCGCAGCAGTTCCAGTTCCGCAGGGGTCGTGCCCCACGTCGGAATGGCGGCGAACTGCAATTGCGGCATCCGCCTGGCCAGTTCGAGGAAGATCGTGATGCCCTTCACCGCGCAGGGATTCACCATCGAAACGAACTCGTTGTCGAAACGCCCCAGCAACGGGAACTCGGACCCCGGCTCCAGCAACGAGATGGGCACGTGAATCGCATCCAGCCCGCTCCACTCGCGCACATAGCCCGCCACGTAGTGGCTGACGCCGATGATCAGATCCGCCTGACGCAGGTTCTCCGTCTTGGCTGCGCTCACCATGGAGCTGTCCGGTCCGAACGGCACGGCGATGGTGGCGCGCACCAGATACACCACCCGGGCGCGCGGGTGGCGCACTGCCAGATCAAACAGGATCTGCCCCGGGTCGTCCGTGGAGGTGACGATAATGTCCGGGTCGAAGAAATCGACGCAGGACTGGAAGAACTGGCGCAGGTGCGGGCTTCGGGTCAGCACGCGCACCTGCACGCCATTCAGGTCATATGCGAGGCTGTCAGCGTCCTCGCTTGTCCGGATCGAACGCGCGGCGAGTTCCTGCTTCAGTTCCGCATGCGAATTTTCGGAGAATTCGGGAACTCGCGTGACCACCAGCACGCTGTGCCCGCGCGCCGCCAATGCTTCCATCAACAGCCGGTTGCTTTTGTCGCCGCCGCCCAGGGCAGGGAAGTAGGTCGAGTTGTGGGCCAGCAGGACCTTCATTGCGGGCGCCGCCTTTTCCGGAGCTCGCGCAGCAGCAGCGCCCGGCGCGCCTCGTCCAGCGGCTTCTTCTCGATGGCGGGCTGCGCGGGGGCGATGGGTTCGGCCGGCGCCGGCAGGGATTCCAGCAGTTTGCCAAAGGCATCCGGATCGATGGAAGAGACGAATGCCCGCGCAGCCTGCCGCGACCGCGCACTCTCCGCCCAATACTCGTCCTCATCCTCCAGCAGGCGCCGCAGCGCCGAAACCCAGGGTTCGATGTCCTGCGGCGGCAGCATGGGGCGCGGCATATGCGCGGCGTCGAACTCCATCCGGTAGCCCTGCACGGGACGCACGGGGATGACGTAGCGGGTGCCGCGCTTGGCTTCGCACAGGCCGCCCGAGTCGGAGGAGATGACAGGAATCGCGCGCAGCATCGCCTCCATGACGATCAGCCCGAACCCTTCGTACCAGAGCGAGGGCATCAACAGCACCGAGCAGCGCCGCAGCGCGTCTTCGATGTCGGCCACGTTCTCGAGCAGCGAGACGTTGGGCAGCGCTGCCATCGCCGCCTCGTCCTCGGGCGTGGTGCCCCATCCCCGCAGGGCTTCGAACCGGACCTCCGGCAAAAGACGCGCCAGTTCAAGAAATATGGAAATTCCTTTGGCCGCGCAAGGGTTGATCATCAACACAGATTTGCGGGAGAAATCGGCCAGATCCGGCCAGGGCGGTTGGCCGTAAATCGGCGGATGGATCACTGCCGCTTCCCGCCCCAGGTGGGTCTGCACGTAAGCGGCCATGTGGCGTCCGATCACGACAACCGCCGCCGCCCCGCGCACGAGGTCTGCCGCGGGCGGGTCCGGATGCCAGGACTCGGGACCGAAAGGCAGGAATTGCGGCGTGTGCGCGAGGTACACGAGCCGCCCGGGCGCCGTGCGAGCGGCTTCGCGCAGCAGCGTGTGAGAGAGGTCCTCGCTCGATACCAGCACCCAATTGGGCTGCGTCTCCCGGATCAGCCTGCCCAGTTCTCCAGCGTGGAGCGAAAGCGACGGGACGGCGTGGATCCGGATGCCGCCGGACGACGACACGCGCGGCTGCACGTCCGGCGACGATGCGGCGACGGTGCAGTGGTGTCCCGTTGCCGCCAGCCGCCGGAGCCATGCCAGGTTGGAGCGCGTGGATCCGCCCCGCGGGGGATCGTAGGAGGCGTTGGAAGCCAGCAGCAGCCGCACCGCTACTCCTCCTGTTGCATCTCGCGTTCGAGCAGTGCGCGCACTTCCTCGTCGGAAAGATTGGCGATCTCCGCCAGCAGCGCTTCGTATTCTTCCGGGTCGGCAGCGCCGAGCCGGCGGGCGTCGATCAGTGCCGCCAGCGAGCCGAGTGTCAGCGAGCCGGAGTAGACGTCATCGACGGCCAGCTCCACGCCGAATTCTTCCTTGACGCGCATCAGCAGCAGCACCGCCAGCAGCGAGTGTCCTCCCAGATCGAAGAAATTGGCATCGGAATTCAGAATAGGTTTTTGCAGAATCCCGGCCCAGATACGTGCCAGTTTTTCTTCGGTTTCAGAGGAAAAGGCCCGCCCGGTGGAAGCGCCCTGCGCCTCCGCCGCCTCGCGCCGCGACGCCGTCAGGATCTCCGCTGGGGTGCGCAGAGACCGGGCGATCTCGGCATACCCGCTGAAGCTGCGCGCAGCGGCGCGGATGGAAGCCGTTTCCCGCGGCGCGGCGGGCTGCAAGGAGGCGGGCGACCACCGCAACGTCTGGAGTTCCACCGCCGGGAAGCGGAATACCAGTCCCCCATTGTCCTCGTGCACCTGGCCGAAAGGGATGGATTCGAGGAACGCCCGCGCCGGCGCGTTGCGCGCCGTTGGAGTCAACGGCACCGTCACCGTATAGACGCCCTCGTCGAGAGCCAGTTCAGCGAGCCGCGCCAGGATCCGGTGCTCGACTCCGCGCCCCAGCACGCGGCAGGAGAGCATCAGCGCTTCGACGAACATTTCGTTGAGCCGCGTGAAAACAATCACCAGTCCCGTGAGTCCGTATTCTCCGAAGCGGTCGCTTACTTCTACGGTGAAGATCCGCACGCCGGGCGTCTGTTCCAGCGCCGCCAGTTCCGCCTCCGTGCGCCGGATGGTTGTGGTGTTGAACTGGTTGGTGCGCTGCGTGAGTTGCGCCGCGCGGGGCAGCCGCTCCGGCGCCAGGGGCTGCACGTCCACGCGGAGATTCAGCGAGGCGATGAATTCTTCCAGCGATGAGGCTGATTGCGCCGCCCGGGAGAATTCGAGCGACTGCGCCATCAGCTCCGACCGCCGCCTGTCTTCTTCCGTCACGGACGGATGATCGAAAGCCCAGATGTGTGCCAGAAATTCCGGCAGATCCTCCAGATCCGAAGGCAATGCGATGGAGAGCACCTCCGGCGCCGATGAGGACACCTCGGCGCACTCCTTGGGGTTGTCGTCGAGGAAGATGAACGACTCCAGCCCCAGATTCAGCTCCGCGCCCAGCGAGGCGAGGTTCACCGGTTTCGGATTCCAGTCGATGCGCCAGGCGGCGAAATGCTCCAGCCGCAGCGGAAACTCGGGGTGCGCGTTGAAGGTCTCCAGCACGTCGCTGAAGTTGTTCTTGGAAGCGATCGCCAGCAGCATCCCCGCTTCGCGCTGCCGCAGCAGGAACTCCTGAAGATGCCGCCGCGGGGGATCGAGCACGACGCCTCCCGGACCGTCTTCCCCGCAGATGCCCCGCCAGAGCGTATTGTCCAGATCCACCGCCACCACTTTGTAAGGCGGCATCGACAATGTATGCGCCCGGCGGACGACGGCCGTCGCCAGGGCGGCGAACATCTCCTCCGTGTAGGGAATGCGCGCGATCTCCGCCGCCCGCGCATCATGCATCTGTGTGACCGGATACAAGGCGAGCCATTCTGAGTAGGGCAGGAAATGGAGCCCGGGTTGCGCGGCCAGCGCGCTGCGGAGCGCCGCTTCCGCCTCCGCCGCCGGCGCATTCTCCTCCTGCGGGCATAACACGAACAGGAGCGGAACGGTGAGCCGCGGCAAAGCCGAACGGACGGCGTCCGCCAGTTGGCCCGCATTGGCGATGGCTGCTTCCGCTATCAGAGAGCCATCCGTGCGCATCTGGGCCAGGTCGGAAGTCCGCAGCAGGATGACGTTCACGCCGCGGCGGTTGGAGGAGAAGACCGAGCCCGGATCCAGCAGCGTCTGGACGATCTGATTGTACGGGGCGTAAGCCGTCTCAAGGGGCATCTTCAGCCGGCGCGCCCAGAATTGCAGAAAGGGTTCGATGGGTTCCGCCGTGAACGATGCGGCGATCGCGATGTGAAAAGGTTCCGAGGAGTGCGAAGTCACTTCAATGCGGCCGAAACAGGATGAAAAGATAATGTTGCAAGCATGGGCCCGCCGCCGGAGGAGGCCAGCCTTCTTTCATTGTAGCGGCCCCAGCCTACTCGAGCGGACGGAACCAGATGTTGCGGAAGCGCATGGTGGTGTCCGGAGCGCCCGGGAATCCCGAGTGGTCCTGCAACAGCAGCGGTCCCGGCTCGCACATCGCGCGCCGGAAGCGCAGCGGGGCATGGTCCTGAACCAGCACGCCATTCAGCAACACCGTGACCGTGGCGGGTTCGACCTCCTGCCCGCGCGCATTGCAGACTGGCGCGTGATAGACGATGTCGTAGGAAGACCACTCGCCGGGCTTGCGGGCGGCGTTGACCAGCGGCGGATGCTGGCCGTACACCGCGCCCAAGGTTCCGGTGGCGTAGGTCGGGTTCTGGTAGCTGTCCAGGATCTGGATTTCCGTGATTTTCTGCAAATAGACGCCAGAATTCCCCTTTAATTGCCCTTTTTGATCCGGCATTTCCGGCACCAGAAACTCCAGGTGGATCTGCGCGGACCGGAATTGCGCGCGCGAAACGGCGTCGCCCGCGCCCGTGCGGCAGGCCATTTCCCGGTTCTCGATCCGGCAGCCCGTGGGAGAGCCGTCCGGGCGGGTCCACGCGTCGAGGCTCGATCCGTCGAACAAGACCACCGCGTCGGAAGGCGGATCGCCGCTGGTTTTTCCCGGCGTCACGGCGCGCGGCTCGGCCTGCGGCGGTTTGCCCCCTTCTGCCAGTTCGGGCGGCGCCGGCAGGGTGACATCTCCTGTCGCGGCCCACTCCGCGCCCCGCGTGAACGTCGTCACGAACACGGGCGTCTTCACTGCCGGGCCATCATGGCCGAGCGCGGTGACGAAGACGCGCCCGCTGCCGTAATTCACGGTCCATAGGATCGGGTGGTCCAGCCCGTCTCCCGGCGTCGGCTGCTTCGCCTTGCCCTGATAGAGCTTGTGATCGTCCCAGGCGGTGGCGAGCACGTGATAGGAATCCGCAGGCTGCCATTTCAGGTTCGCGTAGAGTTCGTCGTCCGGCTGCGTGAGCTTCGCGCGCAGCCCTCGCGTCACGGGATGGTTGCGGTCGCGGATGTCGAGATGGAAGGTGTGGGCGGGCGAGTGGTGGCCCTGATTCGGGCGCCAATTGCCGGCGCACAGCTTCTCGAACTCGGGCCAGTCCGGAAACGCGGCGATCGTGAAATGGAAGACCACGAGCCCCTTCCCGGCACGCACGAAATCAAGCAGAGCCCCGCGCGTGCGCTCCGGCCAGGCGAACGCCGGATCACGGGCGCCGTAATAATTCAGCACCACCAGATCGTAGCCCTCCAGCGTTTCCGGCCCCGCGCCGCGGAAGTCTTCCGTCACGCGAACTTCGAAACGGCCCGTGTCTTCCAGCGCCTTGCGCAGCAGCGGCGAAACGATGCGCCAGTCGTGGCCGCCGATCACGCCGCCGGTTACCAGCAGCGCCCGGATCTTCGGCGGCGCGGCCGGGGGCTGCGCCAAGCCGGGCAACAGGAAAAGCAACAGTGCAAGCGCGCGCATGGTTCGATCTGCCTCCGCACCCATTCTACGGGCGCGGCGGCGCTCCGTGTTGATACAATCGCCAATTTCAGACTGTTGACGGAGACGCAATCCATCATGAGCGACGAGACCAAATACGTTCTGGACGAGAGCCGCCTGCCGAAGTTCTGGTACAACATCGCAGCCGACCTGCCTGCTCCCCCTCCTCCCGTCCTGCACCCGGCCACCCAGCAGCCGGTGACGCCCGCCGACCTGGAAGTGATCTTCCCAATGAGCCTCATCGCGCAGGAGGTCTCCACGGAGCGCGAGGTCGAGATCCCGAAGCCCGTGCGCGACATCTACCGGCTGTGGCGGCCCACGCCGCTGTACCGTGCGCGGCGGCTGGAGAAGGCCCTGGATACGCCGGCCCGCATCTATTACAAGTATGAGGGCGTCAGCCCGGCCGGCTCGCACAAGCCGAATACCGCCGTCGCGCAGGCTTTCTACAACAAGGAAGCCGGCGTGCGGCGCATCGTGACTGAAACCGGCGCCGGCCAGTGGGGCTCGTCGCTGGCGCTGGCGGGTGCGATGCTCGGCCTTCAGATCGAAGTCTTCATGGTCCGCGTCAGCTACCAGCAGAAGCCGTACCGGCGCGCGCTGATGGAGAGCTATGGCGCGCGCTGCGTGCCCTCTCCCTCCACGGAAACCGCCAGCGGCAGGGCGATCCTGGAACAGCGCCCGGATCACCCCGGCAGCCTCGGCATCGCCATTTCGGAGGCTGTCGAAGTCGCGGCGCAGAGTGCCGACACCAAGTACGCCCTGGGCAGCGTGCTGAATCATGTGCTGCTGCACCAGACCGTGATCGGTGAAGAAGCCATCGAACAGCTTGCCATGGCGGGGGACGAGCCCGACGTGGTGGTGGGCTGCACTGGCGGCGGTTCGAACTTCGCCGGCATCACGTTCCCGTTCCTGGGCCGTATGCTGCGCGGCGGCAGAAAGATGCGCATCGTCGCTATCGAGCCTGCGGCGTGCCCGTCGCTGACGCGCGGCAAATACGCCTATGACTTTGGAGACACCGCCCATCTCACGCCGCTGGTCAAGATGCACACCCTTGGCAGCACGTTCACGCCTCCCGGCTTCCACGCCGGCGGGCTGCGCTACCACGGCATGGCGCCGATGGTCAGCCACTGCAAGCAGCTCGGGCTGCTGGAAGCGAAGGCGTATCCGCAATTGAGCTGTTTCGAAGCCGGCGTCCTGTTCGCCCGCACCGAAGGCATCATGCCCGCGCCGGAGGCCAACCATGCCGTGCGCGGCGCCATCGACGAGGCGCTGCGGTGCAAGCAGGAGGGCCGTAGCGAGGCGATTCTGTTCAACCTCTGCGGCCACGGCCACTTCGATATGCAGGCCTACATGGACTACTTCGCCGGCAAGCTCGTCGATCAGCAGTATGACGAGAGCGAGCTGGCCATGGCTCTGGCCGGCCTGCCTTCCGTCAACGCCTGATTCTCACAACGGTTTCCAGCTTTCGGCCGCAGTGTGCGGGTGTACAATTAAGAGAACCGGGGCTCCAGATCCGAGTTTCCGAGATAGAAAGAGAGTGTCCGATGATTGTCCACCCGAAGGGCCCCAAGGCCCGCGTTCTGCTCACCAGTGTTTTCGGACCGTACGCGCAAGACGACGAGTACGGCAGCCGTTCGATCAATCCGATGGAGCTGTACCACAACCAGGTGACGCGGGCGCAGGGTCCGTACTCGCTGCGGATGTTCCACCGCTCCTGGGGCATCATGTTCATCCAGGCCAATCTTGAGAACCCTTCGACGGTGCTCGACTTCCCCACCAAAGAACGCTTCGAGCAGGAACTGCGCGACCACGAGTACGACGTTGTCGGCATCAGCTCGATCATCGTGAACGTCGGCAAGGTGCGCGAGATGTGCAAAATCGTGCGCCGCGTGTCGCCGAAGTCGGTCATTGTCGTGGGCGGCCATGTCGCGGCAATCCCCGGGCTGGAGCACATGATCGACGCCGACCACATCGTCAAAGGCGAAGGCGTGCGCTGGATGCGAGAGTTTCTCGGGCAGGATCCGCGCCAGAAAGTGGAGCACCCGCTGATTGCATCGGGCTTCGGCCACCGTGTGATGGGGCTCAAGCTGCCCGGCAATCTCGGCTCGACGGCGGCGACAATCATCCCTTCGGTGGGCTGCCCGATGGGCTGCGACTTCTGCACGACGTCCGCGTTCTTCGGCGGCAAGGGAAATTTCATCAACTTTTTCGAGACAGGGCGCGAAATTTACGAGGCGATGGAAAAAGCCGAGCGCGCTTTCAAATACAAGTCTTTCTTCGTCATGGACGAGAATTTCCTGCTGCACCGGAAGCGCGCCATGGAGCTGCTGGACTGCATGAAGCAGGGCGGCAAGAGCTGGGATCTGTACGTCTTCTCTTCGGCCAACGCGATCCGGAAATACAGCATGGAGGAGCTGGTGGAACTCGGCATCTCCTGGGTGTGGATGGGGCTGGAATCGCCTCAAAGCGGCTACGCCAAGCTCGCCGGCTCGGACACGCTCAGTCTGGTGCGCGACCTGCGCAGCCACGGCATCCGCGTGCTCGGTTCCACGATCGTGGGCATGCATCACCACACGCCGCAGAACATCGGCGAAGAAATCGACTACGCGTGCAGCCACGAAACCGACTTCCATCAGTTCATGCTGTACACGCCGCTGCCTGGAACGCCGCTGCATCAGCGGATGAAGCAGGAAGGCACGCTCATCGACGTGGATCTGGCCGACGTCCACGGGCAGTACAAGTTCAACTGGGTTCACCCGCACATCAGCCGGGACGAGTCCAAGAAATTCCTCGACTGGGCCTTCTGGCGTGACTTCGAGCTCAACGGTCCGTCCCTCTACCGCATTTGCCGCACCACGCTGGAGGGTGTGAAGAAATACCGCTTCTACCCTGACCTGCGCGTGCGCGAGCGGTTTGACCGGGAAGCCCTGGCGCTGAGGACCTCCTACGCCGCCGTGTTATGGGCGATGGAGCGGCACATGCGCAAGAAGAACGCCGAGATCGCCCAGCGCGTGCGCGAGCTGCGGGAAGACATCCGCCGCGAGTGCGGTTCGCTTGCCGCCGCCGTGGGCGCCGCTCTGGGGCCGCTCATGCTCTGGCTGACGAAGCGCGAAGAGAAGAAACTCGAAAAAGGCGTCGCCTACGAGCCGCAGACGTTCATCGAACGCCGCAATTGGGCCGGAGCGTAGCCGCCCTTTTGCTCACAACGCCGCCAGCCTGCGGTGGAACAACAGCAGCCATGCCGCCGCGCAGGTGAGCAGAATTCCGCACGCGCCCACGACAAGGGAGATGCCGAAAACCGGCACAAGCGCGCCCACGGCGAGGCTTCCGAGCGGCATCCCGCCGCGGAACGCGATGTTGTAAAGGCTCATCACGCGCCCCCGCATCTCGTCCGTCGCGATCAGTTGCACCAGCGAGCTGAGCAGCGCGAAGCAGCCGATCAGCGCCATCCCGCCGAAAAACACGAACACAAGGCTCAGCCGGAAATCGCGCGAAAACGCGAACAGGCTTTCGAAGACGCCTAGCAGGATCAGCCCGATCAGGGCGTCCCGCCCCAGATGCGGTCTGCGCCCGCGCGCCGCCACCAGCAGCGCGCCCGTGATCGCTCCGGCTGCTTCCGTGGCCAGAAGCATGGTGTAGGTGGCCTCATTGCCTCCGAACACGTCTCGGGCGAACACGGGCAGGAACACGAGGATCGGAATCCCGAGGAAGGTGCACACGAAAGCCACCCAGATCAGGGGCAACATCCCCGGGCGGCTGCGGATGAATCCAAGCCCCTGCTTCATCGAATCGACGACGGACTCGGCGGCGGCAGCAGGCACATAGCGGACGTGGATCAGCAACAGCGATGTGATCACGGCGGCGTAAGAGAGGCCGTTCAGCCCGAAGCACCACGCTGCTCCCAGGTGCGTCAGCGCCAGCCCGCCAACCACTGGACCGATCACGCGCGCCAGGTTGAACTGGATCGAGTTCATCGCGATCGCATTGGGCAGGTGGTCGCGCGGCACGAGCGATGGAATCAGCGATTGATACGCCGGTGCGCCGAACGCCTGAGCCGTGCCAACGATGAAAGACAGCGTCAGAATGTGCCAGACCCGCGCGTAGCCAAAAGCGAACAGGCCGGCCAGCGCGAACGCGCACGCCATCTGCACGAACTGCGACCCGACCAGCAGCCGCCTCCGGTCGACCCGGTCGGCGGCGACGCCCGCCACCAGCGCCAGCAGAAAGATCGGGATCTCGCCTAGAAAGCTGTCCAGCCCCAGGTAGAAGGCGGAGCCGGACAGTTGGAGAACCAACCAGCTCTGCGCGAGCTTCTGCATCCAGGTGCCGATGCTCGACACGAACGCCCCCGACCACATCAGCCGGAAGTCGCGGTAGTGAAAAGCGGAAAAGAGGCGGCGGAGCAAAGCTTGCGTTCCGTCAGGGCAGCGGTGAAGGGCGAGAGATCAGATGAAGCAGATTGCCGTCGAGGTCGGTAAAAAACAGCAGGCGGTTGCCCGAGAGGTTCAAGGGCTCGGAAACAATCTTCACGCCCCGCTGTTTCAGATCTTCCACCGCCTGGTCGAAGTCGGCTACCATTACAGCGAGATGCCGGATGCCGGGCGTCTTCATCTGCGCCAGCAGCGGCTCGCCTTCGCTGGGGATGATTTCCAGCATCGCTCCGTTGGGCGCTTTGACGAAGTAGTTGCCGCTGTACTCGTGGTTGATGCGGAATCCGAGCGTATCCACATACCATTGCGCCAGCCGCTGCGGATGGGGCGAAGCGATCGCCGTGTGCTCAAGTCCCGTGTAGAGCATACATTCCGGAGTCTAGCAGGGCAGCCGCGCGTGGTGTTGCCTCGCAATTTGCACCCTTGCAGCCCCGGGCTCCCCCTTGCAGCAATGGTATGATCGAGCACGCGAAGTCATTCAGGTAGGTGTCAAGCCTATGATGAAGCCGCGGCGTATGCAGGTCAGAAACTTCGGACCAGTTCAGGAAGCTGACGTCGAGCTGGGCGATCTTACCGTCTTTGTTGGGCCTCAGGCTGCCGGAAAGAGCCTTTTCTTGCAGCTACTGAAGTTGCTTGTCGACCGTCCGAGCATTGTTCCTGAGTTGAGAAGGAACAACATCAGATGGGGCAGTGAGCCCGCCGAGTTCTTCCGAATTTACTTCGGAGAAGGGCTCGGCGAGGTTTGGTCGGAGCAGACAGAAGTCCTTATGGATGACAGACCCAGGCGCCGGGATGTCATTGCAAGCGCCAACGTCAAGGAATCTCCACCGAGAGTTTTCTACATTCCGGCGCAACGAGTCATGACATTGCGGGACGGTCTGACGCATCCGTTTTCTGACTTTCGTGCCGGCGATCCATTCGTCGTCAAATTTTTCAGCGAGAATATTCATCGACTTGTGCAAACCGAGTTCGTGACGCGGGATCAGCTGTTTCCTGCTGAAGGCAGGATGAATGCCACGCTGCGGGCGGCGCTTGCCCAAGCCCTGTTCGGTTCTTTCAGGCTCCAGCTCGACCGGCGAGAAGCCCAGAGGAAGCTCGTCCTGCAGAGCGCCAGCGCTACGCTTCCCTTTATGAATTGGTCCGCCGGGCAGAGGGAATTTGCGCCTTTGCTGCTTGGGTTGCTATGGCTGATGCCTTCAGGACGAGTTGCCCGGAAAGAGAATATCGAGATTATTGTGATCGAAGAGCCCGAGATGGGGTTGCATCCTAAGGCGATCTCTTCCTTCCTGCTCATCGTTCTGGAGCTGCTTCGGCGGGGTTACCGTGTCTGCCTTTCAACACACTCTCCGCATGTTCTCGATGTGGTCTGGGCGCTGGGTATTCTCCAACAGCACAAGTCCCGGCCGAGCTCTGTCATAAAACTCTTCGAGATCGAAAGTGATCCATTCGTCCAGAAAATCGCCCGCGCAGCCTTGGAGAAAAGTCTTAAGACGTATTTCTTTCCCATAGACGGCCCCGTGCGCGATATTTCCTCCCTGGATCCCGCAGATGATGACGAAGAGGTCAGGGGCTGGGGTGGTCTCACTTCCTTTTCAGCCAGAATTGGAGACGTCGTTGCGGACGTCGTGGCCAGGGGCGGACGGCAATGAGTTTGCTGGAGACGTGCCTTGTCCGCGGATGCGGCATCGAGACCCCTTCGGTTTGCGAGGGAAAACAGGCGTTGGCCTCGGAACATGGACGTGTCGTAGAAGCGGCCCGAGGCTGGCGCTTCGCAAAGTCCATCAATCTGGATCAGGCCTTGCGCAGACGCTTCCCGAACGACAGCCGGTGGGATTACGGCGTCGAACTGAAGGCCCCGAATAGAAGCCCGCGGATTGACTGGATTGAGGTCCATCCAGCATCTTCCAGCGAAGTGGAAACCATGATCCAGAAGAAGAAATGGCTGATCTCCCTTCTCGAACGTGCCGGCTCCTGTCCGCTGCCTGCGAGCACGAACCTGCACTGGCTGGCAACAGGTGGCGTGCACATTGATGCTCAGCGCCGCCGGAGGCTCCAGGCCGCAGGTTTGAGGATGCCCGAGAAAACCTTGAGACTGCCCATCTCGCGTGACAAGGCCTAATCGCGGCTGGTATGATTCCGGCAAGGCTCACACCCATGCTCACCCGACGAGGAGTTCTGGCAGGAGCGCCGGCGGTGTTGCGCGGCGCGGCGGCGCAAGCGTCCCGGCGGCGCAACGTCATTTTCATCCTGAGCGACGACCACCGCTACGATGCCATGGGCTTCCTGAAGGCGCAGCCCTGGCTGCGCACGCCGCAGATGGACCGCATGGCCGCGGAAGGCGTGCATTTCCCCAACGCTTTCGTCACCACCGCGTTGTGCAGTCCGAGCCGCGCCACCATCCTGACGGGCGTCTACGCCCACCGCCACCGCATCGTCGACAACAACACCGCCATCCCGCAGGGCACCGTCTTCTTCCCCTCCTATCTGCAAAAGGCCGGCTACAGGACGGCGTTCATCGGCAAGTGGCACATGGGCCATGAGGGCGACGATCCCCAGCCGGGCTTCGACCACTGGATCAGCTTCCGCGGCCAGGGCACTTACAACCCCAGCGCAAACGGCCTGAACATCAACGGCAGGCGCGTCCCGCAGAAGGGCTACATCACGGATGAACTCACCGATTATGCGCTCCAGTGGCTGGACTCGGTGCCGAAAAGCCAGCCGTATTTCCTGTACCTCTCGCACAAGGCCGTGCATGCGGAGTTCTCCCCCGCGCCGCGCCACAAAGGCATGTACAAGGAAGCCCAATTCATTTATCCGAAAACCATGGCCGCCTCGGGCGAGTACGCTCAGGGCCGTCCGATGTGGGTGCAGAACCAGCGCAACTCCTGGCACGGCGTCGACTACCCCTATCACAGCGACCTCGACGTGGGCGAGTATTACAAGCGTTACGCCGAAACGCTGATGGGTGTCGACGACTGCATCGGGCGCGTGCTCGATGCGCTGAAGGCGCGCGGCGAGCTCGACTCCACGCTGGTCATTTACATGGGCGACAACGGCTTCGCCTTTGGCGAGCACGGGCTCATCGACAAGCGCACCGCTTACGAAGAATCCATGCGCGTGCCGCTGCTGGCGCGCTGTCCGGAACTGTTCGGCGGCGGCCGCAGAGTGGATCAGGTCGTCGCCAATCTCGACATCATGCCCACGGTGCTGGAAGCGTGCGGCGCTCCGGCCCCCGGCGGCATCGACGGCGCGAGCTGGCTGCGCCTGCTGCGGGGCGAGAGCGCCGGATGGCGCAGCGAACTGCTGTATGAGTACTACTGGGAGCGCAACTTCCCGCACACGCCCACCATCCACGCCCTGCGTACTGACCGTTACAAGTTCGTGCGCGTGCACGGGTTGTGGGATCTCGACGAACTGTACGACCTGAAGGAAGATCCGCTGGAGAGCCGCAATCTGATTCTCGAGCCCGAGCACCGCAGTACAGCCGAGCAATTGCGGGCGCGCCTCTGGAAGGTTCTCGAGGACACCGGCGGCATGTACATTCCGCTCCAGCCGGACCGGGGCCCGCAGATGAACCTGCGCCACCCGGACCGCTCCAGAGCCGCGGAATTTCCAGAACAGCTCAAACCGCGGCTGAAGCGTGCCGAGCCGGTGCACCGCTGATCAGCGCCCCCTGGCTGCCGCACCGCGAAACGCTAAACTGAACAACATGGATCTGAAGGGCAAGCGTATTGCCATCTTTGTCGATCAGCAGTACCAGGAGATGGAGGTCTGGTATCCCTATTTCCGTCTGATCGAAGCCGGCGCGGAGGCGCACTTCATCGCCGCGGAGGCGCCGAAAAGCTATCCGTCAAAGACAGGCTATCCTTGCGTTTCGCACAAATCGTACGGCGCGGTGCGCGCGGCAGACTACGACGGCGTGATCGTGCCGGGCGGCTTTGCGCCGGACTTCATCCGGCGGCATCCGGCATCCAGCCATTTCATTGCGGAACTCAACGCTCAGGGCAAGCTGGTGGCCGCCATCTGCCACGGTCTCTGGTGCCTGTGTTCGGCTGACGTTTTACGCGGCAGGCGCTGCACGTCGTTCTTTGCCATCAAAGACGACGTCGTCCATGCGGGCGGACAGTGGGAGGATAGTGAAGTGGTGGTAGACGGCAACCTGGTCTCTTCGCGGAAGCCCGAAGACCTGCCTGCCTTCATGAAAGCCTGCATGCGGGTGCTGGCGGGCTGCTGAAGGATCATGGCGGCGTCGGCAGCCATCTCCGTGCGGGGCCTGCGGAAGTTGTACGGGGACTTCGAGGCCGTGCGCGGCATCGACTTTGAAGTCGCTGCGGGCGAGATCTTCGGACTGCTGGGGCCGAACGGGGCAGGCAAGACAACCACGGTCGAGATCCTCGAAGGCTTGCGGCAGCGCAGCGCCGGCGAGGTTTCCGTCCTTGGTTTTGATCCGGAGAAGGAAACCGCAGCGGTGAAAGACCGGATCGGCGTCGCGCTGCAATCCACCAATCTGCCCGAGAAAATGAAAGTCCACGAGGCCGCGGAGCTGTTCTCCGCGTTCTACACCCGCTCGGTGGCCGTGGACGATCTGCTGAAGCAGCTTCAGATCTGGGACAAGCGGAACGCTTTCTACAGCACGCTCTCCGGCGGCCAGAAACAGCGGCTTGCACTGGCTCTCGCCCTGGTCAACGATCCGGAACTCGTGTTTCTCGACGAGCCGACCACTGGCCTGGATCCGCAGGTGAGGCTCGAGATCCACTCGCTGATCAGCCGGCTTAAGGAACAGCGCAAGACCGTGCTTCTGACCACCCATTACATCGAAGAGGCGGAGCGCTTGTGCGACCGCGTGGCCATCATCGACGAGGGCCGCATCGTCGCCTTGGGCAGCCCGAGGGAATTGCAGGAGCGCGTGCTGGGCCATGCCCGCGTGGAAGTCGCAGCCTCGCAGCCGATGCCGGAGCAGTTGCCGGATTCGTGGCAGGGGGAGGTGGCGGCGGTGTTCAGCGAGGGGCGCAAGAAGCTGGCGGCGTCGGCTGCAAAACCGGCGCGAGTCATCGTCGAGCTGGTGAAGTGGCTCGAAAGCGCGGGCGTGGAAATAGAAGATCTTCACATCAAACGCCCGACGCTGGAGGACGTCTTCCTCGAATTGACGGGCAAGAGCCTGAGGGAGTAGCCGTGCGTCTGCGCGCTTACGCCGCCTATATCAAGATCACGCTGAAGCTGACGCTGCGCGACCGCGTCGTGCTGTTCTTCAATTACCTGATGCCCCTGCTTTTCTTTGTCGCCTTCGGCGAGGGGCTCGGGGCGGGAACAAGCCCGGGCTCGATGTCGCAGACGGTGAGCATGGTGCTGATGTTCGGCGTTCTGGGCACGGGCTTCTTCGGCGGCGGCATCCGCGCCACAATGGACCGGGAAGCCGGCATCCTGCGCCGTTTCAAAGTGGCGCCCATTTCGCCGGCACCCCTGCTGGTGGCCTCTCTGGTCACCGGATGGGCGGTGTTTCTCCCGTCCGTGTTTCTCTTCCTCGCCCTGGCGCGATGGCGTTACGGCTGGGACCAGCCGCTGAATCTGGCCTCGCTGCTGCTGGTCGTCAGCGTGGGAGTGATGGCGTTCCGCAGCATGGGGCTCATCATCGCCTCGGTCGTCAACAGCATGCAGGAGAGCCAGATCATTGCGCAGTTGCTCTACATGCCCATGCTGCTGCTGTCCGGCGCCACGATCCCGTTGCCGATTCTGCCGGAGTGGCTCCAGAAGCTGGCGCAGTTTCTGCCGGCTACCCACCTCTACCTGGGGACGCAGGGCATCCTGGTGCGGGGAGAAACGGCTTGGGACAACCGGACGGCTGTGATGGCCATGGCCGTTGCTGTGGCCGCAGGGTTGCTCGTGAGCATCAAGCTGTTCCGATGGGAGAAGGACGAGAAGGTCAAACCGGCGGCCAAGCTCTGGCTGATCGGGGTGCTGGCGCCGTTCGTGCTGTTGGGCGCCTGGCAGTATTACGACAGACAGAACGACCGGAAGCTGCGCATCCTGGAGCGGCAATCGCGCCGTTCGCAGACGTGGCTCATCCGCGACGTGCGAATCTTCACCGGGGACGGCGCGGTCATCGAGCGCGGCGGCGTGCTTGTCCGCAACAGCCGCATCGAACGCGTCTATGACGGCGCCACGCCGGAGCCGAAAGCGGTGCGGGCTGAGCTCGTCGAGGCAGGCGGAAGAACGCTGCTGCCGGCGCTGATCGACTCCGGGATCGTGCTAATCAGCCAGGATGGAAAAGGCCCGGCGTCCGGCGTGGAGGGCTTCTTCCGCGGATATCTCTACTGCGGCGTGGGAGCCCTGCACGTGATGCGGGATCCGCTCGGCGTGGCGGAAGACCTTCGCAAGAGGGTGGATGAGGGTGAGTTGCTGGGGCCGGAACTCCTGCCCGGCGGTCCCGTGGAAGCGTTCAGCCTGACGGCTGCGCAGGCAGCTGCGGGGGATCCGGCGGTTCTGCGGCACGACCTGGCCCAGCAGTTTTTCCCCGCAGCGTACCTTCAGGGCCTGGCTGTGTCTGCCGGGGCGCGGCCGCGCTCGCCGCAGGCGCTTCCGGCTGCCACTGCGAGGCTGCAGGAAATGTGGAGGAGCGGCCGGTTGCCTGTTCCCAGCGGCGCGGCCGCGGGCCTGCTCCAGCTGCACGGCCCCGGCCTCGTCCATGAGCTGGCCCTTTGGGTGGAGGCCGGCATCCCGGCACGGGAGGCGCTGCGGGCCGCGACGGCCCTGGCCGCCGCACGCGCCGGCGCGGACAGCCGGCTCGGCAGGGTGCGCCAGGGGATGGACGCGACGCTGCTGGTGGTCGACGGCAACCCCCTCGAAGACATCCGCGCCCTCAGCCGCATTCACAGCGTTTTCGTGCGCGGGGAGCGCATCGCCCGTGGCGAGCTGGCCAAAGAGAACAAAAACGCCCATTAAAGTTTTAAACAAAAAAGCCCCCGGAAGCCGGGCTCAGGGTCGGCTTCCGGGGTGCTCAAGCGTTTCAGCGCAAAACTCAGTCCAGGCCCGCCGCGCCGCCGGGCTCGTCCAGCCACTCCGGCCGGCGCAGCACATCCCGCGGCCTCGCGCCATCCGGCGGGCCGATGATCTTTTCCTTCTCCATGCGGTCCAGCAGGCGCGCAGCCCTGCCGTAGCCGATGCGCAGGCGGCGCTGGAGAATCGATGTCGACGCCTTTCCTACCTGGCAGACGATGCGCACTGCTTCCACATACAGGGGATCGTCGTAGCTGTCGGCTTCGTCTTCGCCCGCTTCCTCGTCATCGGACGGTGGGGCCAGCAGGTAGCTCTGGTCATAGTCCGGCTGCGCCTGGCTGCGCCAGAAGTCCACCACTTCCGTGATCTCGCCTTCGGTGACGAAGGCGCCGTGGATGCGGATCAGCCGCGACGAGCCCGGCGGCAGGAACAGCATGTCGCCTTTCCCAAGCAGGTGCTCTGCGCCCATCACGTCCAGCACCGTGCGCGAGTCCACGCGCGTGGCCACGCGGAAGCTGATCCGCGCCGGGAAGTTCGCTTTGATCAGGCCGGTGATCACGTCCACGCTGGGCCGCTGCGTGGCCAGCACCAGATGCATGCCCACGGCGCGCGCCATCTGCGCCAGCCGGATCACGGATTCCTCGACGCCCGCCCGCTCCAGCATCATCAGATCGGCCAGCTCGTCGATCACGATCAGAATGTAAGGCAGCGGCTTCTCGGGCTCGGCCGCTTCCGCGCCCTGCTGCTCGTCGAACAGCGACAGCGGCCGGTCGTTCAGCTCGCGGATCCGCTTGTTGAACTGCTCGATGTTGCGCACGCCGTAGGACGCGAGCAGCTTCAGGCGGCGCTCCATCTCGAAGACCGCGTTGCGCAGCGCGTTGACGGCCTTCTTCGGCTCGATGATCACCGGCGTCAGCAGATGCGGGATGCCGTCGTAGATGCCGAGCTCGACCCGCTTGGGATCGATCAGGATCATCCGCACTTCATCAGGCGTCGACTTGTACAGCACGCTCATGATGAGCGTGTTCAGCATCACGCTCTTGCCGCTGCCGGTGGAGCCGGCAATGAGCAGGTGCGGCATTTTTTCGAGTTCCGCGATCCGGATGTGGCCGGTGATGTCCTTGCCCATCGCGATCGTCAGCCGCGACGGCGCGTCGGCGAAGTCGTCCGACTCGAGAATCTGGCGCAGGCTGATCGTCTCTCGGCGCGTGTTGGGCACCTCGATGCCGACAGTCGGCCGGCCGGGGATGCGCTCGATCAGGATCGACTCGGCCTGGAGGCCCAGGCAGAGATCTTCGCTCAGCGTTGTAATCTTCGAGATCTTCACCCCCGCATCGGGCTTGAACTCGAATGTCGTCACCACAGGGCCGGGATTGATCTGGACCACGTTGCCATAGACGTTGAATTCTTCCAGCTTGCCCCGGATGCGCGCGGCGATTTCCTTGAGTTCCTCCGAATCGTACCCTTCCCGCTCCGGCGGCGCGTTGAGCAGGCGCGTGGGCGGCAGCCGGTAGAAGGCGCGCCGCGGCGAATCCTCCCTGGGCGCGCGCCTGGACTTCGAGACAGGTGCGGGCGCCGGCTCTTCCATGGGCCGGATCGGGATGTCTTCGACGGCGTCAGCCGCGGGAGCCGCCTCGGGCTGGCGGGCCTCCGGTTCGACGATCGGCGGCGCCGGAGGCTCCGGAGGAAGGATGTCGGCGGCTGCCTGCAAGTCAGCCGTGAGTCCGTTCGGGGACACGGCAATGGCCGAGCCGGCGGCGGCAGCAGCAGCCCGGCGCATCCCCGGTTCCGCTGTGCCTGCTTCTTCGGACTTCGGCCCGGCGAGTTGCGGCGCGCGCCGCCATCTAGGCAACACCGGCAGAAGCTTGCCCTCCACTGCCGCCGCCAGCCGCTCCACTGAGAATGAGGAGATCAGGTAGAGAGAAAGAAGCGCCGTGAGAAACAGGAAAATGGCTGCGCCCAGGGTGTTGAGAATGGCTTCCAGCGATGACGCTGCCAGGAAGCCGAAGAGACCGCCGGCGGCGAAGGGAAATGAATACAGTTGTCCGGCTCGCGCCAGTTCCAGTCCCGCCGCCGCCGACCACACGAGCATTCCGTAGCCTGCCAGCCGGACGATTGGCGAAGACAGCGGGCGGCGGCGCAGCCAGTTGAGGCCGATCCAGAACAGCAGCAACGGCGCCAGCCAGGCTGCCAGACCGACTGATTGGAACAGCAGATCGGCGGCGTAGGCGCCGATGACTCCGATCTTGTTGGAGGCCGGTTGCCTGCCCGTCGCCGTGTTCCAGGATGGATCCAGCGGGTCGAACGATGCCAGCGCGAACAGCACCGAAGCGCAGAAGGCCAGGCACACGAAGCCAGCAAATTCCTTCAGACGCGGGAAAGGTGATGGCTGAACCGTGTTCATTCCGCCAGCCGGCGGAAAAAAGCCAGAGCGAGTATCAGTATACCAAAGACTATCCGGTATGCAACAAAAAACCGCAATGTCCGCCCGCGCAGAAACCGCAGGAACCAGGCGATCACCGCGCATCCGGTGGCTGCGCTGACCGCCATCGCGCTATAAAACACAGCGCGCTCGCCCTCCGGGATGCCGCCGGCACGGTAGAGATCGAGGAAGGCATCTGCCGCCGCGGCAGCGATGGCTGGCGTCCCAAGCAGGAACGAAAAGCGCGCCGCAGCGGCGCGGTCCAGCCCGCGGAACAGCCCCGCGACCAGCGTGATCCCGCTGCGGGAAGTGCCGGGAACAACAGCCAAAGCCTGCGCCGCGCCGATGGCGAGGGCGTCCGTCCAGGTGACATCAGCGACTGTGCGGCTGAACCGCGCCCTGCGCTCGGCCCACCCCATCAGCAGCCCAACCAGGATCAGCATCGTGCCAATCACCCACGGCGTCCGGAAGACCGTCTCCGCCGCATCCTTCAGCAGCAGCCCCGCGATGCCGACCGGCAGCGTGCCCGCAGCCAGCATCCACAACATCCGGCGCGGGAAGTCGCCCTGTGCCGTTGCGCCTCTCGCCAGCCCGAAGCCTTCCAGCACGATTTGCTTCCATTCCCTGGCGAAGTAGATCAGCACTCCCAGCAGCGTGCCGAAGTGCAGGGCGATGTCGAACGCCAGCCCCTGGTCTTTCCACCCCAGGAGCCATGGCGCCAGAGCCAGATGGGCCGAACTGCTGATGGGGAGAAACTCGGTGAGACCCTGGATCACCGCAAGAAGCACTGCCTGATGGATGGGCATAATGGAAAAGGACATGGTAGCGCAGCTTGCGCCGCCGCCGTTTATGACAAACACAAAAATCATCGCCACGCTCGGACCCGCCACGGGCAGTGCGGAAATGATCCGGCGGCTGATCGAAGCCGGCGTGGATGTCTTCCGCCTCAACGCCTCTCACGGTACGCCTGAGTGGCGCGCGGAGATGGTGCGCCTGGTGCGCGCCGAGAGTGCGGATGCGGCGTTTCCCGTCGGGATTCTGCTCGACTTGCAGGGGCCGAAAATCCGCTTGGGCCGGTTCGAGGGCGGCTCGGCGCTTTTGGAAGAAGGATCGGAATTTGTCATCACCACCGAGGAAATCGAAGGCGATTCCACCGCCGCGTCGACCACTTACAAGGACTTTGCCCGCGACGTCAAGCCGGGCGACCGCGTGCTGCTGGCCGATGGCGCGCTCGAACTGAAGGTTCTGGACGCCGACGGCGTCAAGGCGCGCTGCCGCGTCGTGCGCGGCGGCGTCGTCTCCGACAGAAAAGGGATCAACCTGCCGGGCGCGCAGCTTTCCACGCCCTCGCTGACCCGGCGGGACATGGAGACCTTGCAGGAAGGGCTGGAATCCGGCATCGATCTGGTGGCGCTGTCATTCGTCCGGCGCTCCTCCGACATCCTCCGGCTGCGCCTATTCCTGGAAGAGAAAGGCGCGAATCTTCCGATCATCGCGAAAATCGAAAAACCTGAGGCCGTGGAGAACCTCAAGGACATTCTCGCCGAGACCGATGGAGTGATGGTGGCCCGGGGCGATCTGGGCGTGGAATGCCCGATGGAAAAGGTGCCCTTCATTCAGAAATCCATCATCGAGCAGGCGCGCCGCGCGGGGAAATTCGTGATCACGGCCACGCAAATGCTCGAGTCGATGATCGAGAACCCATTTCCCACCCGGGCCGAGGTCAGCGACGTCGCCAACGCCATCTACGACGGCACCGACGCCGTCATGCTCAGCGGCGAGACCTCGGTAGGCAAGTACCCGGTGGAAGCCGTGCGCCTGATGGACCGCACGGCGTATGAAGCGGAGCTCTCGCTGGGCCGCCTCGGCTTCCGCGAGCTGCCCCGCCGTGATTCGGTCACTCACGCCGAAATTGTCGCCGACGCTGCCTTCCACGCCGCACGGCTCGCCGGCGCTCAGGCCATCGTCGTTTTTTCGGCTTCAGGCGCCTCAGCGAGGCTCGTCGCCCGCTACCGCCCGCCGGTTCCCATCTTCACCTTCACCCCCTCAGCCACCGCGGCGCGGGCGCTCTCGGTCGTTTACGGCGTGCAGGCGATCCCGCAGCCGCACGTCTCCTCCACCGACGAAATGATGGCTCTCATGGACCGCGTGCTGCTCGATCGCGGCCTGGTCAAGCCCCGCGACGCCGTTGTCTTCGTCGCCGGACAACCGATCGGCCGCCCTGGCACCACCAACATGATGAAGCTCCACCGCGTCGGCGAAGCCGTCTGACGCCCATTCCCTATTCGCGGCTCTTGCGGCGCCCAACTCTGCCACAATGTGATTTCGCCAGGACAAGCCGCATGACGCCCCTGCATCCCTACATCGAATCCGTGCTGGCGGCGATGGTTCTTATCGCCGCCTTCACAGACCTGAAGCGCCGCGAGATCCCCAACTGGCTGTCGCTGGGAGGCATCGCGGCGGGCATCGCCCTGAACACCGGGCTGGCGGGCTGGACGGGCCTTAAAACAGCCGGCGCGGGACTGGGCCTGGCCGCCCTGATCTTCATCCCGCTGTTCATCATGCGCTGGCTCGGCGGCGGCGACGTCAAGATCATGGGCGCCATCGGCGCGCTCGCCGGCCCTCAGTATATGATCGTGATTTTTGTTTTTGACGCGATCCTGGGCGGCATTGCCGCTCTCGTGCTGGTCGTTGTCCGCGGCCGGCTGCGGAAAACGCTCCGGAACATTCCCCGCATGTTCCGTTTGAAACGCGACAGCGAACTCGAGGCGGGCGGCGAGAAGTCCCTGGGCCTGCCGCGCGCCGTCACCATCGCGGCGGCCACCTTGCTCGTGCTGTGGGGCGCTACTCGAGCACCGGCAGGATGACCGCGCTCGCCGCCTGCCTCGTGCGGTAGACGCGGTGCGTCGCCTTGATGAAATCGGCGGCGCGGGCTTCATGGATCCGCACGAACTTCTGCGGGTTGCGGTCCGCCAGCGGGAACCATGAGCTCTGCACGTGGATCATGATCCGGTGGCCGCGCCGGAAGGTGTGGAACACGTCCGGCAGTTCGAACTCCACCACTTCCACCCTGCCCGGCGTGAACGGCGTTGGCTTGTCGAAGCCCGTGCGGAAGCGCCCGCGGAACGGCTCGCCGCGCACCAGCATCTGATAGCCGCCCATCCGGACCTGCTTTGGATTCGGCTGCGGATCGGGCGCGTCGTTCGGAAAGACGTCGATCAGCTTCACCACCCAGTCGGCGTCCGTGCCCGTCGTGGAGACGTGCAGCACGGCCTTCAACGGGCCGGCGATCCGCGTGTCCTGCTCGAGCGGCTCCGTCTGGTAGACCAGCACGTCGGGCCGTGTGGATGCGAACCGCTGGTCGTCGGTCATGTAGTCGTAGTTCATGCCGCGGTCGATGTAGGGCAGGAAGGGCACGGGGCGGTTCGGATCCGACAGATACTCGTCGAAACCTTCAGCGGCCGCAGGAGCCTCCGTCGACAGCCGTCCTTCTTCGCGGAAATAGAACGTCCGCTTGCGCGCCTCCCTGGGGGGCCACGCGTCCATGCGGTGCCATTCATTGCGGCCCGTTTCAAAGACGAACGCTTCGGGCAATGGCCGCGCGGGGCTCTCGCCCTTCAGGTGCTGCGCGAAGAACGGATATTCGATTTCGTCCTGGAAGAACTTCGACGTGTTCACGGCGAAGCTGATGTTGCCCAGCGACGTGCCGTCGGAACGCGCCCAGCCCCCGTGGCTCCACGGGCCTTCCACCAGCATGTTCACCGCGCCCGGATTCTGCTTCTCGGCGGATTCATACAGGCGCAGCGGCCCGAACACATCCTCGGCGTCGAACCAGCCGCCGACGGTCAGCATCGCGGGCTTCAGATTCGTCACATATTGCCGGAGATCGCGCGCCTTCCAGTAATCACTATAGGTATCGTTCTCGAGCAACTCGCGCCAGAATTTCACCTGCCCTTTGAAAAACTTCTCGTCATAGTTCGCCAGCGGTCCGGCGGAGAGGTGGAAGGTGTAGGCGTCGGGGCCGTCAATTTCGAACCGTGAACCCGCCAGCAGCGCCTCCGAAGGCTGCGGCCGTCCGAACGCGCCGAGAAAATTGAACGCATGCGCCAGGAACAGCACTCCATTGTGGCGGAAATCGTCGCCGATGAACCAGTTGATCACCGGCGCCTGCGGAGACACGGCTTTCAGCGCCGGGTGCGCGTCGATGGCGCCCATGGCCGCATAAAATCCGGGGTACGAGATGCCCCACATGCCGGCGCGTCCGTTGTTGCCGCCGATGTTCTTCACCAGCCAGTCGATGGTGTCGTAGGTGTCGGACGACTCATCGACATCCGTTTTCGACTTCTTGTTGGGAATATGCGGCCTCACATGGATGAACTCGCCCTCGCTGCGGCCGCGCCCGCGCACGTCCTGATAAGCGAAGATAAATCCGTCGCGCATGAACTTTTCGCTCGCCGGTCCGAGGCTCATGCGGTAATTGTCGATCCCGTACGGGGCCACCGAATACGGCGTCCGCAGCAGCAGGATGGGATAGGTGCGGCTCCGGTCCTTGGGCGTGTAGATCGAAGTGAACAGCCGCACGCCGTCGCGCATCGGGATCAGCACCTCGTGCTTGGTGTAGTGCTGGCGGATGTACGCCGCCCGCTCGGCAGCCTGCGGCGGCAACTGCGGCGGGGCCACGGTGCGCGGCTGCGCCGCCAGCATGAGCGGGACAAGCAGGGCAAGAAGAAATCGCCGGGTGATCATCACAAATCCCTCTTATCTGAACAGGAGAAACAGGCGCATCGCGCCCGCGTAACTGGCCTCCACCATCCACCGGCCCAGGCCGGTGGAAAACATCAGCACAAGCAGCAGAATGAATCCGAAGCGCGCCAGCTCGAGATAAACCGCCACGGGAATGCGCGCGGCGATCAGGATTTTCGAGCCATCCAGCGGCGGAATGGGGATCATGTTGAACAGCGCCAGAAACAGGCTGATGAACGCCGCCCGGAACAGGATCTCTACTCCAGACGGCCACATCACCGCAATCGCCGCCAGCACCAACGCGAACACCACGTTGCTTGCCGGTCCGGCAAGCGCCACCGCCAGCAGCCCGTTGGCCCCGCCGCGCAGCTTGGACGGATTCGTGTTCACGGCCTTGCCCCAGCCGAAAAAGACGCCGCCGAACAGCGAAGATACCAGCGGCACGAACACCGTGCCCATCCAGTCCACGTGCGCCAGGGGATTGAGAGTCACGCGCCCTTCCAGCCGCGGCGTGTCATCGCCCAGCCGGTCCGCCACAAACGCGTGGGCGAACTCGTGCGGCGTTGTCAGAATCCAGAAAATGGTCACGTTCAGCAGCGCCTGCGTGAAGTCGAGCTGCATCAGTTGTCCTTCACCCGGTACTTTTCGAACCACGCCAGCAGGTAAAGCTGCTGCATCAACTGATGCGACGGGCGCCTCCAGCCGTGGAACTCCTCCGGCACGCGCACCAGCAGCGTCTCCTTTTTCAGCAGTTTCAGCGCCCGGTAATACTCTTCGCTCTGCGAAATCGGCGTGCGCAGGTCCGCCTCGCCCGTCATGACCATCGTTGGCGTCGTCACGTTGGCCACATAGTGCAGCGGCGAGCGCACCGCGTACTCCATCGGATCCTCCCACGGCTTCTTGCGGAACTGGTCGTACCACATCACACCGTCGGTGGTGCCGACGAAACTGTGCCAGTTGATCACCGGACGCATGGAGACCGCCGCGCGGAAACGGTTCGTGTGGCCCACGATCCACGCCGTCAGCACGCCCCCGCCGCTGCCGCCGCAGACAAAGAGATTGCGCTCGTCGATGAAGCCCTTTTTCAATGCGGCATCGACTCCCGCCATCAGATCGTCGTAGTCCTTGCCCGGATACGCCAGGTGGATCCCGTTGACGAAGTCCTGCCCGTAGCCTGTGCTGCCGCGCGGATTCGAGTACAGCACGGCATAGCCGTTGGCGGCGAAGTTCTGCCACGCCCAGTTGAAGGCCACGCTGTACATGGACCACGGCCCGCCGTGGATGTACAGCACCAGCGGGTACTTTCGATTGGGATCGAAGTTCACCGGCTTCACCAGCCAGCCCTGGATCTTGAACCCGTCCGGTCCGTCCCACCACATCTCTTCCACTTCGCCGAGAGCCCGGTCCTCGAGCACGTCCTGGTTCACGTCCAGAATCTTCGTCACCACATTGCCGCGGATGTGCACCAGCGACGAGGGCTCATGGAACGCAGACCGCACGGCGGCGACGTCGCCGCTCTTCGCCAGAGAAGCCTGCGAAATGACGTGCGCGCCATCGGTCACCTTGCGCGGCGCGCCGTTCAGAGGCAGGAAGTAGAGGTTCGCCGTGCCCTTCTCCTCCATGGTGAAAAACACGCCGGACCCGTCGGCGCTCCAGTGCAGCTCGCCCGGTCCCGAGGGAAGGTTGCCCGCCCACAGGCGCTTTTGTCCGCCCTCGCTGTCCATCAGGTAGATGGAGGGCAAATGATACGTCAGCAGCTTGTCATCGAACCCCGTGTAGGCGATCCACTTGCCGTGCGGCTTCGGATTCGTGTCCGGCCCCTTGCGGTCCGTGAGCTGGCGGATGTTGCCCGTGGCCACATCGAGCGCGTAAATCTCGGTGTCGTTGCGCAGATACTCGGCATCGGGCTTGCGGATGCCGCTGAAGTAGATGGTCTTCCCATCGGGCGACCATTGCGGATCGCGGTGATTGTACTTGCCTGAAGTGATCTGCCTGGCCGTGCCGCCGGTGAAGGCATCCACCACGAAGATGTGCGACCAGCCCTTCGGCACGGGGCCGATGCCGTCGCTGGCCCACGACAGCCGGTCGACGATCACGGCGGGCTTGGCCCACTGCGCGCCCTCGGGCCGCTTCGGCAGCTTGATCGGCAGAATCGGATCTTCGTCGGGCACGGTCACAGTGAAGGCGATCTTCTTCCCGTCCGGCGACCAGCGGATCTGCGAAGGCGCCTTCTCGACCCGCGTCAGTTGCGCCACCTCGCGCGTGTCCGCCCACATCACATGGATCTGCGTCGTGCCGTCGCGGTCGCTCAGGAATGCAATGCGCTTCCCGTCGGGCGACCACACGGGCGAGGAATCGCGCCACGGTCCGGAGGTGAGCTCGCGCAGCTTCGCGCCCGCAGGGTCCGTCCATCCGGTGATCAGCCACAGATTGTTCCGCTGCTGATCTTTGATCCGGTCGACAAATCCGCGCGCGAAGACGATCGCCTTGCCATCCGGCGATATGGCGGGACTGGAGACGCTCTCCATGTCGAACAGCGTCTCGGACTCGAGCCCTTTTTTCTCTTGGGCGGGAAGACTGACGAGCACCGCCAGCGTAAGGAACACCAGTGAGCCGGTTCGTGACATAACCTCATGCTACACGTCAGGCGCGCGAGGTGATGAAACAGACTTCGGTATCCGTTTCGGGCGCCCCGCGGCGCTGCGGCATCGTGTGTGGCGCTTACTTCGCTGTCCTCGCGAACCCCAGCTCTTCCAGCACGCGCGTGGCGCCGTAAACCGACCGCAGGGCTTCAATGATGCCGCTCGAAGCCACATGGACGCAGCGCTCGCCGCGGTCCATGCCGTAGACGAAGCGGTTGTGCATCGCCTCGTAATTGGAATCGAACACGATGCCGGTCACCTCGCCGCGCGTGTTCACCGTCGGCGAGCCGGAGTTGCCGCCGATGATGTCCGCGGTGGAGACGAAATTGAACGGCGTCTTCAGCTTCAGCGCAGACTTCCGCTCCAGCCACTTCGCCGGCAGTTTGTAGGGATCCTCTCCGGTGGCGCGCCGGTACAGCCCGTCGAAGTCCGTCGCCCACCGCACCGGCTGCCCCTGCGCGTTGCGGTATCCCTGCACCGCGCCGAACGACAGCCGCAGCGAGCCCGTCGCGTCCGGATAGACCGACGTGCCATACAGCGTGAACCGCGCCCGCGCAATGCGCGATGACGCATCGCGGATCACCGGGTCGAACTCCTCGTCAAACACCTTCCGGATGGCGCGCGCATGCGGGTCGATCAGCCGCACCAGGCGGATCATCCCGTCTTCAGAGCTCTTCACCGCCGCGGCGTCAGCCGCCAGCCGCTTCCGCTCGCCCACATCGTGCAGCATCGAGCTCGACACGTACTCGCGCGCGGCGTCAGCCGGAGTCCTGCCATCCAGGATCTGACGGACCACGGGATGCGCCGCGCCCAGCTCCGCCGAGAGCAGCTCGAACCACTTCTGGAGCATCAGCGCTTCCAGTTCCGGCGTCACCGGCGTCTGCGCGAACAGCCGCAGCTCGAGCGACGGCAGCGCGGCATCGCTGTACTCGCGCAGCCGCTCGGCGTTCGGCTTCGCGCGCTCTTCCGCAAGCCGGTAAAGATGGCGCGCGTAGGTGAACATGTCGCACAGGATGGCGCCGTTTTCGAGAAGATACTCCGCCGAGCGCGGACGCCATTTCTGATACGCCGCCGCCACCTGCTCGAAGGCGTCTCCCAGCGCCTCTCTGGCTCTGGGATTTGCGGCTGCGGCGGCGCGGAACTGTTCCTCGCTCTGGCGCTTGGCTTCCATCAGCCACGCCTCGCGCATGCCCTTCAGTTCGCCGTCCCGCACCTTGTAAGAGTTCTCGGCGCCGAACAGTTTGTCGCGGGCCACGCGGTGATTCTCCTCGCTCTTCGCGCCGTATTCCTTCAGCGCCTGGATGATGGCGGAGAGGTTGCGCAGCGTGCGCGGATAACTCACGTCGCGCAGGAATTCCAGTTGCGCCAGCGTGATGAAGCGGTCTGTCGAGCCGGGATGGCCGCTCACCAGCGCCAGTTCGCCCTCGCGCGGCCCGCTCTTCGACCATTTCAGGTAATTCGGCGTCGCCGCCGGCTTGCCGTCCTCGTACGCGCGCAAGAACGTGATGTCCAGACAGAAGCGCGGGTAGGTGAAGTTGTCCGGATCGCCGCCGAAGAAGGCGATCGCCTCTTCCGGCGCGAACACCAGCCGCACATCGGTGTACTTCTTGTAGCGGTAGAGATGGTAGAGCGCGCCCGAGTACAGCGTCACCACCGTGCAGGCGCCGCCGTTACGGTCCATGCATTCTTTCTCGATGGTGTTCATCGCCGCCTGCCGCTGCGCGGCGGCTTTCGGATCGGAGGGAGGCGCGGTGACCGATTTGTTCACGCGCTCCGTGACGTCTTCGATCTCCAGCAGCACCTGCACCTCCAGCCCCGGGCACTTCAGTTCCTGGTCCGGCGTTTCGGCGTAGAAGCCGTCGCGCATGTAGTTGTGCTCTTTCGAACTCACGTTCTGGATGCAGCGCGACGCGACGTGATGGTTGGTGAAGATGAGTCCGTTCGGGGAAACGAAGGATCCGGAGCCGCCGCCGAATCGGACCGACGAGAGCCGGAGATGATCGAGAAACTCTTTCGATGGCTGGAAGCGGTGCCTGGATGCCAGTTGCGCTTCGGGGATCGCGTTGAACAGCCACAGACCCTCGTCGGCGCGGACGAGGCTGACAGCCAGCAGGGCGAAGAGGAACAACCTGGTTCGTTTCATTCGGGAATGCCTTTCCTTCTCAGGATAGCGGGGTGTGAATTCCATCCGGGCGCCGCAGTGTCGGACAATGGGATCAATGGCTGGAGCCGGGCTTACCGACCGTCAGGCGCAGGTGCAGAGGGGACTGCGGCTGGAGTACATCACGCTGAGCTACAACGTGATCGAGGCGGTGGTGTCGATCACCGCCGGCGTCATCGCGGGCAGCATCGCGCTGGTGGGTTTCGGCGTGGATGCGGTCATCGAAAGCATCTCCGGGGCGGTCATGCTATGGCGGCTGAAGCTCGACGATCACCACCGGCGCGAGGAGTTCGAGCAGCGCGCTCTGCGCCTTATCGGCTGGTCGTTTCTTTTGCTCGCCGCCTACGTCGGCTACGAAGCCGTGGAGAAGCTTTGGACCCGCGAGGCGCCGGACCGCTCCATCCCCGGCATCATCCTTGCCTGCTGCTCGCTGGCGATCATGCCCTTTCTGGCGATGAAAAAGCGTCAGGTCAGCCGCGAGATCAACAGCGGGGCCATGGCCGCCGACGCCAAGCAGACGCTGCTGTGCAGCTATCTTTCGGCGATCTTGCTGGGCGGACTGCTACTGAACGCGGCGCTCGGCTGGTGGTGGGCCGACCCCGTTGCGGGACTGATCATGACCCCGATCATCGCCCGCGAAGGCTGGCTGGCGCTGAAAGGCGAAAACTGCGCCTGTCACTGACTCTATTCATCCCGTTCAGTCCCGGAACAGCCGCACGTGGCACCGCACAAAGTCCTTCAGACTGACGAGCGATCCGCCGGGCGTCAGTGCCACGCCCAGGGAGCACCGTCTGAGGTAGGAATGAAACTCTTCGGCGGGATCGCCCACATATCCGTCCGTCAGCAGCACCGCACGGGTGATTTTCCTGCGCTTCATGTGCTCGAGAACGCAGCCGATGTCCGTGCCGCCCGTCGTCGGCACATGGCCGTGACTCAATGTGTCGACGTCCACGTCGGCCACCTCCGTCGAAAACAGGTGAATTTGACGGTGGGCCAGATACCGGCACGACAGCACGGCTTGGCAGAGACAGCCGACGAATTCCGCCACGCTGCCGCTGACATCGACATACACGTGCACGGGGTCGATATGCCGCGGCTGCGGCGTTTCAGTCTCCCATGCGTGCAGCAGGGGCTGAAGCCCCAGGAATCGCAGAACCGTCGAGCGGCGGTCGAGCGCCGGCAGCGCCGTGAGGACGCGAGACCGGATTGTCCCGGGCTCGCCTGTCCTGGTGGCCCCATCCAGCGCCACGCGGCTGATCAGCCGCTTCAGCGCCGCGACGTTGGCTCTGCGGTCCAGGGCGGACAGGTCGAACTTCATCACGGTGAGTTCTTCCGACAGGGATCTGCCGCGGATCCATTTTTGCTGGAGCGCCTGAACCATGCTGGCCAGAGACCGCAGCCAGCCCGCACCGGTCAGATCCGGCTCAGGATTGACCGGGTGGCTGCCCAGCAGCGGCACTGCATCCAGCGAGGCCGCCTGCGGCGGCAGTTCACACGGCTCCTCCCATGCTTGCGCTTCCCCGCCATCCTCCCAATCGCTGTCGTCATCGCCCGGCCAGCAGAGGTTCTCGCCGGCGATCTCTGCGCTTGCCTCCACCTCCTCCACAGTCCAGCCGCGCCACAGCTCCGGATAATGGTCCTGGGGCATTCGGAACTGCCTGCGGATGTCCTTGTATGATGTGCCCCACTCTGTGTACAGATCCCGGTACGCACTCCTCACATGGCGCATCCGGTCTCCCTTCAGCACGCGGGGAATTTTCAAACAAGACCCGCCGCCCGCGCGGAATCCGGCCGGCGGCCGCAGCAGGCACTCAGGAAATTTCTTGCTGCTGTAAGTGGAAGTGAACAGCGACCAGTAAGCCGGGCTTCCCGTCATGTGGCAGATCATCGCGTTGATCACGGCGTCGAGAACAAAGTTGTCCATCCTTGTCATGGGCTTGTTCTGATGGCCGAGCAGCAGGTGCAGCAGCTCGTGCAGGATCAGCGCCGCCTGCCGCTCGGGCGTGGGCGCGAACCGTTTGGCGAAGTCCGGATTGATGAGGATGCGCGGTACAGGCTTGTACAGCATGGCAGCCGTTTCCACTTCAGCGGACTCGCGGATGTCCACAACGCGCATCAGCCCGGCGATCGCGTACGTGCCCGCGGGCATCGCCTGCCATACCTCTTCCAGCCGGATCATGACAGACACCTCCTTTCCACAAATCGCAGCACCAGCCGGTTCTCCTCGCGAAACAGCCGGTCGAGATTGGGCTTCTTGTCCAGCAGCACGATGTCGCCGGTCTGCTTGGAAGCCGCTACGCACCAGACGAGTGGATCGGCCAGAACCGGATCGTCCGGCTGGCTGTCCTCGCAGATCATCGCCAGGCGCGGCCAGGGAAGGATCCGCGCGATGTTCTCCACCCTGCGCTCCAGCGCCGCCTCCGCTTCCGCCGCGGTCCGCCTCCAGCGTTTGCCGTTGAGAAATTGCAGAACTGAAGCGGGGTAGGGGCGCTTCGGCCAGCCGGGAGGCGGCTGAACCACCAGGCGGCGGGTCAGCCGAGGTTCCGGCAGCGAAAATACGATGTACCGTGTCGGCAAACGCATCGCTCAATTTCCTCCTCCTGACTCAGCCCTTCGCCGCCGACAGGCTCTCCAGCGCCGCCCGGGCGCGTTGCCATGACTCGCAGACGCGATTCACATCCGCCTCAGCCAGCAGCCGGTCCGCTGAAAACAGCGTCACCAGGAGGTTGGCCAGGGCCTGATGGCCTGCATCCTGGGCTCTCAGGCAATCGAGCTTTTCCTGCAGTCTCTCTGCAACCCTCCATTCGCTGTGGCTGTGAGTGGAGAAGAAATCCTGCTGGGGCTCGGCGGCCATCGCGTAATCCGCGGCCACCTCTTCCGCCACCGGCGCCATCAGCCGGCCGGCCAGGCCGGTCTCCATGAGATAGGCCGCCACGGCATGCCGCGCCCCGTCGCGAAGGAACTGGAGACAATCGGCGACGATGACGGACCGCTGTTGCAGATCCATCTCCTCCGCCTGTGCGGCCATGACCGCGCGCCTGACCGGATCCCGCTCCGAGTAGATCCGGATCAGCGCTGATGCCTTCTCTCCGGTGACGGCGTGCCATGCCTCCCTGTGCGCGCACTCCACTTTGTCCTCCGGAGCCGGGATCCCCTCCGCCGGCAGCGGGATGGAGTGGATCAGCGCCAGCCGCGCCGACTCTCCAAGATCCGTGTCGCCCTGGCCGAGAATCCATCGAACCGCATGCACGGCCGCAATATTGCGCATCAGGACCGCGAGGCGGCGCGGACTGAGCCGGATCCCGGCTTCCTTCAGCAGCGCCGCCACACACCTGACATAATCGGTCAGCAGCGGAGCGAGCTGTTGCCGCAGCGTTGTCCAGAGCGGGCGCGCCTCGTTGACCAGTTGCCGCAGCCTCTCGGCTTCCGCCTCCCCCGGGCCGCCGTCCTGCAACAGCAGCCTGCGCTGCGCCTCTTCGCTCAGATCACACCAGTCCGGCGCCTGCACAATGAATGCGTAACGGTCCGCCAAAGCCGAATCCAGCGGCTGCGACCCCGAGTAGTTCTGCGCCTCGCCCGACACCGGCGGCGGATTCATCGCCGACCAGCGGTAGCGCAGCCGTTCCAGCGGCAGCCCCTGCACCTTCCTCTCGTGCAGGATCGAGAACAGCTTGTTCTGCACGTCCGGCTTGCACCGCGACACCTCGTCGAAAAAAACCGCTTCCGCGTCCCAGATCGTGGCAGGAGTCTGAAGGTATTTCAGCGTTGTCGAACCCGGCTCCGGCACCGGAAACCCGATCAGATCGTCAAAACAGATCAGGCTCGCATTGTAGTGGCGGAAAGTGAGATGCAAGGCGTCCGCCAGGCGCTCAAGCAGCATCGACTTGCCCGTGCCGTGCAGTCCGATCAACAGCAGCGGATCCTCGCTCACCAGCGATGCCAGAACGGCATGCTCCACTCTCTCCCACCCTTGCAGCCCCAGACCGGCGAGAACGCCGGGCGGCTCCGGCAGCCTCTCCGCCACCGCCGGGAGTGGGGATTTCGTGGCGGCGCCAGAGGCCGGATCCGGCGCTTGGCGCGCCTTCTTCTTCGTCTTGACCGTATTTGCAGATGGCATTCCAGTCGCTCCTTTGAGCGCAAAGGACCTGCATTTCGGGGGGATGCTATCAGGCGGGACAGCCTTTTCTTGCGCCATCTCGCGCCACATCGCTCCCGTTGCCGGGCTGACTTTGGCACCTTGGCGGCTGAAGCCAGGTTGCCGGGCGGTCAGCGGGTCAGTTCCCTCGCGCCTCTCTCGATGTGTTGTGGAAGCTTGCGCTTCAATCAGAAAAACGCGCGCCCGCGGCGGTTCGTTTCATGTTTTTTTTCTGCTGCGCGGGCAGCGCCGTGAAGCCGCACACTGCCATCTCCGGCGTGAATGCTGCCGGCGGATTCTGCTCCGGCGGCGGCGCATCGGGCGCGGATATGTCCTCAGCGCGCCAGCAACGCGGCGTCTACTTCTTTTTCTTCGGCGGCTCGGGCGTGATGGAGGGCGGCACGGTCTTCGGCTTCGGCTTGTCGTCTTCCGCTTCGGGGAAGGTGATTTCGCTTTCCACCTGCAATACCTGCGATTCGACCTGGAATTTCCGGTAATTCCTGAACTCGATCTCGTTCCGCGTGCAGGTGAACGTGCCGCGGAAGCAGGCGAGGTTGTCGCTGCGCACCGGAAGCAGCCACCGCGTGCCGGCGATGTCCACCCAGCCATAGTCGACGGTCATCTCCACCTTGTCGATGTCGTAATTCGCGGGCAGCCGGCGGCTGCTCATCTCGATGCGCAGCACCCGTGCGCTCTCGGGGTCGATCCACAGCGCCCCCTCGTGCGCCGGCTTCACCGCGTAGCCGTAGCGGATGGTCCACTGCGAACGATCCTTCGGCACCGAGAAATCGTAGACCTTCGCCTTCAGTCCGGCGGCGTCGGAGTCGCCGCGGAGGCGGAAGTCCTCAGGGCGCGCCGAGGAGAAGATGCTGACCAGCGTCGTGCCAAAATCGCCCGTCGACCAGGAGCCGGACTCCTCCGGGCTGCCCTTCTTCAGCGGCTTGCCGTTGATGCGGATGTTGCGGTACTCTTCTTTCCCCTTCGTGTAGGCAAGCTCTAGCTGGACGCGGTCCTGAAGCTTCCAGTCCGGCTTCAGCGTCTTGCTCTCGTACCGGCTCACAAACTGGTCGCAGATGAAGCTGGGCAGTTTCTCGTTGAACTCCACCGCCGCCTCGTAAGCGCGCAGGATGAGATTCTCGCGGTCTTCCGTGGCATTGCCCGCCGTCACCTTCTCGGTGCGCCCCTCTTCGTCGACAATCACTTCCCGGTAGGGACCCTGCGGCGCGCGCCGTTCCTCCGGCGCTTTCACCGGCTCGCGCTTCTCCGCCGCGCCCCCGCGCCGCAGCACCGGGCGCCCCGGATCCGGTGCAGGCTCGGGCGGCTGCTGCGCCGCCAGCGGCAAGAGAAACAGAAATGGCAGCCACGCCCGCATTTTCTTCGCCGCTGGTGAGACGCGCCCTTCGGATGCGCGGTTACTGCGCCGGGATGATGCCCCGCACCATCAGCCAGTCCTTGAGCCGCGCCGGCCATGTCGACAGCACCGGATCTTTCTGCGCGAGCCCCACGCCGTGGCGCCCCTCCTGATAAATATGCAGCTCCGCGGGCACGCCCGCGCGCCGCAGCGCCAGATAGTACAGCACGCTGTTCTCGGGCGGCACGCCCGTGTCGGCGTTCGTGTGGAACAGGAACGTCGGCGGCGTCTGCGAAGTCACCCGCAGTTCGTTCGACAGCTCCCACACAAGCGCAGGATCCGGAGGATCGCCCAGCAGGAAGCGCATCGAGCCGCTGTGCGTGTAACGCGTGGTGAAGCTGATCACCGGATAGCAGAGGATGGCGAAGTCCGGCCGCTCGCCCTCGCGGAAATGGTTCGACAGCGTCGACGCCAGATGCCCGCCCGCGCTGAAGCCCATCACGCCCACGCGCGCCGGGTCGATGCCGAACTCCCTGGCGCGCTCCCGGATCATGCGCATCGCCCGCCGCGCGTCATCCAGCATCGCCGGATGCCGGTAGCGCGGCCCCAGCCGGTACTTCAGCACAAACGCCGTCACCCCGAACGAATTGAACCACTCGGCGATCTGCCTGCCTTCATGGTCCATCGCCAGATTCACGTACCCGCCGCCGGGGCAGACCAGCACGGCGGCGCCGTTGGGCTGCACCGCCGGGTAGATCGTCAGCGCCGGCTTGTCGGCGTCTTCATTGCCTGCCGCGCCCGGCGCGCCTTCGGGCCACAGCAGCTCCGTGCGCGGCGCCTGCGCCGCCAGCAGGGAAACGAACAGGCAACCAAGAAAAACAGGACGCATCGCAATTACTCCTTCAATGCGGATTCCAGGATCGTCAGCGTTCCGGCGTCCGCGTCCAGCTCCGCCTCCACGCCCAGCGGCAGCGTCAACTGATCGTCCGTATGTCCGATCACGAGCCCAGTGACCACCGGCACGTCCAGCCCTCCCAGAATGTTCTGGACCACCTCGCCCGTCGAGAAGGTCGACTCGAACCCCGGCTGAAACTCGCGCGGGCGGCAGGAGGCGCACTCGCCCCAGACCAGCCCGCGGATGCCGCGGAACTTGCCCGCCAGCCGCAGGTGCGTCAGCATCCGGTCGATCGAGTACGGCTCTTCGCCCACGTCTTCGAGGAAAAGAATTCTGCCCTCGGTCTGGATCTCGTAGGGCGTGCCCAGCGTCGTCGAGATCAGCGTCAGGTTGCCGCCGATGAGCGGCCCGCGCGCTCTTCCGGGACGAACCGCCCGCCAGGGATGGCGCGGGCGGATGGGGCGCGGCTCGGGCGGGTTGGACAACCGCCCCAGCGGTTTCGTTTCAAACAAGGCGCGCCGGAAATGTTCGAGCGTCCACTCGCTCAACCCGCTCAGCACGACCGGACCATGGAAAGTCACCAGCCCCGTCAGGCGGTGAATGCCCAGATGCAGCGCGGTGATGTCGGAGTAGCCGAGAAAGACCTTGGGATTTTTCCTGATCAGCGCGTAATCCAGCGAGTCCAGCAGCATCGCCGCGCCGTAGCCGCCGCGCATGCAGAAGACCGCCTTCACCTCCGGATCGGCGAACATCGCGTGGAGATCTTCCACCCGTTCCCGGATGGTTCCGCCCAGATAGCCCTCGCGCCGCCCCACCGAGCGGCCGGTCTTGCACCGCAGCCCCAACTCCTCGATCGTCCGCCGAGCCAGCCACAGACGGTCCGGATCGGACACATAGGTCGAAGGCGTCACCAGCCCCACGGTGTCTCCCGGACGCAGCACACGCGGCTTCACCAGAGCGGGCTGCTCGAGCGCCAGCGCCGCCGCTGCCGGCGCCGCGGCCAGAAAGCTCCTGCGCTTCATAGGGACAAGTGTTCCGCAGTCGCGGCCGCAACGGCAAGTCGGGCACTCTGGTCTCATGCCGTCCGATCCGCCCCAGCCGCCCGAAACGCTCGACGAACTGCGCGGGATGCTCACGCCTGAAATGTAGGCGGATCTGCGCCGCGCCGCCCCGCTGGCGCGCCGGGCGCGCCGGAGCGAGTTCCCCGATCGTCTCATCCTGCCCCGTTCTTGTTGTCTGGGTTTCGCCGCGCACTGGGGTCTGCCCAGCGAGCCGGAGACAATCTCAGGTCTGGTGCACCTGCTCTATGAGGCTGCGGGCGACCCTCTCTGACCATCGGCCGCCGGCCCGCCGGTTCGTGCGCCTGCTCTCAGAACCTTTAATTTCCTTTCACTATCTGGCAGTTATCGAAAGACTGGTGCTGGGTTAGACTGGAGAAGATCCATGGGGCTTTCCTGCTGTGCCACGGCCCCGGGAGGGAAGGGGAATTGCTGTGAGTCGACATCCGGATTCCAAACTTAAGCCAAATGAGGAAAACCGGCGCGGGGTTTCGCGCCGCGGACTACTGCAAAGCATCGGCGTGACAGGCGCCGTGGCGCCAGCGCTTCTCGAGCAGCCCGCGCAGGCGCAGACGCCTGCGGGCGTCCTGGGGCCTGGCGCGGTTCCTGTTACGCTCACCATCAACGGCAAGCCCATGAAGGTCTCCGTCGAACCGCGCGAGACCCTGCTCGATGTCCTGCGCAACAAGCTGGATCTGACTGGCGCCAAGCGCGTGTGCGACCGCGGCACCTGCGGCGCCTGCTCGGTGCTCGTGAACGGCAAGGTGATGTACGCCTGCACGATCCTGGCCATCGACGCGCAGGGCAAGCAGATCACCACCGTGGAGGGTTTCGCCCTCAGCGGCGGACGCCCGCACCCCGTGGTGCAGGCGTTTGTCAACCACGACGCGCAGCAGTGCGGCTACTGCACGCCGGGCTTCGTGGTCGCTGCCAAGGCGTTTCTCGATTCCAATCCCAATCCCACTTATGAGCAGGTGAAAGACGGCCTCGGCGGCAACCTGTGCCGCTGCGGCACCTACATCGGCATCCGCCAGGCGGTGCTGGAAGCCGCCAAGACGATGAAAGGAGGGTCCAATGCCTGAGTACCGCTGGCCTGAGATGTCGAAGCGGAAGGTGATGGGCAAGCGCCTGAACCGCCTCGACGGCGTTGAGAAAGCATCGGGCAGGGCGAAGTACAGCTCGGATCTGAACAAGCCCGGCATGCTGCACGGCGCGACGCTCGTCTGCCCATACGCCCACGCGCGCGTCAAATCCATCGACACGAGCGCTGCGGAAAAGCATCCCGGGGTCACCGGCGTGCACGTCGTCAGCCCGGCGGGCACCGAGATCCAGTGGGCGCACTGGGAAGTCGCCTTCGTCGCCGCCGAGACGGAGCTCGCCGCCCGGGACGCGCTGAAGAAAATCAAGGTCGAATACGAGGTCCTGCCTCATGTTGTGCACGAGAAAGACCTCAACAAAGTCCAGTCCCGCGCCAAGGCGGCTGGCGAGCAGATCGAGGGCGACCCCGACCAGGCGCTGAAAGAAGCCGCCGTGGTCAGCGAAGGATTCTACGGCATTCCGGTGCTCGAACATAGCTGTCTCGAGCCCCACGGCAACGTCGTCTCCTGGACGCCCGACAACAAAGTGGAGCTGAATCCCACCACCCAGGCGGTCACCAGCATCCGCGGCGACATGGCGCGCGCCGTCAACGTCCCCGTCGCCAACGTCCACGTTCATCAGGATCACATCGGCGGCGGCTTCGGATCGAAATTCCAGCCCGACCGCTGGGGCGTCGCCGCGGCACACCTGTCGAAAGCCGCTGGCGGGCGTCCCGTGAAGATCTTCCTCGATCGCCAGATCGAGCAGGTCATCGCTGGTTGCCGTCCTTCGGCGTTCGCCCGCATCAAGCTCGCCGCCAACAAGGAAGGCAAGATCACCCTTTGGGAGAGCCAGAGCTGGGCCACCGGAGGATTCACGGGCGGCGGCAGCCCGCCAATCCCTTACGTCTATACGCGCATCCCGAATCAGCGAAAGAACCACAGCGCCGTCAGCACCAACACGGCGCCCATCCGTGCCTGGCGCGCCCCCAACCACCCGCAGGCGTCCTATCTCACCTGCGCCGCCATGGACGATCTGGCGGCGAAGATGAAGATGGATCCGCTGGAGCTGTTCCTGAAGAATGTGGATCTCACCGCCCGAGCCGACACCTACGAGCGGCAACTGAAGAAAGCCGCCGAGATGGCCGAGTGGAAGAAGCTCTGGCATCCGCGCGGCGACTCCGGCCGCGGTCCGCTGAAGCGCGGCCTCGGCATTGGCGTCTGCACATGGGGCGGTGCGGGTCATGACTCCACCGCGCGTTGCAACATCCATCCCGATGGGACCGTGGAAGTTGAGCTCGGCTCGCAGGACCTCGGCACCGGCACGCGCACGGTGATCGCGCAGGTCGCCGCCGAGAGCCTGGGGCTGCGCGTCAACGACATCCGCGTCAAGATCGGCGACACCAACTACCCGCCCTCGGGCACCTCGGGCGGCTCGACCACGGTCGGCGGCGTGAGCAGCTCCACGCGGAAAGCCACGCTGAACGCCCTGGAAAAGCTCTTCGAGGAGGTCGCCCCCGCGCTCGGCGCGCCGGCCACCGAGCTGGAAGCCGTGGACGGCAAGATCCAGGTGAAGGGCAATCCCGCCAAGAGCCTCGACTGGAAGGCCGCCTGCGCCAAGCTCGGCGTCAAGACCATCAGCGAGACCGGACAGAACATCCCGCGCGATGCGCCCAAGGAAGGCCTGAACACGGGCGGTGTTGGCGGCGTCCAGATCGCCGATGTCACCGTGGACGTCGAAACCGGCATCGTGAAGATGAACCGGATCGTCGCCGTGCAGGACTGCGGCACCGTCATCAACCCGAAGACCGCCGAAAGCCAGATCTACGGCGCCATCATCATGTCCATCTGCGGAGCGCTGATGGAAGAGCGCGTCCTGGACGCGGTGACCGGCCGCATGCTGAACAACGAGATGGAGTTCTACAAGCTGGCTGGCATCAAGGATGTCGGCGAGATCCTGGTCCACCTGGAAATCGACGAAATCAACGACAAACGCGGCGTGATCGGGCTGGGCGAACCGCCGGCCATCGGCGGCATCGCCGCGATCGCCAACGCGGTGGCCAATGCGATCGGGGTGCGCGTGCCCATCGTGCCGATGACCCCGATGAACGTGCTCAACACGCTGAGCGGGAGGATGAGCTGATGCAACCCTTCGAATACGCAAGCCCCAAGACCCTGAAGGAGGCTCTGGCGCTGCTCGGCGGCGGCTGGAGCGATGCGGCGGTGCTGGCCGGCGGCACCGACCTCATCAGCCTCATGAAGGATGAGGTGATGAGTCCGAAGCGCGTAGTCAACATCAAGGAGATCGCCGAGTTGAAGGGCATTTCGAAGACCGCCGCCGGCATCCGCATCGGCGCTTTGGCGACGGTGGACGAGGTGCTTTCGAACCCGCTCATCCGCGCCTCGTTCCCCGCATTGACGGAGGCCGCCCGCGGCGTGGCCAGTCCGCAGATCCGCAACATGGGCACCTTCGGCGGCGACCTCTGCCAGCGCCCGCGCTGCTGGTACTTCCGCGCGGGCTTCGGCCTGATTCCGCGCCATGAAGGCAAGGATCTGGTGGCCGAAGGCGACAACCGCTACCACGCCATCTTCGGCAACGGCCCGGCGCGCTTCGTTTCCGCTTCGAGCTTCGGCCCGGCGCTCGTCGCGCTGGGCGCGAAGATCAAGCTGGCTTCCCCATCCGGCACGCGCGAGGTGGACGCGGAGAAGTTCTTCCTCGCGCCTTCTTCCAGCGACGTGCGGGAGGTGGATCTGAAGCCGAACGAGATCCTCACCGAGGTGATCGTTCCCGCGACAGCGGCGAAGAACGCCACTTACGAGGTTCGCCAAAAAGACGCCCTCGACTGGCCGCTGGCCACAGCTTCCGTGGCTCTGACAATGAAGGGCTCTACGGTGGCTTCGGCTCGCGTCGTGCTCGGCCATGTGGCGCCGACTCCTTGGGTTTCGGCCGAAGCGGCGAAGGCCATCGAGGGCAAAGCTGTGACGGCCGAGACAGCGGAAGCCGCCGGCAAGGCCGCCGTCGCCGCCGCAAGGCCCCTCAGCATGAACGCCTACAAGGTGCAGATCGCCGCCGCCGCCGTCAAGCGCGCGCTGATGGCCGCCGCCGGCGTGAAGGCCTGAGGAGGCGCGCCATGGCGATCGTCAACCGCGAGCGCGCCGGTCTGACCCGCATCGGCAACGACCGCTGCGACAACCTCCGCTGGAAGGGGCTTTACGTCGAAGCCGAGTGGGACCCGACGGTTCCGCACAGCAACGACCGCGCCTTCTGGTGCGACAAGACCCTCATCCCCATCGGTCCTGACGGCAAGCCTGTGGACGAATACGAGTGCAACGAGACGCGGAGCTGCTACAAGCCGCTCTGACATTCTTCATGCGAAGTGTTCCGGCGCGGGGGAGGCGCAAGCCTTCTCCGCGCTTGCTGTTTTCGCTTCATTCCGCTCAGGACGCCCGCGCCGCCCGTTGCCGCGCCCGTCCCACCGACGCCCGCTGATACTCCGCGAACGCCTCCCCCAGCCGCTCCGCCACGCTCGTGTCCGTGCCGATGCTGAGCCCTTCCACCGACTCGACCGGCAGCAGGTCGCGCGTCGTAGAGGTGATGAACAGCCCGTCGGCTTTCTCGAGATCTTCCAGCGTCAATGTCCGCTCGCGGACTCGGATGCCGGGAACCTCGATCACCTCCAGCAGCAGCTCGCGCGTGATGCCAGGCAGGCAGCCGGAGCTGAGCGGCGGCGTCAAGGCTTCATCGCCAAATACGGCAAAGACATTGGCTGACGTGCATTCGCTCACCTCGCCGCGCTCATTGAGCAGGATCACTTCGTCCAGCCCCTGCGCGTGCGCCTCTTCATGCCACACCAGGTTCATCGCCCAGGAGGCGGACTTCGTGCCGGAGAAAGGTCCCGCCGCATGGCGCGCCTGCGCCACGATGCCCAGACGCGCCGAAGCGCCCCACTTCGTGCGCGGCGCTGTGAAGGCGACCAGATCAAAATCGCGCTCAAAGCCCGGTCCTTCCCACAGCGTGCCGCGGTTGCGCATGACCAGCACGCGCAGCGCGGCGTCGTAAGCCTGATTGGCTTTTACCAGCCGGAGCAGTTCCGCTTCCAGCTCTTCCGGCGTCCAGGGGAAGGGAACCCGCAGCAGATCGGCGTCCCGCCGCATCCGCGCCCAATGCCGCCCGAACGCGAAGAGCACGCCCTCGATCACGCGAATCGTCGAAAAGACGCCCCAGCCCGCGAACAGGCCCACTTGCCCGGCGCGGAACAGAGCCTCGTCCGCGCGGCGGATTTCACCAGAGAGCAGGAAGTGCGGATGAATCACACAACCAGTGTAAACAGTGCGGCATCCGCAGCGGTCGAAGTGGCTATACGTGTATTCAATGCCGCAAGAACGAGCGGTCCCAACAAGGACGGTCATGATGAGCGCAGAACCGCGCGGCGCTGCAACAGCCGCAAAAGGAGCCGCGCGGGAGCGCCGAAGGCGCGGCCAAGCGGACCCAACACCGCCGCAACAACCACCACCACGGCAGCGCCGGCGGCAGCCGCCTTTCCCCTGTGCGCCTCGCGTAGAATAGCGGCGTCATGATGCACAGGCGCGAGTTCCTCACCTTGCCCGTTGCCGCGGCTGTGCAGCCGCGCCGGCTCCGGGCGGCGTTTCTCGGCGCCGCCCACTCGCACGCTTACGACAAACTGCGGCTTGTGAAAGATTCGCCCGACTACGAACTGGCAGGCGTCTGGGAGGAATCGCCCGCAGCGCGCAAGACGCTCGAGAAGCTCGGCCCGCTGCCGTGGCGGCCCAAGGCGGAAATCCTGGCCGACCGCCCGGTGGAAGTGATCTTTGTCGAAAGCGATGTGCCGCAGATTCCCGTGCTGGCCATCGAAGCGCTGGAAGCGGGCAAGCACTGCCACATCGAAAAGCCCATCGCCGACACCCGGGCGCGCCTGCAACGCATCACGTCGCTCGCGCGCGAGAAGCGACTCCTCATCCAGGCCGGCTATATGTGGCGCTTCAATCCGGCGGTGGAAGCGGCGCTCGAGGCCGCGAGGCAGGGCTGGCTCGGCGATGTCTATCTGATCCACGCGCGCATGAACACGCTGATCGGCGCGGACCGGCGGCCGGAGTGGAACCGTTTTCCGGGCGGGCAGATGTTCGAGCAGGGTGCGCACCTCGTCGACATTGTCGTGCGGCTGCTGGGCCGGCCGCAGCGCATCACGAACTTCCTCCGCCACGATGGCCCGTACGAAGACACGCTGAAGGACAACACGGCGGCGGTGTTCGAGTACGGCCGCGCGATGGCGGTGATCACTTCCAGCGTCCTGCAACCGAACGCGGGGCAGCACCGGACACTCGAAATCTTCGGCACGAACGGCAACGCCGTGGTGCGGCCCATCGAGCCTCCATCTCTGGTCATTGATCTGGCCAAGCCGGCAGGGCCGTACCGCGCGGGCCGCCAGCCTGTCGAACTGCCGCCCTACGAGCGATACGTGGGCGACATCGCGGCGCTGGCGCGCGCCGTCCGCGGCGAGCGGCCGCTGGCCACGACGACGGAGACCGAACTCGCCGTGCACGAAACGCTGCTCGAGGCTTCGGGCATGGCGGGGTGAAGGCCGCAAGCTGCGCGCTTCATGAGACGATGGAAGCGTGCAGGCAAGCCGGCCGGCGCCGCGCGGAGCGCTGGGTGCGATCTTCCTGATCGTCTTTCTGGACCTGATGGGCGCAGGCATCCTTGTGCCCGTCATCCCGTTCGTGGTCCAGCCCTACCGCAGCGACGCGCTGACGGTGGGACTGCTGGCGCTCGTGTTTTCCGCCGCGCAGTTCGCGGCGGCGCCGCTGCTGGGTGCGTGGTCGGACCGGCGCGGGCGCAGGCCGGTGCTGCTGGCCTGTCTGGCGGGCACGGCGGCCAGCTACTTCCTGTTTGGGGCCGCATGGTCGCTGGCGGCGCTGTTTGCTGCGCGCTTGTTGTCGGGTTTCGCAGGCGGCTCGATCACGGCGGCGCAGGCCTATATCGCCGACATCAGCGAACCGCGCGACCGCGCTAAGAACTTCGGCCTCATCGGCGCGGCGTTCGGCCTCGGCTTTATTCTGGGTCCCGCGATGGGCGGCGCGCTGAGCCGGATCAGCCTGTCGGCGCCGGCCTACGCCTCCGGCGTGCTGTCGCTGCTGACGCTTGTTGTGGCGGCCTTCACCGTGAAAGAAACGCTGCCGCCCGAGCGGCGCATGGCGCATTCGATCGGCTGGCGCGATCTGGATCCGCTGGCGCAGATCGGCGGCGCGCTCGGCCGCCCGGAGTTCCGCGGGCTGATGCTGGCCACATTCGCGTTGAACTTCGCCATGGCAGGGCTCCAGACGAATTTCCCCGTCTTCACCCACGCGCGCTTTGGCCTGGACGCCAGGGGCAACGCCGTGCTGTTTTCGTTTCTCGGGCTGATGGCCGCGTTCACGCAAGGGTATCTGTTGCGGCGTCTCACCCGGCGCGTGAGCGAAGCGGCGCTGGCGGTGTGGGGCGCGTGCCTGTTCGCGGCCGGCTTCGCCGCCGCGGCGGCGGCGCACGCCGTGTGGGTGCTCTATGTCTCGGTGGCGCTGACGGCGCTGGGATACGGGCTGGCCGGGCCGGCGCTCACGGGGCTGATCTCGCGGCGCGCCGGCGCGGGCGAGCAGGGCGCGCTGCTCGGCACGGCGCAATCGGCCTCGAGCCTGACGCGCGTCATCGGCCCCGTGTGGGCGGGCGCCGTGTTCGACCACCTGAGCGATGGCGCCCCTTACTGGAGCGGCGTGCTGTTCTCGCTCCTCGCCGGCTACTGGGCCTATCACGCCACACACGTCCGCCGGACGCGCCAGCGCGAAGAGGCGGCAGCGCGGAAGTAGCCTACCGGGATTTGCGCGAGCCGCGCGGCGCTTTGCCCGGCAGGCCAATGGGGTTCTCGTGCACCTTCTCCCGGTCCTCCGCCGTCATGCCCGCGGCCAGTTGCACGCTGGTTTCGCCGAAGCGGTCGCGGATGCGGTCCACGGCGGCCAGCGCCTGCCGTGCGCGCTCCTTCTTCCCGCCCTCCAGCAGCGACACCTGGCCCTGCGCTTCATCGAGCCCTGACACACCCATGCCGATCAGCCGCACCGCCGCGCCTTTCTTCCAGGTGCGGTGGAACAGGTCGCGCGAAACGGCGATCAGGTCCGCATCGAGGTCCGTTGCTTCAGGCAGCGTGCGCGAGCGGCTCAGCGTGGTGAAGTCCGCGTAGCGCAGCTTCAGCTCGACGGTGCGCGCGAACAGGCGGTGTTCGCGCAACCGGCGGCCGACTTTCTCCGCCTGCCGCGCCAGCGTGGCTTCCAGCCGCGCGGCGTCGCGTACGTCCTCGGAGAACGTGTGCTCGTGCGAGATGCTCTTGGGATCCTCGTAGGCGCCGATTTCGCCTTCGAACCACGCGCCCGCGTCCAGCCCGCGCGCCTTGCCCGCCAGCGCCAGCCCCCACTGGCCGAAGCGCCGCAGCAGGAAATCTTCGTCGAGCCGCGCCAGGTCCCCGATCCGGCGCACGCCCATCTCGCGCAGCCGCTCTTCTGTCACTCGCCCCACGCCAGGGATGCGCCCGGCGTTGAGAGGCGCGAGAAACGCCGCCTCCATGCCGGGCGGCACCCAGGCGATGCCGTTTGGCTTGGCGAAGTCCGAGCCGATCTTGGCCAGCATCTTCGAGGTGGCGATGCCGATGGAGCAGTTCAGCCCGGTGCGCTCGCCGATGCGGTCATGCAGCAGCGTGGCGGCGCGCAGCGGCGGGCCCCACAGCCGCTCCGTTCCGGTCATGTCCAGGTAGGCTTCGTCGATGCTCGCCATCGAGACCTGCGGCGTGAACTCGAGCAGGATCTCATGCACGCGGTGGGAGTATTCGCGGTAGCGCTCCGGATGGCCGTCGAGGAATATGGCCTGCGGGCAAAGCTTCGCCGCCGTGCGCAGGGGCATGGCCGAGTGCACGCCGAACTTGCGCGCGGCGTAAGAAGCGGCCGCCACCACGCCGCGCTCGTCCCTCTGCCCGCCCACCACCACGGGCTTGCCCTTCAGGCCCGGATCGAACAATTCTTCGACCGAGACGAAGAAGGCGTCCATGTCGACGTGGAAGATGGTTCTCACGGCGTGAAGCGCGCGCGGATCACGCGCGGCCATCCAGCCAGATCATACTCCGTGGCCGGCTCCGACCAGCAGGAACCGAACAGGGCGCGCACCGCCGGCTCGCCCTGATAGCCGATCTCGACGATCAGCCAGCCGCCGGGCTCTAGCAGCCTTTCCGCCTCGGGCACGATGCGGCGGTAATAGTCGATGCCCGTTTCGCCGCCAGCCAGGGCCAGGTGCGGTTCGTGGTCGCGCACCTCGCGCTGGAGCGTGGCAATTTCGTGCAGCGGAATGTAGGGCGGATTTGAAACCACCAGATCGAAGCGCGCGGAGATCGCCTCGGCGAGGTCGCATTGGATCAGCTCGACCCGCGCGCCGTGGCGGCGCGCGTTGCGCCGCGCCACCGCCAGCGCGTCGAAGCTGATGTCGGTGGCTGCGGCCCAGGCGTTGAGTTCCAGCGCCAGCGTCACGGCGAGATTGCCCGAGCCGGCGCAGAGATCCAGCACGCGGCGCGCGCCTGCCGCGTGGCGCAACGCCTGTTCGACGACGTGCTCGGTTTCAGGGCGGGGAATCAGCACGGCGGGCGAGACCTCGAACTCGCGCCCGTAGAACTCCTGCTTCCGCGTGATGTGCTGGAGCGGCCTGCCCTGGAGCCGCTCATGCAGGTAGCGGCCGTAGTGGATCCATTCCACCAGGGTGAGTTCGTGTTCGGGATGGGCGTAGAGGAAGCTCCGCTCGCGCCGCAGGGCGTGGCAAAGGAGCGCTTCAGCGGTGAGCTTCGGCTCGGGCGTGCCGGCCGAAGCAAGGATCTCAGACCCTTGCCGGAGCGCCGTCCGCAGATTCATGCTGGGCCGCCTGCGCGGCTTCGGCCTGCTCGCGCAGCTTCTGAGCGTTGTAATACGTCGTGCAGGCGTCGATCAGGGGGTCCAGCTCGCCTTCCATGACGCGGTCGAGCTGGTACAGCGTCAACCCGATGCGGTGGTCGGTGACGCGGTTCTCCTTGAAGTTGTAGGTGCGGATCTTCTCCGAGCGGTCGCCCGTGCCCACCTGCGAGCGGCGGTCCGCGCCGATGGCCTGCCGCTGTTTTTCGAGCTCGATCTCATAGAGCCGCGAGCGCAGCACGCGCTCCGCCTTGGCGCGGTTCTTGATCTGCGACTTCTCGTCCTGGCAGGTCACCACCAGCCCGGTGGGCAGGTGCGTGATGCGCACGGCGGAGTAGGTCGTGTTGACGCTCTGGCCGCCGGGGCCCGAAGAGCAATAGGTGTCGATCCTCAGGTCCTTGGGATCGATCTTCACCTCCACGTCGTCGGCTTCCGGCAGCACGGCGACGGTGATGGTGGAGGTGTGGATGCGGCCCTGCTGCTCGGTCACCGGAACGCGCTGCACGCGGTGGACGCCGCTTTCGTACTTGAGCTTGGAGTAAACGCGGTCGCCGCTGATGAGTGCGATGACTTCCTTGAAACCGCCCGCTTCGGATTCGCTCACCGAGGTGATCTCCACCTTCCAACGCTGCGCTTCGGCATAGCGCGCGTACATGCGGAACACCTCGGCGGCGAAGAGGCTGGCTTCGTCGCCGCCGGCGCCGGCGCGGATCTCGAGCACTACGTCCTTGTCGTCGTTCGGATCCTTGGGCAGCAGCAAGATCTTGAGCTTTTCAGCCAGCTCCTGCTCGCGCGGCTCCAGCCGGGCGATCTCCTCTTCGGCCATCTCGCGCAGGGCGGGGTCCTTGTCCTCCAGCATCAGCCGCGCCCCGCTCAGATCGTCCAGCACCTTGCGGTACTCGCGCCACACTGCGACGATCTCTTCCAGATCACGGTGCGCCTTGGCGGTCTTGCGGTACAGGGCGGCGTCCTGGATCACCGCCGGATCCGCCATCTGCGCAGCAAGCGATTCGAACTTGCGCTCGACTTCTTCCAGTTGCCGCGTGAAGTCCATCAGGCGATCACCAGCTCCCCGCCCTGCTGTTCTTCCAGCGCCATGGCGCGGTTCAGAGCAATGATGGCCACTTCCGTCTGCGGGTCGGAAGGCGGCTGCGTCGTAATGCGCTGGAGCCAGAGCCCCGGCGCCGTGAACAGCGCCAGCAGGCTGCCCCGGCGGCGGGCGGCGAAGCGGATCACTTCATAGCTGAGACCGGCGATCAGCGGCAGCGCCACAACCCGCACGGCCATCTTCTCGATGAAGCCGTGGGCTGGGATCACGGCGTAGACGGCGATGGACACCATCATCACCACCAGCAGAAAGCTGGTGCCGCAACGGGGATGAAACGTAGAAAACGTCCGGGCGTTCTCGATGCTGATCGGCTTGCCGCTCTCGAAGTTGAACACCACGCGGTGCTCGGCGCCATGGTACTCGAAGACGCGGCGAATGTCGTCCCACCGGGAGATCAGCCAGAGGAAGCCGAGGAAGATCGCCAGCCGCACGATGCCGTCCACCAAGTTGAACAGGATCTGATTGTGCAGCTCCGGATAGACGTCTTCGAGCCGGGTGGTGATCCAGAGCGGAACGAACTTATAGAGCGCAATGAAAAAGACGAACGAGAAGGCCAGATTCAGCGCCATCAGCCAGCCGGGGATCTCGGCGGGCTTCCTCGCCTTCTCCCCTGACTGGGGCGCCGCACCGGCTTCCGCCTGCATCGCCACATCGGCGGAGAACCGCAGCGCCTTCACCCCAAGGGTCATCGCCTGTGCCAGGGTGCCCACGCCGCGCAGCACAGGCAGCTTGAATACGGGGTATTTCTCGGAGAGCTTCGGAAGAGGGCGCTCGTCGATGACGACTTCGCCATCGGGGCGCCGCACCGCCACCGCATAGCTGTGCGGGGCGCGCATCATGACGCCCTCCATCACCGCCTGCCCGCCGACGAGGGTCTCCTCGCCGCTCTCCAGCACAGGAAGCATCTGCGTGTACGCCGACAGACGGAAGAACTCTCGCAGGGTCAATCGAAATCAGCCTCTCTATCTTTGAGTATAGCGGCGGGGTGAGAGATTCGGGCAAAGACACACGGCGCCTGTGTCCGCCCGTGCGAGCCCTGGCAGCGGCTCAGGCTGCGGCCATCGTGCGGCGCGAGCCGGCGTGCGTCTCCAATAGCCAGCGGATCTGGATGGTCTCAAACGGCGGCGCGCAGTAATCCGCCGCGCCCTCTTCCAGGGCATCGAGCCAGCCGTCCACTTCGGGCAGGCGGCTGACCACTACCACCGGCGTGCCCGGATACAGGCTGAGAGCCTGGCGGAGCACAGGGCGCGCCGAAGGGCAGAAGACGATGTCAGCCGGTTCTGGCGCGGCGTCTGCAGCGAGTTCCGCCCGGCAACCGCATTTGGTGAGCTCGCGCTCCAGGCTGGAAGCCAGAGCCGGATCCAGTGCGAAAAGCAGGGCCCGTCTGGGTACAGGGCCGGAATCGAATGCGCCTGTCATCGCTCACTTCCCCTCCACGGCCTTCATGGCCGGTGTCGCCAACTGCGAGCGCCCCGCCGCGGAGGCGCCGATGCGAACGTTCCCAGCGTTTCGCGGACATCCCCATTTTACTCTGAGGAACGCGGAATTCCAATCGAAATTTTTTATCGCGAACATGGCATTCCGGTCATCACCGCCTTGCTGCTGCTAAAATGGAACTTCCCGGAGGCAAAATGGCGAAGATCGAGCGACGGAAGAGCGTCCCTGTCCGCGTGGGAGGGGTGATGGTGGGCGGCAGCCACCCCATCGCCGTGCAGTCCATGACCAACACCGACACCGCCGACGTGGCAGCCACCGTCAACCAGGTGATGGACCTTGCGCGCGCCGGCTCCGAAATTGTGCGGGTGACCGTCAACACCGAAGAGGCTGCCCGGGCGGTGCCGCGCCTCGTAGAAACGCTCGACAAATTCGGATTTCGTACCCCGATCGTAGGGGATTTCCATTACAACGGCCACATCCTCTTGAAGAAGTATCCCGACTGCGCCAAAGTTCTCGCCAAATATCGAATTAACCCCGGAAATGTGAACATCGGCCGAAAGACGGATGAAAATTTCCGCACGATGATTGAATGTGCGCTCGAGCACTCGAAACCTGTGCGCATCGGCGTCAACTGGGGCTCGCTCGACTCGGCGCTGCTGACCCGGATGATGGATGAGAACGCGCGGCTCCCTGAACCTCTGGACGCCGCCGAAGTCACCAAGCGCGCCATCGTGGCCAGCGCCCTGGAGTCGGCGCGCATCGCCGAAAGCCACGGGCTGCCCCACGACCGCATCATCCTGAGCGCCAAGGTCTCCGGCGTGCAGGACCTGATCGACGTTTACCGCATGCTGGCGGCGCAGTGCGATTACCCGCTGCACCTCGGACTGACCGAGGCGGGCATGGGCGCCAAGGGCATTGTCGCCACCACGGCGGCGCTGTCGATCCTGCTCCAGGAGGGGATCGGCGACACGATCCGGGCGTCCCTGACGCCGGCGCCCAACGGCGACCGCACCGAGGAGGTGCTCGTCTGCCAGCAGATCCTGCAATCGCTCGGCATCCGCAGCTTCACGCCCCAGGTGACGGCGTGCCCGGGTTGCGGGCGCACCACCAGCACCTTCTTCCAGGAGATGGCGGAACAGATCCAGACCTACCTGCGCGAGCAGATGCCGAAGTGGAAGGAGCGCTACGCGGGCGTGGAAGAGATGAAAGTGGCGGTGATGGGCTGCATCGTGAACGGTCCTGGAGAGTCGAAGCACGCCAACATCGGCATCTCGCTTCCCGGCACGTTTGAAGAGCCCAAGGCGCCGGTGTTCGTCGATGGGAAGCTGGTGACCACGCTGCGGGGCGACGAAATCGTGGCCGAATTCATCGCCATGCTGAACGACTACGTGGAGCGCAAATACGGCGCCGCCACGCCGGTCCAGTAAGCCCCGCACCGGTGCAACCGTGCCGCATCCGAGCCGCAACCGAGCCGCGCGGGAGCAGCCCAACGGGCTGCGACCAAGCGGTCCCATCACCGCCGCAATCGAGCCGCAACCGAGCCGCAACCGAGCCGCGCGGGAGCGCCGAAGGCGCGACCAAGCGGTCCCATCACCGCCGCAATCGAGCCGCGCGGGAGCGCCGAAGGCGCGACCAAGCGGACCCAACACCGCCGCAATCGAGCCGCAACCGAGCC
>CAKZUE010000022.1 GCA_937920635.1 uncultured Bryobacteraceae bacterium
AGGTCTGGCAAGCTCAATGACCTTCGCCAGCCGCGCCTGATTCTCTCGCATCGAAACCTCCTGATCGATGTCTCCAGGGCATCTTGTATACGCCCTTGTATACTCTACATCGGGCGCTTTCCGATTACAAGGGTCTACAACCAGAATCAGGCAAGTGGTTCCTCTTCAGCAGGAAGCAGATACAGGCGGCAACCGCTGACTACAGAGACTCAGGGAACTCTTAATCAGTAGGTTGGAGGTTCGATTCCTCCCGCGCTCACCATCCCATTTTGAGTTTTTCGCGGCAGAAAATGCCCGCCCGCATGCAGAGGCCTGCAATTTCTAGCGGTTGCCCTGCGTAACTGAGGGCAGATGCCAAGCGGCCGCCAAGGGGTCATCGAAGACAGCGCCGGTGAGGTTCGCTCTGGGAATCCTCGGGGACCAGCGCTACGGATGGCTGCGGCCAAGGCAGTCCTGTCTCAGACGCTGATCGTGCCCTTCAGGTAGAGCACGGCGCGGCCGGCGATTTCGACGCGCGAGCCTTTCCACTCGCACTCCAGTTCCCCGCCCCGGCGCGACACCTGGCGGGCGCGAAGCCTTCGCTTGCCGAGCCGCTGCGCCCAGTAAGGAACCAGCGTGCAGTGGGCCGAGCCGGTGACCGGATCCTCCGCAACGCCGGCGGCCGGGGCGAAGAAGCGCGAAACAAAATCATAGCCTTCCGTTTTTGCCGGCGCAGTGACGATCACCGCGAAACGGTCGGCTTCCGCCAGGCGCTGGAAGTCCGGGCGCAGGGCGCGGACTTCCTCTTCTGTCTCGTACACCACCATGTAGTCGCGTGATGCCCAGATTTCTTTCGGGCTGCCGCCGAGGGCCTCCACGAGTCCGGCGCAAGGCTCGACCCGTTCCGGCGGGCGGGAGGGGAAATCCATGGCCAGCAGGGCGCCGCGGCGCTCCACCGCCAGCCTGCCGCTGCGCGTATCGAAGACGACGCTGTCGCGTTCCGGCTCGAGAAACTCGAAGATGACGAACGCCGAGGCGAGCGTGGCGTGTCCGCAGAGGTCCACTTCGGTGGCGGGGGTGAACCAGCGCAGCTTGTACTCATCCCCGCTGCGGATGAAAAACGCGGTCTCGGCGAGGTTGTTCTCGGCGGCGATGGCCTGCATGACGTCATCCGGCAGGAGATCCTCGAGCGGGACAACCGCGGCGGGATTGCCTTCGAACACGCGGCGCGCGAAGGCGTCCACCTGGTACAGCGGAAGGTCGGGCATGATTCCAATGTAGCGGGCGCGGAGGCGGCGATGCAGGAGTTGCGCACCGGAAAGACTTGATTCCCGCAGCCCCATTGATCCATGATGGGGGCGTCACGGAGGTTTCCCATTCATGTTGAGACGCGCCTCGTTTCTCCTTTTGATCAGCGCCGCCGCCGCCATGGCGGTGGACATTCCGGAATCCCGGCTGAGGATGTTCAAGCCGCTGCCGCAGGCAGTGGAAAGCCAGAAGAACCCGATTACGCCGGAAAAAGTGGAGCTGGGACGGCTGCTGTATTACGAAAACCGGATCAGCAAGAGCCACAAATTCTCCTGCAACAGTTGCCACAAGCTGGACCAGTTCGGCGTGGACAACGAACCGACCAGCGAAGGCCACCGCGGACAGCGCGGCGACCGGAACTCGCCGACGGTGTACAACGCGGCGTTGCACTTTGCGCAGTTCTGGGACGGCCGGGCGGCGGATGTCGAGGAGCAGGCGAAAGGTCCCATCCTGAATCCCGTGGAAATGGCGATGCCGGATGAGAAAACAGTCATCGCGACATTGAAATCCATGCCCCAGTATGTGGAGCTGTTCCGGAAAGCTTTTCCGCAGGATAAAGACCCGGTGAATTACGAGAATATGGCGCGCGCTATTGGCGCATTCGAAAGAAAACTCATGACTCCTTCGCGGTGGGACCGCTTCCTGCAAGGCGACAAGGCGGCGCTGAGCGACGCGGAAAAGGCGGGCTTCCTGAAGTTTGTCGAGACAGGCTGCGCCACCTGTCACATGGGCGCCTGCGTGGGCGGGACGATGTACCAGAAGCTCGGAGTGGTGAAGCCGTATCCTGGACTGAAAGACGAGGGGCGCGCGAAGGTGACCAAGCGGGAGGAAGACAGGTTCTTCTTCAAGGTGCCCGGGCTGCGAAACATCGAGAAGACATGGCCGTATCTCCACGACGGCTCGGTTAAGACGCTGGATGAAGCCGTGAAACTGATGGCGGAATACGAACTCGGCAAGAACCTCAGCGCGGCGGAAGTATCTTCCATCGTGACGTGGCTGAAGACCCTGACGGGTGAGATTCCGGCAGACTATGTCAAACCGCCGGCGCTGCCGCCCTCGACAGCGAAGACGCCGAAACCGTCGCTGACCGACTGAGCTTATGCGGAAACAAATACTTGCACTCCTGTTTGCTTCCGCCCTGGCGGCGCAGGCGCCAGAGGCGCGGGAACGCGCGGCGCAGGCAGCCGCCGGGCTGGGGCGCGTGCTCATGGAACTGCTCGGCCAGGAGATGGCGCGCGGCGGCTACGAGGGCGCCGTTCGCGCCTGTTCCGAGGTGGCGCAGACCGTGACCGAAGAGTTCGCGCACGAGCAGGGGCTGGAGATCCGCCGCGTGAGCCTGCGCGCCCGCAACCCCAAGGACCAGCCGGACGAGTGGGAAGCGGCGAAGCTGCGCCAGTGGGAGAAGGAGTACAAACCCGGGCAGCCGCCGCCGGAAGTGTTCGAAGTGATGGAAGAAGACGGGCGGCGCTTCGGACGCTATCTGAAGCCGATCCTCGTGCAGCCGATGTGCCTGGGCTGCCACGGGCCACGTGAGAAGATCAGTGAGGCGGTCCGGCAGATTCTCGACGAACGCTACCCGCGCGACCACGCCACCGGCTACCGCGCGGGCGACCTGCGTGGCGCTTTCTCGGTGACCGTCCGGCTCGCGGAAAAGTGAGCGGCGGTCCGCACACGGTTCCTGAAGACTCGCAAATACGGCAGGCGGGAGATACCCTGCGGAGTGGCAGTGCGTCTTCCAGTATGAGCACGGGATCGCGGGCTGCGATGCCGGGACGATTGCATTTCAAAGAGGGATGCAGGATGAAGAGACGATCCGCGTTGTTCGGTTTGCTGGCGCCCCTGGGGGCATGGGGGCAGAGGGGGCTCCGCGGGGGCTTTCGCGCAGGGCGCGCGGCGGGCGAGGGTTTGCCGCTGGCGGCCACGGATCAGGAGAAGCGGATCCTGAGCGTTCTGGAAGAAGCCTGGAACACCGGAGCCACGTACGCCAACGTGCCTCACACCGATGGACGGATGCTGCGGCTGCTGACGGAGGCGGCCAAGGCGAAGCATGTGGTGGAGATCGGGACGTCTACGGGGCTCTCCGGACTGTGGTTCTGCATGGCGTTGCAGAAGACGGGAGGGCGGCTGACGACGTTCGAGTACGACCCGCGCCGCGCGGCGACGGCGCGCGGGCATTTCCGCAAGGCGGCAGTGGCGGAGCTGGTGACCATTGTCGAAGGAGACGCGCATCAGACCATCGCGCGGCTCAAGGAGCCGTTCGACATTCTGTTTCTGGACGCCGACAAGGATGGCTACGTGGATTATTTCAACCGCCTGCTGCCGCTGGTGCGCCCAGGCGGGCTGCTGCTGGCGCACAACATCGACATGGCGCCGGAGTACGACCGCCTCATCACCACGAATCCCGCGCTGGAGACGCAATACTTCCGCGAGGGCGGCGGGATGTCGATCACGCTGAAGAAGCTCTGACGCGGAGCCGCAGGGAAAAAGGGGACAGGAACACAATTCCCCTTTTTCCCTGAAACCAACCCTGCCAAGAGCCGCGGCGGAAGCGGGCTGCGGCCATGTTCCGTGCCGCAAGCGAAGCGGCCGCAGGCCGAGGAGCGAGCGGTCCCGGCGCGGCCGGCCATGGCGTGAGAAACTCCGCGGGAACCGCTCCTTCCGGGCGCTTTGCGCCCTACAGTCGCGGCACTGAACACGGCGCGCCGCGCCCTCCGTCCGGGGCACAGAAACAGGATGGAAGCGGCCTTCGCGCGCGGCACAAAAACGGCTCCGAACGCGCCTGGGGAGCGCGCTTCGAGCCGCAGCACGTGCACAAGTTCAGCCCAGTTCGGAGCCGCGGAAGAACCAGGAGACTTCGAAGGCGGCAGTTTCCGGCGCGTCGGAGCCGTGGCTGGCGTTGCGTCCGATGTCAGTGCCGTAGAGCGCGCGCACCGTGCCGGGAGCGGCTTTCTTCGGATCGGTGGCGCCCATGACCTCTCGCCATTTAGCTATGGCGTCTTCGCGCTCGAGGGCCATGAGCACGACGGGACCTTCGGTCATGAAGGCCACGAGCTCTTCAAAGAATCCCTTGCCGCGGTGGACGGCATAGAAGCCTTCGGCTTCGGCGCGGGTGAGCTTCTGCATCCGCATGGCAAGGATGCGGAAGCCCGCCTGCTCGATCATCGAAATGATCTTGCCGGCGTTGCCGGCGGCGACGGCGTCAGGCTTGATGATGGCGAGGGTGCGTTCCATGGGCATGGTGATGATCTCTGTTTGTAAGGGTTGATTGTGCGGGTATTGGGAAAAAAGATCCGGGCAGGCCGTGCGGAGACCGCTTACACCGCGGGCCTTCAGCCCGCTTCGTGCGCGGCACAGAACGAACGTCTGTGCGCGGCACAGAAAAGCGCCTTGGGAGCGGCACAGAAACACGTTCGGTGCGCGGCACGCAATGACGGTCCAAGTACGGCCCGAAAAAGGTGACAGGCGTTCCAGTCCCCATTTAGAGCTTGAGGGCGGCTTTGGCGCGGGCGCCGATTTCGGCCGGGGTCTGGCAGACGAGGATGCCGGCATCCTCCATGGCGGCCATCTTGTCGCTGGCTTTGCCGGAGCCGCCGCTGATGATGGCGCCAGCGTGGCCCATGCGGCGTCCCGGCGGCGCGGTCTGCCCGGCAACGAAGCCGATGACTGGCTTCTTCACGTTCTGTTTGACGAACGCCGCCGCCTCTTCCTCGGCCGTGCCGCCGATTTCGCCGATCATGATGATGGCCTCGGTCTGCGGGTCTTCATTGAAGAGGCGCAGCGCGTCGACGTGCGTGGTGCCGATGATCGGATCGCCGCCGATGCCGATGCATGTGGTCTGGCCGATGCCGAGGGCGGTGAGCTGGCCGACGGCTTCATAAGTCAGGGTGCCGGAGCGGGAGACGACGCCGACGGGGCCAGGCTTGTGAATATGGCCCGGCATAATGCCGATTTTGCACTCTCCGGGTGTGATAATGCCGGGGCAATTCGGGCCGATCAGGCGGGTATTTGGATAATTCTTTAGAAGATTCCAGGCGCGGACCATGTCGAGCGCCGGGATGCCTTCCGTGATGCAGACCACGAGGCGGATGCCGGCGTCGGCCGCTTCCAGGATGGCGTCGGCGGCGAAGGCAGGCGGCACGAAAATGACGGTGGCATCGGCCCCGGTGGCCTTGACGCCCTCGGCGACGGTATCGAAGACCGGACGGTCGAGATGGGTCGATCCGCCCTTGCCAGGGGTGACGCCTCCAACGATATTTGTGCCGTAAGCGATGCACTGCTGGGCGTGAAATGTGGCTTCTTTTCCGGTGAAGCCCTGCACAAGCACGCGCGTATTCTTGTTGACGAGGATGCTCATGGGTGGAATTCCTTACGATGCCTGTCCGGCAAGAGCGACGACCTTCTCGGCGGCGTCCTTCATGCCGTCGGCGACGGTGAAGTTAAGGCCGGACTCGCGCAGGATGCGGCGGCCTTCATCGACATTGGTGCCTTCCATGCGGATGACGAGAGGAAGTTTGAAGTCGAGTTCCCTGGCGGCGGCGACGACGCCCGAGGCGAGCGTGTCGCAGCGCAGGATGCCGCCGAAGATGTTGATGAGGACGGCCTTCACGTGGGCATCCGACATAAGGATGCGGAAAGCGTTGGTGATCTGCTCCTGGTTGGCGCCGCCGCCAACGTCGAGGAAGTTGGCCGGGTTGCCGCCGGCGTGCTTGATGATGTCCATGGTGGCCATGGCAAGGCCGGCGCCGTTGACCATGCAGCCGACGTTGCCGTCGAGCTTGATGTAGTTCAGGCCGAACTTCGACGCCTCGACCTCCAGCGGGTCTTCCTCATTGGTATCGCGCAGCGCAGCAATGTCCGGGTGGCGGTAGAGGGCGTTGTCGTCGAAGTTGAACTTGGCGTCGAGGGCGATGACGCGCTGATCCTCAGTGACGACGAGGGGGTTGATCTCCGCCAGCGAGGCGTCGGTCTCGACCCATGCCCGTGCCAGCGCCTGGAACAGCTTTGCCGCGGCGCCTGCCGCGGCGCCCTTCAGTCCGATGCCGAAGGCGAGCTTGCGCGCCTGGAACGGGAGCAGGCCGCCGCCGGGATCGAAGGATTGCTTCAGGATCAGTTCCGGGGTTTTGGCGGCGACCTCTTCAATCTCCATGCCTCCGGCGGCGGAGGCCATCAGGACAGGCTTGCCCTGAGCGCGGTCGAGCACGATGCCCGCATAGAGTTCTTTCGCGATGGGCAGCGTCTCTTCCACCAGCACGCGGCGCACGAGCCGGCCCTCGGGCCCGGTCTGGTGCGTGACGAGGGTCATGCCGAGGATCTGAGAAGCGACGGACTCAGCCTCGGCGGGGTTGGCGGCAAGCTTGACGCCTCCGCCCTTGCCGCGTCCTCCGGCATGGATCTGGGCTTTGACGACAACGCGCGAGCCGATCTCTTCAGCGATGGAGCGCGCCTCGGCGGCGGTGGAGGCGACGCGGCCGCGCGGAATGGGGACGCCGTAACGGGCGAGGATCTCCTTGGCCTGGTATTCGTGGATTTTCATGGTGTTGGGCTTGTGGTAGGCTCGAAAAAAGCCCCGCATTTCAATATATCATGGCGTTCCTCGATTCCCTTCACAAGGTGCTGGACCGCGAGTCGCTGTCGACGCTGGAAGCGATGCTGGCGATGGAGGAGATTCTGAGCGGGAGGGCGACGACGGCGCAGATTGCCGCCTTTCTGGCGGCGCTGCGGGTGAAGGGGGAGACGGCGGACGAACTGCTGGGCCTGGCGCAGGCGATGCGGGATCATGCCGTGCGCGTGGAGCACAGGATCAAGGACCGCCCGGTGCTGGACACCTGCGGCACAGGCGGAGATCACCGGGGCACGTTCAACATCAGCACGGCAGTGGCGTTTGTGGCGGCGGCGTGCGGCGTGGCCGTGGCCAAGCACGGGAACCGCTCGATGTCGTCGAAGTGCGGCAGCGCCGACGTGCTGGAGGCGCTGGGAGCGCGGCTGCTGGCGGATCCGGCGCGGATCGCGCAATCGATCCGCGAGACAGGGATCGGGTTTCTGTTCGCCCCGGCGCTGCATCCGGCGATGAAGCACGCGCAGCCGGCGCGCGCGGAGCTGAAGACGCGCACGGTGATGAACCTGCTCGGACCGCTGACGAATCCAGCAGGCGCGACGGCGCAGCTTGTGGGAGCGCCGTCCTTGCGCGCGGCGGAGCTGATGGCGGTGACGCTGGCGTCGCTCGGGCTGGAGCGCGGCTACGTGGTTCACGGCGAGGACGGGCTGGACGAGATCTCCACCACCGCGCCGACACACATGATGGGCATCGTGCATGGAGCCATCGAGCACGAGGTGGTCGAGCCGGAACAGTTCGGCGTCAAGCGGGCGCGGCTGGAAGACCTGCAAGGGGGCAGCGCGGAAGACAACGCGCGCATCATCCTCGAAATTCTGGAGGGCAGACGCAGCCCCAGGCGGGACATCGTGCTGGTGAACGCCGCCGCGGCGCTGCGGGCGTCGGGCGTGGCGCTGTCGTTCGAGGACGGGATGCAGCGGGCGGCGGCGGCGCTCGACAGCGGAGCTGCGCGCGAGAAGCTGCGGTTGTTTGTCGAGTTCACGCAGCGGGCGGCGCGGTAACGGGCGGCGCGCTACAGCGAGCCGCTGTGGCGCTTGAGGATCTGGGGCAGATTCGTCGAAAAAGCCGAGCGGGCGAGCACCATGCTGGCGCCGGCGGACTGGGCGCGGTTCTTCAGCTCCGCCTCGACGTGCGAGACGAAGGCGATGATGCTGACTCTCTTCAGCGATTCCTCGGCCCGCAGGCGCGCGATCAGTTCGACGGGTTTCACGCTCCGGGCGTTCAGGTCGACGATGATCATCATGGGCGGTTCCTGCATGGCGCGGTCGAGCACATCCTGCTCGGACTTCAGGAATTCGCACAAGAATCCGGAGCGCTTGGCCGCATCGTTGATCTTTACGACAAAGAACAGGTCTTCGACGACCGCCAGGATTTTCCTTGGCTTTTGAGGCATGGATGAACCGGTTGAAATTATCTAGAAATCAAAGCCGCAGAGAGGTGAGCGGCCTTGGGGAAGGCAACTTTCAGTATACATCGGCAGCCACCGCCCGAGAGTGGCGGTGTACCCCGGAGCCATCCCGCTACAATTGAGATTCACTCATGGCTGACGCGGCGCACTACGGAGAATGGATCGAGACACTATGCAGGGAGCATGGCATCGACCGCGAGTACTGGGACATCTGGGGACGGCGCCACGAGGTTCCTGAACAGACGCTGCTGGCGATCCTGAACTCGCTGGGGTTGGAAACGCAAACGCCCGAGGCGCTGCGCGCTTCCGCGCAGGAGCGGGAAAAGGCGCGCGCCCGGCGCCCGTTGGATCCGGTGATTGTGCTGAGCGTCAATGATGCTGCGCCCTCGGTGGAGGTGCGCGCTCCGGCGGGGAGCCGCGTGGCGTTGGCGCTGTATCTGGAAGACGGCAGCGCCCGCCGGTGGGAAGCCCAGATCACGCAGGAGGCGCAGCGCGTGGCGCTGCCCGCGCCTCTGCCACTCGGCTATCACGATCTGGAAGCGGTGGTGATATTGCCCGGCGGCAGCGAGAGACGCGGCGCGCAGCGGGTGATCGTGACCCCGGACCGGGCGTGGCTTCCGGAAAAGCTTGAACGCGGCGGCAGAGCGGCGGGACTGGCGATCAGCCTGTATGGCGTGCGCAGCGCGCGCAATTGGGGCGTGGGGGACTTTACGGACCTGGCTTCCATTGTCGAATGGGCTGCGGAAGAGTTGGGCGTGGGGTTCGTGGCGCTGAATCCGCTGCATGCGATCGCGAACCGGCAGCCGTTCAACACGAGCCCGTATCTGCCGGTGTCGGTGTTCCACCGCAATTTTCTGTATCTGGATGTCGAGGCGGTGGAGGATCTGCTGCTGTGCCCGGCGGCGCGGCGGATGGTGGCGTCGCCAAAGTTTCAGGCGAAGCTGGCGGCGCTGCGGACGGCGGAGTTCGTCGAGTACGAGGAAGTGGCGCGGCTGAAGCGTGGCGTGCTGCGTCTGCTGTTCCGGCGGTTCTGGCGGGAGGAGTGGCTGAAGGGATCGGAGCGGGCGCGGGCGTTCCAGCACTGGATGGCGGAGCAGGGGCAGTTGCTGGACGATTTCGCGGTTTTCTGCGCGATGGAGGAAGTGTTCCATCTGCGCCGGCGCGACGTGTGGGTGTGGCCGCAGTGGGAGGAGGCTTACCGGGATCCGGAATCGCCCGCGGTGAGGCGGTTCGCGAAACAACATTTCAGGCGCGTTCTGTATTTCAAATACGCGCAGTGGCAGATCGACCTGCAACTGGAGCGGGTGCAGCGTCTGGCGCGGCGCCTGGGCATGCCCGTGGGGCTGTACCACGACCTGGCGTTGGCGACGGACCGGTGCGGGGCGGATCTGTGGGCGCACCGCAAGTTTTTTGTGGAAGGCTGCCGGGTGGGCTCGCCGCCGGACGATTTCGCGCTCGAGGGGCAGGACTGGTCGTTTCCTCCGCCGAACGCGGAGGCGCACCGCGAGGACGGCTACCGGCTGTTCGCCGAGACGGTGCGGCGCAACGCACGGCACGGAGGCGCGCTGCGGATCGATCATGTGATGCGGCTGTGGCGGCTGTTCTGGATCCCCGACGGTATGCCGCCGGCGGCGGGAACTTACGTCAATGACCGCTGGGAGGACCTGGTGCGGGTGCTGGCGCTGGAAAGCGTGCGCGGGCGGTTCCTCGTAGTGGGAGAAGACCTCGGGACGGTGCCATCCGGATGCCGCGAGGCGATGGAGCGGTTCGGATTGCTCAGCTACCGGCTGTTCTACTTCGAGAAGGGCGCGGACGGGCTTCCGCGGCGCGTGAACGAATATCCGCGCACGGCGCTGGTGTCGTCAACGACCCATGATCTGCCGACGCTGGCGGGGTTTTGGGCGGGGCGCGACATCGACGTGCGGAGGCAGACGGGCAAGCTGCGGGACGATGAGGCTTACGAGCGGCAGAAGCGGGAGCGCGTGGAGGAAAAGCGGCGGATGATTGAAGCGCTGGTGCGGGACGGTTTCCTGCCAGCGGAGTTTCCGCGCGAGGCGGCGGAGTGGACGGAGCTGACCGGCGAGCTGCACAACGCAGTGATCGGGTATCTGATGATGACGCCGGCGATGCTGATGCTGCTGAATCAAGAGGACCTGACCAAGGAAACCGAGCAGCAGAACGTGCCGGGAACGACGCGGGAGTATCCGAACTGGCGGCGCAAGATGCTGTATTCGGTGGAGGAGCTGAGGACTTCGGCGAGGGCGCGCGATTTCGAGCGGATGATGAGGGCGTGGATGGAGCGCAGCGGGCGGCTTTAGTTGCGTGGGATGGCGCTGAAGGGGATGTCGAGGATGGGGTAGCGGGGCCAATCCTTGTAGTCGAAGTGCCACCATTCGTATTCGTAAACGGTGAAGCCCTCGCGCTCCATGGCGCGGCGGAGCAGGTCGCGGAGACGGCGGGCGCGGCGGGAACCGCCGCGGTAGCCGGGGTGGGCGCGTTCGGTCATCTCGTCGTATTTGCTGGGCATCTCGACGGTTCTGCCAGTGCGTAGATCGTAGAGGGACAGATCGACGGCGCAGCCGCGGTTATGGCGCGAGCCCTTCGCAGGGTCGGCGACGAACCGTTTCCTGTCCTCGGGAGTGGCGTCCCAGAAAAGCTTTGTGACGCTCCAGGGGCGGTAGCCGTCGAAGACGACAATTCCATAGCCTTTTGTTTTGAGCCGCCGGTGGGCGCGCAGCAGCGCCTCCGCTGCCGGGCGCTGGAGAAAGGCGCGGGCTTCGGAATAGACCGGGCGGCCCAGAAAATTGTTGGCAGTGGCGTAGCGGATGTCGAGGCGGATGGCAGCGTCGAGGGTGGCGAGATCGACCAGATCCGGCTGCGCCGTGGCGCGGGGATCGGCGGGGGGCTGAGCCAGCAGGGCGAGCAGAGCCAGCGGCAGAACCATATCCATGAGTGTAAGCGGCCCCGTTTCCAGTTGGAGGAAGAGCGGATGTAAACTGATCGGTTCCGGCGCCCGGCGTAGTTGAGATTGGCGCGCGGAGAAGAGAGGCCTCATGCAATATCACATCAGCCGGCAGGGCCAAACCTATGGACCGTATCCTGCCGAAGATGTCAAGAGAATGCTTGGTGAAGGGAGGCTCTTGCCTGCCGATCTCTGCTGGACGGAGGGCATGGCTGGGTGGGAGCCGTTGGGCAAGGTGATGGGCGCGGCGGCAGCCCCGGCAGCGCCTGCGCCGCCGCCTGCGGCGCGGCCGGCGCCCATGCAGGCCGCTCCGCCTCAACGCTCGATGCCCGTGCAGGGGCCGCAACCGGGCGCGCAGCCCTATACGCCGCGGCCGCAGCAGGCCCCGGGATGGCAGGGCCAGCCCGTGCAGGCGGCCTGGGCAGCGGGCGGCCAGTGGCCGGCGCCTCCGGACATGCACTGGGCGGCGGTGCTGCTGCTGTCGATGGTTACTTGCGGAATCTTTGGACTGGTCTGGTTCTACAAGCAGGCGGCGTTCGTCAAAAGGCTCGACCCCAGGAACCAGGCGATCCAGTTTTTCTTCGGCTATATAGCCGTGCTTTTCGCCAGCATCCTGATTTCATTCATGGGCCGGCTGACGACGCTGCTCATCATCAATTTTTTGCTGCCATGGGCTGCTCTGGCGCTGCTTCTGGCAGCCGTATTCTCCATGCGCACCGTTTTGCAGCGCCATTATAATACGGTAGAGAATATTGGCTTGCGGCTGGGGCCGGTGATGACATTTTTCTTCAATATGCTCTATTTCCAGTATCACTTTTCCCGGATCAACCGGTGGAAAAAGACGGGGCAGCTTGCCTGAAATGAAACGTGCGGCGGCGGCAGCCGCGGCTCTCGCGGCGGCGGCGTGCCTGTACTTCTTCGACCCGGCTTCGTCGCCGTGGTATCCGCCGTGCCTGATCCGGCTGTACACGGGCTGGAACTGCCCGGGATGCGGTGCGACGCGCGCGCTGCACGCCCTGCTGCACCTGCGCGTGGCGGAAGCGTGGAGCCTGAATCCGTTGTGGACCTCGGGAGCGCCCGTGCTGGCGGCGTGGGGCGCCTGGAGGCTGCTGAAGAGCCTGCGGCGGAGGACAGAAGCGTGAGCGCCACGGGAAGGCAGGGCAGGGTTGCCGTGCCGGGGCGGGTGAACCTGATCGGCGAGCACATCGATTATCACGGTCTGGCAGTGCTGCCGATGGCATTGGACCGGCGCGTGGAAGTGGAGTGGGAGGCATTGGATGACGCGTTTGTCAGGGCATCCAGTGCTGGCTTTGAAGACCGCGAGTTCCGGCTCGACGCGGCTGTCGAGTCATGGGCGCCCGGCGACTGGGGCAACTATGTGAAAGCCGCGGCCGCGGCGGTGCTCGGAAAATGGCGTCTGAAGCGGGGCGCCGCCTTGCGCGTCCGCTCTTCCCTTCCCGTGGCCGCCGGACTCTCGTCTTCGACGGCGCTGATGACGGCGTGCACGCTGGCGCTGCTGGAGGCCAACGATGTTCACGCAAGTTTTGACGAATTGATGGAAGTGCTGCCGGAGGGCGAGTATTTCGTGGGCACGCGCGGCGGGGGGATGGACCACGCAGCGGTGCTGGGAGCGCGGGAAGCGTGCGCGCTGCTCGTGGAATTTGAGCCGGCGCGCATCGAGCCGGTCCCTGTTCCGAAGGGTTGGACATTCCTGGTTGCCGACAGCGGCGTGAAGGCTGAGAAGTCGGCGGCGGTGAAGGCGGAATACAACGAGCGGCGCTTCGCAGGGCAGCGCGCGGCGGAACGGCTGGGGTTCGCCGGGATCCGGCAGGCGCTGGAACAGGCGGGCGCGGAGGAATTGCTCCGCATGGCGCGGGCGCGCCTGGAGGGAATCGAGAAGCGCTGTCTGCTGCATGTCGTGGGCGAGGCGGAGAGGGTGAGAAGCGCTGTGGCGGCGATGCGCGGGGCGGATGCGGAACGGTTCGGGCGGCTGCTGAATGAATCGCATGAAAGCCTGCGGGATCTGTTGCGCGTGAGCTGCGCCGAACTGGACAGGCTGGTCGAGGCGGCCCGCGAATCCGGCGCATTGGGAGCGCGGCTGACGGGCGCAGGCTTCGGGGGCGCGGCGGTGGTGTTCTGCCTGCAAGCGCAGGCGGAGCGCGTGGCGGCGGGAATCGAAGAGAAGTTTTACAACAGCGCCGCTGGAGCAAAGATGTTCCGCGCCGTCCCGTCGGCGGGTGCGCTGGAGCTCATTGCCAGAGGCGGCGGGTAACGCGGATGAGCACGGTTCCGCTGATCGCGAAGACGAGAGCCAGCGCCATCGCGTAGTTCCAGCGCCCGTAGAGCACGTTGCCGACGGTGAAAAGCCCCGACCAGATGACGATGCTGCCCGAGAGCCAGCCGACGAGCGACAGCGGGATGTTATCGACCCGCGACCATTCAGCCGCTTCCTTTTCCGAAATGCCGGCCATTTGGCGGACCTTGCGCCAGCCGGGCCCTGAGGGATGCACCTTGCGATAAAAACGGACGAGCGCTTCCGAGTCGGTCTGCGGACCCGCATAGGCGACGATCAGCCAGCAGATGGTGGTGCAAAGCACGGTGAGGAAAAGTTCCTGGTGCGTGCCGATGCTGATGCCGTTTCTGCGGAGCACGAGGAAGACGAGTGAAACGGCGAAGGAACTGATCATGGCGGCGATTTCGCACCATGCCGTAATGCGCCACCAGAACCAGCGCAGCAGATACAGCAGGCCGGTGCCCGCACCGACCTGAAGCATGATGTTGAACGTGTCCTGGGCCGTTTCCAGAAAGAAGACAAGACACGAAGAGACGACAAACAGAAGGATCGTGGAGATACGGCCGGCAAAGACATAGTGCTTTTCGTCGCGGCCGGGACGCAGGAAGCGCCGGTAAAAATCGTGAACCATGTACGAGGCGCCCCAGTTCAAGTGCGTGAGGATGGTGGAGGAGTTGGCGGCGATGAGCCCTCCGAGCATGAGGCCCATCCAGCCTGCGGGCAGGAACTTCAGCATGGCGGGGTAGGCGATGTCGTGGCCGATGAGGGAGGGGTCCACGTGCGGGAACGCCCGCTGGATGTCAGCGAGTGTCGGAAAGACGATCAGAGAGGCGAGCCCGGTCAGCATCCACGGCCAGGGGCGCAGGACGTAATGGGCGAGGTTGAAGAAGAGCGTGCCGCCGAGCGCGTCTTTTTCCGAGCGAGAGGCGAGCATGCGCTGGGCGATGTAGGAGCCGCCGCCGGGCTCGGCGCCCGGGTACCAGACGGCCCACCACTGGATGGCCAGCGGCATGATGAAGACGGCGGTGGCCAGTTCCCAGTTGTTGGTGAAGTCCGGCAGCATGGCGAGGTAGTTGACCTTCCCGGACGCCTGCAAGGCGCTGACTTTCTCGACCAGCCCGGAAAGCCCGCCCACCTGCGGCAGCGTGACAGCAAAATAGGCGGCGGCGATCACCGAGCCCATCATGAGAAAGAACTGAATCATGTCGATGACCAGCACGCCCCACAGGCCTGAGTGCGCGGCGAAAACGACATTCAGAAGGCCGACGGCCAGCAGCGTCTGCCAGCGCTCAAAGCCGAACAGCACGCCGGCGATCTTGCACGCGGCGAGGTTGACGCTGGCCATGATGATGCAGTTAAAGAGGAAGCCAAGATAGACGGCACGGAATCCGCGCACGGCGCTGGCGGCTTTTCCGGCGTAGCGGAGTTCGTAAAATTCGAGATCCGTAAGCACGCCGGAACGGCGCCAGAGGCGCGCATAAAAGAAGACCGTGGCGACGCCGGTGAGCGTGAAGGCCCACCACTGCCAGTTGCCGGCCACGCCCTGCGTGCGGACGAAGTTGGTGACGAGGTTGGGCGTGTCGCTGGAGAACGTGGTGGCCACCATGGACAGGCCGGCCAGCCACCAGGGCACGGACCGGCCGGAGGCGAAAAACTCCGCCGTATTCTTGCCGGAGCGCTTGCCGAAGAACAGCGCGGGCGTGAAGCAGAGCAGAAGGGATCCGATGGCAATGAACCAGTCGAGGGCGGTGAGGGTCATGCGAGTGCTCAGAGGTTGAGCATAACGCAAAGGAGAAGCGAAACGGGCGTGGAACCCGTGCCTGGAGGGGCACGAATGCGGGGCTGGACGGAGACCGCGGCGCCGCCAGGGGCCGGCGGGCAACGGCGGGGTTCCGCCCCTGCGGGTCGCGATGGATTGCCATCCGCGGCCCCGGCCCTGTCATGCGGCGGCTGCCAGCGTGCCATGGCAGGGGAGAAACGGGCGCTCAAGCGGAGCGAAGTATTTGCATGCCCTGTTTATATTTTATTTCTTTTCAAGCGCTTCCCCCCAAAAAATTCAGTGCTTGACAGATCACGCGGACAGATTTATTCTCATTTCGGGCGAGCATCCGTGCCTGGGCGTTTCCGATATTCAGGAAAGGAGGGTTCCAAAATGGGGGTTCGCATACTCATGTGGGCTATGGCGGTGCTCTTTCAGTGCGCCGTCCTGCCAGCCACGGACTTGAACCCGGCGAGCCGGTTTTCCCTGCCGCCGTCCGTCATCGGTGGCGCGGGCGCACGGGTCAGGGAAATGAAAGCCGGGCCCGGCGGTCTTTGGTTCCTGGTCGAATCAGGGGATCAGCGCCCGGGCGCGGTCGTTCAAACTGATTTCTCAGGGCAAGTGTTGTCCGTCAACGCGATCCCTTCAGACGCCCGCCTGCTGGGGCTGGCGGCAACACCCACTGGCGCTTCTGTGTTGCTGGGGACGAGAGGAGGACCGCTGCTGAAATCCTTCTCCTCAAACGGTGGCTCCGGGACGGAATTGAAATTGAATTGTGCGTTCGCTGGCGGGCTCTTTTCTCTGGGGGGCAATCCTGCCACGGTCTGTTCGGATGGAAGAATCGCGGTGCACAAGAATGGGCGTCAACAGGAGTTTCCGTCCTGGGCGCGGAAGGGCGCTTACTCATTGGACGTCGGCGACGGGCAGGTGGCCTTTGTGGACTGGGAAACCGCGAAGATCCTGGTGCAAGACCTGAATTCAGGGTCGATCCGCTCCCTGGATGTCGCAGCGCCGGAGATTCAGGAGGCGCTCGAGCGGGCGAGGAACAACAGGGCAAACCTGGAACAGTTATTGTCACCGTCGGATCCCCCTCCGGGAAACCCAATCGTGGTGATGGATGCCGCCAGCAGAGGCGCGGAAATGTGTCTTCTCATCTGGCCCTATCACAAGGATGCCGGTCCGGGCGTGGTGTGCCTGAATCGCACCGGCGAGATCACGGGGCGCTGGCGGTGCCTCACACCGCCGGACCAGCTCGTGCACGAGCTCATGCACAAGATTGCGGTCTCGAACGAGGGCGACTTATATCTCTGTTCCACACGCGGGAATGTTTTCCGATACAGGCATTGAGCGCGCGGCACCGCGTGTGGGCAAGCTGGTGCGAGAGCCGCCCAAATCCGCTGTCGAATCCGGGTGGATCAGCGATGGTCAGAGGAGTTGCCGGATTTCGTCCGGCGTGAGCAGGCGGACGCGTTCCTGGCGGAGCTGGAAAAACAGCCGCGCGGTCTGCTCCAGTTCCTCAGCGCGGTCGGCGGCTTCTTCGATGGTGGCGCCGCAGGCGACGAGCCCGTGATTGCGCAGCAGGAGCACATTGGCGCTCGCGATCCGGGCGCCGATCTCCTCCGCGAGCGAAACCGCTCCAGGGCGGTGGTACGCAACGACTCCCAGCGGATGGACCCGCATGAAATAGTAAGGCGTGAGGGCGGGCAGAGGCTCCTGCTCGGAAAGATTCTCAAGACAGGAAAGGGCGGTGGCGTAAAAAGAGTGCAAATGAACGATGGCGTGCAAGTCGGGACGGGCGCGATAGATCGCCAGATGAAACGGGAATTCCTTGGTGGGGCGGTTTTCGTTCCGCGATTCTCCCTCCAGTGAGAGGCAGGCCAGATCGCCGGGCGAGAGGTTTTCGAGCGGCCTGCCGGTGGGCGTAAGCCAGACAAGATCGCCGGCCCGGACGCTGAGGTTGCCTGTCGAGCCGTGCGCGTAGCCGCGCCGGTGCAGCGAGCGGGCCACGGAGCACAGTGCTTCGGTCAGTTCGGGCATGGACTATTTCTCCATCGTATCCAGAGCCAGACGAAAGAACTCCGGCGGTCCGAAATTGCCGGATTTCGGCACCAGAGTGAATCCCGGGGGATCGAGGCTCGACAGCACCGGAACGCCCGGAGAGATCTCGCGTCCAACCAGCGCCGCGCGGAGGCCGATGGCGTCGATCACCGCCCCGGAAGTCTCTCCGCCCGCCACCGCGATCCGGCGCACGCCAAGCTCCGCAGTGGCGCGTGCGGCGAGAGCCGCGAACAGGCGCTCGATCGGCTCGGAAGCGGCGGGCGTCCGCGCGCCCGGGGGAGAGGAACTGGCAACTAATGGAACCTCACCTTTCGCGATCACGGAGGCGATGGCTTCGTGCAGCCGCTCTGCTTCGCCAGCGGGGTGGCTGACACCCGCCTGCGCGTCCACGGAGATGACCACACCGCCCGAGTCCCGCCATTGTGAGACCTGGCGCAGGGTGGCATCGGAGCACGAACCGGACAGCAGCAGCGCGTTTCCCACGCCGGTTGCGCGTGCCGGCAGGATGCCCGGTTCCCAGCACCGCCATGTGGCAGGCAGCGCGGCCGTAATTCCACTGCCACCCGTCAACACGCGCAGCGAACGGCAGGCGCGCGCCAGCACGGCCAGATCGGCGTCGCAGATGGCATCGGCCAACGCGACCTCAATGCCCTGCCCGCGCAACTCGGCGATGTGCCTGCGGACGGCAGCGGCGCCGCGGCGGACAGTCTCCAGTGGAACCAACCCCACGCGGCGGGATGTCTGCCGCTGAAGGTGCCGGACCAGGTTCGAGTCCCGCATCGGAGTGATGGGATGGTCCCTCATGGGCGACTCCGCCAGCAGCACTCCGTGAACAAACAGATGCCCCTGGTATTGCGTGCGCCCGTTGACGGGCAGCGCTGGGACGGCAACGGTGAAAGACTCGCCGGCCAGGTTCAGCAGTTCCGAACACAACGGGCCGATGTTGCCGCGTTCGGTTGAATCGAACGTGGAGCAGTACTTGAACTGCCACTGCCGGGGCCGCAGCGGCTTGAGCGTATCAAAAACCCGGCGCAGAACCGCGCAGGCGACTTCCGGTTCCACGGAGCGGATCTTGAGCGCGGCGACCACGGCATCCAGAGACAGGTTCTCAAGCACGGCGCGGGAAAAGTCAGGACCAAACACCTGCACGACACGTGCGCCGGCCCGCACCAGCATGGAGGCGGCGTCGGCGCCGCCCGTGTAGTCGTCGGCGAGAACGGCGAGGCGAAGACGCGCTGTCATCGTGTGAAGTGCCCTTTCATCCGCAGCCACGCCAGGGCGGACGCACCGTTCAGCGTGGCGGCGACGAGGAAGTACGGGGTGGAATCACCGGCGCTGTTGCGCAGCAGGGGAAAGAGCGCCGCGCTGGCCATGGCGCCGAAGTTCCCGATCATGTTCATCAGGCCGGAGAGCGCGGCGGTGTGACGCCCGCCGATGTCCTGGCAGAATGTCCACGAGGGGCTGATCGTGCTGTCGGCGCCGAAGGCGGCAAGGGCGAACCACAAACTGGCCTCGAGCGGCGCGGCCGCCCCGGGAATCGCCAGCAGGCCTGCCGCGGCAAGAACGAAGCCGGCAGCGGCGGGAACGCGCCGGGACCATGCGGGAGAGGTGCGGTACATCCGGTCCACGGCGCGCCCGGAGATCCATTGCGAAGAGGCGCCCGCCAGCAGCGGAATGGCGGAGTAGAACGCCGCCGTTTGCGCCGTGAGCGAATAGCGGCTCTGGAGATAGGAAAACATCCACGTTAAACAGAGAAAAAACGTAAAATTCCCCGCGAAATACTGAAAACAGGCCAATGCCATCTGGAAGACCGGAAAGCGGTGCGCGGCGGCCCCAACATGCGCGGAGGAGCTCGCATCCTCTTTCCAATAGGGCTGGTCGCGGTAGAGGGCGAACCACAGAGAGGCCCACACAAGGCCGGGAATTGCGAGCAGGATGAACGACCACCGCCAGCCAATGGAAGCAAGCATGGCAGCGAAGACAGGAAACGAAAGCGCCGCGCCGATCCGCGAGCCCGAGAAGAGAATGCCGTTGGCGAAGCCGCGGCGGGAAGGCGGCACCGAGGAGGCGATGACACGCGCAGCGCCGGGAAATGCCGCCGCTTCAAAGACCCCGAACACAAGGCGGATGGCGAAGAGGCTCGAGAAGCCCCAGGCGGCGGCGGTGGAAGCGGTGAGCAGGCTCCAGAGGATTACTGCCGCCGCCAGCAGCCGCCGCGCCCCGAAACGGTCGGCGAACCAGCCGGCGGGAACCTGGGCCAGCGCATATCCCAGGCTGAAGGCGCTGAACACCAGGCCCATGCGGACGTCAGAAAGTCCCAGCGCCGCCGAAATGTCGCCGCGCGCGCTGCTGATGCAGGCGCGGTCCACATAGGTGATCACGGACAGCAGAAAAAGGGCCGTCAGAATCCAGCGGGTTCTCACGCCGGCTCTCCGTCGAAAACCCGCCGCGCCGTGTGCCAAAGAATCTGCCGCCGGTCGGCTTCCGGAATGGCCAGATCCGCGATTTTCCGGATCTCCGTCTGCCGGGACTCGGGCAGGTCGGAGCCGATCATCAGGCGCGAGGAAGGAACATGCTTCAGGACTTCCCGCACCTGCGCGGGCATCAGAGTCGACACTTCGAGGAAAATGTTGGGGCAGACCGCCGCCGCCACAATGGCCTCGAGGTGGTATGCGGAGCCGCCGGCGTGAGCGAGAACGACGGGCAGCTCCGGGAACCGGCGAGCCACGGGGATGAAAAGCGAGGGCAAGGCGAACGGCGCACCGTTGCCGGTGTGACAAACCAGGGCAAGCCGCAGCTCGGCCGCCACAGAGGCCAGCTCATGAAATTCCTCTCCCAGCGGATGGAGCGGCTGATACTGCGGCTGGAACTTCAGGGCGCGAAAACCGTAGAGAGTGACGACACGCTCGAGTTCGGCCCGGCGCTCCCTGGAGGATAGGAACGCCGGAAGACAGGCGGCGCCGCAGAACCTTGCCGGATGCGCGGCGATGGCGGCGCCGATGAGGTCGTGGGCCTCGCGATAATCTTCCACGACCGGAAAAGGGATCAGAAGAGCGCGGTCTATGCCCTCGGAATCCATGTCGGCGGCCGCCTGTTCCAGACCGTAACTGCGTCCGCTGTGGCGGGCGCGCCCCAGGTGGACATGAGTGTCATAAACGGGGAAGCCGCTGATCACTGCCCGTCCTCCATGGCTGCCACGATGGCTTCGGTGAGTTGAGACGAAGTGAGGCGCCCGCCGAGATCCGGGGTCGCGCGTTCCGGATCAGACAGGACAGCGGCAACTGCCCGCCGGATCGATTCCGCCGCATCGAGGCACGCTTCGCTGCCCAGCCACTCCAGCATCATCGCGGCCGACAGAATGGAGGCCACCGGATTGGCAATGCCCCGTCCGGCGATGTCCGGCGCAGATCCGTGGGCAGGCTGAAACACAGCGTGGCGCTCACCAATGTCGGCCGAAGGCGCCATGCCCATTCCGCCCACCAGAGCCGCCGCCAGATCCGACAGGATATCGCCGAACATGTTTTCTGTCACGATCACGTCGAAGCCCTCTGGGCGGCGGACCAGCGCAAGGGCCGCCGCGTCGACATAAAGGCGGGACGTCCGGACGCCAGGAAATTCCTCAGCGATTTCATCGAAAATCCGCCGGAAAAATGCCATCGAAGGGAGGACATTCGACTTGTCTACAAGAGTCACATGACGCCGCCGGCGCATCGCCAGAGAAAAGGCGAAGCGGAAAAGCCGCTCCGAGGCGGCGCGAGTCACCCGCATCTCGTCCGTGACGGCTTCGGCGTCATCCGGCCAACGGCGTTTTCGCGTGGAGAAGAGTCCCTCGGTGCTCTCGCGCACAAGCACCAGATCGATGGCCCCGGCCTCCTTCCCGCGCAGAGGCGTATGGGCCGGATGAAACAGCCGCACCGGGCGGACGCCGGCGAATAGATCCAACCGCTCCCGCAGGTCGAGCTGGGGAGCGATCTCGGTGCCGCCGGGGCCGCGGACATCCGGCAACCCCATGGCGCCGAGAAGAATGGCGTCGCAACGCGCAACCTCCTGGAAAACGGCCTCTGGGAAAGGATCGCCCGAGCGGAGAAACTCCGCGGCGCCGATAGAATATTCCTGCCGCTCAAGCCGGATTACCGGACGCATCTGCTCCACTTTTTGAAGAACACGCCACGTTTCCTCAATTACTTCTGGACCGATTCCATCGCCGGGAAGGCTGGCGATCCGGTAATTTTCAGGCGTCATATTCCTCCATATCTACTGCTCTGCGGGATGCGGCCGATTCATAGCAGGCTTCGACAAGGCGCACGGTGCGCAAATACGTCTGGCCTTCGGACTCGCAAGGCGCTCCGGCGCGGAGACAGGCGGCGGCGTGCTGCTGGAACGCGAAGACGCTGTCACCTTTGTAGCCGGTCTCGGGAATGGCGTAACCGTGGGCCTGTGGCTGCTCCCCATGTTGCTGGAGGGCAAGACGGCCATACCCATCCATGAAGAGCGCGGCGCGGGCGCCTTCGACGCGCAGCTCGCCAAACGCGGGCGGCGGCGGCGCGGGACCGCTGATTCGGTTGGCGTCGATCAGACCGTGCGCGCCGGAGCGGAAATGCAGGTGAATCCAGGCGGCATCCTCGCCGGCAATGACAGGATTGATGCGTGCCGTTTCACAGAATACAGAATCTATTTCTCCGAGAAGAAAGCGGAATGTATCGAGGAAATGCACCAATGTTTCATAGATGAGCAGGCGGGGCATCGAGCGGAAGTAGGGCTGAACCGCGTATGGTTCCGGCCCCCGGCCGTCTCCGGTGCGCATGAGAAAAGAGACGTAGAACGGCTCTCCAACAGTGCCAGATTCAATCAGCCGGCGGATTTCCCGATACCATGGCTGCCAGCGCCAGTTCTCGTGAACCAGCAGGCGCACGCCCGCCTCAGAGGCGGCGCGGACCATGGCGGTGCACTCGGCCATCGTGGGCGCCATCGGTTTCTGGCAAATCACGTCGACGCCCAAGGAGGCCGCCAGTTGGGTGAGGGCGAGATGCGTGTCGGGGCGGGTGACGATGTCGAGAAAGTCAGGCTCCTCGGCGCAGATCATCTCCTCGACTGCGGCGTATACGCGGGGAATGCCGTATCGCTGCGCGAAGTCCCGCGCTCGGGGCTGGTCTGGGTCGGCGATGGCGGCGATGTCAACTTCAGGAATTCTGCGCCATGCGTCGGCATGGAACTGGGCGAAGTAACCGGCGCCTGCCATGACGCCTTTCCGCGGTTGATCCATCGAGATGCTCCGCATCAAGCTTACTTCAGCCGTGCGCGGAACATCAGGGCGAGCCGTCCCGGGAATCGACCGATTCTGTCTGCTGCGTCATCGCGCAGGACAGGGCAATGAAAAAAGGCCTGACGCTCCGGTCGAAATCACTCTGTCGAAAGACAAGTGGGGCGCTGGTTTTACGGGCGGAAAGCGCTGTTGCGCGAGGATGGCTGCAACGCTGTTGCCGGTACGATCGGACAAGCCGGCCATCGCACGGGCTTGTAGTCAAGAAGCGGCCCGGCCGGGTCGAGGCCTTTTCTCGGCCCGGCGGAGAGCCGCCACCAGGGACGGCTCCCGCCGGGCGAAGCAGGGGCAGTGTGTCAGAAGACGAGCTTCAGAACGATTTCGATCTGGCGCGGGTCGTAGGTGCTCATGCCGTGCGCGCCGAATCCGGCGTTTTGACCCGCTCCGATCAACTGGCCATTGGCCAGGTTCGTCCTGACCTCGGTACCGCCCAGGCTTGTCGAGTAGCTGGGGCTGAACTGGGTGTGGTTGAAGAAGTTGTTGGCGTGCGCCTGCAACTGGAGGCGGATGCGCTCGGTGATGGAGAAGTTCCGCTGGATGGTCATGTTCACGGTGTTCAGCGGCTCGTTGCGGAGATCGTTGTAGGTGAAAGCTGCATTGCCCCACCAGAAAATGTCCCGCTGCACGGAGCCGTTGGCGGTGACGACCGTCTGTCCGAAGAATGCATCCGGGTTGTACTTGAGATACGTGAACGGATTGGGCCGGATCTGGCGGCCGCTCGGCAGGGTGACCGTCTTCACGCCGTCGTACCAGCCCTGGAGTTCTTTCGGAAGCACCCGGCTGACTCCGGGCATTGCGTTAGGTCTGCCGTTGAGTGAATTGCTGTTGGCGCCGCTGATGACGATGGGGGTGCCCTTCTGATACATCCAGACGCCGCTCACCTGCCAGCTGCTGGTCAGCGCCGAAACCACCCGGTTTCCGGCGCCGAGCGCGTGGCCTTTGCCGAAGGGCAGGTCGTAGAGGAAGCTGACCACGGCCCGGTGCGGAATATCGTTGGCCGCGAGGCGGCGGTTTTGGCGGAGATCGAGCAGGTTGCCCGCCTGGTCGCCGAAGCCCTCGCCATTGAAATTGTTCTGAGCGATGGCGTTGGCCACCTCCAGCGCCCTCGACCAGGTGTAGTGGCCATTCAGCAGGAGCCCGCGCTTGAGGGATCGCGTCACCTGCACCTGGAGCGCGTTGTAGTCAGAGAAGCCATCCATTCTCTGCACTCCCATGCTGCCGAAGAATGGGTAAGGGAGCAGCGTTTCGCGCAGCGCGATCTTGGCGTTGCCCAGGGTGCCGGAGAAGGGGATCAGCGGGCCGGAGGTTGGCTGCCATGGATTGGGAACAAGATCTGCGCCGGTGTGGCCTGAGCCGTTCCGGGCGATGTAATTCTCCCGCCATGCGGCCAGTGTCGATGCGGGGATGAACTGGTTGTTGTTGATCTGCAACGAACTCAACGCCAGCCGCCGTCCATAAGCCCCCGACCAGCCAGTGGCGAACTGCCAGTCGGCCTTCTTCCATTCGATGAAGAAATTGGCCTGATGCACGCGCGGCGTCACATAGCCATAGCGTGGGAACCGCGGATTGGGTCCGCCACCGTACAGGCCGGGCGCTTTCGGGTCGTCCCGGGTCGGTGGAACGAGGAACGACACTTGCGAGAAATTGCCCACCAGCACTCCTGCCGGCGATGGGCCGTACGGCTGGACGTCGATGTAGGGCGCGAACGACTGCATGCCGTAGTTGTACGGGCCATCGAAAAACCCCGTGTTGGCAGGCAGGTAGGTGATGCCGTAACCGCCGCGCAAAACCAGGTTTTCCCGGAGCCGGTACGCCGCTCCCAGCCGCGGCCCGAAGTTCTTCCAATCGCTTTCCCACAGCCGCCGGTCGGCGCCAGTGGAGCCGGGGAAATAAAACGCGCCCGGGGTCCCGTAGGGGTTTTTGGCGGTCGCGTCGAAAGAAGACATCTGGTTGAAGCGGTCCGTCACGCCGGGTTGCGCGTCCCAGCGCAGCCCGAGATTGATGGTCAGCCGGCTGGTCGGCCGCCAGTCGTTCTGTGTGTAAAGGGCGTAATACTGCTGGAGGAACGCCGGCTTCACATTGAAGCCGCGTCCGATCTCCAGTCCGGCTGCGCCGGTGAGAAAAGCCGCATACCTGTGGCCGTTGTTCTCGGCGGTCACCGCCTGCGTCAGGCCGCCGGTTGCGTTCACCGTCGGGCCGGCCGTGAATGGACTCACGTTCAGCCTGTAGGAGATTGCTTCCTGGGCGTCGATGTAGTTGGAGAAGTTCTGGCGCGTTTCTCCGCCGAACTTGAACGTCCACCGCCCGCGAAGGATCGTGGCTGAGCCGGCCAGAACGTGATTGGTCTGGCGCTCGTCCTTGTGCATGTACTGGTTGTTGTTCAGCGGGCTCCAGTAATCGCCGTTCATGAAGTTCGGGATGCGGCGCACCGCCATCGCCGCTTCGATGTCAGCAGGAATGCCGGCTGCGCGGTAATCGTAATCGGGTGTGTCATGCGAAAGCGAACCGGTCTTGATCCGGTTCACTCCATACCGCACGTCCACCACCACAGTTGGCGAAACGATCCAGGTGTCTCCGAGCGACAGATATGGATTGCGGTCTTTGATGAAAGGCGCAAACTGCTCTCCGGCGGCGGCGTTGTACAGATTGTTGTCGCCCCAGGTGAGCGGGTTGGTGATGTCGCCGAAGGTGAAGCCGCCTGTGAAATACAGAGAGTGTTTCGGGTTCACCCGGTAGTCCACGCGGCTGCCCAGAATGTTGCGCTCATATTTGCGGATGGCGGAGCGCATGAAATTGTTCGAGTTCGTAAAATTGTCCGGCGTACGGTTTGGACTGGGGTAGTTTTTCACCAGATTCAGGGCGGCGGTGTTCAGGCGGTTGGCCGGAATGATCGAGTTGGGGAACAGAGCGCGCTGGTAGACGTTCGGGCCGGTCTGGATGGCCGTATAGGGATCGTACAAATTCAAGGGAACCGGCTTGCCTCCCACGTTGGCGAACGTCTGGCTGAAATTGCCTGCCTTCTCCAGATCGGTGGGCACGGTGCGCAGGAACACGAGTCCTTCGTTGAACCGCAGGCCCTCGTAACTCACGAAACCGAACAGCCTGTCCTTGATCAGCGGGCCGCCGGCCGTGCCGCCGTAAGTGGCGACCTTAAGCGGCTGGCGCGCGATCCCGCGGGCATTGTTATTGAAAGTGTTGGCGTTGAGCGCCTCGTTCCGCTGCCGCCAGAAGGCGCTGCCGTGCAGCTCGTTGGTGCCACTCTTGGTCGTCATCATGATGACGCCCATGCCGCGGCCGTATTCGGCCGAGTAGTTGTTGACCGTGGTGCGGACTTCCTGGAGCCCCTCCGTGGACGGGAGCACGGCCGCCTCGTTCCAGGCAGAGCCGACCACCCCGACGCCGTCTACCTGCACGTCGTTCTGAAAAGCCCCGCCGCCGTTGATCGACAGCGCGGAGACGTTTCTGCGGCCGTTGATGCCAATGCCGAACGAATTCTGCCCGGTCACCTGGAGCATCGAGGCGCGCGGAGTCGCGCCCATTTGCAGAGTCACGAAATAGAGCGGGTTGTGGTTCAGGTTGGGCAGAGCCCGGATCATCCTCTCCGGAGTCACTCCCTGCACGGTGGCCGATTCCGTTTGGATCGTCGCGGCCGAGGCGCTGACCTCCACCGCCGTCTGCACGGCGGCGATCTGGAGCCGGAACTCCAGCCGCAGATTCTGAGCCACACCCAAAGCGATCTCCGACCGCTTGGCGCCGACGAAGCCCTGCTTCTCACACCGGACTTCATACTCGCCCGGAGGCAGGTAGGGGACGGCGAACTCCCCTTCGGCGTTGGTGGCCACTTTATATGTTTGGTTGGTCCGGACTTCAATGACCTCGACGCTCGCTTCGGGAATGGCGCCCCCGGTGGCATCGGTGACCGAGCCGGAAATTCTGCCCGAACGGATCTGGGCGTTCACCCCTGCTCCCACAAGGAATGCCGCCAGCAGCGACATGGCATGTAGACGAGACGAAAGTTGCAGCATGGTAAACCCTCGCTGCCTGAGACTGTACGCCTCCCGGCGCCAGTTTTGTCCAGAATTTACGGTTAACTACCCTGATCGATCATCTGTAAGGCATTAGAGGTGTATGCTTTAGGATGAGAGGGCAGGAAAGACAGGTGGGGATCGGCGACATCGGCGTCCATGATGTAGCGCAGCGTGCCGCAGTGGAATCCGAGCTGGCGCGTATCCTGGACAGCGCCCACTTCAAGTCAAGCAAACGGTCTGCGAGGCTGCTTTCTTACGTTGTGAGCGAGACGCTGGAGGGGCGCGCCGGTGAACTGAAAGAGCGCACGCTGGGCATCAAGCTCTTCGACAAGCCGTCCGACTATCGCACGGACGAGGACGCAAGCGTCCGCGTCGCCGCAGGCGAGGTGAGGAAACGTCTGGCCCAGTTCTATCTGGAATCCGGCACGGAGGTGGTGAGGATCGATCTGCCCGCCGGATCTTACGTCCCAACTTTCCAGTTCGTCGCCGAGCCAACCCCTCCCGGGCAGCCCAAACCGCGCCGCAGGTGGCTGCTGATGGCAGGCATGGCGGTGCTGCTGGGGGCGTTTGTTCTCAGCGTTTTCTCTCTCCGGCCCACGCGGGTCCCGGATCCGGTCGCGGAATTCTGGGCGCCGGTCTTGGCCTCCAAAACTAAGGTTCTGATAGCGCTCGGCGAGGTCAGGGCCTACGACCTGGTCGGACCAGCCCTCAAGGACTATGAATCCTTGTATGGAACCGGCTGTCCTGATGACGACCCACGATGCCGCATGCGGATCAGAGGGCTCGAGCGCATCCGGGCCGGGGTGATCCCGACGGGCGACGCCGCGTCGCTGCTCGGTTTGGTAGAGTTCTTCCTCCAGCGTGGCCTGAGCTACCAGGTGAAGTGGGTCAGCGAAACGCATTTCTCCGAACTGCGCGGCCAGCCCACCGTTCTGATAGGCGCCGGTATGAACCGGTGGGCGGAGGTGATGCGCGGCCAGATCCGCTACGAAATCGGGACCATTCCGGGCAGCGGGTTCGGCGTCATGGACACCCGCAACCCCGGCAAAGTTTTCTGGAGACTCACTTCCCCTTGGCCGAAACTCGAGGACAAGGTGGACTATGGCATCATCTCCCGCTGGCGGGATCCCGGCACCGGGGCGGTGATGGTGTGCTTGGCCGGGGTTGCGCCGCCGGGAACGCACGCTGCCGGGGCCTTGGCCACTGACCCGAAGCTGCTGCGCGGCGCCCTGGCCGGCAAGGAAGTCGACTTCAGCAAGCCCAGGGTCGAGATGGTGTTCGAGGTCAAGGTGGTGGATGGCTCCTTCTGGCAGCCCAGGGTTTTGGCCACCCACGCCGAATGAATCCCGTCCGGCCCGGACTCCGGACCGGAAACGGCGGGAACTCGACGGGACAGCGGCCAGTGATGAAGGCGAGCTGCGCCTGGAAGCATGAGGATGCAGGCCCCGGATCCGGTGCTGATCGGGGCCGCGGACGGAAAAACAAAAAACCGGGGACAGGCCCGCCTGGCACCAGTTTTCGAGGCGCGGAAAAAGGGGAATTGTGTTCCTGTCCCCTTTTTACTACTACAATCAGGCGCCGTGGATCCTGCGGAAGTTGGCGAGGCACTTCTCGACCGCCTCGTAGGGCGGCAGGTCGTGCCCCTCCTGCTCGATCAGGTAAAACTCGACGCCGCCGACCGACTCCGCCGCCTTGAAGATGTCCTTCCACGGGGAGTCGCCTTCTCCGAACAGGACGCGGTAGCCCTTTTCTTTCGACCACTCCTTGCAGTGGATCGACTGCAGGCGGCCGGGATTGGAGCGGATCCAGGCGGCAGGGTCGTTGCCGGTTTCCACGCAAGTGCCCACATCGAGCTGGAGAATCACGGATTTCGGCGTATTCTTGGCCAGAATTTCCAGCGGTTTTTGCCCCTCGACGGGCCGCCATTCCAGCTGGTGATTGTGAAATCCGACGGCGCAGCCGGATTTGCGGGCGATTTCGTCCGCTTTGGTCAAAACATCCGCCACCTTTTTCCAGCCGTCGACGGTCGGCTCCACCTTGCCGGCGCTGGCCATGACGATGTATTTGCTGCCGAGAGCCTGGTTCCATTCGAGGGTTTTCTGCATATTTTCGGGCAGCAGATTGTTGGAACCGTTGTGAGTGGAGAGGCATTTGACGTCGAGATCATCGAGAAGCTTGCGCATCTCCTTGATCTGGTCCATGGTCCATCCGATATAGGGCCCGTAGAATTCGACGCACTGGTAGCCCATTTGGGCCACCGTCTTCACAGGCGTGAAGATGTCTTTCGCCATCTCCTGGCGCACCGAATACATCTCGATGCCGACCAGGGGCTTGGCCGCGCCTAGGGCAGGCAGGGCTGCGGCAGCGCCCGCGGCGGCGACAAAAGAACGGCGAGTCAGATTCTGGTTCTGCATGACGTACATGACGATATCACAAGGATCATGGTTGCGGAGCCGAGACCTGGCTGGAGCACTCCCTCCGCTGGTTCTGCGCAGCGCGGTCAGGACTGCTTCGGCAAAAGGGAGAGCACCGCTTCAGTGGGGCTCGGGATGACGTGCGCGGCGATCAGCTTGCCCAGACCGTCCACCTTCGCTTTGCCTGCTTCCACCGCCGCGCGCACGGCGGCGACATCGCCTTTGATGACCACGGTGATGTAGCCGCCGCCGAGTTTTTCCCGCGCCAGCACCTCGACATCGGCCGTCTTGCAAGCCGTGTCGATGGCCTCGAAGACGGCAGTGAAGCCCTGCGTCTCAATCAGTCCCACGGCAAAAGGCGCCTGTCCCTTCACGGTTGCCTCCCTGTATTGCTCACCGGGCGTGTGCACCACGTCCTGTTCGATGAGCGGATTGTATTCCTGGCCGCCCTGCCAGCCGCGGCGGCCGCGCGGCTCGGGGTTCGGGATGATGTCGGTGATGCAGGCAACCTGCATCGTTTCGGCAAGCCGGCGGCCGGCCTCAATGGCGGCGCGCACGGCGCCCAGCGAACCGGTAACCTTCATCATCGCCCCGGCGAGGTCGTTCAGCTCGATCTGGAACAGGTCGACGCCGGCGGTCTTCTCCATCGCGTCGAGAACCACCATCGACGGGCTCCAGCCCGCCACCTCGATCAGGCCCAGCGCGTTCATTCCAGCATGCCCCTGCGGCGCAGGGTCTCCATCACTTCCACCACCACCTGTTCGATGCGGTCGCGCGCTGGCTCTCCGGTGCGCGGGGCGCAGCCGGACTCGGGCGGCTCGACGATACCCGTGTCGGCCAGCAGGCACTGGAGCACGCGCTTCAGCGCCGCGCGGTCGGCCTTTTGCGACGCGCTCTGCGGCTGGCGTCCGCGGCCGAAATGGAACCCGCGCATCTCGGCGCCCGCGCGGAAGCCGTCCGGGAATTCGAAATTGTTCAGCATCAGATCGAACAGCTCCAGGATGCGGAACTGCATCCGCATAGCCTCCTCAAGCCGCCCGGCGCGGAAGAGATCATAGAGCTTCCGCATCAGCTCGGGTACGACGTTGGACGCCGCATTGGTGCCGCCGTCGGCGCCTGCCATCATCATCGGCACGAGCACGCAATCCCACCCGGTGAGGAACGTGAAATCGGGCCGCTGCGGGCGGATGGCAGCGATCATCCGCATCATGAAGGCCACGTCGCCCGAGGAGTCCTTGATGCCCACGATCCGCTCCAGTTCGCTCAGCCGGCGGATCGTGTTCAAGTCGATGGGGCTGGCAAACAGCGGGATGTTGTACAGCGTGACGTCGATGGGCGAGTGCAGCGCAATCTCGCGGAAGTACATGTACACCGACTCGGGGCTGAGCCGGTAGTAGATCGGCGAGACGATGGCGACCGCCCGCGCCCCGTAACCGTGGTAAAGCTCGCAGGCGGCGATCGTTTCGCGCGCATTGGCTTCAGCCGCGCCCGCCAGCACCGGCACGCGCCCGGCGGCTTCTTCACAAGTGATCTTCACGATCAGGCGGCGCTCCTCCACCGTAAGCCGCGTGAACTCGCCCGTCGAGCCGTTCGGGTACAAGCCATGAACGCCCTTCTCGATCAGCCAGCCGATGAAGCGGCGCAGTTCGGCTTCGTGGATCCGGTCGCGCTCGTCAAGCGGCACGAGCATGGGCGTGAAGATGCCCTGGAGTCGCTCAGCCATGCGTGTACTATCGTTTCACTTCGCAGCCGCCGCGGGCAACCGCTCACGCCAGGCCCAGCGGCCCGGCAGCGTAGGCGCGGCATTCATCCAGAATGCGGTCTTCCAGGGCGAGCGCCTGATCGCGTGACAGCCCGGTAACGCGCGGCAACGGCTCGCGCGGCGGGTGGGCGCGCACCAGCCGCAGCATCCTCGCCAGCCGCCGGGCGTCGGGCTGCTCGAAGGTCACCCAGTACTGCTCCGTCAGGCACGGAATCCTGAGCGGGTCGCGCACCAGCGTGTCCATGGTGAAGCGGACGCCCGGGCGTTTCGAGCGCAGCAGCGGCACGGCGCGCTTCAGGTCCACGATGCCCTTTCCCAGCGGCACCTCGGACAACAGAAAACCGTCCGCATACTCTTCAACGCCCATGTCCTTGATATGGGTGTTGATCACCCACGGCGCCAGCGCCTCGATCAGCTCCATCGGCTCGTCGAGCAGCGACAGATTGTTCCCGAAATCGATGCAGGCGCCGAAATATTCGCTCGAGTATTTCCGGAAAATCTCCGGCATTTCCTGCGCTGTCCAGTCTTTATGGTTTTCGATTCCGAGAGGCAGCCGGTGCTTTTCCGCCACCGGCACGGCCAGGGCCAGCCGCCGGTGCGACCGCCGGACGAACTCCTTCCAGTCCTCCATGGACCGGAAGGTCTCGTAACGGCGTCCGGAGAGGCACACGGAGCGGATGCAATCCGCGCCCGCCTCCTTTCCCGCTTTGACCAGCCGCTCAAAAGGCGCGGGGTCGTCTTCCGGCAGAGGCGCCAGCAGCTCCCAGTACGTTCCGTTTTTCGAGCAGAATTCCCGGACGTTTTTCAGATAATCTGGCGTGAAATCTTGAGGCAACGCGGCCTGCACTCCGCCAAATCCTCGCGCGCGGGCCAATTGCAGGAACTCCAGAGCCGTGCGCGGCGGCCGGCGCACGGCGAAGGAATCCGGCGAGACGCCCATCGTGATCCGCTGCGCCGGAGGCTGCAATGCCGCCGCGGCTGTGACGAGAAACTCGCGCCGCCTCATGCCATCAAGCTCCGCAACATGGCGTCCCAGGGCTTGCGGTAGGGCCTTTCGAGCAGGGCGTTCGCCTCGCGGTCGTTCACCACTTCCTCCTTCTTCGGATCCCAGGCGAGCTTCCGTCCCAGCTTCATGGAGAGATTCGCCAGATGGCAGGAGACGGAGACTTCGTGGCCATCTTCGACATCCGCCACCGGACGCCGGCGGGACTTCACACAATCGAGGAAATGGCGCGCGTGAAGGTCGATCGGCTCGGCCGAGTCGCTCTTGCCGGAACGCGGTTCCGCATAAGGCTTGGGCTCCGCTTTGGCCGCCTGCGGATGGCCCGCCGGATTGGACCATGGAGGAATGGCGCTCTCCGGAACGATCCTCAGATCGGGCACAAACTCATACGCGCCGCGCGACACAACGAGCAGCCCCTGGGTGCCGACGAACTGCACCCCTGCCAGGCTCGCTCCGGTGCCAGCCGATGCGCGGCGCGAGCCGCCCGCCTCGCGGAAAGAGCCTTCCACGAGAACGCCGCCATATTCCCAGATCGCGTCCTGCGTGTCCGGTGTCTCACCATCGTCCTGCAATGCGTAGCGCCCGCCTGACGAATAGACAGAACGCGGCGCATGCAGCCCGAGGATGTAGTGCACAAGGTCAAGATCGTGCGCGCCGAGGTTTGTCATCTGCCCGCCCGAATAGTCCCAGAACCAGCGGAAATGATACAGGCACCGGTGCGGGTTGTAAGGGCGCTTCGGCGCGGGTCCGAGCCAGAGATCGTAATCGAGGCCTGGCGGCGGCTCGGTGTCCGCCGGACGCCCGAAGCCGGGCATGATGTTGCGGTACGCGCTGAAGCGCACCGAATGGATCTTGCCCACGGCGCCGGAGCGGATCAGTTCGAAAACCTCGGGCAGGCGCGTATTGTTGCGCCCCTGCGTGCCCACGCAAACCACGCGCTTGTGGCGGCGCGCCGCGTTCACCATCCACCGTCCCTCGCGGACGAACAGCGTCATGGGCTTTTCGACGTAAACGTCTTTCCCCGCCGCGCAAGCCATGATGGTTTGCAGCGCGTGCCAATGGTCGGGCGTGGAGATCACCACGGCGTCGACGTTTTTGTCTTCGAGAAGCCTGCGGAAGTCCGCGTATGGCTTCGCCGCGCCGCCGCACATCTGGCTCGCCTGATCCACGCGGGGCGCATACACATCACTGACGGCGGCAAGCGTTGCATCGGGCAGCTTGCGGAAGTCCTCGATGTGCCGCAGCCCGATCAGCCCGCAGCCGATGAAGCCCACGCCCACTCGGCCGTTGGCCCCAGCCACACGGCTGTAGGAAGCCGCGGTCATCGCTCCCAGAAATGTTCTGCGGTTCTCCGGCATATCCGGAGAGTCTATCACCGCGTGCGGCGTCCGTCAGGACTTGCGGTCATATCCGAGAACGTGCCGCGCCCAGATGTTGCGGTAGCGGACCTTCGTATCGTGGTCCTGAAGCACGAGCGGCTCTTGCGGCCCGTGCGGCTCGTACGGGCGCACGATGCGATGGGCCATCTGGCCGATGATCTCCTGGTGATGATGCACGAGCACGCCGTTGAAGACGAGAGTGACGAAAGCCGGCTTGGCCACTTTGCCGCCTTCAAATCGCGGCGCCTCGAAGAAAATGTCGTAGACGTTCCACTCGCCCGGCGCGCGGCACGGGTTCACCATGGGAGGCCACTGGCCGTAAATGGAGCCCGCCTGCCCGTCGGCGTATGTCGGGTTGTTCCACGAATCCAGCACCTGCATCTCGTACCGGCCCATGATGACGATGCCGGAGTTGCCGCGCCATTGCGAATCGCCGTCGATCTCGACGGGCGACGCCCACTCGATGTGGAACTGAGCGTCGCCGAATTTTTCGCGGCTGACCAGGTCTCCGGTACCGCCCACGCACTCCATGTAGCCCTGTTCCACCTTCCAGCGCGGCGGCAGTTCCTTGCCGCGGTCTGCGCCGCGGCCGCGCTGATACCACTGCGAGAGATCCCTGCCGTCGAACAGCACAATCGCGTCTGAAGGCGGGTCGCCCGGGCGCGCGCCCGGTGTGATGACGGGCGGGCGCGGACGCTCGATGTCATGCACCTTCCACGTTTGTCCGGGAAGCTGGGGCGTGTCCGAGTAGCCGAGCGGCGCGGTGCGCCACTGCTTCGCTCCGCTGTTCTGTTGAGCCGCGGCGGGAGCGGCTGCCGCGGCGGCGAGAAACAGTCTTCTGTCCATGGTGTTCCTGCGAGAGCGAGTCTATCAGAAGCCTCGCGTCAGTCGCGCCAGTCCGCCAACCAGATGTTGAACTCGTAGCGGCTCTTCGCCTGCCAGTCGGAGGAGAACACGAGCTTTTTGCCGTCGGGCGAAAATTCCGGGAAAGACGCAAAGCCGTCGAACCACGTCAGCCGCTCGAGTCCTGTGCCGTCCGTGCGGATCCAATACAGCTCGAACTTGCGCCCGTCGCAGTTGTGCAGGTTGGAGGAGAAGACCACGCGTTTGCCGTCGGGAGTGAAGGTGGGAGCAAACGCCGCACATCCGGTGCGGGTGAGCTGGCGCACGTTTCGTCCATTGGAGTCGCTGATGAAGAGCTCCATCCGCATGGGCTCGGTCAGGTTCTCTTTCAACAGCTCCTTGTAGCGCCGCATCGCCTCCTGGTTGTCCGGCGCCGTGGCGCGCCAGACGATCCGCTTTCCATCGCGGCTGTAGACAGCGCCGCCATCGTAGCCCTCACGCCTGGTGATCTGCCGCTTGTTCGAACCGTCCCGCCTCATGCGCCACAGCTCGAGGTCGCCTGACGCGAGCGATGTGTAAATGATGTTGCCAGTGCGGAAATTTACGGTCGCTTCCGCGTCATATCCCGGGGAATCCGTGAGTTTCTTTACGATTTTTCCGTCATCCGTGGCCAGATAAATGTCATAGCCGGGAAAAACGCCCCAGACGTAGCCCTTGCTGCGGTCGGGCGGCGGCGGACAGGCGTCGCCCGCCTCATGCGTCGAAGCGTACACGATGTGGCGGTTGTCCGGCAGGAAGTAGCCGCACGTGGTCCTCCCCTTCCCCGTCGAGACCAGCCGTTGATCCGAGCCGTCAGCGTTCATGATGAACATCTGATCGCAGGCATACGGCGGGCGGGTGGACTGGAAAATCAGCCTCCTGCCGTCCGGGGACCAATAGGCTTCGGCGTTCTGCCCGCCATCGGTGAGCTTCCGGAGATTGGAGAGATGCGTTCCTTCCGGAGGTTGCTGCGCAAACGCGGCGCCGCATAGACACAGAATTTGTGCAAGCTTTTTCATTGGGAACTCCCAGCCTGTCTCTTATTATGAAGCCTCAGGCGCGGCCTTCAAACAGGTTGCGTCCTTCCACCAGGGCGCGCATCTTGCGGTCGGCCACGTTGCGTTGCAGCATCCAGAAGCCGCAATCGGGGTGGATGTAGTGGATGCGTTCCTCGCCCAGGGTCTTCGCCGCATGCTCGATCCGCTCAGCGATGAGCGAGGGCGATTCCACCTCGTTGTCCTTGATGTCCACAACGCCAAGCCCCAGTCCGATCGACGGGTTGAGATCCCGGAACACTCCCAGCTCCGCGTAACCCCGCCGCGCGAACTCCAGCACGAAGTGATCCACATGAAGGCCGTTGAGGAACGGCAGCAGATCCCGCCAGAAGCCCTTCTGAATCGTCTGGCCGCCGTAATTGCCGAAACAGATGTGCATGGCGCGGGTGACCGGGATCGCATCCAGTACGCGGTTCAGCGCGGGCAGCGCCCATTCGGCGTCTTCCGGATGGCCGCTGATGTTGGCTTCGTCGAGTTGAATGACGTCGGCCTGAATCGAGGAAAGCTGCTGCGCCAGCACATCCGCCAGGGCCAGGCACAGCTCGGCGCGCGAGCCATAGTGGCGGTCCGTGAGCACCTTCGCCAGCATGTGAGGCCCCGTGCAGGTGAACTTCAAAGGCTTCTGCGTCAGGCCCCGCGTGAATTCAAAGTCCCGCGGCAGATTCAGGACGCCCGGCATGACGGGGCCGGTGACGATGCCCGCCGGATCGGTCCTGTACGCCACGCCGGCGTCGCGCCGGAACATCTCGATGTCCTCGAGCGAAAACCGGGTGCGGATGCCGTCCATGCGCGAGATGAAGTAGTCGATCATCCCGTTGGTCTCGGGATGGCTCGGGTCAAAACGGTTCAGTTCGCCGTCGGCCACCACATCGATGCCGGCCAGCTCCTGCGTCTTCAGGACGACCATCACGGCATCGCGCAGCGTCGTCTTCGACGTGTCGCCCAGCAACCAGTGGGGAACCGGGTAGCTGCCTACCACGGTGGTGAGGATGCTCATAGGCCGTATTGTAGCGGAACAGACGGAAAAGAAGCTCCGCTACAATGTCAGTTTGCCGCCAAGCGTCACGGTCGTGGTACCAAGTCTGCACTGCGATGCGAACCTTGAGGAATGCGTGGCGTCGCTTATGCAGCAAAGCTGGGACAGTTTCGTTGTCGTGATCGTCGACAACAGCGGAGAGGGCCGCGCGCGCCGCCTGCTGCGGGAATGGCCGGGCGTACGCGTGCTGGACAATCCGCGCAATCTCGGCTTCGGCGCTGCCGTCAACCGCGGATTCCGCGAGTTTCCGGCCGATTACCTGGCCACGCTGAACGATGACGCCACTGCTTCGCCGGACTGGATCGCGCATCTGGCCGGGGCGCTGGAAGGCGACCCCGAGGCCGGCATGGCCGCGTCGAAGGTGGTGATGGCGGGAACCGACAGGCTTGACTCGGCGGGCATGAACATCGCCCCCGACGGCAGCAGCCGGCAGCGCGGCCACGGCGAACCCGAGCGGTTCCACAACAGCCCGTGCGAAGTCCTTCTGCCCAGCGGGTCCGCGGCGATGTACCGGCGCGCGATGCTGGAACAGACCGGGCTGTTCGAAGAGGACTTCTTCCTGTATTGCGAAGACACGGACCTGGGGCTGCGCGGCCGCTGGGCGGGCTGGAAGTGCCTGTACGTTCCGCAGGCGCGCGTGGCTCACCGCTATTCGGCCAGCGCGGGCGTTGCATCACCGCTGAAAGCGTGGCTCGTGGAGCGCAACCGGCTCAGGCTGGTGTTCCGGAATTTCCCGCTCCCGCAGCTTCTTGCCAGCTTCTTCTGGGCCGCGGCGCGGTATTTGTGGCATGTGGTGGATCTCTTTTTCGGCCACGGCAAGGCTGCCGAGTTCCGCCGGCGCGAGGGCGGCGCCTGGCGGCTGCCATGGCTCGTGTTCAAAGCGCATGCGGATCTGCTGCGGCGCCTTCCGGCGCTGCTCACACAGCGGCGCGATATCGCCCGCCGCCGCCGCATCCGGCCCCGCGACTTCCGGGCGTTGTTGAAGCGGTTTTCGATGCCCGTCCGGCAGGTGGCCTCATGGTGAATGCCAGCCGCACGCTGATTCTCATCCCCGCCTTCAACGAGGAGGCGGCCATCGGCGGCGTCGTGCGCGAGGTGCGCGAGCTGCTGCCGGGGTGGCCTGTGCTGGTGGCCGACGACGGCTCCGCGGACGGCACCGCCGCCGCCGCCCGCGCGGCGGGCGCGCAGGTGTTGTCCCTCCCTTGCCACCTCGGCCTGGGAGGCTGCGTGCAGGCAGGCTACAAGCTTGCCTTCGAGCTCGGCTTTCAGGAGGTCGTGCGCATCGACGGAGACGGCCAGCACGACCCGCGCTATATTCCGCAGGTGCTCGAAGCTCTCCGCGCCTCCGGCGGCGAGATGGCCATCGGCGTCCGCACCGGCGCGGCGGCGCGCGGCGCCACGCTGGCCCGCCGCATCGGCATCCAGTGTTTCCGCCTCCTGCTGCGGCCCATCCTGGGACGACCGGTCACCGATCCGACGTCCGGTTTTGTGGCCGTCAACCGGCGCGCCCTCGAAGTCTTTGCGCGCAGCTTCCCGCTGGAATATCCCGAAATCGAGACCCTCGTCGTGCTGCAACGGCGCAGATTCCGGTTTGTTGAAACCCCAGTGCCCGCACGGCCGCGGCTTGCCGGCAGGAGCACCATCACCCCGTTGCGCTCTCTCTACTACGTCGTCCACGTCCTGCTGGGCGTGTTTGTCAACATCCTGCGCCTGGACGCGCGCCGCGCCGCGCGCGCCGTGGGAGAAACCTTCGATGATTAGCCTCCTCGACATCCTGACCATCCTGGCCGTCGTGCTGCTGCTGGTGGTGCTGCGCGCCATCCGCCGCGAGCACATCCGCGTGGAGCACTCGGTAAGCTGGCTGGCCGCCTCCGCCGCGCTGATCGTTCTCTCCCGCAGCGGAAGGCTGCTGGAAAAGGCCGCAGACGCCGTCGGCATCCGCGAGCCGTCCCTCATCTTGCTGATGTTGATTTTGATGGTATTTCTTGGAGTGTTTTATCGTTTTTCGCGCGTTGTTTCCGAGCTGAAGGACATGAATATCACGCTGACGCAACGGGTCGCCATCCTGGAATTTCTGCTGAGGGAGAAAAATGGGCAAGCGTAGCCGGTCCGGCGGCCGGGAATCGGCAGGCGCGGTTCTCCGGCCGCCGGCGGAACCACGCGCCCTTTCACACTGGTGGGGCCTTGCCGCTCTCCTGCTCGCTGCCTGCGCCGCCTATTACCCGGCGCTGAACGGCCCTTTTCTCTTCGACGACCTGATCCTGGAGACGTTCCTTCAGGCTCCGCCGCCGGCGGACGTTCTCATCCACCGCATTGCGCGCCTTGTCACCAATCTGAGTTTCCTGGCTGAAACCAGAATCGCGGGCTTGAATCCGAAGAGCTTTCATCTCACCAACCTGCTCCTCCATCTCCTTAACGGCGCGCTTGTGTGGCTGATCCTGGAGACGATGCTGTCCCGACGCGCCGCTCTGTCCGCTTCGGACCGGTTGGCAGCCGCCGCGGGCGCAGGGCTGTTCCTGCTGCACCCGCTGGCCACCGAATCGGTGGCCTACATTTCGAGCCGCTCCGAGCTGCTCTGCGCGCTGTTCGGCTACCTGGCTTTTCTGGTTTTCCTTCAGTCCTCCTCCAATGGGGAAATGCCGTTGGGACGCGCCCTCGCCGTGACAGCCCTCCTCGCGCTCGGCGCGGTCAGCAAAGAACCTGCCATCGCCATCGCGGGCGTCTTTGTGGTGTTCGACCTTCTGGATGGCGAGTCTTTCTCGATGCGGCCCCTGCTGCGCCGCTGGAAGCTCTATGCGCCGCTGATGGCTGCGGCGGGTCTGCTGGGATTCCGGCTCTACCGGACACTGTCCCGCGAAGGCACCGCCGGCGCTTCCGCCCGCCACGCGCCGCTCGATTATCTGCTGACCCAGTTCGAGGTCATCTGGCACTATTTCCGGCTCATCGTGTGGCCCTTCGGGCAGAACCTCGATCACGCCTTTCCGGTGGTCCGGGCGCCGGGCGGCATGAGCGTCTGGCTGGGAATGGCGGCTTTGGCTGCTCTGCTCGCCGTTGCATGGCGCTTCCGGCGTTCCTATCCGCTGGCGCTGTTCGGACTGCTGTTCCTGCTGATCCTCCTCGCGCCGACTTCATCCATTGTGCCGATCGACGACGCCATGGCGGAGCGCCGGCTCTATCTGGGGTTCCCGGGAGTGGCGATGATCGCCGCCGAGTTTCTGCGCCGTTTACGGCCTTCTCTCTCCACCATCGCTGCCACTGGCGCCGTGCTGCTGGTGCTGGCGGGTCTGACGTGGCGCAGGGCGGAGCTTTACACCGCCGCGATTCCCATGTGGGAGGATTCGGTCTCCGCCAACCCCCGCAACTCCCGGGCATGGTTCCATCTCGGCTTCGCGTATTACGTGGAGGGACGCTGCGCGGACGCCGCGCGCGCATATGAGAGAGGCGCCTCTCTGGCGCCAAAGCCAGATTATACGCTGCTGGTGGATTGGGCCACGGCGCTCGAGTGCGAAGGGCGGCTCGATCTGGCTGAGGCCAAACTCCGGCAGGCGGCAGCGCTGGAGCGCCATTCGAAGGGCATGGCGATTCTGGGCCGGGTTCTCGCGAAGAAGGGGGACCTCGATCAGGCCCTCCAGGTGCTGAACGAGGCTCTGCAAATCAACCCGTCGGATTCGGATGCCCTGGCCTATCGCGGCAACGTGCGCCTGTTGCGAAACGAACCGAGCGCGGCGCTGGCCGATTACGAAGCGGCGCTGCGGCTCCAGCCCGGCGATTCGGCGGCCCTCAAGGGGAGGCAGTCGGCTCTCCGCGCCCTCGGCCGCAGCCAGTGACCCCATGCGCATCGGCGTCAATGCGCTCTATCTGATCCCCGGCGGCGTCGGCGGCACGGAAACATATCTGCGCTGTCTTGTTGCGGCCATGGAAGAGGCAGCGCCGCACCACGAGATCCTCGTCTTCACCAACCGCGAAACCGGCGCTCTCGGGCAGCACAGCGCCGTGCTGCCCCTTCGGGCGCGCATCAGGCCGTGGCGCATCCTCTACGAGCAGTCGGCTCTGCCGGTGGAACTGGCCAGGCACAGGATCGACGTGCTGCTGAACCCCGGCTTCACCGCGCCGCTCGTGTCCCGCATACCGCAGGTCACCGTTTTCCACGATCTCCAGCACAAACGCCACCCGGAGTACTTCCGCTGGTTCGACCTGCCCTTCTGGCGCCTGCTGTTGTGGGCGTCGGCGCGCCGTTCCACGCGCCTGATCGCCGTCAGCGAAGCCACCCGCCGGGACCTGCTGTGCTACTACGGGCGTGACGCCGCCGTGGTTCCTCACGGCGTCGAACAGGAGTTTTTCTCGATCTCCGCCCGCCGCGATCCGGCCGATTTCCTCCTCTATCCGTCCACTACGCATCCGCACAAGAACCACGAGCGGCTCCTGCGGGTCTTCGCGCGGCTCCGCCGCGAGCATCCGCAGCTCCGCCTCGTGTTGACCGGCGTCGCGGGCTTCGCCGAGGACCGCGTGCAGCGCGCCATCGGCGAACTCCATCTCGAAGAGCGCGTCGAGCGCCGCGGATGGATCCCGCGCGCGGAGCTCATCGAACTCTACCGCCGTGCGCGCGGCTTCGTGTACCCGTCGCTGTTCGAGGGCTTCGGCATGCCGGTGCTGGAGGCGCTGGCGGCGGGAGTGCCCGCGGCGTGCAGCGATATCGAGCCTTTGCGCAGCCTTGCTGCCAGTCATGCGCTGCTGTTCGATCCCGGAAGCGAAGAGGCGATGCTCGATGCGCTGCGCCGGCTGCTGGCTGGCGAGGCGCCGCAGACCGGCGCCGAATACGCGCGGAAATTCACCTGGCGGCGGGCGGCCGAGCTGACTCTCGAAGTGCTCGAAGACGCCTACCGAAGGAAATCTTCGAGCTGAAGCCGGGCGTCGGTCTTATCGTCGCGGTATTTCACGATCACCGGCGTGTACAGCGACAGCCCCCACTCCTTGCCCGCGCCGCGCGCCACCGCGCGCGAGCCCGCCACCACCACCGCCTCTTCCGGCACCACCAGCGGCGTGTCGTCCTTCGCTGAATGAATCACGCCGCGGACCAGATCGTACAGCGGCGTGGAGCGCGTCAGGATCACGCCTGCGGCGAGCACGGCGCGGCGCTTGACCACGGTTCCTTCGTACACGCCGCAGTTGCCGCCCACCAGCACATCATCCTCGATGATGACCGGCATCGCGCCCACCGGCTCCAGCACACCGCCAATCTGCGCCGCCGCGGAAATGTGGCACCGCGCGCCCACCTGCGCGCAGGACCCCACCAGCGCGTGCGAATCGATCATGGTGCCATCGCCCACCCACGCCCCCACATTGATGTACATGGGCGGCATGCAGGTCACACCCTTGCCGAGGAACACGCCGTCGCGGATCGACGAGCCCCCCGGCACGACGCGCACGCCGCTGTCGGCTGATAACTGCCGCACAGGATACGTGGATTTGTCGAACCACGGCTGCCGCGCCGCGTCGATCGACATATCCACAATCGCCCCCATGCGGAAGCCCAGCAGAATGCCCTTCTTGACCCACGCATTGACGCGCCAGCCCGTGGAGCTGGGGGCATCCGGCTCGGCGGCGCGGATGCGCCCGGCGTTCAACGCTTGCTTGAAGGCAGCGAACAGCGCGTGATGCGCCGCCGTGTACTGCTCTGGGGGATTGTCGAACAACGCTTCGATCTGCTGCTGCATGGCATGCCTCAAATCAGCCCCGTCTGTGAAAGCACCTGCTCGATCCGGCTCATGTTCGCCGCCGAAGGCGGAACCAGCGGCAGCCGCCACACGGGTTCCAGCAGCCCCATGCGCGCCAGCGCCGCCTTGACAGGGATCGGATTCGACTCGACGAAGTTCACTTCCATCAACGCCAGCCACTGTTTCTGGAGCCGCCGCGCCGCGGCGAAATCGCCGTCGAGACATGCCTGCGCCAGCGTTCGCATAGGTCCGGGAATCTCATTCGACGCCACCGAAATCACCCCCCGTCCGCCCAGCGCCGCCAACGCCACGGTGATGGAATCATCGCCGCTCAAAACGTCGAAATCGTCGGGCACGGTGGCGCAGATCTGCGCCATCTGTCCAATGTTGCCGCTGGCTTCCTTGACTCCGACGATGTTGTCCATCTCCGCCAGACGCCGCAACGTCGCCGGCTCGACGTTGACACCTGTGCGCCCCGCAACACTGTAGACCACGATGGGCAGGCGCGTGCTTGCGGCAATGGCGCGGTAGTGCTGGTAGAGCCCTTCCTGCGTGGGCTTGTTGTAATACGGGGTCACGCTGAGCAGTCCATCCACGCCCATGGCTTCCAGCTCGCGCGCCAGTTCGATGACCTCGGCGGTGTTGTAGCCGCCGCAGCCCGCCAGCACGGGACACTTGCCCTTCGCCTCATCGAGCGTGATCTCCACCACGCGCAAATGCTCCCGCCGCGTCAGGGTCGGGCTTTCGCCCGTGGTGCCACAGGGCACCAGAAAGTGAATGCCTGCTTCCATCTGCCGCCGCACCAGGCGGCGCAGCGCGTCTTCGTCCAGAGAAAGATCTCGCCGGAACGGCGTCACCAACGCCGTTCCGCATCCGATGAACTGGCTCATGCCGCCTTCCTTTCCTGTTTCACGCCTTCACTTCGCCGAACAGAACCCGGCTGAACTCGTGGCATCCCTGAAGTCCCTCCGCAAGCCGTTGCGCAGCCCACAAAGCGCCGCGCGCAAAACCCTCCCGGCTGCGCGCCGTGTGCCGCAGCGTGATGGTGTCCGCGGCGGAGTCAAAGCCAATCTCATGGGTGCCGGGAACGGCGCCCGCGCGGTTGCTGGCCGTGTCAATGCGGCGGTCATACCCGGCGCGCCGCATTGCATCCACCAGCTTCAGCAGCGTTCCCGAGGGCGCGTCTTTCTTGGCGCTGTGGTGGATCTCCCACGCCCAGGCTTCGTAGTCCGGCTGCGCGCGCAGCAGCTCCGCCGCCGAGGCCACAATCCGTTCAAACACATTCACTCCGATGGAAAAGTTCGGCCCGTAGATAAAGCCCGTGCCGTTGCGCTCAAAGGCCGCCTTGACTTCATCGAGCCGCGCGTACCACCCAGTGGCGCCGCACACCGTGGGCACACGCAGAGCAGCGAGCTTCAGCAGGTTATCCGGCGCCGATTCGGGCGCGGTGAACTCAATCGCCGCAGCGATTCCGGCGAAATTCTCCTGTGTAAGGCCGCTGCCGCCGGCATTGTTGTGCAGGTCGAGAATCAGTCCCGCCTCGAAGCCGTACTGCGGGGCAAGCTGTTCGAGCAGCCTCCCCATCTTTCCGTAGCCAACCAGCGCCAGCTTCACTCGAACACCTCCGGATCCAGTTCGCGGAAGAACTCTTCGTGCAGCGCCGACACCGCGGCCACGACGTCCTCGTCGCGCACTACCAGACTCACATTGTTGAACGACGCGCCGTGGCTGATCATGCGCACGTTGATCCCGCGCAGCGCCCCGAAGATCCGCGCCCCGATGCCGGCGGTCTCGCGCAGCGCGTCCCCCACCAGGCACAGGATCGCCTGATGCGGCAGCACACGCACGTCCGAAATGCGCGCCAGTTCGCGCTCGATGTCGGCGATGCGGCCCGGCTGGTCGATGGTGACCGCCACGCACACCTCGCTGGTGGTCACCAGATCCACGGGTGTCTGGTAGCGGTCGAACACCTCAAAGATGCGCCGCAGGAAGCCGTGCGCCATCAGCATCCTCAGGCTCCGGATCTCCACCACCGTGATCTCCCGCTTGCAGGCGATGGACTTGACCGGATTGCGGCACGGCACCGTGCCGGCCACGATCAGCGTGCCCTCCACATCCGGCCTGCGTGAATTCAGGATCCGCACGGGAATGTTTTTTTCGATGGCAGGCTGGACGGTAGCCGGGTGCAGCACCTTGGCCCCGAAATAGGCCAGCTCGGCGGCTTCGTCGAAGGAGATCTTCCGCACGCGCCTGCCGCCGGGCAGCACGCGCGGATCACAGGTCAGCATGCCATCGACGTCGGTCCAGATCTGGATCTCCTCCGCGCCGATGCCCGCGCCCGCGATGGCGGCTGAGAAGTCGCTTCCGCCGCGGCCGAGCGTTGTCGTGGTTCCGTCGGCGGCAGCGCCGATGAAGCCCCCCATCACGGCCACGCGGTCCTCAAGCAGCGGCGCCACCTTCTCTTTGAAGCGCGCATACGTGCGGCTGTACAGCGGCAGCGCCTGCGTGTGGCGGCTGTCGGTGATCAGCACCGTCCGCGCATCCACGTGAACCGCCGGGATGCCGAACGCCGGAAAGACCAGCGCCACCAGCGCCGAAGACAGCCTCTCGCCGTAGCTCGCCGTCTCGTCCCACAGCGCGGGCGTCACCTGGCCCGCCGCGGCGGTCCGCTCGAGTGTCGATTCCAGTTGCGCGAAATGGCTGTCGAGCAGCGAGTCGATCGCCGCCCTTTCCTCTCCGCGCGCCAGCGCCCGCGCTTCGCGGCGGTGATACTCGAGCAGCTCCTCGGCATCGCGCAGCGCGTCGCCCAGGTTGCCGGCAGCGGCCTTCTCCGCGGCGGCCAGCAGCCGGTTGGTGGTCTTGCCCATGGCGGACACGACCACCAGCGGCTTGCGGTCCAGGCGCGCGCGCACGATGCCCGCCACGCGCTCGATGGCGGCGGCGCTCTCCACCGAGGTGCCGCCGAATTTCATGACGATCATGGCTGCCTGCTACTTCAAGTATCCTTGCGCGTACATCAGTTCGGCGTTCAGCACGGCCGCCCCTGCCGCTCCGCGGATCGTATTGTGCGCCATGCAGACGAACTTGTAGTCGAGCACGGGACAGGTGCGCAGGCGTCCTACGGTGACGGTCATGCCGTTGTCCCGCCCCGCGTCGCGCCGGGGCTGCGGGCGGTTTTCCGCATGAAGATAGAGCACGGGCTTCGGCGGGGCGCTCGGCAGCTTGAGCTTCTGCGGCTCGGCGGTGAACTCGTCGTAAGCGTGCATCATCTCCTGGAGCGTGGCCTTGCGGCTCAGGCTGACGCTCACCGTCACGGTGTGGCCGTCCAGCACCGGCACCCGGTTGCAGTGAGCGCTGACCCGCGCGGGCAGGAACTCGATGTGATCGCCGGCGCACTCGCCCAGGATCTTCAGCGTCTCGCTCTCCATCTTGGCTTCTTCGCCGCCGATGAACGGAATCACGTTGCCCACGATGTCAAACGACGCCACGCCGGGATATCCGGCGCCCGACACCGCCTGCATCGTGGTGGCGATCACCTGCGTGATGCCGAACGGCTTCAGCGGCGCCAGCCCCATCGTCAGCGCCACGGTGGAGCAGTTCGGATTGGTGACGATGGCGCCCTTCCATCCGCGCTTATGCTGGTGCTCCACCAGCTTCAGGTGCGCGGCGTTGATCTCCGGGACCAGCAGCGGCACGTCCGGCTCCATGCGGTGGTTGCGCGAGTTGGACACTACGAAGTGGCCCGCTTCGGCGAACGCGCGTTCAATCTCGGTGGCCACGGAGGCGTCCATTGCGGAAAAAACAAGCTTTGGCGCTTTTGTTTCCGGCTTGCACTCCTGCACCGTCAACCCCGCCACGGCTTCCGGCATGTCGCCTTCCAGCCTCCAGGCGGTGGCCTCGTGGTACGGCTTGCCCGCCGAGCGGTCGCTCGCGCCCAGCCAGGCGACTTCAAACCACGGATGGCCGTCGAGAAAGCGGATGAAATTCTGGCCCACCATCCCGGTGGCGCCGAGTATGCCGACTTCAATCTTCTTCATTTCTGCCTCTTCCATCACGCGTATGCGGGCGGTTGCGGCGCCTTCGCAGGGCCGCCGCCGCGCCGTTCTGAGTCTGTTGCGGCTTCAGGCGGCCAGCAACCGCTTCACCATGGTCTGGTACAGCGTCACCGCCTCGGCCAGTTGCGCCTTGGGCACGCGCTCTTCGCTGGTATGAGCCACGTGAATCGAGCCCGGTCCGATGAGGAACGGCTCGCCCCAGGCGCCGCCGAACGCCGGAATATCGGTGGTGAAGGCCACCACCGTGGTTTCGATGCCATCCAACGCGCCCAGTCGCAGCGCGGGGATGCAGAGAATCTCCCGGGCTTCCGCAAGCCCTTCCACGGCGCGCGCCACCGCTTCGCGCAGCGGCGCCGGGTCGCCGACCAGCCGGAACATCAACGCCGCTTCCGCATGGTCGGGAATCACGTTGGGCGCTCTGCCGCCGCTGATCTGGCCAATGTTCAGCGTGCAGGCGCCGAGCACGGGATCGTGCGGCAGCGGAATCGCCCGCACGCGGGCCAGCGCGTCGAGCAGCTTCTCGATGGCGGATTCGCCCAGCTCCGGATACGCCGAGTGCGCCATCTTGCCCGTGGCGTGGAGCTCGTACCGCAAGGCGCCCTTGCTGCCCACGGCCAAGCGGTTCTCCGTCGGTTCGCCGTTGATCAGATAACGGCTGCCCCGCGGGTGCCGGGCGGCATGAAACGCACCGGCGCTGTTCTTCTCTTCGCCCACCACGAACAGCAGCCCAAAGCCGCGCACGCCCTCTTCGAGCAGCCGCTCCGCCGCGCAGATCATCGCCGCGATGATGCCTTTCACGTCGCAGGCGCCGCGCCCCCAGATGAACTCCTCGTCCTCGCGCGACGGAATGAAAGGCGGCACCGTGTCCAGGTGCGTGGACAGCGTCACTACAGGCTGGCCGAAACACGCCAGCACATTGTGCCGCCGCGGTTCGACCTCCATCTTTACCACCTGCCCTCCGAAGCGCGCGGCGAGCGCGTCGAGCAGTTCGAACAGATAGTCGCCGATCCGTTCCTCGCTGCCGGTGATGGACTCCATGTCCACAAGCACGCGGGTCAGTGAAAAGACATCCATGGGCGGGAAGAAACCTTGAGGATATCGAATCGCGAAACGGCGATTCAAGCGGAAGCGCCGCCCTGCCCGTCTGTCCGGCTGCCGGAACCGCGCCCGCCCCGGGAATCCATAGGCAAAACCTATGCGAGAGAAAGGCGACTTCTCTCGCGGTTCGGCCATACACTAGGGGGGAATCTGAGACCGCTACGACAGGCGGTAGCGCACCCCAAAACAACAAAGGAGAAAGCCGATGAGGACACAAAACCGCTCATTGCTGCCCCTGAAACTGGCGTCAGTTGTCTGCGCGCTGGCCGGGATTGCCGGCGCACAGAGTCCGCAACACAGCAAATTCTGGTGGCCCGATCAGTTGGACCTCTCGCCGTTGAGGGCGCACAGCCCCCAGTCCAATCCCTACGGCAGGGAGTTCGACTACGCGAAGGAATTCTCGACGCTCGATCTCAAGGCCGTCAAGCAGGACATCCAGAAGGCGCTCACCACCTCGCAAGACTGGTGGCCGGCCGACTACGGCCACTATGGCCCGCTCATCATCCGCATGGCCTGGCACAGCGCCGGCACCTACCGCACGCTGGACGGCCGCGGCGGCGCCGATGGCGGCCAGCAGCGCTTCGATCCGCTGAATAGCTGGCCCGACAACGCCAACCTCGACAAGGCGCGCCGGCTGCTGTGGCTTGTCAAGCAGAAGTACGGCCGCAAGATCTCCTGGGCCGACCTCATGGTGCTGGCCGGGAACGTCGCCCTGGAATCCATGGGCTTCAAGACCATCGGCTTCGCCGGCGGCCGCATCGACGACTGGGAGCCCGACCATGTGTACTGGGGTCCTGAACAGAAGATGCTCGATGACAAGCGCTACAGCGGCGAGCGGAATCTGGCCAGACCTTTGGCCGCTGTCCAGATGGGCCTGATTTATGTGAACCCCGAGGGTCCCAACGGCAAGCCCGACCCGCTGGCCGCCGCCAAGGATATCCGCGAAACGTTCGGCCGCATGGCCATGAACGATGAAGAGACCGTCGCCCTGATCGCTGGCGGCCATACCTTCGGCAAAGCCCACGGTGCGCACGATCCGGGCAAGTGCCTCGGTCCTGAGCCCGCCGCCGCCGCCGTGGAACTCCAGGGCCTCGGCTGGGAAAACCGCTGCGGCAAGGGCAACGCCGGCGACACGATCACCAGCGGTCTGGAAGGCGCCTGGACGGCCAGCCCCATTCAGTGGACGCACCAGTACCTGGACAACCTCTTCCGCTTCGAGTGGGTCCAGACCAGGAGCCCGGCCGGCGCCATCCAGTGGGTGCCCGCACGGAACCAGGCCACGAATCTCGTCCCCGACGCCCACGATCCCGGCAAGCGCCACGCTCCCATCATGTTCACCACCGACCTGGCGCTGAAATTCGACCCTGTGTACAGGGAAATCGCCATGCGTTTCTGGCAGAATCCCGAGGAATTCCGCCTGGCTTTCGCCAAGGCCTGGTTCAAGCTGACACATCGCGACCTCGGCCCGCGCTCGCGCTACCTGGGTTCCGAAGTTCCCCCCGAGGAGTTCCTGTGGCAGGACCCGCTGCCCAAGGCGGACCATGCCGTGATCGACGCCAAAGACATCGCGCAGTTGAAGTCGAAGATCCTTGCCTCCGGCCTCACGGTGCCTGAGCTGGTCCGCACGGCATGGGCTTCCGCCGCCTCCTTCCGTGCTGGCGACATGCGCGGCGGCGCCAACGGGGCCCGCATCCGGCTTGCGCCGATGAAGGATTGGGAGGCGAACAACCCCGCCGAACTCGCCAAAGTCATCCAACGCCTGGAGGCCATCCAGCAGGAGTTCAACCGCTCGCAGAAGGGCGGCAAGAAGGTTTCCATCGCTGACCTGATCGTGCTGGGCGGCGCGGCAGCCATCGAAAAGGCCGCCAAGGACGGCGGCGTCAGCGTGCAGGTTGCCTTCACGCCGGGCCGGGTGGACGCCACCCAGGAGCAGACGGATGTCGAGTCCTTCGCTGTCCTCGAGCCAACGGCGGATGGCTTCCGCAACTACTACCGCATGGGCCACTTCTTCCCGCCCGCAGAAGCGCTTGTCGACAGGGCTAACCAGCTCCGGCTCACCGTGCCGGAGATGACCGTGCTGATCGGCGGTCTGCGCGCGCTCAACGCCAACGCCGGCGGCGCCAGCCACGGCGTGCTCACCAGCCGCCCCGGCGTTCTTACCAACGACTTCTTCGTCAACCTGCTCGACATGTCCACCAAGTGGACAAAGTCGGCCTCGCAGGAGGGCGTCTACGAGGGCCGCGACCGCAAGACGAATGAGCTCAGGTGGACCGCGACCACCGTGGACCTGATCTTCGGCTCAAACTCCGAGCTGCGCGCCATTGCCGAAGTCTACGCGGCTTCCGACTCGCGCGAGAAGTTCGTGCGCGACTTCGCCGCGGCGTGGGCCAAGGTGATGGACCTCGACCGTTTCGACCTGCGCCGCCCCGCAGGCGCAGGCGGCTCCCGCACAACCGACTGACCTCTTCGTCCGCAACGGCCCGGTCCGTCGCTTCCTCTCCTGAGGGAGGGCGGTCCGGGCCATTCGTGTTTGCGGTCCGCCCAGACGGGGCTTGCGGTTCCAACAGATCCCGGTAGAATTGTTTTTGCCCACGCAATGCCCTCCGCCACCGAGGGTGCATTCCATTCACAATAGACAGTGACCCTCTGATGAGTTCCTTCCTCGAGCTCCTGAAGACCTGGGGCCCGCTGGGCGCGCTGCTGATCGCCTTCGTGGACGGCATCGGCCTGCCCAACCCCGGCGGTCCGGATTATCTCGTGCTGTTTCTGGCCTGGACTCATCCGCAGTCGGCGTGGCTCAGTGCGGCGCTGGCCACCGCAGGCGCGCTCGGCGGGAGCCTGGGCCTGTTCTGGCTCGCACGGAAGGGCGGCGAAAAGTACCTGGAGAAGAAGGCCAGCGGGCCGCGGGCGATGAAGTTTCGCGGCTGGTTTCAGCGCTACGGACTGGTGACCGTGTTCATTCCCGCGCTGGTGCCGGTCATCCCTCTGCCGATGAAAGTATTCGTGATCAGCGCCGGCGCGCTGGGCGTCCGCCCGCTGACGTTTCTGGCGGTGATGGCCGCGGGCAAGATCCCGCGCTTCCTCTTCTTCGCGTGGCTGGGCAAGTCGCTGGGCGAGCACTCGGCGCAGTGGCTCAAGGACCACCGCTGGCACTTTCTGCTGGCGGCGCTGCTTCTGGCTGCGGCGCTCTTCCTGCTCGTCAGACTCTCCGACCGGAAAAAGGGGACAGGAACACAATTCCCCTTTTCCGCCCGCTGACTCCCTGCCCCGTCCAGCCGGCGCACGGGTCTGCCCGGCACCCGCTCCGCCCTCTCTTCTCATACACTGGACGCAAAGGCCCGCCGCCATGATGACCCGCCGCGATTTCCAGGCCGCGCTGCTCGCCGCCCCGCAGGCATGGACCGCCAATCCGCTCGATATGCGCATCGAGTCGGTCGAGATGTCGGAGGAGAGCTATACCTACCGCACGCCGATTAAATTCGGCGGCTCGGTGGTCGACCGGGTGACGCTCCTCAACGTCCGCGTTCGCGCCCGCAACCGCGCGGGGCGCGAAGCCGAGGGCTTCGGCTCCATGCCGCTCGGCAACATCTGGAGCTGGCCGAGCCGCGCGCTGGGCTATGATGGCACACTGGCCGCCATGCGGCGGCTGGCGGCACGGATCAAGGCCATCACTGCTGATTTCCGCGAGTATGGCCACCCGGTCGAGCTCAATCATCACCTTGAGCCCGCCTGGCTGCGCGCCGGCGCGGAGATGGATTCGCCTGAGCCGGTCCCCAAGCTCGCCATTCTGGTAACGGCCAGCCCGTTCGACGCGGCCATCCACGACGCTTACGGCAAGCTCTGCGGCGCGAGCGTCTACCACTGCTACACGCGCCAGCATCTCCGCGAAGACCTCAGCCGCTATCTCGGCCGTGAATTCCGAGGCCTGCATCTGGAGCGCTTCGTCCTGCGCGACCCGAAGCCCCGCATGCCGCTCTACCACCTTGTGGGCGCGCTCGACCCCATCTTCGATTCCGACATCCAGAAGCGCCTGAACGACGGGCTGCCGGAGACGCTCGGCGAGTGGATCGAGTACAACGGCCTCACCCACCTGAAGATCAAGTTGAATGGCGACGACCTGGCCTGGGACCGGAACCGTGTCCTCGCAGTCGACCGCTGCGCCGCGGAGACGATGCGCCGGCGCGGCACGCGGCGCTGGTTTTATTCCCTGGATTTCAACGAGCGCTGCCCCAATGTGGAATATCTGCTCGGCGTTTTACGCTACATTCGCGAACAATCCCCGGAGGCATTCGCCAGAATTCAATACGTGGAACAGCCCACGCACCGGGACCTCCGCGCACACCGGGAAAACGTCATGCACGAGGCGTCCCGCCTCCGGCCGGTGGTGATCGATGAATCGCTCACCGATCTGGAGAGCCTCCGGCAGGCCCGCGAGATGGGCTACACGGGGGCCGCGCTCAAGGCCTGCAAGGGCCAGGCGCAGGCGCTGCTGATGGCCGCGGCCGCGCAGCGGTGGAAGATGTTCCTCTGCGTGCAGGACCTCACCTGTCCCGGCGCTTCCCTGATCCACTCCGCGGGGTTGGCCGCCCACGTGCCAGGTGTTGCAGCCATTGAAGCCAACGCCCGCCAATATGTGCCCGCTGCCAACAAGGGCTGGGAGGAGAAATTCCCGGGCATTTTCCGGGTGCGCGATGGATATATGCGGACCGGCGAAATCACAGGCCCGGGTCTCGGGGCCGTCTGATTTTGCCGCCTCATGAGGCGGATCGCCACCGGCAGGAAAACCCCTTGAAACCCGGGCCGGGGCGTGATGAGATTATCGGAGACCCATGACAACCCGCCGCGCTCGCGCCGGCCGCACCTATCTCGCCCGGATTCTCTGTTGCGGCCGCATGGACTGGGGCGACGATGCAGTGGGTCCGCTTTGCGCGGCAGCCCTGTCTGAGCGCAAAATCCCTGCTGTCACCCTTGGCGGAAGCGCCAGCGAGCTATTGGAAGCCTGGCGCGATGCCCGCCATGTCATTGTCGTCGACGCCTTCACAGCAGGCGCGAAGCCGGGCGCAATTCACCACATGAGGTACGGCGAACCGGATTTCCAGCCTGAACGCACGCGCTCCTGTGCGCGCGGTCCGGGGCTCGCCCAGGCAATCCGGCTCAGTGAGTCATTGCACTGCCTGCCTGAAACACTCGTGTTGATGGGGATCGAAGGCGCCGATTTCGAATGGGCGTCGACGCCATCAGCTGAAGTGGCCGCGGCCATGCCCGCTCTGGTGGAGGCCGTCGCTCGGCAATGGCAGACGCTTCTGCGGGGCAGAACCGCGGGTGCGGGCGCGGCCGGCCGCCGCCCGTAAGCCCCAGGACGCCCTCCTCAATTGCCGAGTCCCTGGCCCTCAGCCGCTGCAGGCCTCTCCGGCATGGTTTTCACGTGCAGATCCCGCTGCGGATAAGGGATTGTTACTCCGTGCGCCCGGAATGCATCCAGAATGGCGAAATTCAGATCGCTGACGAGCTTGCCTTTTCTCTGGATCAGCGTCGTCGTCCAGGCGCGCAACTCGAACAACAGCCCGCTGTCGCCGAATTCCAGAAACCGGACCGCCGGCGCGGGGTCGTCGAGCACGTCCGGATTGTCACGCGCCACGTCGAGCAGGAGCCTCTCCACCAACCGCACATCGCTCTCATAGCCGACGGACACGGGAATGCGGAAGCGGACTTTTGGGTCGGCGTAACTCCAGTTGATCACTTCTTCGGTGATGAAACGGGAATTCGGGATGATGATGGCGATGTTGTCGTTGGTGAGAACCGTGGTGCTGCGGGCGCGGATCTCGACCACCTGCCCCTCGGTGCCGGCCACTTCGATCCGGTCGCCGATTTTGACAGGCCTCTCCATCAGCACGATCAGCCCGCTCACCAGGTTGTTGGCGATGTTTTGCAGGCCGAAGCCGATGCCGATCCCCAGGCCGCCCGCCGCCACGCTAAGCGCTGTCAGGTCGATGCCGGAGGTCTGGAGAATGACCAGCAGCCCCAGGAACACGACACTGTAATGGAACAGCGCGCCGATGGCCTGCCGCCCGCTGGCATCCAGCTTGGTTCTGGAGAGAAGCCGCCCGACCAGCCATTTCCGCAGACGCCCCGCCACCAGGAAGAGCAGCAGGACGAGCACCGCCAGTTGAAGGAGCGCGCCCAGCGACAGGCCGGAGCCTCCCAGCGGCAGCACTGGCCTGCTGATTGCTTCCATGAATTTCGGCCACCAATGTTCCGGCATTGCCGTTTCCTCCCGCATCAAAATCAAGGATGGAATGGCCAGTATTTCGGAATGAAAATCGTCGCCAGGATCCAGAAAATGATATTCAATGGCGTGCCCACGCGGAGAAAATCCTTGAACTTGTACGCTCCGGGCCCGAAAATCAGCGTGTTGGTCTGATATCCCACTGGCGTCATGAAGCTGGAGGAGGCCGCGAACATCACCGCCACCAGGAACGGGCGGCTGTCGACACCCATCGCCTGAGCGCTCGAGATGGCAATCGGCGTCAGAAGCACGGCTGTGGCTGAGTTCGACATCATCTCGGTAAGGAGCGACGTGCAAAGGTACAGAGCCGAGAGGAACACCACCGGCCCGAGCCAGCCGAACGCCGCCACAATGGCCTTCGACAGCATCGCCGCCAGCCCCGTAGTCTCAATGGCCACGCCCAGCGGAATCAACCCCGCCAGCATCAGAATCACCTTCCAATCCACCGACGGGTAAACCTCCTCGGGCTTCAGGCACCCAGTCACCACCATCAGCGCAGCGCCCGCCAGCGCCGTGACCACGATCGGAGCGATCTTCAGCGCAGCCAGCGCCACCACGCAGGCGATGATCAGAACCGCCAGCAGCGCTTTGTCCTTGCGGTAGCGCGGCATCACCTTTCGGGTGACGAGGACGAAGGCGGGATTCTTCGCGATGGATTCCAGCCGCTCCTGAGTCACGCTCAACAGCAGGGTATCGCCCGCTCGCAGGGGCACGCTGTCCAGTTTTTCCTGAGCCAGTTGCCCGTGATGGCGAATGGCAAGAACTTTGGCGCCGTAGGCATCCTTGAACCGGAGCGATTTCAGCGTCTCTCCGATCAGGCGCGAATTCGGCGCCACCACGGCTTCCACCAGTTCGACGTCTTCTCCTTCTAGATCGTAGTCGCGCCAGCCCAGATGGGAGACCAGGCTGACGCCGTGGCGGTGCTGGAGTTTCTCGATCCGCGCCGTGTCGCAGTTGAGCCGCACCACGTCGCCTGCCTGCAGCACGATCTCCTCAGGCGCCTCCGCGAGTTTCTGGCCTTTGCGGAACACCGCCAGAATCTCCACGTCGAGATCTTTGACCAGGGGCGAGCGCGCCGCCACCATGCCGACGGACTTCGCCTCGGGTCCGAGCACCACGTCGGTTAAATACCGGCCGATGTCGAACACCTCGGTCAGATCGGCGTCCGCGCGGCGCTCTTCGATCAGACGGATGCCGATGATGAACATGTACGCCATGCCCGCAGCGGCCATGATCAGCCCCAGCGGGGTCGGTTCGAACATCGCAAACGGACGCATTCCATGCTTTTCGGCGATCGACGCCACCAGAATATTGGTGGAAGTGCCGATCAGCGTGCAGACGCCGCCGAACATGGAAGCGAACGACAGCGGCATCAGCAGCCGCGAAGGGCTCAACTTCGCCGCCCGCCCCATCTCCAGCGCCACAGGCAGCATCACGGCCACAACCGCCGTGTTGTTGATAAAGGCCGACGACACGGCCGCCACGAGCATCACCACCAACACCGCCAGCCACGGCAGCCATTTCGCCAGCTTCACCAGCAGCGTGGTGGCGGCGTTCAGCGCGCCCGTGCGGGACAGCCCGGCGCTGAGCACGAACATCGCCGCCACGGTCACCGTGGCCGAGTTGCTGAACCCTGACAGCCCTTGTTCCGGCGTCAAAACCCGTGTGGCGATGAGCGCGATGGAGACGAAGATCGCCGCCAGATCGACGCGCAGCTTCTCCGTGACCAGCACGTAGACACAGCCCGCCGTCAGCGCCAGGACGATGGCGATGTCCATGGGGACTAGTTTATTCCGTAACTAGCCCAGCCAATAACGGCTTCGCAGAGCAAGCGCTCTTGGGCGCGCGCCCCATCGTGGTTTCCCGCCGCCCCTGGGCGGCGGCTGCATCCCGGCTGGGCCCCTCCTGAAAGGCCCTTGCCCGGCATTCATGCCCCGGACGCGCCGCCCTTTCCTCGTGCCCCCACGGCTCGTGTGCCACGAACCCATGCCTCCCGGTTGCCGGAACTGCGAACCGATTCGCCGCGAGTGGGCGCTCACCTTCCTGGACAGCCTGCCCTACGGCGCCGGCTCCAGCACCGCCGTCATCGAGCCCTTGCAGCGCGGGATGCGCGGATCGGCGCCGTAGGCGTGGATCTGGTCGCGCGCAAACTCCGCCGCGCTGCGCTCGCACGTCATCACAATGGTCCGCCCGGTGGTGTCCACTTCGATGGCGTGGCGGAGCGCCTCTTCCGCGGTCTTAAAGAACAGGCTGCACAGCATCTCGATGACGTAGTCGTAGGTGTGGTCGTCATCGTCGAGCAGGACGACGTGCCACAGCGGCTCGTGCATCTCCTGGTCTTTTTTCTCGATATCCGTGCCGGGCGTGGGAAGCGCCATGAGAGATCCGAACTACCAGTGTAATCGCGCCGTAACCCGGCAGCGAAGCCTGGCGGTGCGCACGGCGGCCTCTTGCCGGTATCATCATAGCCATGCGCACCCTGATTGTTCTCCTGATGCTCGCCGCCGCGCCAGCGATCCTGCTGGCGCAGAAGAAGCCCGTCGTGCCCGAGGGCGCCACCACCGCCGGCCCCTACACGCCCGGCATCCAGGCGGGCAAATTCCTGTTTGTTGCCGGGCAGGTGGGCCGCGACAGAACCGGCAAATACCCGGAAGCGTTCGAAGACGAAGTCAGGCAGACGCTGGAAAACGTGAAAGCCGTGCTGGACAAGGCCGGTTACACCTTCGCCGATGCGGTGTCCGTGCAGGTGCACCTGACCGACATCTCGCTGTTCGACCGCATGAACAAGGTCTACATGACCTACTTCCCTGAGCCGCGCCCGGCGCGCACCACGGTGGGCGGCGTCCAACTGGTGGGTCCCGCGCGGATCGAGATCACCGTGACCTGCTGGAAAAAGTAGCCGCTCAGCCCTCCTCAACAAACTTCCAGCCGAGCAGCGCGGCGGCATGCTGCACCTGCGTCTTCCAGTCGCCGTAGACGGTGACGCGGTGCCAGCCGTAGTCCCAGCCCTCCATCAGCCGCCGCGCGTCGCGCGCCTCGGCCACCAGCTTGGTGCGGCAGGCGCGGTCTTCATCGAGGTTGTCCACCGCGCGGCTCAGGTGGAAGACGACGGTCTTTGCATACGAGACGAATTCCATCGTGGAGAGGGTCTCGTTCAACGGAAGAAGCGACCGGATCGCCGCGCCCTTGCGGTCTTCGCTGTGGTCGCGGATTTCGTACGCGCACTCGCGGCCCTCGGGACCATACACTTTCGAGGGCGCCACGCAGTGCGCGTAGATGATCTGGTTCTTCGCTGTGTCGATCACGGGATCGGAGATGTAGCTCGCGCGCCCGGTGAGATAGCGCAGCATCAGCATGGTGGAGGCGCTCGTCAAATCGGCTTCGCAGGCGCCGATGAGCCCGTCGTTGTTGAGCTGGAAGAACCCGAGGCAAGGATAGGCGAACATCTTGTGCTTGTAGAACAGCTCGAGGCAATCGACGGCGATGGCCTGCGCCTTGTGCTGTTCGAGCAGCGACGCCATGCCCAGGTACATCGCCGCGCTGTTGCGGATTTCGGCCGGCTTGGGCTCCACCACGCGGTCGGCGCGCCGGATCCAGGCCTGCGCCTGCTCCTCGGCCGCTTTGCGGTCGGCGGCTTTCCAGGCCGCGTTCAGCTCGTCGGCGGGCACGTTGACGATTTCCGGCCCGAGGTTCGAACGGATGGCTTCGATGTTCTTCTGCATATCGCGCGGCGTCACCACAAGGATCTTTGACGCCCGCATCTTCCGGATCACGCCGAAGGTGTTGATCGCTTCGCAGACATCTTCGATCCGCGTCGAGGAGACTCCTGTCACCGGCTTGCCCGCCTTGCGCGCGGCCGGATAGTGGCCGAGGAACGAGCCGGTGCCGCCGTAAAGGTCGTCAATCAGAACGGCGGGCCTGCCGCTCATGGCGATGGCGCGGGACGCGTTGGACGGGATGCCGAGGATGTAGACCGCATAGCCGTCGATCCCCTGCCCCTCGTCGGCGGCGAGCATCTTCTCGGCTTCCTCGACCCAGGTCATGGTGACAGGCTGCAGCTCCACCTCCGGGCAGCCGCGCTCGAGCCGCCCGAGCAGCATCTTCTTGCGGCTCGCATAGTCGTAGCCCTGATAGGGCCAGCCTTCGATCTTCGGGTCCGGGTGGACGAAGACGAGCCGCACCCGCGCCTTTTCTTTCGGAAGCAGCGCACTGGAGGCAGCCGCCGCGGCGCCGGCGCAGCCGCCCGCCAGCCACGCCGCGCATCCGGCGCAGGTGCGCAGGAACGATCTTCGCGAAGATTTGCCGATTGTCACAAGCTGTTCAGACATGGAATTCTCCTGGATGAAAGCAGACCTCCTTGTCTGTTTATCAGATCTGGACGCGCGTGGGAAGGGCCCCCGCGGCCCGGGCGCCATGCGTTATGCTGGATGTTTGAGGCGCAGCCGCGCCGGAGAGGAGGTGATTCGAGCCATGGCAGAAGTGATTGTCCAGGAAGGCGAAACGCTGGAAAGCGCCCTGCGCCGCTTCAAGCGCAAGGTGCAGCAGGAGGACATCATCAAGGAGATCAAGAAACACTCCTACTACATGAAGCCGGGCGAGAAACGCCGCCTCAAGCAGGCGCTGGCGCGCAAGCGCAGCCGCAAGAAGCGTTCCAAGGAAATGGACTGAGTCCCGCCTGGGTTTCGCAAGAGGGCGCCCGAACAAAGGGCGCCCTTTTTGTTTCAGGACAGGACCGCGCCCTCAGCCGCCGGTCTGGGAATCCAGGCCGAAATACGGCTTGCGCGCGCGCCACCGCCCGCGGGTGAAATCGGGAAACGCCACGGGCGCCCCGCCTTTGGCGATCGACTCTTCGCTGGCCGCGATCACGGCGCTCATGGTGAGCGAATCGTAGAGGTCCAGCGGCGTGGGCTTCTTCCATCGCGCGGCGTCCAGAAAGAGCCGGACCTCCAGGTCGTCAGTGCCGCCATGGCCGCCGGCAATCGGATCGGCGCCCGGCTGCGGCTGCCGCATGGCCTTCCACCAGGGATGCTCGAACTCCTCCTGATAGGGCGCGAACGGTTCCCACTCATGGTATTTGGGCGAACGGTCCACGATGTAGACAGAGCTGCGCGCTTCGTCATAGAGGCCGCGTGTTCCCTGCACCATCCAGCGGTTGTCGTAAGGACGGGGCAACTGCATGTCGTAGTTGATCACAATCGTCTTGCCCATCTTCGTCTGGACCACGCTGGTGACGATGTCGCCCTGCTTCCACTCCTGCCGGGCGTAGGGATGATCGGGACCGAAGCGGCGGCGGAAATACTCGTTGATGCCGAGCGAGGCGGTGGCATGGGACGATAGCGTGTCGAAGGCGTCTCCGCAGTTGATGTCCAGCCAGCTCAGGACCGGTCCCAGCGAGTGCGTGGGGTATTGATCCGCGTTGCGTCTGGCGAGAAACTCGCCGCCCCAGCGCATGCGGCCCTCGCGGTCGAAGAACCAGTGGTCCACGCAATCGTGCGAGTGGGCGCAGTGGCAGTGAACCATGCGGCCGAGCAGTCCGCGCCGGATCATATTCAGCACGGCCAGGTTGTCGCGCCGGAAGCTCCAGTTCTCCATCATCATGCACGGGGCGCCGGTCTTCTCCCAGGTCTCCAGCAGCATCCAGCACTCTTCGTAGGTGAGAGCGATGGGCACTTCGACGCCCGTGTACTTGCCGGCGCGCATGGCTTCGGCGGCCATCGGCGCGTGCCAATGCCACGGTGTCGCGATCAGCACGGCGTCAAGCTCCAGTTCCAGAACGCCGCGCCAGGCGGATTCGGAGCCGGAGAAAACGCGGGGCCTTTTGCCGGAAGCGGCGGCAGCCATGCCGGCGGCACGGCTGGCTGCCTCTTCGCTGAGGTCGCAAACGGCGGCGATTTCAACGGCGGGCGCCCGCAACGCGACGCGCAGCAGCCCGGTGCCGCGGTTTCCCGCGCCAATGATCGCCAGCCGGACCACGGGCAGATCGGCGGCGGCAGCGAGGCTGCTCATGAGAAACATGCGGCGGTCCATGGTGATTCCCGGGTTCAATGTATCACGGTTTGCAAAGAACTGACCGCGCGCTCAAGATCCACGATCCTGCTGGGGCCACGCGGGCGCAAAAGAGCCGCGACAGAAGGGCGCGAAGCGCCCGCAGGCAGTCCTCCGCCCGGCATGGAAAATCCTTGCCCGCAGCCCAAGCGATCGCCGCCTAGAAGATGAAGCTGATGCCGCCCCGCACCGCCCGCGGCAACTGGATCAGCCACAGGCGGCGGCCGTCAGGAGACGACACGGGCAGGTAGCCCTGCGCCAGCAGATTGCGCAGTTCGGCCGTCATTTCAAGCCTTCCCGGCCCGGCGGCAAGGGGCAGAGGCTGGCGCAAAGTGACGTTGAGCCCCAACTGCGGCTGCCATTGCTGCGTCAGGAAGGCATGGCCCAGACCGGCCGATCCCGCGGGCGTCCACAGGTAGGAGGTTGTGATCCTCGTTCCGCTTTGCGGCACGACTCCTGTCAGCCGCAGCGAGGCCCACGGACGCCTCACCGGGCGCACCCCACTGCGCACGTCCATCGCACTGGCCGCGGCGCCGCCCGCATCCTGGATCAACATGGAAGACGCTCCGGCGGCGAAGCCCGCCGACCACGCGTTCCACAGCTCCTGCGTCACCGAGGCCATGTAGCCAAAGCCGCGGTAATCGCCGATGTTGAAGACGAAGCTCGACGAGGCCAGGTCCGGCAGCAGCTCGCCGGGCGCGAAGATGGAATGGCCCGAAGCCGTCAGGGCAGCGTCGCGCAGCGCGTCCTGATACACCGACGCAGAGTACGTGCGCGTGCCCGCAACCTTCCGGTAGCCCAGCTCCAGCGACTGGCTCTTCTGCACGCGCGCCTGCCCGCCGCGCAGTGATACGCGCGGGAACATCGCCAGCCCGGTCAGCCCGTCTTGCAGCGACCCCTCTCCGGTGATCAGCTCGTACGCTGGCGCGCCGCTGGTGAAGCCGGATTCGATGACGCCCATCTCGCCCAGGTCCCACGTGAGCCGGGCATAGGGGCTCAGCAGGTTCAGACGGTCGAGGAACACCACCGATTCGAGCATTGCTCCATAGGTGAGCTGCACGCCCGGCGCCAGCTCCATGCGGTCGCCTACGCGAACCGACATCGTGCGCAGCACCGGCGCCTCCACCGCGGCGCCTTTTCCGTGCAGGAAGCCCAGTCCAGCCTGCCGCACGGCCGCCTGCCGGACAGTCAACTCGACTTCCGGCGTCGGCGCCAGTCCATCGCCGTTTCTTGTGTAGGAAGTCCGGAAGCCCGCCGTCGGGGCGCCCGAGGTGGAAGCGTAGCCCACATTGCCGCTGACGCGGAATTCGTTGTTGCCGAACAGGGACGTGGCCAGCGCAAAGGCCGTGCCCAGCTCCGGCTCGCTGCCCAGCGTGGGCGCGGACGCGCCGTCGCCGCCGGAGAGCTTCACCACGCCGCGCAATGGCCCCACCCCGGAGGCGCTCCGGGCTGCCGATGCCGTCTGCCAGGAGGGCTGTTGCGGCAACAGGCGCAGCACGGGCCGCGTGGCGGTGGACGAACGCAGCACCCATTTCCAGTCTTCGCTCAGCAGCCCCGTCTGCCCCGGCGCCACATAGACCAGCTCGATGGAGCTGAACAACTGCGAAAGCTGGATTTGCAGGAAGCTTTCCACTCCCGGCCGGACCACGACGTGATTGCGGAGCGCAGGAACGAAGCTCGCCAGCGTCACGCGCACCGAATAGCTGTCGGGAGGCAGCCCTTCGACGCGGAACCAGCCATCGGGACCGGCCAGCGTGCGCTGCACCACGCGCTCGGAGCGGTTCAGCACCTGCACCAGCGCTCCCATCTGACCCACGCCGGCCGCGTTGCGCACCTGCCCGCTGATGGCGCCAAACACCTTCAGCTCGGCCCCGCGCATCTCTCCCGGCAGGGCACCCAGCAGTGCGATCAGCGCCAGCGCGGCAGTACGGTACATAGCCTCATCCCGCGTCCGGCAAGCCAGGCGTCAGCCCGGCTCCGCCGGCACGGCTAAAGAACGGTGAACTGCGCCGACTGCGTCAAGCTCGCGTTCTTGAGCTTGTCGGTAACCTTGACTTTCAAAGTATACTTGCCCGGCTCGAAGTTCGCCAGGGGCAGCAGCTTCTCAATGGTCGCCTGTGAAGCGGAGCCTTCCAGCGCCGCCGCCTCCTCGGAGAACTCCAGCACCGGCTTGTTGTCCGATTCCCGGACGATCTCGTAGGACACCTCGCCCACCGGCTTGCCGGTCTTCTCGTCCGCCTGGAAGTTGTAAAGCTTCATGTAAATGCCCATCTTCTCGTTGCGGCGGAACGATTCGCTCACCCGCGGGCGCACCTTGGCGGTGCCGATGACGAACTGCCCGGTGCCGATGCTGCGCGTGGGAACCTTTTCGAGCACGTCCGCCAGCACCAGCGAGCTGGCGAACAGAACGTCCTCTTCCATCCGCGGGACGTTCAGCGCCATCTCGTAGTTGTTCATGTTGCCGCCCACCACGTCCTTGGCGACCACGTTCAGGCGGTACATGCCCGGCGGCAGTGGAATCGCCTTCTGATAAATCGAGACGCCCTGCGCCGCCTCCTGCAACATGGAGGACGGCACTTCCACCGACACGACGTCTTCAAAGACGTTCACCACGCGCCGCGTCATCGAGGTGATGCGCGCATAAATGTTGACGATGGCTTTCGAGATCTCGCCTTCCTGTTTGAACTGCAGGTCCTTGCGGTTGAATTGCAGCGTGATGGTGGACAGCACCGTGCTGGAGGTGGTCGGGAAGAAGTCCGCCCGCGCCTGCATGGGCAGCAGGTTGTACAGGATGCGCGAATTGACCTGCGCCTCCAGGTCGCGGAATTTGATCTTGGGCGCCTTCTGCAGGTCGGCGTACTGTTGCAGGCGCTCGAACTGGTTCATGCGCGCCGGCAGCGGCGAGTTGCCCACCCCGAGCCGCGTGCCGTCGGTGCGGTTGAAGCGGTCCGCCTTGTCCGCCAGCCCCATCTGCTCCATCAGCGTCAGACCCGCGCCGGGCACCATCAGCAGGGCGTCCTTCTCGCTCGGATCCATGGTCATGCGGTATTCCCCCGTCATCGACTTGTCGACAAATTCGATGACGATGTCGGTCTGCATGCCGACGCCTTCCAGATAGCGGTAACGCCACTTCTCAAAGGGGTACGTGGACGTGGTGCCGCCGCCCTCTTCCCACGGGCGTTCATACGTGCCGCCAGAGGGACGGGACTCGATTTCGTCCGGGGGACCAAAGGTGATGTAGATGCGCCCGCGGTCGGTCTTCCATCCGGGGATGCCCGAGGCGAAGCGCTCATTGGCGTATGCGATGCGGCGGTAGTGCTCTTCCTTGTACTCGTTCTCCATCGTGTCCGGAGTCGGGTCGCGCCGCAGCCAGAACTGCTCGATGAACTGCTCCCGCTCTTCGTCGGTCTGAAGGTTCTTAAACGCCCGCTTCTCTTCATCCGTGATGATGTAGAGGACGTCCTCTTCCAGCCACTTCCGGTAGGGCGTCTCCAGCTCTTTCCGAAGCCTCTCCGCCTGCCGGCGCTTTTCCTTCTCCGACAACGGACGGGCGAGCGTCTCCCGCTGCCCGCTGTCGGCGTTCCTGTTCCTTCGTTGAGCTGAAGCTGTATCCGCCGCCGGAGCCAGCAGGACCAGCGCCACCACGAAAGCGTAGAACGAGCATCGCTTCATAGCAGACTCCCCACCGCTTGGCTTGCAATAGCCAGTGCCAGTCCCAGTGCTTGCACCACTTTCAGTGTAACTCAACTTCTCAGGGGTGGATGCCGCGAATCGGCGCCCGGTTTCAGTCTGCCGCGCCGGACTCAGACTGCGGCTCCAGCACAACGAAGGCTTCGCCTTCTCTTCCCGAGGCGAACGGGCTGAAATTGGTGGCCACGTCGTACACGTCCACGCCCTCCGCCCGCTTCAGACCGTTGACAACCATGTAGGTCACAGGTGTCATCGCCGCCTCGTACAGCACTTTGCCCAGGTAGCCGCTGAAGATCAGGTTCAGAATCGTCGTCCACGACTCCCGCCCGGCGAACGCCACCGTCATCACCACGATCGAATCCACCAACTGCCCCACCGCGGTGGACCCGATGGTCCTCATCCAAAGCGCCCGCCCCCGCGTCCAGACCTTCATCCGGGCCATGACGTAGGCGTTGGCGAACTCGCCCGCCCAGTACGCCAGAAGGCTCGCCGCCACCATGCGCGGCACAAAGCCGAAGACGATCTCGAAGGCTTCCTGATAGCGGAAGTCCGGCGCCGGCGGAAGCCAGACCACCAGCATCCCGAACAGCGCCATCAGCGCGGAGCCGAAAAAGCCCAGCCAGATGGCGCGCCGCGAGCCGGCATAGCCGTAGACCTCGGTGAAGATGTCGCCAAAGATGTAAGTGATGGGGAACAGCAGTTGCGCCCCGCTGATCCGGAACGGCCCGATGGCGCAGATCTTCGGCCCGATCAGGTTCGAGATAAGCAGAACGGTGACGAAGACGACAACCAGCGTCTCGTAGAAGCGGAAGTTGTGGTTGGGGCGCTCGAGCAGGTTTTTGCCCAGGGCCGGAAACGCCATACTTGAACGATGATCGGCTCCGGCCCGTGGCATCAGGAAAACAAGGGGCTTGTTACTGCTTGTCCATGACGAACTTCAGCGAGAAGTCGCCCTGTGGCGTGCTGATGTCCGTCTTCACGGTAAGCACCTTGCCCTCCTCCGACAGGCTCCAGGTCTCGACGGACTTGATCTGGTTGCCCTGGATCTCGCGCTTCACGGTGATCTCGAGCGCGTCGCCCTTCCACACGGGCGTCACCATCATCGGACCCATCGGCGTCTCCACGGTCTTTTCCTTGCCGTCGATGACATACTCGACATCGTTCGAGCGTTCCTGCCCCTGAAACGCCTGCACGGTGGTCATCTTCAGATTCGGGTCCTTGTGGTCAATGGTCCGTTCGAACTTGTCCGGTCCGCTGGGCATCGGCCCGAAGTCGGACTTCGCATTGTTCAGCTTCCAGACCCCCGAGAAGTTGGGCTTCTCCGCGCCAGCCAGGCACAGAGAAAAAAGCGCCGCAACAGCGGCGGGCAACATTATGCGTCTCATCATGCAAAGCCCCTTCCTTTCCACGCGGGGCTTGCCTCAGGATAGCGCAAAAACCGTTTGCGGCCGGAGCAGAAACGGGGGCACGATGCCGCAGAGGTTGCCAAGCGGGAGCACGTCATCGTGCAGGGGCAGGCCAAGCGTGCCGCGCAGAAACTCCCTCCGCCTCTGGCATCGGTCCATCAGATCCGGGTGCATCCTCCGCAATTCCGCCTGCAAGGCGGCGTCCGCCAGCAGGTAGCCGTCTTCCATGCGCGACGAATAGAACACCGGATGCGAAGGGATCACGTCCGCCTGCATCACCATGCCGCTCGTCAGGCGCTCTGTAGATCCTTCACAGGGCGGCGCGGAGAGCCACTCGTCGAAGTGGATCAGATGGCCGGGGTTCAGGAACACGCCGAATTTCTCGAACGGCAGATGCTCGTGAATCGCCCGCCACAGATCGCCGCCCGTAGCGCCGATCCGCAGCGCCTGGAACCACGCCCCCATCGCCTCAAAGTACGGTCCGGCGAACTCCTCCACATAGCCTCGCGCCGCTTCAGGCAGGTCCGCCGCGCTCTCCGCCACCCAGCCGCAGCGGCAGCAGTTGGCGCCCCAATAACAGATGCCGCAGGAAAACCGCCCGCCGCGCGTCACGCGCTCTCCGCAGGCGCTCGAAAGGCTCGCCCGGTTGTTGCCGCACTTCAGCGTCATGTGGCAGCCGAGCGGCACGCCGTTGTAGCGCGCCTCTTTGAGCAGTTCGTAATCCATGGCGCCGGGGCGGACCGCCCGCAGCACGCGCTTCATGCCCTCGCTGGCCAGCGCCTGCGTCCACTCGAAGAACGCGACCTCCTGCGGCGCCGCCTCCTGCCGCAGCTCGATCAGCAGTCGCGTGGCATTGAGAACGTTCTCGTAGCCGGCGGCGAAGCGCAGTTCATCGGCGAGAAAAGCCGGAAGGTCCAGCCGCTGCGGCGGCTGGAGCGGCTTCCAGCCCGCCGCGCCGACACGCGAATGCGCATCGATGCCGCAGTCCTTCAGAATCTCCGCCAGCGGACGCCCGCCCCGGCGCGGCTGGTCCGGCAGCGAAAGCTCGGGGTGGCGCTCCAGCAGGATGTCCCCCGCTGCCACGGGCGGCGCCGCCGGGGCGTAGTTCATGCACTCGTTGCCTGCCAGCAGCAGCGGCTTGCCGTCGAGCCCCGTGATCAGCAGCGCCTCTTCGAAGCGCGGGTCAAAGCCGGTGAGCCATTGCAGGTTGGCGAAGTGCTCGCGGTCGCCATACACGGCGAGGTGCGTCAGCCGCGCTTCCTCCATGCGCTCGCGCAGCCGCGCCAGCCGGCGTGCATACTCCTCGCGCGAGACGCGCCAGCCGGGAGGCTCGGCGGCTGTGCCGAATTCCGGCCATTCGATCTCGATCAGGCGCGCTTTCCCCATCCGGCCTCCCCAACCAGAATCCGCCGAAAATGTTCGGGCGGCCTACTTCGTGCCCGCCGCTTCTTCCACCAGGCTGCGTTGCAGGTGGCTCCGGCTGCGGCTGTAGCTGAAGTACACCGCCAGCCCGGCGATCATCCAGGCGAAAAACGCGTACTTCGTGATCCGGTCCAGGCTGAACATCAGCAGCAGGCAGAACAGCATTCCCAGCACCGGCACCAGCGGCACCAGTGGCGTCCTGAACGGACGCGGCGTCTCCGGGTGCGTCCGCCGCATGATGATCACGCCGGCGCACACCAGCGTGAACGCCCACAGCGTTCCCATCGAGGTCAGGTTGCCCAGTTGCTGGATCGGCGTGAAGGCGCCCAGCACCGCCACGAAGACCATCAGCAGCAGGTTCGACTTCCAGGGAGTGGCGAACTTCGCGTGCAGTTCGGAAAACATCGACGGCAGCAGCCCGTCGCGCGACATCGAATAAAACACACGGGACTGCCCCAGCAGCATCACCAGCATCACGGAAGTGAGCCCGGCGAGAGAGCCCAGCTTCATCAGGAAGCCCAGCCACGGCACGCTCTTCATCCGGTCGACCGCCACGGCGAGCGGCGCGGACACGTTCAGGTCTTTGTAATTCACCACGCCCGTGAGCACGCCCGCGTACAGGATGTAGAGCACGGTGCAGATCACCAGCGAGCCGACGATGCCGATGGGCATGTCGCGCTTGGGATTGCGCGCCTCCTGCGCCGCCGTCGACACGGCGTCGAATCCGATGTAGGCGAAGAAGATCTGTCCCGCTGCCGCCAGCACGCCCGTCCAGCCGAAATCGCCAAACCTGCCGGTGGTGTTTTCCGGCAGGAAGGGCTTGTAGTTGTCGTAGTTGATGAAGAAGTAGCCCAGCCCGATGAACAGCACCACCACGGCGAGCTTCACCGCCACGATCAGCGCGTTGAACCGCGCCGACTCCTGAATGCCGATGATCAGGATCGTTGAAATGATCATGATGATGATCACGCTCGGCAGGTTGATCATGCCCGGCACGGGGTCCCACGGGGAGTGAATCAGGTTCTGAGGCAGGTGAATGCCGAACGATTCCACGATCGACACCATGTAACCCGACCACGAGACCGACACCGTCGCCGCGCCAATGGCGTATTCCAGAACAAGCGCCCAGCCGATGATCCATGCCAGCAGCTCGCCCATCGTTGCGTAGGCGTACGTGTAAGCACTTCCCGCCACCGGGATCATGGTGGCGAACTCGCTGTAGCAGAAGCCGGCGAACGCGCACGCCACCGCCGCCAGAATGAAGCTGTACACGACGGCGGGACCGGCGTGCTGCGCCGCCGCCACGCCGGTCAGCGAAAAGATGCCGGCGCCGATGATGGCGCCGATGCCCAGCGCCACCAGTTGCGTGGCGGTCAGCGTGCGCTTCAGCGAATGGCCGTGCGCGTCAACGCTCGATTCGCTCAGAATCTTCTCCAGCGGTTTTCGGGCAAAGAGACTCATGCCTCGGACCTCGATGTGGATTCGCGCCGCTTCCGCCACGCCAGGTAGACCGGGATGCCGGTCAGCACGATCAGCAGACCGGGCCAGGTGTAGCTGGGTTTGTACAGAAGCAGCATCAGTTCAATGAACGCCGCCGCCGCAATGTAAACCGCCGGCAGCAGCGGATAGCCGAACGCACGGTAGGGCCGCTCGGCCTCGGGGCGCGTGCGCCGGAGCACGAACAGCCCCGCAATGGTCAGGATGTAAAAGAGCAAAACAGCGAAGATAACATAGTCGAGCAGATCGCTGTAGCGGCCTGTCAGCGTGAGAAACGCGGCCCACGCCCCCTGCATCCACAGGCTGTGGTTGGGCGTATGGGTCCGCTCGTTCACCCGCCCGGCGGCGGCGAAGAACAGTCCGTCCCGCGCCATGGCGTAATAGACGCGCGCGCCGGCAAAGATCATGCCGTTCAGGCATCCAAAGGTAGACACCATCACTGCCAGTGCCATCACCTGCGTGGCAGCCGGTCCGAGAATCGACTGGATCACCGCCGTGGCGACGCGATCCTCCGGCACGCGCTGGATTCCCTCCAGCGGCAGCGCCATCAGGTACACCAGATTGCACGCCAGATAAATCACCGATACGACGCCCACCCCCAGAGCTAGCGACAGCGGCAGGTTGCGCTTCGGGTTCTTCACCTCTCCAGCCGTGAAAGTGACGTTGTTCCAGGCGTCGGAGCTGAACAGCGCCCCCACCATCGCCACCGCCGTCAGCCGCACGGCGTCCCAGGCGCTCCAGGGCACTTCCCAGAAGCGGCCGAAATTGCGGTCCATCGCCTCCGGCTGCCGCCCGAAAAAGACGCCCGCGGCGATCAATCCGGCAAGGGCGCCGATCTTGGCGATGGTGAAAATGTTCTGCACGCGCGCGCCGGCCTCGATGCCGCGCGTATTGTGCCACGTCAGAGCCAGGATCAGGCCAATGGCCACCAGCATCTGCGTGTTCACGCCGGCGGGACCGATCTTCACCAGCCAGACGTCAGCCGAAACCGCGGGCACGAACACGCCCAGGAACTTGGCGAACGCCACCGCCACCGCCGCCAGCGTGCCGCACTGGATCACCGCGAACAGCGTCCAGCCGTACAGAAACCCCCACAGCGGGCCGAACGCCTCGCGCAGGTACACGTACTGCCCTCCCGCGCGCGGCATCATCGCCGCCAGCTCCCCGTAGCTCAACGCCGCGATCATCGTCAGCAGCGCCGTCGCCACCCACGTCGACATCAGCAGCGCCGGCGAAGCCACCTGCCGCGCGATGTCGGCCGACACGATGAACACGCCGCTGCCGATCATCGACCCCATGACGATCGTCGTCGAATCGAGCAGCCCCAGCCGCTGCACCAGCCCCGTCTGCGTCACCGTGTCAGTGCGATCCATTCTTCCATGCGCCCCCGGACAGCCGCCTTGGTCATCTCCTCCGGCATCAGGTCCCCGATCACGGCCACCGAATCCACGCCCGCGCGCAACACCGCCCGCGCGTAGTCCCGCGTGATCCCGCCGATCGCCACCAGCGGTTTCTCCGTCAGAGCGCGCAACGCCGGCAGCCGCTCCAGCCCCAGCGCCGGGTCGGGATTTTCTTTCGAGAGGGTCTCGAACACCGGGCCGATGGCCAGGTAATCCGCGGGCTCCTCCGCGGCGGCGCGCAACTGCGCTTCATTGTGCGTGGAGTAGCCGAGAATGCGCGTCTCGCCCAGCACCCGCCGCGCCAGCCGCGGCGGCAGGTCTTTCTGGCCCAGATGGACGCCGGCATCGAGCAGCGCCGCGATGTCGGCGCGGTCGTCGATGATGAGCCGCGCCTCCGCGCGCAGACACAAAACAGCCAATTGCGAGGCTGTTTCAAACACGGTGCGCGAGAAATGTCCTTTATGGCGCAGTTGCAGGATCCGCGCGCCGCCCTCGAGCAGCGCTTCGGCGAACCACAGCGGGTCCCGGCCCCGCCGCGCCAGCGCGCCCGTGTCCACGATCGGATAGACCCTCGGAAGCTCCATGAAAAAGGGGACAGGAACACAATACCCCTTTTCGCGCCGCCCGCGCACGCGCTCCCCCGCCGGGCTCTACCCGTCCGACGCCCCGCGCAACGCCTGCTCCAGCCGCTCCAGGTCCTGCCGGATCTCGTCCGCCTGCCCCTGCGCCGTGCTGAGCACCTGCTCCACGGTGTGGACCAGCGATTCGAGCCGCCGCTTCGACTCCGCCAGCAGCGTCCCGCAGGCTCCGGCGACTGCGTCATTCCATTGCGACGTCAGCCGCGCCAGGTTGATCTCCACCGCTCTCTCGATCTTGTTCCGGAAATGCCGCCGCACCATGCCGCCGAATAGGGCCATGGGAATCGCCCACGACAGCAGCTCCCAGTTCCGGTCGAAGATCTTGCCGACGCGGATGTCCGGCTCCCGCGGTTCGGCAACCTGCATCTCCATCTGGGAGGTCTTCAGCGGCACGCCCAGCGTCTCCAGCATTTTCTCGGATAGCCGGTTCCGGAAGTCCTGCAACGATTGCGACAACTGCCGGCTCACCCGCCGCACCGGTTCGAGAAACTCCTGCCGGTGGGCCGAGGAAAGCGTTGCCAGCTCGCGCCGCAGCGCCCCTTCCAGCCACGCCTCGAAGCGGTCCATCGCCGTCTGGAGGCTCGCCGTCCAGCCCGGGAACTGCGCTTCGAATTCGCTGAGCAGCCTTTTTACGATCCCCTCCGCCTCCGGGCGCAACCGGCTCTCGATCGACGCACGCGAAGTGGCCGTGGCGTGCCGGACGATCAGTTCCAGCCCCAGCCGCGTGTCGTCGAGCACCGCTTTCTCGCCCAGCACTCGCTGCCGCAGTTGTTCCCGCTCGCTGTCGGCGCGCTGGGCAGCCTTCAGCGCCACAATCAGATACTCGGCTGTTTCCTCCCCCAGGGACTCTATCTTGTGCTGGAGGATCTCTTCCCACTGCGTGGCGCCGTCTTTGCGGAACCGCCCCAGCAGCTCGTCTTCGATCTTCCGCCGGCAGTCTTCAAACCCGGGCTTCGCGGAATACGGATACACGGGCAGCCCGCCATCCCAGCGCGCGGCCAGTTGCCGGCGCACGAACTCTTCCACCTGCCCGCGGTCCTCGGCGTCGAGAAGGTCGACTTTGGTCAGCAGCAACGCAATCCGCGGCGTGTAGCGCTCCAGCTCCGCGATCAGCGCGATGTCGTGCTGCGTCAGCGGCGGATCCACGCTCACCGCCACCAGCGCCAGCCCCACGTTCGGCAGCCAGTCGCGCGACGCCTCCGTGTTGTGCTCCAGCACGCTCTCCATGCCGGGCGTATCCACGAACCGGATGCCCCGGTAGCGCTCCATCTCCGGCAGCCAGACGCGCACCCGTTCGGCGCCCTTCCGGTTGCCGGGGTTCCGGCTTTCGTCGACATAGTCGCGCAACGCCTCCACCGGGATCCGTTCACGGCGCCCGCCGGCAAATTCGACTTCCGCCCGCTCGGGCTTCCCGTACTCGAGTTCGGTGACAATGCTGGTAACGGGAATCACGCCCACCGGCAGCAGCGAACGGCCGAGGAGATCGTTGAGAAAAGTCGTCTTGCCGGCCTTGAACCGCCCGAGAATGGCTACGTTAACGGCTCTTTCCGCGGCGAATTGACGCGTGCTTTCCAGGAAATCCCCGAGAGCTTCCAGTTGGTATTTCCCGATCAGCGAGTCGATCAGATCCAGCGCGCGCAGGTGTCTGCCGCCATTGCCCTGCGAGGGATCGTTCAGCGGCGCCGGTGCGCCCTGCTTTGCCGCCGCCCCTTCTGGCCTCGCCCTGTCTTCAGCCGTGTGTTCCATCATGGCAGTCGCCTCGTCCTCTCTTGCCCGCAAACCGGGCATCGGGTAGGAGTCATCGGCCGTGGGAAACGGCGATTCAGGGCGGACTCCACCGCCACCGATCTCATTATCCCAAATGGTTCAGCCGGCCACTTCGGCCAGGATGAGCTGAATCAGCCCTGGCAATGCCAGCGCACAGGTCTTCGACAGTTCCATGCCGGGGGCCAGGCACTCCGGCTCCATGCCGATCAGCACCACCCGCGCGGGCAGCACGCCCAGCGCACGCGCCTGATCCAGCGCCTCCGCCACCCCGAACTCGTGCAGCGACAGCGGCCTTGCCACGCCGGCCAGGTCGCCGCGCGAACGGATCTCCATGCGGTAAAGCGTCCCCGGCCGCCCACCGCCCCGCACGGCGTCCACCAGGATCAGCTTCCCGTAGCCCTTCAGCTCGGCCAGCAGTTCGTCCAGCGCCGTGCCCGCGTCCACCGCGTCCACGCCGCCGGGCAATCCCCGCGCCATCAGCGCCCGCACGGCGTGCACTCCGATCCCTTCATCGCCGAGCAAAACGTTGCCCACGCCGGCGACGAGCGTTCTCTTCTCCATGCCCGCTCAAACCACGCGCGCCGTGGCCAGCAACCGCCCGCGCGAAGTCACCAGATGCACGGCGCAGGCGATGCAGGGATCAAAAGACCGCACGATGCGGGCGACCTCAAAGGGGTTGTTTTCGTCTTTCACCGGGGTTCCGAGAAGGGCTTCCTCCATCGGCCCGGGCTGCCCCTTGCTGTCGTGTGGCGAAGCATTCCATGTCGTCGGCACCACCGCCTGGTAGCGCTCGATCTTCTGGTTCCGGATCGCGATCCAGTGGCCCAGCGCCCCGCGCGGGGCGTCCCAGAGGCCCACCCCTGAGGCTGATTCCGGCATCTTGTGCCCGACTGCTACCGGTTCGTCGAGCCTGATCTGGAGCACCCAGTCTGCCATGGCGTCGGCGAGCGCTTTCGCCTCCAGCGCCCGCGCCAGGTGCCGGCCCATCACCGAGCACAGATTCTCCCGCTTCAGCCGCAACTGGGTCAGCGCGCCGTCGATGGCCTTTGCCAGCGCAGGGTTCGCGCCGTCGGCGGTGTTCACCATGGCCCGCGCCAGCGGCCCTACCTCGTAAGCAGCGCCGTCATAGCGAGGCGCCTTCAGCCAGCTATAGGCCCCCGCCTTGCTCCGGTCAGGCTCGGTCGTCTCCTTCGAGGGGTGCGCTGGCGGTCCCTCGCGGTACCAGGAGAACTTGACGTCCTCGGCGATCTTCGACGGATCCACGGGGAGGAGTTTGCCGTCAACGACACGCCCCATCTGGAATAACCGCGCGCGCTTGCCCACGTCCGGCTCCGCGTCCAGATCAAACGCTCCGTAGGAGAGGAACCGGCGGCACCCGCGCCCGATTTCGGCGTAATCCCGGTAGACGCCCGCGATCGTCATTACGTCCGGGATGTAGATATTGTCGATGAACTCGCGCAGCTCCTTCAGCCGCCACAGGAAGGTCGTCACTTTGTCCACAGCCGGCGTCACCGTCACTCCGCCCGGCACGACCGAGGCGCAGTGCGGCATTTTCCCGGAAAATACGGCCGACATTTCGTGCGCTTTTAGCCGGATATGGAGAGCCTGGACATAATGGCTGACGATTTCCTGGCTCACCTTGTCAGGCAGCCGGTAGTCGGCTTCGAAGCGCGGAATGAAAGGAGGAAATTCGGGACCGCGGACAAAATCCAGCGCGGCAAGATGATAAAAATGCAGGATATGCGACTGGATGTAGTTCGCGCCCTGAATCAGATTCCGGATGATGCGTCCGTTGTGCGGCGGCATGATCCCCAGCGCCTTGTCCAGGCACTGCGCGCTAGCCAGGGCGTGCGCCGTGGGACAGACGCCGCAGAACCGCTGCGTGATCTGCACGGCGTCCAGCGGATCGCGCCCGGCGAGGATCTGCTCGAAGCCCCGGTATAGCGTGCCCGCGCATCTGGCTTCGACCACTTTCCCGCCGTCCACCACCGCCTCGATGCCCAGATGGCCCTCGATCCGCGTCAAGGGGTCGACAATCACCTTGGCAGGCATTGCTCACCTCCTTTGATACAGCGGGGAGTGCGCGTCCGGGAACCCCGGCTCGGTGCACCCCATGCAGGGAGCGTTGGCGTTGATGCACCAGTTCACGCCGCTGTTCCACTGCCGGATGGGGCAGTCGGCGTGCGTAAACGGTCCTTTGCAGCCGATCTCGAGCATGCAGCCTGCTTCACCGAACTTCGTGGCGAAAATGCCGTCGTCGAGATAGTCGCGGAAGATGCAGCGGTTGTGCACGCTCTTGCCGTAGTACACCTTGAGCCGCCCGTGCTCGTCGAGGTCCTTGGCCGGCGGGATTCCATACAGGAGCACGCGCACTACGGTCCCGATAAACCAGTCCGGGTGGCATGGACAGCCGGGGATGTTGATGACGGGAACATTCACCGAGAGCATCTTCAGCACATCGCCCACGCCTTTCGACTGCGTCGGGTTGGGCGCCGCTGACGGGATGCCGCCGTAGGCGGCGCAGGTGCCGACCGCCAGAATCGCCATCGCGCCCGGCGCCAGCCGCCGCATCCATTCAAGCATCGTTACCGGTTTGCCATCTTCCTCGCCGAGAGTGCCGTCGATGCCGCCATCGCGCGTCGGAATCGCACCCTCGACGATGAACACGTACTTGCCCTTGTTCTTCTGTGCCGTTTCCCACGCGGCATCCGTCGACAAGCGCCCCGCCGCCGCCATCAGCGTGGAGTGGTAGTTCAGGAACAACTGATGACCAGGCAGGATCTGGTCGAGGATGACGTTCTTGATGCTCGGGTGAATCGTGTTGATCACCGACACCGAGCACCCGCTGCACGCAGAATCCTGCATCCAGATCAGCGGATACTCTTTGACAGCGCCGGCGAGCGCCGCGCCCACGCGCGGCAGAAACGCCTCATGGAAGGGAGTCAACGCCGTGGCTGCCGAAGCCCACCGCATGAACTCCCGCCGAGGAATGCCGTGGTTGCCCATACTGCCCTCCTGCAACCGTCTTGGCTTCCCTGACGTGACACTCGGCGCATTTCAGGGGCGCCTTCTTGCCCGCTGCCACCTGCTTCTTGTGACAGTCGATGCAGACGCCGCTTTGCGCCGTGGAATTGTGAAAAGCAGCTTGCCGCGACGTCTTCACCCCCGCCGACGGGGGCTTCGTGTGACATTCGCGGCATGCCTGGTTCTCCCTGGTCTCCGGTTTCTCCGGCTTGGATGCGTGGTGGCACGTCACGCACTCCTTGCCAGTGAGAGCCTCGTGCTGTTGGTGCGGAAACTTGACGCTTCCCAGGGCCGCATCCTTCATCAGGATCACTTCCGGCGCCTTCGGCGCGGAAGGCTTGGGCCCTTGTGCGCCAGCAGCCATGCAGAGCAATCCGAGAAGCAGAACTCGCATACGGCCTCTAACAGATAATCAGACCTGATTTACCTTGATATAGTGCTTTTATACTAACCGCCCGCTTGTGTCAAGGGGTGCGCAAGGCCTACCGGCGGCAGCCCCGGGCTTCCAATCGGACGCGAAGACACAGGAATCTCCCCGCCCCCAGACAATTCAGGCAGTCCCCTTTCGGCCGGGGACGGGCGTCCCTGCGGTTTTACCTAAAGAACGGGGGCGCCAGCACGATCCATTTCAGGCTGAACAGCGCCACCAGCGAGGCCACTCCCGCCGCCGCCACCATGCGAACCGCATTGCGGTAAGCCAGCGTCAGCGCCCCGCTTCCCTGCTCGTGCGAATTTGCGGCGAGCTGTTTCTCCAGCCTGCGGCACTCACGATATCTGGCCACCCAATAAACCCCAAGCAGCGTCATTCCGGCCCCCAGCGCCCACCGTCCGGCCAGGCCCATCCCGCTTCCATCCTGCGCGAGAATTATGATCGCCTCTGCCATGGCCAGCGCGATCCAGGCGGTGGCGGTCCAGAGGGCCAGGGAGCGCTTTGCAGGCGTCTGATACTCGCTCAATTCGAGCTGCCCGGTTTGCTCCTGCCCGAACATGGGCACAGATGGAACCGACGGACGCATGAAGCAAGGGCTCAAACAGCCCGGCGGTCTCATTCGGCCGCGCAGACACCCATGCCGGAAGCGCACCGGCGTTTCCGGATGGCCGGGCAAGGACGGTCAACCCTGCCGGCTGCGCACTTCCTTCTGATAGGCTGCCAGAGAGGCCACATGATTCGTGCATGCATCCTTCTATTGGCTCTGGCCGCCTCCACGCTGTTCGCCCAGCCGACGCGGCGCACACAGAACGTCGTCATCCTGATGACCGACGGGTTGCGCTGGCAGGAGGTCTTCTCCGGCGCAGATGCCGCGCTGATGGACCGCAAGGCTGGCGGCGTGGCGGACGCGGCCGCGCTGCGGGACCAGTTCTGGCGGGCCACGCCGGAAGACCGCCGCGCGGCCCTGCTGCCGTTCTTCTGGTCCTCCGCCGCCCGCCAGGGGCAGGTGTTCGGCGACCGCTCGCTCCGCTCGGAAGCGCGCGTCACCAACGGCCTCTACTTTTCTTACCCCGGCTATAGCGAAACCTTCTGCGGCGTGGCCGATCCGCGCATCGACTCGAATGAGAAACGCTACAACCCGAACCTGAACGTGCTCGAGTTCCTCCACCGCCGCCCCGGCTTCGAGGGCCGCGTGGCCGCCTTCGGCGCCTGGGAGCTGTTTCCCTGGATCCTGAACGCTCCTCGCACAGGACTCCTGGTCAACGCCGGCTACGAGCCGCTGCGCCTTCCGGAAAACAATGCGCGCATCGAATTGCTGAACGCCCTGAAGGCGGAAACCGAGTATTGGGACTCGGAAGCGTTCGACTCTTTCACATTCCACACCGCGCTTGAATATCTGCGCGCGAATAAGCCCCGCGTGCTCGCCATTTTGCTGGGCGAAACCGACGAATGGGCCCATGCCGGCCGTTATGATCTCTACCTGAAATCCGCCCGCCGTGTGGACGAATACGCCCGCCGGTTGTGGGAGACGCTGCAGTCCATGCCCGAGTACCGAGGCTCAACCACCCTGATCCTCGCTACCGACCACGGCCGCGGAGCGGACAGGAAAACGTGGCGCAGCCACGGGCGCCGCATCCCGGAATCGCAGTACATCTGGATGGCTTTTCTCGGCCCCGACACCCGTCCGCTGGGCGTGCGCGAAAACACAGCGCCCGTGACGCAGGCGCAGCTTGCGGCCACCATCGCCGCTTTTCTCGGAGAAGACTTCCGCATCGCCGTGCCGGCTGCCGCGGCTCCTGTCCGGGACGTGCTGCCCCAATAGAACCCGCCCCCTTCCTGCTACATTGTGGCTATGCTCCGATTCGCAGGCCTGCTGCTCGTGGCGGCGCTCGCCGTGGATGCCCAGATGGTCCAGGTTACCGAACACACCCTTTCCAACGGAATGAAGATCCTCATCCACGAGGACCACGACGTGCCCAACGTGGCTCTGTATTTGTTCTTCAAAGTGGGCTCGCGCAACGAGCGCCCCGGCGCCACCGGCATCAGCCACTTCTTCGAACACATGATGTTCAACGGAGCGAAAAAATACGGCCCCAAGCAGTTCGACATCCAGATGGAAAAGGCGGGCGGGCGCAACAACGCCTACACCAGCCGCGACGTCACCGTCTACACCGACTGGTTTCCCCGCTCCGCCCTGGAGCTGATGTTCGACATGGAAGCCGACCGCATCCGCGATCTCTCGTTTGATCCGAAAATCGTCGAGAGCGAGCGCGGCGTGGTCAGCTCGGAGCGCCGCACTTCGGTCGACAACAGCCCCTTCGGCACGCTTTACGAGCAGCTCAACGCCACCGCCTACATCGCCCACCCCTATCAATGGCCGGTCGTCGGCTGGGCGTCTGATATCGAGGCCTGGACCATGGACGACCTCAAGGCCCACTACCGCATGGGGTACGCGCCCAACAACTGCGTCGTGGTAGTTTCCGGTGACATCACCCCTGCCGATGTCCTGCCTCTCGCGAAGAAGTATTTCGAGCCGATCCCCAGGCAGGAGCCGCCGCCGCCCGTGCGCACCGTGGAGCCGCCGCAGTTGGGCGAGCGGCGCGTGGAAGTCCGCCGACCGGCGAATCTGCCGCTGCTGATGCTGAGCTACCACATCGGCGCCGCCCGGGATCCCGATTTCCCCGTCTATGAAGTCATCGAAACGCTGCTCACCGGCGGGCGCAGTTCGCGCCTCCATCAAAGGCTCGTGGAAAAGGAACAACTGGTGTTGAACGTAGGAGGCGGCGTCCGCCCCTCGCTGGACCCCGGCCAGTTTCTGTTCACCTTCCAGGTCCGCACCGGCAGGCAGCCGGGGGAGGTCGAGAAGTCGTTGTATGAAGAGCTGGAGCGGCTTGGGCGCGAACCCGTCCCGGCCGAGGAGCTTCAAAAGGCGAAAAATCAGATCCTCGCCGATTTTTACCGCCAGTTGAAAACCATCTCCGGCAAGGCCAACCTCCTGGGCAGCTACGAGGTGTTCTACGGATCCTGGAACCAGATCAACCAGGCGCCCGCGCGAATCGAAAAAGTCACCGCCGACGATGTGCAGCGCGTGGCGGCGCGGATCTTCTCTCCCCGCAACCGCACCGCCGGCACACTGGTTCCCGAACAGCGCGCGGAGGTGAAACAATGAGAACCGCTCTGGGAATCTCTCTGATGGCCATGACTGTCTCCATCTCCGCCCAGGTGAAGCTGCCGGACTTCACACGCGAGCAGCTTCCGAACGGCGCCACTTTGATCCTCCTGCCCCGCCACGATGTGCCTCTGGTCAGCGTGCGCGCCGTTTTTCGCGGAGGGGCCGAAAGCGAGCCGGCGGGCATGAACGGCATTACGGCGGTCACGGTGGAAATGATGCGCCGCGGCGCGGGCCAGCGCTCCGCGGCCCAGATCGACCTCGATCTCGATTTCCTCGGCGCGGCGCTGAGCTCGGGCGCCAACCGGCAGGCGGCGTTTTTCGCGCTGGAATTCCTGTCCAAAACCGCGCCGGAAGCGATGGCGATTTTCGGCGATATTCTCACCCAGCCAATCTTCCCCGAAGACGAAGCGCGCAAGGTGCTGGCCCAGACGGCCGACCGCGTGCGCTCTTCCAAAGACAACCCCGGCGCGGCGGTCGGCCAGTATTTCAACGGGTTCTTTTATCCCCCAGGACACCCATACCGCCATTCCGGCAGCCCGGACGAGATCTCCGTGGCGCGGATCAACCGGGAGGAGATCCAGAAGCATTACCGGCGCATGGCGGCGGGCAGGAATCTGATTTTCGTCGCCGCGGGAGATTTCGACCCCGGACAGTTCGCCCCGCTGGCGCGCCGCATCGCCGGAGCGCTGCCCGCGGGTGAAGCCGGGCAGCAGCCCGCGCCGCAGGAACCGCGCCTGGAACGCCCGCGCCTGCTTCTTGTCGACAAGCCTGACGCCACCCAGACGTACTTCCGCATCGGCATGCCGGGCATCCACCGCCGCCACCCGGACCGCATCGCGCTGCTGGTCGCCAACACGCTGTTCGGCGGGCGGTTCACATCGCTGTTGAATGACGCTCTGCGCGTCAACGCCGGGCTCACTTACGGCGCCAATTCGATTCTGGATCAGGACCGCCTGAGCGGCGCCATCGCCATCAACTCCTACACCCCCACCGCAACCACGGTGAAAGCCATCGATCTCGCCCTCGATGTGCTGCGGCGGTTTGCCGAAAAGGGCGTCTCGCAGGAACAGCTTGACTCCGCCCGCGCCTATATCAAGGGCAATTTCCCCACAGACCGGCTGGAAACCTCCGACCAGCTCTGCTCGATCCTCGCGGAATTGGAAATCTTCGGACTCGGCCGGAGCGAAATAGACGGGTTCTTCCAGCAGCTCGATGCGCTGACGGTGGAGACCGTGAATGCCGCCATCCGCCGCCGGTTCACCACGGAGAATCTCCAGTTCTGCCTGGTCGGCAACGCGTCGGCTATTGAAAAAGATGTCGCCAAATTCGCCGGCGCGATGAAGGTGATTTCCATCAAGACGGAAGGCTTTGCCGCTCCGGAATTTTGATCAGGAGGATCCAGTGCTGGAGACGTGGGGCCTTTCGCGGGGTGAAATCAGCCAGCTACGCCGTCTCAGCACCCCGGAGCGCGTGCAGCGTTTCCTGGACGAACTGCCCTACAATCACGACACCGACCCGCATACCTGCTTTTCTCCGCGCCTGGTTCTGCGCCACGGGCGCGCCCATTGCATGGAGGGCGCGATGCTCGCCGCCGCGGCTTTCCGGCTCGCCGGGCGGCCGCCGCTCATCGTCGATCTTGCCGCCGTGCGTGACGACGATCACGTGCTGGCCGTATATCGCGAGGGGCGCGCGTGGGGCGCGGCAGCCAAGTCGAGCTATTCCGGCCTGCGCTTCCGCGACCCCGTTTACCGCACCTTGCGCGAGCTCGTCATGAGCTACTTCCCGCACTATTACAATCCGGAGGGCGAGAAAACCCTGCGCGCCTACTCGCGCCCGGTGAATCTGGCGCGGTTCGACTCTCTCGGCTGGATGGCCAGCGAGGAGGATGTCTGGTACATCCCCGAGCATCTGGTGCACATCCCCCACATCCGTCTGCTCACATCGGCGGAGGTCCGCCGTCTCAGCCGCATGGATGGCCTGCTCTATGAGGCGGGCATGGTGGGGCGCTCGCTCCATGCACTCTCAAACCCGGCGCACGGGCCAAAGGTCCCGCAGCGTCCGCGGCGAGGTCAGCTCCCGCCAGCTCGCCTCGAAGCGCTCCGTTAGTTCCGGCGCGCCGGCCAGAATGTCCTCCAGCCCGAATTGCCGGGCGGCAGGCCCGTTTTTCGCCACGGAAGCCAGGTGCCGCTCGACGTCCTCCCATCGGTCCGTGAGCCCGCCGGAATCGATCAACACCACGCGGCTCTGAATGACGCCGAAATTCTTCAGGTGCGCGTCGACCGAGAAGACGCCGCGGCGCCACGCGGCGCGGCGCAGTTCGAGCAGCCGCTCCAGCCAGCGCTCCACTTCGTTCCAGTTGCCCTCCGCGGCGAGCTTCCTCACCCGGTCGTAGAGCGTCTCCTCCACCCGCTCGGTCGCCTCGGTCACCACCAGCCAGCCGGGCCATCCGGCCACCTTCACCAGCGTCGGAGGGAAGGTCACCGTCTCCGGCACCAGCGACGTGCCCGAGAGATGCTTCACCGCGAGATATTCGCCGCGCACGTCCCGGTGCACAAACTTCTGCCACACCCGCCCCCAGTGAGTACTGAACCACACGCCGCGCGGCACCGCCGCCACCGCCACCTGCAACGCCATGCGCAACGCCCGCAGCGGCGTGGATGGGTGCGAGAACCACCGCGCGGTGATCCGCCCCGGCAGCCACCGCTCCAGCCGCTTCATCATGCGCCAGATCAGGATCAGCGCAATGATCTCGCTGGCGCCCCGCTCGCGCTTCACCACCCAATTCTCGCTTGCGTAGACCACCTTGCCCACGCCCTCGCCGATCCGCTTCAGCCGCCCGCGGGTGAGTTCCTCAGGGGCCGCCTCAAGAGCCTGCAACGGCGTCCGCATCGTTTTCTCCCGCCATCATGCTCTGGCCCGAGAATATCATTTCTGCGCCCGAAGACAAGCCTGTTATGCTGGAAATTGGCTTTTGCGCATGCCCGCCGCCGGCCGCGGCTTCTGATTTCATGACGCACGCCGACTCCCCCGCTTCCGCAGTGCAGAAGCCCCGCCTGCGCTTCAACCGCCACGAATGGTCGGGCGCCTTCGGCGATATGGGCACGGACCTGCCTCTGCTGGTGGGCATGATCCTCGCCGCGCGGCTCGATGCCGCAAGCGTCCTCGCCGCCTTTGGCCTCATGCAGATCCTGACCGGCGTCTGGTACCGCATGCCGATGCCCGTGCAGCCGCTGAAGGCCATGGCTGCCCTGGTCATCGCCCAGAAACTGCCTGCGGCCACTTTGTACGGGGGCGGGCTGGCAATCGGCGTCATCATGCTGGCGCTGTCGCTGTCCGGCGCCATCACCTGGGTGGCGCGCATTGTTCCCAAACCGGTGGTGCGCGGCATCCAGCTCGGGCTCGGACTTCAGCTCGCTTCGATTGCTCTGAAAGATTACGTGCGCTCAGACGGAACGGCAGGTTGGATCCTTGCCGTTGCGGGATTCGTGCTGACCGCCATCCTGATGCGCCTGCACCGTTTTCCCGCCGCCGCCGCCGTCATCGCGCTTGGTCTGGCATACGCCTTCGCTTTCAAGCTTTCCGCCGGGGATTTCGCCCGCGCCGCCGGATTCAGCCTGCCTCAGCTTCACACCGTCGCCTGGCCCGACATCTGGACGGGCTTCCTTGTGCTCGCCCTGCCTCAACTGCCGCTCTCGCTGGCCAATTCCGTGCTGGCGACCCGGCAGGTGGCGGCCGACCTGTTTCCCGGGCGGCCGCTCACCGTGCGGAGGATCGGCCTCACCTATTCGCTGATGAATCTCGTCAATCCGTTCCTCGGCGGAGCGCCCACCTGCCATGGCTCGGGCGGCATGGCGGGCCACTATGCGTTCGGCGGCCGCACCGGCGGATCAGTGGTAATTTACGGCTCCCTGTTTCTTGTTTTGGGGCTATTTTTCAGTGGTGGATTCCAGAAAATCATTGAGATATTCCCTTTGCCAGTGCTGGGAATTCTACTGCTATTTGAAAGCCTGGCCCTGATTTTGCTGGTGCGCGATATCGCCGCGGAGCGGACGGATTTCGCCGTAGCCGCGCTGGTCGGCCTGACCGCGCTCTTCCTGCCCTACGGGTACGTGATCGGCATGGTGGCAGGCACGCTGCTATACTCCGCCGCGCGCCGCGGCTGGATCGCCTTCGGCCGGTGAACCGGCCAGCCGGGTTCACTGAACGGGAATCCTGCCCCGGTTCGCCTCCACCCATTGCCGGAATGTCAGCATCCCTGGATGCAGCTCCCGGGAAAGCTGAGGGTCCCTCGCCTTGCAGAATTCGTCTGAGAATTCCGTGTTGAACTGGAACATATTGCCCAGGTCCTCCGCGTGTGGAAATCCCAGTTGCCGGAAGACCGCATGCGGCAGCGGCTCGTAATGCACCGGCTCGCCGGCCGCCTCGCTCAGCCCGGCGGCCATCTCCGCCCCCGTCAGGTGCTCGGACGCTACGCCCACCCGCGCGCCGACGAATTCCCCGCCACGCTTGAGAATGCCGTAGGCGCATCCCCCGATGTCTGCCGCCGCAATCCCCGGAAGCTTCCGGTCCGCCATGGGGAGCGTCAGCACCAGCCTGCCGGAAGCATCCCTGACGGGTCCCGACCCGAAATGGATGAAGTTGTCCCAGTAAAAACTTGTCAGCAGATACGTGACGGGAAGCCCGAGGCCGGCGAAAACGGCATCGGCCTCGCCTTTGGAATCGAAGTGCGGCACCTTGTACCGTCCCATGAGAGTCGGCATCCTGCCGTCTTCCAATGGAACGAATTTCCGCGTGTCCTCCAGCGTCGACCAGATCACATGCTTCAGGCCGGCCTTCTTGGCCGCATGGGCCATCGCCGAGGCTTGCGCCAGCTCTCGTTCCGGCGAGAAATGGTGCCAGAAGAAAGTCACGCAGTACGCGGCATAGGCGCCTATAAACGCCCGGGCCACGCTGTCCGGGTCGTCCACGTCGGCCGCCACCACTTCCGCCCCAAGTTGCGCCAGCGCCCGCGCTTCAGCCGAGGCTGGATTGCGCGTCAGCGCGCGTACCGCGAATGGACTCTGCGGATCGCTCAGGATCGCCCGCGCCAACCCGCCCCCCTGGGCTCCCGTGGCCCCGGCGATTGCAACAACAGGTTTCTCTTGCATCTTCCTCTCCCCTCTGATTCGCTCGTGCCCAGGTTTACGCCGGCCCTTCAGCAGGCGGCGCTTGCGAAACCACCCGGCGGCTGCTTCACGGCCCAGTGATCCGGGCCGCCGGGCGGCTGTGCGTCAACTGCGCGGCAGCGCGGCGCCCTCCAGCTCGAGAAGCGTCCTCTTCGCCTCAAGACCGCCGGAAAAGCCCGTCAGCGCGCCGCCGGATCCGATCAGCCGGTGGCACGGAATGATCACCGGCAGCGGATTCCGTCCGGCTGCCGCCCCGACGGCTCGCGCAGAGCCCGGACGTCCCAGCGCCCGCGCCATCTCGCCGTACGTTCTCACCTCGCCGAACGGAATCTCGAACAGCGCCTTCCACACCTCGCACTGAAAGTGCGTGCCCTCGAGCTCGAACGGAACCTCGAACCGCTTCCTCGATCCGCTTGCGTACTCCTCCAGCTCGCGCCGCGCCTGCTGGAGTACGGGCTCTTCCTCGTTCCGGCAGCCTTTTTCGAAACCCGGCGGCAAGGCCGCCGCGGATTCGCCAAAGGCCGCGCGGCGCAACACGCCGTCTTCCGCCATCACGAACAGATAGAGGCGCGGCGCCAGCCTGACGGCAGTCCACTCCGGCATGGCTCCAGCATAGCGCTGCCGGCCCGCCGGCGCCCGCTTACCTGCGCACGGTGGCCACGTTGTTCTTGTCCACCAGCAGCGTTCCGGTGTCGATGAACAGCGGCAGCGGCGAGCGCGGATCGTTGCGGAAATCCGCCACGAGCGAAGCGGGCTTCCGCAGCGCCACGTCGGCCAGCGCCTTCAGCCCGTAATAGCCCATCGTGTAAGGCTTCTGCGCGATCGTCGCCGCGATCTTGCCCTTTTCGATCCACTCCAGAGTGCTCTGCGTGGCGTCCATCGCCAGGATTACTTTGCCGTCGATCCTGGCGCGGTCGAGCACGTCGGCGATCTCCGCCCCCGAGAGCGATTCCAACGCCACAAATGCGTCCGGAACCATCTTCTTCTGCACATATTCATCCGCCAGATCGAACGCCAGGCTGGCATTCCCTTTCATGTCCTGCACGGCAGCGATCTTGATCCCCGGCGAGGCGTCCAGCACCGCGCGGTAGCCGTCCAGCCGCTCTTTGACGTTTTCCTGTCCCGCGATTGTGAAGAAAACGACAGTGCCCTTCCCGTTGAGCAGTTTCACCAGCAGCCGCCCGCCCATTTGGCCCGCTTCATAATTGTTCGTGCCAACGAAAAAAAGCCGCCGGCTCTGGGGCGCGTCGGCATCCACGGTCACCACCGGCACGCCGCCTTCCACCGCCGAGTTGATGTCGGGCGTCAGCAACTCCGCATTGCCGGCGCTGACCAGCACGCCCGCAGGCTTCTTGGCCAGAATCCGCCGCAGTTCCTCCCGCTCCGCCTGTGCGTCGTAGGTATCAGGACCTACCACTTCCGCCTGCACGCCGAGTTCCCTGGCTGCCGCCAGAAATCCGGCCCCGGCCTCCTGCCAGTAAGGAATCTTCGGATTCGCGCAAACCAGGAAATACTTCTCCGTTGTCTGATGCGCCGGCCCGGAACCGCCACACCCCCACAATCCGAGGAGAAAGAGCAAACAGGGAATCCATCGCCGTTTCATGTCAGTGTCACTCCGTTCGAGGTTCGGCCGCCGCCCAGTCTACGCTCGAGGCGAGCCGGGCACAAGCATTCCCTTCCATTCTGCCGTTTCGGCTCTGATGGGTTCAAATCCCACGCATCACCTGCGGCCCGGCCGCAGGTTGCTGCCCTTCGGATCCAGCATTTTGAGCCCCGCCGGAAGCGTGAACAGCTCGTCGCCAAGCCCGCGGTTGATCGTCACCGCATCGGCGTACATCTCGAAGTTCCTCTCTCCGTTGCGTTCGCGCCGCACGGCGAACGGCCACATCACGCCTCCGCCGACATCACGGTACTTGTCGAAGATCGTCACTTCTTCGATCCGGAACTTGAGCTTCGGATCCCGCCGTTCCCATTGCTGCCGGACGGGGAATTTCGACGACTGGTGGAACCACACCGTGGTCTGGCGGTTGGCTCCATCGACGATGCGGACCACGTTGCACGGCTGGCGGTCCACGATGTCGGTTCCCACCGGATCGAACGCCATGCCCGGCTCCTTCAGCCGCACCCGCAGCGTGTGCAGCACATTGTGCAGCAACGTTTCCTTGTACGACTCATACAGCGCCTCGCCCATGGGCCTGGCGCCGCGGTAGGTCACTTCCCAGCCGCCGTCTTCGTTGAAGATGATGTAGACGTCCTCGTTCTTGCCGAACGCCCGCCGCTCCCGCTGCCCGAGAAAATCCGCCTGCATCGGCTCGGGCGCCGTGAGATAGCGGATGTAGAATTTCACCCGGCTCATGCCGGAGAGATCCTCGCGGTAGAATGCGTAACTGCGGCCCTCCTCCACGCGGTCCCGCATGGCGAGAAACTTCTCGCCGCCCAGAGCCTGGAGCGCGTCGTCCACCACCTGTTTGGCCCACTCCGCCGTCCGCGGCGCCTGCCCGAACAGGGCGGGCGCGCACAACATCCACAAGGCCAGCCTGCGCATTCCTTGATTCTACCGTTGCCCGCTGCGGATCCAGAGCTGCCGCACCGCGGCCGGCAACAGGAGAAAGTCCCGCCAGTAGGGCTGTCCGCCCTCCCCGGCGAGAAAGAGGCCGCGCCGCATCAGCCACCACTGCGTTCCCATCGACAGGGCTGATTGCGCCCAGGAAACGAAGATTCCCGCCCGCCGCACGCCCGGACTTAACGCTTCATGCGCGCCCCACTCGATGAGGTGAACGCTCACCGGCACGCACACCATCAGGATCAGCGCCGCCCTCCACCTGGGCGCGTGGAAGCGCAGCCTTTGCGCCAGCGCGCCCGTCAGCCCGGCCAGACAGGCGAAGAGCAGAAACTGTGTCGCCGCGCCCGCCGCCGCCTCTGAAAGGCCGGCCCGCCACGTCGCAATGGCGAACGGAATGCCGCGGTACAGGCCGCTGTTCAGCGCAGTCTTCCAGTTCCAGAGCGGGTTCACGCTACGCAGTTCGCCTCCGCCCGGTGACGCACACGCTGCGCCAGCGCCTGTTGATAAGCCGCCCAGACTGTCTCCCCCACTGCCTGCCAGGTGCGCTTTTCGGCCGCGCGCCGCGCCGCTTCGCCCAGCCGGCGGCGCAGTTCGGGCCGTTGCGCCAGCTCCACAACCGCCGCGGCCAATTCTTCCGTGGTGCGGCAAACCCTGCCCGTGATGCCGTTCAACACGATCGTCGCCGGCCCTCCCCGGCCCATCACCACGCATGGGACGCCGGAGGCCATGGCCTCCTGCACAACGTTGCCATAGGCATCGGTCTCGCTCGGGAACACGAACACATCGAAATTCGCGTAGGCCCGCGCCAGCTCCTCCCCGCGCAACACGCCTCGCAGATGCGCATTCGCAACGTTGGCGGCGAGCCATTCCCGTTCCCCTCCACCGCCCACGATCTCGATCCGGAACGGCCCGGCGCCGGCTTCAGCCAGCGCAGCCGCCACCCCTCTCAGGCTCCGCACGGATTTCTCGGGCGACAGCCTTCCGACGTAGCCAACCGTGAGTGCGCCGTCTCTGCGGTCCCGTTTCCGCGGATGGAACAGATCGCAATCCACACCGCGCAACATCAGGCCGACCGGCTTGCCCGTGGCGCGCTCGAGCGCGGCGGCGATCTCCCGGTTCGGCGCCAGAATCAGCCGCGCCTGCCGGTAATACAGAGCCAGTCCCCGCCAGCTCCACCGCCGCGCCGCCTCCCGCATCCACCCCGGCGCCCATTCCGGGAGCCGCAGCGCCGCATAGTCGTGCACATTGGTATGCCAGCTCATCACGACCGGAAGCTTCAGAAGCCACGCGGCGATCGAGCCGAGAAATCCCGTATGATTGGGCCCCGTGATGTGAATCAAATCAGCGCCGAATTCCTGCAACGATCGGCGCACCAAAGCCAGATGACGGAGAAAAAGCAGGTCGAATTTCAGGTCGTTTTCCAGCCGGAAATGAACCGGGCTGGTCTTCAAAGACAGCCTCCTCCCGCTGCCGTGCTCCTCGAGCCCCGTCTCTTGCCCCGCATGAACCACCAGCATCGGCAGCCCCTGCCGGAGCGCATGCTGCTCGAGCATCCGGCAGGTCAACGCCACTCCGTTGACCTCCAGCAGGCTGTCGGCGAAGAGAGCCACCCGGGGCGCGCCGCTCATGCCACTTCCTCGGCTTCCTTCAGCATATGCCGCATCGCGGACCGCACGCCATGCCACTCCGCCGCGCGAGCCAGAGCGACGAACAGGCGAATCAGAGAAGGTTCCCTTCCCTCCGGAAACGCCTGCGCCAGCGGCAGAACCTCCCCGGTTGCGCTCCGGAAAAATACGCGGTCGCTCCAGCGCACCCACCCGTAGCTGTGATCGGGTTGGTCCCGCATTACGTCGCAAATGGCGGAAACGATCCTCGCCGCCATCGGCTCGCGGTACTGCTTCATGACAAGCACCATGCTATCAGCCCCGCCGCGAACTTCTTCCACGAAGCTTTCGAAGTCCTTCGCGCCAGTAAGGTTCAGCAGCGTGTTGGGCTCGCAACCGTGCCGGTCGCCACCGGAGACACAAGGCTTGCGGTAACGCGCGGCCAGATCCAGAGTCCGCACGTTCTCTCTCCAGGGCCGCAGCCCGTTCAGCTCCAGCGCGTGGATCCAGCGCCTGTAACGCGCCAGAAACTGTTCCGCCATGGCGGCGTGATAATTCGCCCCGTTTCCCTTCTCATCCCAGTACGGATGATTGAACACAAGAAGCACCCGCGGCTCCGCAGCCAGCGCCTCCAGCAGGGATTCGATCAACTCGGCCTCCGGCGCCGCTGTGTAAGAGGCCATCTCCCGGGCCAGACTCCGCGCCTGTTCCCCGGGCAGGTTGTGAACGCCCAGATGAAAGACCGTGCCGCGCCATGGCACGGTCCACTCTACGCTGATGGGTGCGTTGCGCCCCTCTTCCAGCACGCGCAGCGCCAGCGGCGCTTCAATCGAATCGTGGTCGGTGATCGAAACCAGCGCGTTCAGCCCGAGCCGCTCGATCTGCCCGCGCTCCACGCGCAACGCTTCGCGCGGGCCCAGCGGCGGCGTCCACCACGCCGATGCATAGTCCAGCTCGCGCCCGTGAACACGGCGGTACCGGGCCTCATAGCGGTCCAGCAGCGGACCCAGCCAGGGGCACGCCTCACGGCAGCGCGGGATGAAGTCTAGCGGCTCTTTCGAGCACGAGGTGTGGCTGTGCAGGGAGACCGCTGTCCGCAGCTCGCCGCTCCGCCAGCCGCGCCGCCATTCAAAGTGGATCCGGGTGCTTGCCATCGCCTCCAGACTCGCCGCCTCAGATGAAAACAGCGTGTCTGGAGAGTGAATTGAGGATCAAACAAAACAGATCAGAATTGTTTGACTACTCCGCCTTGCCGCAGCATTTCTTGTACTTCTTCCCGCTGCCGCAGGGACAAGGATCGTTGCGCCCCACCTTTTCGCTCTTCGCCGGCCCGGCGCCCGGCGCCTCCAGGTCTTCCTCTTCGAACTCGTCCTCCTCAGGGAAGAACATCGGGCGGTAGCCCTCGCGTTCGAGGCGCATGTCGAGAGCATGCGCCACCTCTTCTTCTTCCTCGCCGGAAAGCCCGCCGGCGCGCTCGGCGATCTTCTCGAACAGCCGCCGCACGCTCTTCGGCGTCGTCTCGTGCCGGACGGCCAGCGCGTAGCTGAACAGCGCCGCCTCCCGCAGGTCATCGTGCTGGAAAAAGGGCACAAGCTCGAGCGCCAGCTCCTCGGCGGGCAGAACGCCGACGGCATAGATCGCCTCGCGCGCCACGGCCGGGTCCCCGCTTTTCAGCGCCGCGGCAATCTGGGGCAGATACCGCCGGCTGCGCGTGCGCCACATGGCCTCGACAGCGGCCGCGCGCGTCTCAGCGCGATCATAAGCCTGAAGCACGAAGCGGCGGAACTCTTCGCCCGCGCCCGGCTCGGCCAGCGCAGTCAGCGCGCCGGTCCATTCCTCGGCAGGCCGCGCCGGGTCCCGCAGCACGTCATTCAGAAGATGAGAGACCTCCGGCTCGCCGGCCCGCCCAGCCAGCCCCCGCAGCGCCGCTCCCCGCACCGCCGCGTCAGCGTCCAGGCGCGCACAGTCGAGGAGCCGGTCCCGGACTCTGTCGCTGATTTCAGTATCGGCGAAGCTCGCCGCCGCTGCGGCGCGGTAGCGCGGGTCCGGGTGATCGAGGTATTCCAGCACGTCCGCCGGCGCGAGGAAGTCGAACAGCGGCGGCGCTTCCTCGGGATACAGAGCGAGGATGTCAAAGGGCTCGATCTCCTCTCTCTGGCGTCGGGACTCGATCTCCTCAATCGCCTCCACCAGCGCCCTGCGCTCGTGTGTGTGGCCGCCGCCCTCGGGCAGGCGTTCCAAAGCCCCGCGCAAGTCGGGCAGCAGCTCGGGGTCGCCGCAGAGCGAAGCGCACATTGCGCCTTCATAAGGGTCCGCCTCGATCGCCTCACGGATCAGACCGCGCAGCTCAGGGTGAGGCACGCCAAGCGATGCCAGCACGAACAACACGTCCGGCCGGTCATCTTCGGGCGCCGTCCTGTACGCTTCCAGCAGCGGCTCCACCGCCGCTTCGCCCAGCTCGACAAAGGCCTCCACCAGGGCATCGGGAACGCCTTCGTGGCTGTGCTTCAACAGCTCCAGATAGAAGGGCAGCGCCCGCGGCGTGCGGAAGCTGCGATACAGGTCGAAGATCTGCTCGGTGAGGTCCGCCACCGCATCTTCACCCGGACTGGCGGCCAACTTGTCGAGCGCATCCAGAGTCTCTTCCTGGCGCGCCAGCAGGGAGCGCAGCAGACGCTGATCAAAGCCGATGCGGCCCTGTTCGGCCGCCCGCAACAGGTTCAGCGCCGGCGTCCGGTCGTATTGGTCGGGGAATATCGGCATGGCGGAAAAAGATGGGGCGGCGCAGCCGCGCCGCCCGCGTTGGAGGAGACAGGCGGGAGATTACTCGCCTTCTTCCTTGTTCACGATCACCGGGATCTGCACGGAGACCTCGCGGTGCAGCTTCAGCGTGACCTTGTGCTCGCCCAGGGTCTTGATGGGCTGTTCCATCACGATTTTCTTGCGGTCGATCGAGTAGCCCTGTTTTTCGAGCAGTTCGGCGATGTCCTTGGCCGTCACCGAGCCGAAGAGCTGGTCGGCTTCGCCAGCCTTCTGCGTGGTGGTCAGCGTCACCGCGGACAGCATCCGGGCCAGTTCCTCGGCGGAGGATTTCTCCTTCGCCTCGCGGCGCAGGGCGGCCTGGCGCTCCTGTTCGACGATCTTCCTGTTGGCTTCCGTGGCGGGCACGGCCAGGCGGCGCGGCAGAAGGAAGTTGCGCGCAAAGCCCTCGGCCACCTTCACCACCTGCCCGCGCGTGCCGAGTTTCTCGACGTCTTCACGAAGGATGACTTCCATCGCTCACTTCTCCTTTGGCACCGTGCCCACGAAAGGCAGCAGCGCCATCATGCGGGCGATCTTGATCGCCTCGGTAATCCGCCGCTGGTTCTGCGCATTCAGCCCCGAGATGCGGCGCGGAATGATCTTGCCCCGCTCGGTCAGGAATTGCGACAGCAATTTTACGTCTTTATAGTCGATATAGTCGATCTTTTCCAGGCAAATCCGGTCGACTTTCCTGCGGCGGAAATACTGCCGCTTGCCGGTTGCAATGGCCTTGTCAGTGCCTGTCGGCCTTTGACTGGCCGCGATGGGACGTCCGCTTTTCTGTTCTGCCATGGCTGATTTCTCCCTCCAGGATCCTCAGGACTCCTCGGTTTCGGCCGCCGGCACGGGGGCGCCCGGCGCAGGCGCTGCCGGAGCCGCGGGCATCGCCGGAGCCGCGGGCATCGCCGGAACCGCGGGCATGGCCGGGGCGGCCACGGGCTGCGGCGCGGGGCGCTTCCTGGCGCGCTTCTCCCGCTGCTTGGTCTTCTTGGCCAGTTTCTTCAGCTTTTCGTCGATCCGGACGGTCACCCAGCGCAGCACCATGTCGGTGACGCGCATGCGGTGCTCGATGTCCTTCACCGGTTCCGGCGGCGCCGTGAACTGGATCAGCACGTAATAGCCCTCGGTGAACTTGTCGATCTTGTAAGCCAGCTTGCGCCGGCCCCATTTGTCCACCTTGTCCACCGTTCCGCCGCTCTGGGTGATGACGCCTTTGATCTGCTCAATAAAAGCGTCGATCTGCTCTTCCGGCGTGTCCGGCTCGACAAAGAAGAGTTCCTCGTAGATTCTCATTCTTCCTCTCTTTTCGTTCCGGGGGCGCGGCGGTTGTAAGCCGCCATGGCCTTTTCGACGCCCTCGGTGATGATGGATTCGGCCGCCTGGCAAGCTTCATCCAGCAGCCGGTCCAATTCCTGCCTTTGCCCGCTCCGCATGGGAGCGAGCACGAACTTCGCGCCATCGCGGACCTCGTGGCCCGGATGGATGCCCAGCCGCAGCCGGGCGAAATCCTGCCGGCCCAGGCAGCGGATGATGTCTTCCACTCCATGGTGTCCGCCGGCCGAACCCTTTGGACGGATCCGCAGGCTCAGCCACGGCAGGTCCAGATCGTCGTAGATCACCAGGAGCCGCTCCGGACCCAGCTCCGCTTTTTCGAGCAGCCCTTTCACCGACTGCCCGCTCAGATTCATGAACGTCTGCGGCTTGGCCAGCAGCGCCAGCTTGCCGCCGATCCGGCCCTGACCGACCAACGCCCGGCATTCGTACCGGCTCAGCCGGATCGAATGCCTTCCGGCGAGCCGGTCCACCGTGAGAAAGCCCAGATTGTGCGGCGTCCATTCGTATTCGGGTCCCGGATTGCCGAGCCCCACCACCAGCACATCGACTTCCGCCATGGCGTTCCGGCCCGGAACCGGTTACTTCTTCTTCTCGCCGCTTTCTTCTTCTTCCTTCTTGCCTTTCTTGACGACTTCGGGCTCGGCGGCGGCTGCCTCTCCCGCCGCCGCTTCGGCCGCCGCTTCCTCCGCACCGCGCGTCGTCACGACGTGCGAGATCACCAGATCCGGCGGGCTGAGCAGCTTCATCGAGCCGGTCAGCGGCAGCTCGCCGGCCCGCAGACTCTGCCCGATGCGAAGCCCGGACACGTCCACCGAGAAGTGCTCGGGAATCTCATCCGGCAGGCACTCGATCTCGACCTCGCGGCTGACGACCTCGTACAGGCCGCCCTGTTCCTTCACGCCCCGCGGATCGCCCGTGGTATGGACGGGCACCTTCACTTGCAGGCGCTTGGTCAGGTCGATGCGCTTGAGATCGATGTGCAAGAGATTGCTCTTCACCGGATCGTGCTGCCAGTCGACCACCATCGCCGGAGTTGTCTCCACGCCCTGGATGTCCAGGTTGAAGATGGTGTTCACGCCGGAGGAAGAGCGCAGGATCTTTTCGATCTCCTTCGGGTTGACGCTGATCGCCACCGACTCCTTCCCCGCGCCATAGACGACCGCCGGGATCCGCATGCGCGCCCGCAGGCGGCGGGCTTCGTTTTTGCCCCGCGCCGGCCGCGGCTCGGCCGCAATGGTGATGTCCTTCTTCATAACACTGCTCCTGTCCTTGTCTCAGACGAATAAACTGCTCACCGAGGTGGCTTCGTGAATGCTGAGCATGGCTTTGGCCAGCAAAGATGCCACCGACAAAACGCGGATCCGCGCGCACGCACGCGCTTCCTCCCGCAGCGGGATCGAATCGGTCACGATGACTTCCCGCAGCGCCGACCTCTCAATGTTCTCGACGGCAGGTCCGGAAAGGATCGCGTGCGTCGCGCACGCCGTCACGCTCGCCGCACCCGCCTTGAGCAACGCCGCGCTCGACTTGCCCAGCGTCCCCGCCGTGTCGATCAGGTCGTCCACCAGCAGGCAGTCCAGCCCCTGGACGTCGCCGATGATGTTCATCACGTCGCTCTCGTTGGGCCGCTCGCGGCGCTTGTCGATAATCGCCAGCGGCGCATCCAGCCTCTTGGCGAACGCCCGCGCCCGCTCCACGCCGCCCGCGTCGGGCGAAACGACGATCAGGCGTGAAAGCTCGAAGTTCTGCTTCACGTAATCGATCATCACCGGCGCCGCGAACAGATGATCCACCGGAATGTCGAAAAAGCCCTGGATCTGCGCCGCGTGCAGGTCCAGCGTCAGCAGCCGGTCCGCGCCCGCGCGCTCCAGCATGCTGGCGATCACCTTGGCCGAAATCGGCACCCGCGGGCGGTCCTTGCGGTCCTGCCTCGCGTAGCCGTAGTAGGGCATCACAGCCGTGATGCGGTCCGCCGAGGCGCGCTTGAGAGCGTCGATCATCAGGATCAGCTCCATCAGGTGGCGGTCCGCCGGCGGGCAGGTCGGCTGGATCACGAACACGTCCGCGCCGCGCACGTTCTCCGTAATCTGCACCCAGATCTCGCCATCGGAAAACGTCTTGACCGTCGCGCCGGCCAGTTCCACGCCCAGCTCGCGGCAGATGGAGCGCGCCAGCGCCGGGTTGGCGTTTCCGCTCAGAACCTTGAACCGATCACAATTCATGTCTCTCGTACCGGCTGACGGGCGGCCATGTGTTGCCAGCCACGTGTTCCCGCAAACTCCCCAGCACACGCGCGCGATACCGCGCCCGGCTGAGCATCGTCGTCGAGAAAACTTTCAGAGGTTCCTTGGAGAATTTCGGAAGGGCTCCCTGAAGTTTGGCCCGGTCTGGAAACACCCCGAAGAGTGCTGCCCCGCTGCCGGAGAGCCGTGCAGCATGAGCCCCGAACCGCTCGAGTTTTCTCTTCCACCGCTCCAGCTCCGGATGAAGCGCGAAGACGGCGGCCTCGAAATCGTTCTCTGAGCCGGACAGATCTTCCATCCGCCAGACAAACGATTGGAAAACATTCAGTTTACGGGAATCGAACGGGGAAGTCAATGCGGGCCGCCCGAGCGCCTGGTAAGCCTCCCCCGTTGACACGTGCACCGGCGGCGCCACGATCAATACGTTCCACGGCGGCGCCTCCGGCAAGGGATACAGCTCCTCGCCCCGCCCCAGCCCCAGAGCGGTTCCCCCGTACAGGAAAAACGGCACGTCGCTGCCGAGCGATGCCGCGATGGCGTGCAGGCTGTCGGGAGTGCAGCACCGTCCAGTGAGCGGCCCCAGGGCCAGCAACACCGCCGCGGCGTTGCTCGACCCGCCGCCGAGCCCGGCGCCCATCGGAATCCGCTTCGAGAGCTTCATCCGCAGCCTGCCGCGCACGCCCTCGCTTTCACAGAACAGCCGTGCCGCGCGCAACACCAGGTTGTCCGGGATCGCCAGCGCGTCCTCGAGTTCAACAGCCAGCCCGCGCCGCGCGGGCGTGAACTCGAACTCGATTTGGTCGTGCAGTCCCACCGTCTGGAACACGGTGCGCAGCTCGTGGTAGCCGTCCGCCCTTTTTCCCAGCACCTTCAAGCTGAGGTTCACCTTCGCAAAGGAAGGTACGGCGGCGCGGCGCGGAGGCATCACTTCTCGTAATGGATCAGCGAAAACACGTCGTAACCGGCCAGTTTGTCCCGGCCGTGCAGGAAGTCCAGTTCCACCAGGAACCCCAGCCCCACCACGGCGCCACCGAGCTTCTCCACCAGCTTCGCCACGGCGGCGGCAGTGCCGCCGGTGGCCAGCACGTCGTCGATGATCAGCACGCGCTGTCCCGGCGTGATGGCGTCCTTGTGCATCTGGAGGCTGTCGGTGCCGTATTCGAGCGCATACTCGACGCTCACCGTCTCCGCCGGAAGCTTGCCCGGCTTGCGCACCGGCACGAATCCCGCCCCCAGCGCGTAGGCCATCGCCGGGGCGAAGAAGAAGCCGCGCGCCTCGACGCCCACCACGAGATCCACCTGGATCCCTTCGTAGTGCGCCTTCAGCGCGTCGATGGTGTCGCGCCACCCCTGCGGGTGCTTCAACAATGTGGTGATGTCGTAGAAATGGATGCCGGGCTTGGGGAAATCCGGCACCTCGCGGATCAGGCTCTTGAGATCAGGCATGGGCGCAGGTGGATTCAGGACCGGATGGAGAATCCACTTGATTGTAACAAAGGCGCCTCCTGCTCCTCGACGTGGCGCACGTCGCTGAAGCGCGGCCCCTGCCGCAGCCGCATCGAGAACTCGTCGAGCTGCTCCGCCGAGCCGCAGGCGTAGACCTCGACGCTGCCGTCATCGCAGTTCCGCACCCAGCCGTTCACGCCGATCTGCGACGCCCAATGCTGCGCGAACCAGCGGTAACCCACGCCCTGCACCCGCCCCTTGACGATGAACCGCCGCGCCTGCTTCCGAGCCTGCCTCGCCATGACTCCCATTATCTCTGCGCGGGTACAATCAGGATGTCATGCCCTTCCCCGTCCACCGCATGCGCCGCATGCGCGCCACAGAGCCTCTCCGCCGGCTGGTGCGCGAAACCACGCTCGAGCCTGCCGATTTCATCCTGCCTCTGTTCGTCACCGAAGGCGGGCGCGTCCGGAACCCGATTTCGTCGATGCCCGGCAACTTCCAGCTCTCCATCGACGAGCTGATCAAAGAATGTTCCGAATGCATCGAGCTTGGCCTCGGCGGCGTCATCCTGTTCGGCATCCCGGAACACAAGGACGAAACGGCCAGCGAGGCCTACCGCGAGGACGGCATCGTGCAGCGCGCCGTCCGGGCTCTGAAGGACCGTTACCCGTCACTGGTGGTGATCACCGACGTCTGCAACTGCGAGTACACAAGCCACGGCCATTGCGGCAAAGTGGTGGGCAACGACGTCGACAATGACTCGACGCTCGAGTGGCTCGCCGCCTCGGCCGTCTCCCACGCCCGCGCAGGCGCCGACATTGTCGCGCCGTCAGACATGATGGACGGGCGCGTCGCCGCCATCCGCCGCGCGCTCGACGCAGCGGGCTTCGTCAAAACGCCCATCCTGAGCTACGCCGCCAAGTACGCGAGCGTCTTTTACGGTCCGTTTCGAGAAGCCGCCGAGAGCGCGCCGCAGTTCGGCGACCGCCGCAGCTACCAGATGGACCCGCCCAACGCGCGCGAGGCGATGCGCGAGATCGCGCTCGACATCGAGGAAGGCGCCGACATGATCATGGTCAAGCCCGCCATGCCCTACCTCGACATCCTCCGCATGGCGCGGGACCGTTTCGATGTGCCGCTGGCGGCGTATCAGGTCTCCGGCGAATTCTCCATGATCAAAGCCGCCGCCGCCAACGGCTGGCTCGACGAGCAGCGCGCCATGATGGAGTCGCTCACCGCCATCCGCCGCGCCGGCGCGGACGTGATCCTCACCTACTTCGCCCGCCAAGCCGCGCGGCTGCTTCAGCGCGGCTGACACGGCAGGCGCCTCGCGGATTCGTCTCAGAAGCCCTTGACTCCCGTCTCAGGCGCGATCATACTTGCGCGATAAGGACAATCTCGACGAAATTGTCCACAAATCAGACAGAGGGGCTGACTATGAACAAACCACAGGGTACCGTGGACGAGTCGAAGCTCGCCCTCTTCCTCAACGACATCGTGCGCGACATGGGAGCCGCGATGCACGCCGTGCTGGTAGTGATTGGCGACCGTCTCGGGCTGTACGAGGCCATGACCGGCGCCGGTCCGCAAACTCCGGCGCAGATCGCCGTTCGCGCCGGCGCCGATGAGCGCTACACACAGGAATGGCTCAACGCCAACGCCGCTTCCGGTTGGGTCACGTATCATCCGGCGGACGGCACATACGAACTGTCACCCGAGCAGCAGTTCGTGATTTCGGCGATGGACGTGCCCGGAGCGTATCAGATCGTCGCTTCCTGCTTCTGTGATGCCGACAAGCTGGCTGGCGCAATCGCCTGCGGCGCCGGCTTCGGCTGGCACGAGCACCACCATGGGTTGTTCGAAGGAACAGAACGGTTCTTCCGCCCCAACTACCTCGCCCACCTGGTCACTGAATGGATCCCTGCGCTCGACGGCGTGCGAGAGAAATTGGAGCGAGGCGGGAACGTGGCCGACGTCGGCTGCGGGCACGGCGCCTCCACGCTGATCATGGCCCAGGCCTTCCCGAACTCCCTCTTCACCGGCTTCGACTACCACGAGGGATCTATCGAGAAAGCCAGGCGGCGGGCCGCCGAAGCCGGAGCCGAAAGGAACGTGCGGTTCGAAAGCGCCGCGGCCAAAGACTTTCCCGGCTCCGGCTACGACCTGGTAACTTTCTTCGATTGCCTCCATGACATGGGCGATCCGGTGGGCGCGGCGCGCCACGTGTTGTCCGCGCTCGCGCCGGGCGGCACATGGATGATCGTCGAACCTTTTGCCGGCGACCGCGTGGAAGACAACCTGAACCCGGTGGGCCGCGTTTTTTACTCCGCCTCCACCGTCGTCTGCACGCCCGCATCGCGCGCCCAGGAAGTGGGGATGGCTCTTGGTGCGCAAGCGGGAGAGAAGCGGATGCGTGAAATCGTCCTCGAGGGCGGATTTCGGCACTTCCGCCGTGCCGCAGAAACGCCGTTCAACCTTGTGTTTGAGGCCAGGGCCTGAAGCCGTCCAGCAGTGTCATGCCGCCCCGGCAGCGCGGCATCCGGAACCGCGCGTGGGGCTGCCTTAACGGCCAGCCTGTTCAGGACCCAGGACTCTGAAATGCCGCGCTAAAGACAATTCCCCGCCGGACCTCGTGTGATATGTTAGTAGCTTCCATGGAACGCACGAAAGACCCCGCTGCGCTTGCTTCCATCTGCAAGCAGATCCGCCGCCATATCATCACCATGACCGGCGCCGCGAAGAGCGGCCATCCGGGCGGTTCGCTATCCGCGGTCGAAATCGTGACGACACTCTATTGGGACGTCATGCGCCACGACCCCGCGCGCCCGGACTGGCCCGACCGCGACCGCTTCATTCTCTCAAAGGGCCACGCCGCGCCGGTTCTGTACGCGGCGCTCGCCGAGTGCGGCTACACGCCGAAAGAGGCGCTGAACACGCTGCGCAAACTCGGCTCGATTTACCAGGGGCACCCCGACAAGCGCTTCATCCCTGTGCTGGAAGCCTCCACCGGTTCGCTCGGCGAGGGCTTGAGCGCGGGCATCGGCATGGCGCTCGCCGCGCGGCTCGACAAGCGTGATTACCGCACCTACGTCCTGCTGGGAGACGGCGAAATCCAGGAAGGCCAGATCTGGGAGGCGGCCATGTTCGCCTCCTATCAAAAGATCGACAACATCTGCGCCATCGTGGATTACAACAAGATCCAGCTCGACGGCTTTGTGAAAGAGATTCTCGATCTGGAGCCGCTCGCCGACAAGTGGCGCGCCTTCGGCTGGCACGTCATCGAACTCGACGGCCACGACATTCCTGCGCTGCAAAAGGCCTTTGCCGAAGCCGCCGCCACAAAGGGAAAACCCGCTGTGATCATCGCCCACACCGTGAAGGGCAAGGGCGTCAGCTTCATGGAAAACAATCCGAAATACCACGGCGTCGCGCCCACGCCCGAGGAAGTCGAACTCGCCCTGAAGGAGCTTGCCTGACATGTTGATCGCCGCGAAATACGAGAAAAAGCTCGGCCCCGCCACGCGCGAGGCATTCGGACGCGCGCTGGCGGAGCTCGGCCGTGAAAACCCTGACATCGTGGTCGGCGACGCGGACCTGACCAAGTCCACGATGACCACTTATTTCGCCAAGGAGTTCCCGGAGCGTCTGTTCGAGTGCGGCATCGCCGAGGCGAACATGGTGGCCATTGGCGCGGGCCTCGCGCTGGCAGGCAAGATCCCCTTCGTGTCCAGCTTTTCGGCGTTCGTCATGACCAAGGGCTTCGAGCAGCTCCGCGTGCTCGTCGCCTATCCGAACGTCAATCTGAAAGTGGTCGGCACCCACAGCGGCATTTCGATCGGCGAGGATGGCCCTTCGCAGATGAGCGTGGAGGAGATCGCCCTGGCCTGCGCGTTGCCAAACTTCGTCGTGATTTCGCCCGCTGATGAGGCCGCCACGAAGTGGGCCGTGCGCTGGGCCGCCGAGCACTACGGCCCCGTGTTCATCCGCACGGGGCGGCCCAAGGCGCCCATCGTCTACAACTCGGACGCCTCTTTCGAAATCGGCAAAGCCGTCGAACTCGTGCCGGGCACGGACGTCACCATCGTCGCCACCGGATTGATGGTCGCCGAGGCGCTGCTCGCCGCAGGACAACTGGAAGGCGAGGGCATCTCGGCCCGCGTGCTCGACATCCACACGATCAAACCGCTGGACGAAGAGGCGCTGGAGCGCGCCGCCCGCGAGACGGGCGCTCTGGTCGTCGTCGAAGAGCATCTGGTCGACTCCGGCCTTGGCGTGCGCGTGGCGCAGGCGCTGGCCAAGCGCTGCCCCGCCCCGGTGGAGTTCATCGGCCTCGAAGGCTACGCCGAATCCGGCTCGCCTGACGAACTGCTGGACAAGTACGGCCTGCGCGCCCCGAACATCGTCGACGCCGTGCGCCGCGTCCTCGCCCGCAAATAAAAGGGGACAGGAACACAATTCCCCTTTTCCGAAGAGGGCCGGCCAGAGATCCTGAGTGTGCGGTGAGGCGAAACTGCGCGCCGGGCCTGGCTTTTCGCCGCGCTGGCCTGCTTCAGGCGCCTGTGAAAGAATCGGTAACAGGAGCAGGCCTGCGGTCCTGACCGGGAAGACCGGGCCGCCGCAGGCCCATGCAAATACCTTTCTACACGAAACAAAAGCTTATGTTCAGGTTTCAAACGATTTTTACCTTGCTTGTACTGCTTTCTCCGTTGTGGATCCCGGCGCCGGCCGCGGCCCAGTCGCCGTTGGGCGCGGTGACCGGCCTCGCTCTCGACCCGAGCGGTGCGCCCGTGCCGGAAGCGCGGATTTCGTTGGAAAACACCGCCACCGGCGTGCGCCAGGAAACGCGCACGAACTCCGCGGGCAACTACGCCTTCGTGAACCTCGCGCCGGGGCCGTACCGGCTGAGCGCCGAGGCGCAGGGGTTCCGCAAATTTGAAGCCACGGGTGTCGATGTCGCAGCCTACCGCACGATCCGGCAGGACGTGCGCTTCGAGCTGGCCTCGACGGCCACCGAGGTCACCGTGACGGCCGCAGCCAGCCCGGTGGTGCAGAGCGAGACGCCGAGCGTCGGCTCGCAACTCAACTCCAGGCTGATTCTGGAAATGCCCACCAACCTGCGCAGCGTGTACAACAACGCCGGCGACTCGGGGCTGATCGCCAATCTCATGCCCCTGGCCGTGCCTGGCGTGGTGCAGATGGGAAGCGGCGCGTACTGGATGAGCCCCGGCGCCGGGCCCAACGGCCTGCGGCTCAAAGTGGACGGCATCGACACGACGTTTGGAAATTTCGGCAGCCCCGACCCCGTCTCCCAGCCTTCGATGGAGTCGGTGGAAGAATTCACCGCCAACATCGCCGGCAACCGCGCCGAATTCAGCGGCCTGGGCAACGTGACGACGGTAACCAAAACCGGCACGAACGAAATGCACGGCGCTGTCTTCTGGTATGCCCGCAACGCCGCGCTGGACGCGCGCAATCCTTTTCTTCCGTCGCGCGCCTTCCAGAACATCCACAACTACGGCGGCACGATCAGCGGTCCGCTGCGCAAGGACCGGACCTTCTTCCATGCCACTGCCGATCTCACCGATGGCGTGCGGGGCTACACCTTCACCTCGAACGTCCCCACGCTGGCTCTGCGCCGCGGCGAGTTCGCTGCCGCGGTGCGCGACCCTCTCGCAGGCAACGCGCCCTTCGCCGACAACCGCATCCCCGCCTCGCGCATTGCGCCGGAAGCCGTGCGCGCCCAGGACCTGCTCTATCCTCTGCCAAACTTCGGTCCCGAGACGCTGACCGTGGGCAACTACCGCGCCGCGTTCAACGGACCCGAATGGCACCGCCTGCTGGAAGGACGCGTCGACCACAACTTCAGCAGCGTCCAGGCGGGGTTCCTCCGCTATCAGTACAAGCACGACGATTACGATATCCCCGGCGCGCGCAGCCCGCTGCCGCCGGTGACGGCGGGAACGTCGAACAACGTGCGCAAAATGCACATGGGCGTGGCGGGGCACTCGTGGACGATCGGTCCGTCGATGTTCAACGAATTCAGGGCCGGGCTGGTCCATCTGGAGTCGTCCTCCAGCGCCAACGTGAAAGGGCAGGACCTGCTGGACCGCATCGGCATCCGCGGGCTGCCGCCGCGCCCTGGCGCGCCGGGCGTGCCGCGGTTCAACGTCGCGGGACTCAGCGCGTTCACGCAGATTCTCCTGAACCCCGTCATTGACGGCCATCTCCAGCTCTCCGACAATCTGACGCGTGTCTCCGGGCGCCACACGGTCAAGGCGGGCGTCGAATACATCCGGTGGTTCGTCAACCGGCACGTGACGTCCAACCCGGCCCTGTTCGGCGACTTCAGCTTCACCAACCGCTTCAGCGGGCAGCCGTATGGCGATTTCCTGCTCGGTTTGCCGACCACGGTGGCCAGAATCGACCCCTGGGCGGCGCAGTATTTCCGGTGGAATGACCTGTCATTTTTCGTGCAGGACGACTGGAAAATCCATCCGCGTTTCAGCCTGAATTTCGGGCTGCGCTACGAGTTCAACGGGCCTCCTTACGCGCGGGACGATAATTTCTACAACTTCAACACGGCCAATGGAGCGGTGACGCTGGCCTCGGCGGCGGCGCGGCGGCTGATCAGCCCGTACTACCCTGCCGCCCTGCCTGTCGAGACAGCAGGCGACGCCGGACTGGACCGCACCCTGCGGCGCGCAGACCGCAACAACTGGGCGCCGCGGCTGGGCTTCTCCTGGCGGCTGGACGAGCAGGGGCGCACGGTGGTGCGCGGCGGCGCGGGGATCTACTACGGCCATTTCAGCGTGGCGGCGCTCGGCGGCCAGGTGGCGGGTCCCTTCGCCGTCTCCACAACGAGCAACAACGCAATAACCGCAGGCCAGCCGCTGTTCACCCTGGCCAACCCTTTCGCCGCGCCCGGCTCGGCGGGCACGGTGAACCTGAACGGTCTGACGCCGGATCTCCGCAACATGTATTCGGTGCAATACACGCTCACCGTCGAACGCGAGCTCAGCCGAAACCTCGGCTTGCGTCTCAGCTACATCGGCACCAAAGGGACGCAGCTGCCGTATCTGCGCAACATCAACCAGCCGCTGCCCTCCACGCAGCCCTTCGCGCAGGCGCGCCGACCGTATGCGCTCTACAACAATGTCGTCTTCGCCGAAAACGGCGCCAACAACAGCTATCAGGGTTTGCAGGCGGGCGTGCTGAAGCGCTATTCGCGCGGGCTCCAGTTGCAGTCCACCTGGATCTGGGCCAAGCAGCTCAGCGAGGTCGACGACACGAACAACGCCGAGCTGAACACGCAGATCGAAAACGCCTACGACCGCCGCCGCGACCGCGCCAATGTGTACTCCGTCCCCCGCCATCAATGGCAGAATCAGGCGCTGTGGGACGTCCCGTTCGGGCGCGGACCCGTGCTGGGCGGCTGGCAGCTCAATTTCCTGCTGAACCTGAGCACGGGCCACTGGCTGAATCCGGTGTTCACCGGCGCGGATCCCTCGAACACAAACACCTTCGGCGGGCGCCCGGACGTCGTGGGCCAGTTGCAGTATCCGCGCACGCTGGCAGCGTGGTTTGACCGCGCCGCATTCGCCGCGCCGCCGGCTAACGCAGGGCGTTTCGGCAACGCCGGGCGCAATCTCGTGGAAGGACCAGGCTACATCGTCTTCAACACCGGCGTGATGAAGCGCTTCCCGACGCCGGGCGAGACGCAACTCGAACTGGGCGCCTCGTTCACCAACATCCTGAACCATTTCAACTACGGCCAGCCCAATATGACGGTCAACGTCACCGCCGGCGGCACGATCACCAGCACGCATGTCTTCCTGCCCGCGGGAACGCCGCGTCAGGGCATGCTCAGCCTGCGATGGAAATTCTGAACAGGCCGGCCGCAACATGACAGAATGAACGGCATGAAACGGCTGTTCCCTGCCCTGCTGTTGTGCGGCAGTCTCGCGGCCCAGACCCGCGTCTGGATCGACGCCGACACGGCCAATGAAATCGACGACCTCTACGCCATCACGCGCATGCTGGCGGCGCCGGAGCTGGACATTGTTGCGCTGAGCTCGGCGCAGTGGAGCAAATCGCCCGCGGCGGAGGGCAACACTCTGGAAGCCAGCCAGCGGCTCAACGAAGCCCTGCTCGGACTCACAGGCAGGATGTCCATTCCGCACCCGCGCGGCTCGGCAGTGGGCGTCTACTGGTGGGGCGCCGACCGGGCGGCGTACTCGGCCGCGGCGTATCATCTGATCCGCGCCGCGCACGCGACGCCCGCGGGGCAGAAACTGACCGTGATCTCGCTGGGCGCGCTGACCAACATCGCCTCCGCGCTGATGATCGATCCTTCCATCGCGCCGAAGATGCGGTTGTACTGGCTGGGCGCGTTCATCGACACCGAACGCGGCGTGTGGGACAAGAGCGAGTTCAACTGCCTGAATGACATTCCCGCTCTCAATGAAGCGCTCAACAGGAGCGATCTCGAAATGCGCGTGATGCCCGCCAGCGTGGCGCGCGCGCTCACCTTCGACTACGGTTCCACCGCGGCGGGACTGGAAAAACACGGACGCCTGGGCCAGTTCCTGCTCGACCGCTGGAAACAGCACTCGCCCGGCTCATCCACCTGGATCATGTGGGATCTGGCTGCGGCGGAGTGGCTGCTGAAGCCGGAACTGGTGAAGTGGAAGAAGCTCCGGACACCGCCGGAAAACACGCAGCGCGAGGTGGATGTGGCCGTGTCGATCGACGCCGCCGCCATGCGGGCGGACTTCTGGAGGGCGATGGACCGCCTCAGCCAGCAGGAACCTGCGCGCCCGCCGCAGCCGTAATCGAACCGCGTGGCCGCCCATGACGGCTCCGGCCCGGCTCTGGCAGAATAGAAGCAGGCCGTCCGGCCGGCGCTTGCCATGTTTTTCAAACGACCCAAACCGCGTGAACTCAGCTTCTCCGAGCACCTCAACAATCTCAAGGCTGCCGGCTTTGAGGTGCAGCCAGGACCGCAGGGAACCACCCTGGTGACGCGGAACCGCCTGGGCGCGCTGCTGAAAGAGGGGCGGGACGGCAAGCCGCAGATCCTCGACACGGGCATCGTGCTGGGCAGCGAGCTGGCGGTGCTCACCGATATCGGATTTCAGAAGATCTTCCTGGCGCCCAGCGGAAAGCGAACGGCGGCGCTGGCTGAGCATCTGCACGCGCTGCACGCCTTCAAAGAGGACCTGGTGGAGCAGCTCGGGCTGGAGAGCCTTTACAACGAGAGCCTCGGCACCACGAACGAGAAGCATCTCTACGACCGCGTCGCAGGGCGCGACACCGGCGCGGCGCGCCGCCCCTGGCAGCGCTGAAAGCATCCGCGGCGTCAGCCGCGCTTCGGGCGGAACTTCCAGCAGTAAAAGACCCCGAAGAAGAACAGACACAGGCCCCACCACAAGCCGGCACGCAGCTCCTTCATCACGACGTCATGCACGCCGGGATGGTTGTGATAGTAGAGATCGGCGCCGGCGATCATCGCGCCGTAGATCAGCAGCAGGGTTCCGACGAAGAACCAGATGGAAACTCCCGTGTCTTTGTCTCCGGTCAAAGCAGGCAACTCCTTCCCCATACAATACCTGAAACCCGCGCCTGCGGTGGACGGGCGGCATCAGGAGCACAGGCTGGAAAGGAAGCCCGCCCCGGCGGGCACGCGGGCGCCGAAGTTCTCGGCGATGGTTTGCCCGATGTCGGCGAGCGACGCCCGCAGCCCCAGATCGCGCCCGCGGGCGGCAGAAGGACCAAACGCCAGCAGCGGAACATACTCGCGGTTGTGATCGGTGGACGGAGTAGTGGGGTCGCAGCCGTGATCGGCGGTGAAGATGGCGAGGTCGCCCGGCTGGAGCGCCGCTTCCAACGAGGGCAGCCACGCATCCACTTCTTCCAGAGCGCGCGAGTAGCCTTCGGGGTCGTTCCGGTGCCCGTAGAGCATATCGAAATCCACCAGGTTGGCAAAAATCAGCCCTTCGGAATGGGTCCGCATGGCCTCCAGAATTCTTGCCATTCCGTCGGAATTGCTCTTCGTTTTATACGAGCTTGATATGCCCCGCCCGAGGTAAATGTCTGCGATTTTCCCCACGCCGGTCACCGGAACGCCGCGCTCCGCCAGCACGTCCAGCAGCATCCCCGGCGGAGGCGGGACAGCGTAGTCATGGCGGTTGGCCGTGCGGACGAACGCGCCCGGCGCGCCCGTGAACGGCCGCGCAATCACACGCCCCACCTCGTGCTCGCCGCGGAGAAGCTCCCTGGCCGTCTCGCAGATCCGGTAGAGCTCTGGAAGCGGAATCACCTCTTCATGCGCGGCGATCTGAAAGACGCTGTCGGCGGAAGTGTAGACAATTGGCTTGCCCGTGCGCAGGTGCTCTTCGCCCAATTCGCGGATGATTTCGGTTCCGGAGGCGGGCTTGTTGCCCAGCGTGCCGCGGCCGATGCGCCGCTCGAATTCCTCCATCAATTCCCGCGGAAATCCGTTCGGATAGAGAGGGAAAGGCTTCCGCAATATGATCCCGGCCAGCTCCCAGTGGCCCGTGGTGGTGTCCTTGCCGGGCGAGGCCAGCGCGCAGCGGCCGTAGCAGGCCAGCGGATCAACGGCGGCTGTCAGATGCGCAAACGGGCGGATGTTGGCCAGCCCGAGGCGCTCCAGATTGGGCAGGCGCAGCGGCCGGAGTTCGGCGCAGTGGCCGAGCGTATCGCCGGGCATATCGTCGCCGAATTCGCGCCAGTCGGGCATGGCGCCGATGCCAACGCTGTCGAGCACTACCAGGATGACGCGGCGAAAGCTCATGGAGCGGGCGTCTCCAGAGCCTCACGGATCCGCTCAGAGAGCATGTCGACGAAACGGTCGGCGATAAAGCCGTTCATGCGGCTGAAGACCTGCCCGCGTCGGTCCAGCACCATGGCGGTGGGAATCGAGCTGACGCGCAGCAGCGAAGCCAGCCCGTCCTCGAAATACGACAGCGGCCCCCAGCCCTGCTGCTTCAGAAACGGCGCCACCACGGTGCGGTCCTCATCGGTGGAAACGCGGAGAAAGACCACGTCCTCGCGGCCGCGGAAGCGCTTCCGCACCTGTTCATAAAGCGGATGCTGCGCCCGGCAGGGACCGCACCACGTGGCCCAGAAGTCGATCACCACGACCTTGCCTTTCAGGCTCGCCAGGGCGAGCCTCTCGCCCGTCGTGCTGGACAGCGTGAACTCTTCCACGCTCTTCGCCCCATAGTTGGGATCGAATGCTTTGAGCCGCGCCCGGCGCGCCTCCTGTAGCGCGGCGGCACGGTCCCAGGCATGCAGCAGGGCGCGGGCGAAGGCGGCTTCGTCGCCGTGCGCTTTTTGCGCGAGCCCGGCCAGCCGCTGCCTGTCCCGCGCAGGGTCAGGCTCGCCCGTGCGGTCCGCGCCCAGTGCCACCGCCTCGGCGGCGGCATCGAGGGCTTCGCGGAAGCGTCCGGCGCGCTCCAGGATCCGCGCGCGCTCACGCGCGTTGTCTACTGTCGGGCACGCCGCCCACCCGGCAAGCGCGGCAGCCAGCGCCTCGTCCGTCCTGCCAAGATTGTCGAGCGCCCGGGCTTCAAATGTGCGGGCGCGCGCCAATGCATATTCGGTCTCGTCGAGCCGCCGGCCGCGCAGCGGGCGGTATTCGGCCTTCTGCTGCTCCTCGTGCTCCTTCTCGAGCGACTGCGCCAGCAGCCGGGCGTAGCGCAGGGCCCGCTCCTGATCCTCGCGCTTTTCCGAATCGAGCAGCGCCCGGGTGACCTGATCCAGCAATTGCAGGCTGCGCGAGCCCGCTTCGATGGCGCGCACGCCGTATTCGAGCAGCAGCCGCCGGTCCCGCAGATCGACGGCCGCCTGAGCCAGCACCCGCTCGATCTCGGCCCGCTGCGGGGAATCGGGATTCTGCTTCAGGTGCCGTTCCAGCGCACGGGCGTAATCCACGGCGCTCGAGCCCGCTTCCACCAGCGCGCGGTCGAGTTCCTCCTCGGCCGCCCCTGCGGGAGCGGGCGGCTGGCCCCACAGCAGCAGCGCCCACAGGACCGCCGTCACTGCCTGCCCTCGCCCGCCGGCCCGGCTTCGCTGCCCTCTTCGGTCTGGAACAGCGCCAGCAGCTTCTCCGCGCGCTCGCGCGCCATGTTGAGATACGACGAGTTGGCCGCCACGCGCTTCAGCAGAGGCACGTATTGATCCACGCCCACAAGGCGCTTGCGGTCCCACGCGGCCTCAATGCGGAGAATCGCCTGGTTCACGCCCAGGCGGTCGTATTTCACGGCGCGCTCCAGGTCGGCCTGGAGGATCGCCGATTCGCACATGCGCTCAAACCAGTCGTGCAGGAGCTGCGCGTCGGGGTCGAGCGTATGGTTGAATTTCGTCTCGAACCGCTCCTGGCCCTGCTCCCACCGCAGCAGCTTGTCGCCCATGCGGGCGACCTTGAGGCCCGACTCGAGAGGCTTGCGGAAGCGGTCGAGCTTCTCGCTCAGCTCCCAGACGACGCGCGTCTCGCGCGGGCGCAGTTGAAACGCGATGGGAAACTCCTCGTCCGCCGCCTCGCGGTACTCGGCGCGCCCGGCGCGGTCGAGCCGGATCTCCATGTACGGCGGCTTGCTGCCGGGAAAGGTCTTCGAGTAGAACAGCCGGGGGCCGTCGGCGGCGGGCGCGGACAGGGCGATGCAGGAGAGAAACAGCAGGGTGCGGATCATAACGGCACGGGTGTCGAGCGGCGCGCTGCGTGGCAGATCGCCACCGCCAAAGCATCAGACGCGTCGGCCGGGCGCGGGGCTTCGTCGAGTTTCAGCAACACGCGGGTCATCCACGCCACCTGCTGCTTGTCGGCCCGGCCGTTGCCGACCACGGCGAGCTTCACCTGCGCGGGCGGGTAGGCGGCAACGGGCAAGCCGGCTTCGGCGCAAACGAACAGCGCCACGCCGCGCACGTGGGTCAGCTTAAGCGCGCTGCGGATGTTGTCGCCTGTGAAGGTGTCTTCGACAGCCGCCTCCTGCGGTGTGTATGCGGCGATCACTTCCCTCAGCTTCCCGCCGATCTCTTTGAGCCGCACGGCGAAGTCCTGCCCGGAATCGCTGCGGATGGCCCCGCAGGCCACCATCCGGTGGCGCGTGCCATCGCTGTCGATAATCCCGTAGCCGGTGCTCTGGCTGCCGCAGTCGATGCCCAGTATCCGCACTCGCTCCCCGCGTCCGGCCGCAGCCGGCTCACTCGCCGGCTTCTTCGCCGAAGTCGGCGTTCGTATAGACGTTCTGCACGTCGTCGTGCTCCTCGAGCGCCTCCATCAGCTTCATGACGCCGGGCATGTTTTTGGGATCCACTTCCATCAGGTTCTTGGGAACCATGCCGATTTCAGCCGAAGCCGTCGGGATGCCCGCCTTCTCCAGCGCCTCCAGCACCGCATGGTGGGACTCGGGCGCCGAAAGGATCTCCCAGTGCTCCCCTTCCAGCTTCACGTCGTCGGCGCCGGCTTCCAGCGCCAGCTCCATCAACTGGTCTTCGGTGGCCTTGTCCTTTTCGATCAGGATCTGGCTCTTGCGCTCGAACATCCAGCCCACCGAGCCGAGTTCGCCGAGGTTGCCGCCGTTTTTGGAGAAAATATGCCGGATTTCGCTCACCGTGCGGTTGCGGTTGTCGGTGGCCGCTGCCACCATGATGGCGACGCCACCCGGGCCGTAGCCTTCAAACAGAATCTCTTCAATGGCGCCGCCTTCGATTTCGCCGGTGCCGCGCTGGATGGCCCGCTTGATGTTTTCGGCGGGCATGGAGACCGCCTTGGCAGCCAGGATGGCCGTGCGCAGGCGGGGATTGGCGTCGGGATCGCCGCCGTTGCGGGCGGCGATGGTGATTTCCTTGATGAGCCGCGTGAACAGCTTGCCGCGCTTGGCGTCCAGGGCCGCTTTCTTGTGTTTGATCGTCGCCCACTTGGAATGTCCGGACATGGCTGACCTCTCGCCTGGGAATGCTTGATCGGGACGGGGCGTGACCGGCCCCAATTGGACAGGATACCATCGGCATGGCACGAGAGCCAGAGGCCGCCCTATCAGAAACCGGGCTCAGTTCAGCCGCGCCGCCAGCTCGCGCGCCGCCATGTCGGCGTCTTTTTCAGGCAGCCCGGCGACACCTGCCACCCACGGCCCCTTGGCGAAGACGAACACCATCCGGTCGCCGTCCTTTCCGTAATAACCGCCAAAGTGTGCGATCAGCTTCGGATTGTCCATGCGCTTCTTGTAGTCGAACAGCAGCAGCGCCGCCGCCTCGGGCACGGAGGTGCGGATCAGGAACATGTCGAATTCCTGCTTGCCGCGCCTGTAATGGGCCACACTGCCGCCGGGCAGGAACTCGCGGCCAAGGACATGATCCTCCACCACCTGGGCTTCCACGCGGCCTTCGGCCGGAAAACGGTGCGTCTCGTCGGCAATGGCACGCTTCTTCTTCGCCGGAGCTTCGGCCTTCTTTTCCGCCGAGCCGCCTCCGCAGCCGCCCAACAAAAACGCAGCCGCCAGAATTGCAGACATCATCATCCTGAACCGCATAGCGCTTTGATCCTATCACCGCAGAACGCCGCGTGCGCGGGGCATGCCTGCCTGTGCCGCGCGCAAAAGAAAAAACCGGGGACAGGCCCGCCCGGGCGGGAATTTTCCGTGCTGTTCTCCGCGCCGAAACCGCTCGTCCCCGCAGCCTCCGGCCGCTTCACTCGCGGTTTTGTTGCGCCTTCGGCGCCCGGGCCAAAGCCCTGATTCCGAGCCGCCGCGGTGCTAGCCTGATTCTTTAGCCATGCTGCTGGCCATTGACGCAGGCAACACCAACATCACCGTCGGGCTGTTCGATGGGGACCGCATCCTCACTCGGTGGCGGCTGCGCACCGTGCACGAGCGCACGCCGGACGAATGGGGCATCCAGTTGCGCAGCCTGTTCGCGCTGGAAAACTTCGCTTTCGATCAGGTGGACGGCGTCGCCGCCGCCACGGTGGTGCCGCCGCTGGAGTCGAGCCTCACCGCCATGGCGCGGCGCTACTTCGGCGCCGAGCCATTCTGGATCACGGGAACCACGGACACCGGGCTCAGCGTTCTTTACGACAACCCGCGCGAAGTCGGCGCCGACCGTATCGTCAATGCCGTCGCGGCGTTGGAAAAATATGGCGGACCGTGCATCGTCGTCGATCTGGGAACGGCCATCACTTTTGACGCCGTTAGCGCACGGCGCGAGTATCTGGGCGGAGTCATCTGCCCGGGCATCGGCATTTCCATCGCCGGCCTGTTTCAGAAAACGGCGCGCCTGCCCATGGTCGATTTCCGCGATCCCGGCCGCCTGATCGGCACCAACACCGTGGCCAGCATGCAATCCGGGCTCTATTACGGGCTCATCGCCATGATCGATGGCATCGTCGAGCGCATGGCCGCCGAGCTCGGCCCGGACACGCGCACCGTGGCTACGGGTGGACACGCGGCGCTCGTCACCCGCGGCTCGAAATGGGTCAAGACCGCCGACGAAGACCTGACGCTGGAAGGATTGCGCCTGATCTGGGAGAAAAACCGCCGCTCATGACCGCGCCCGAAGACGCCGAATGGAAGCTGAATTACTTCAGCTATTTCACGGAAATCGAGGAGCATTTTCAGCGCGCCCGCGGCACGGGGCTGTTTCTGATGTCGCCGCTCGACTGGGCGCTGGTTGAGTCCTGGAAAAACGCGGGCGTGCCGCTGGAAGCCGTCCTGCGCGGCATCGACGCGGCGTTCGAGAAGTGGCGCTCCCGCAGGCAGCGCACCCAGCGCGTCAACAGCCTCGCCTATTGCGCCCAGGCGGTGATGCAGGAAGCCGAGGCGATGGCCAGGAACCGGGCGGACGCCGCAGAAAGCTCCGCCGAGCCCGGCATCCCTCCGGAAGCCGTGCGCCAGCACCTCGAGAAAGGCGCTTCGGCGCTGGCGGCGCTGGAGGGCTATGAAGAGATCGCCGCGTCTCTGCGTGCGATCCTTTCCGAGTTCGAACGCCACGCAGCCGACCTGCGCGAACTCGAACTGCGGTTGACGGCGCTCGAAGACAGGATGGCGTCCATCGCCCGCACCAGGCTGAGCGAAGAGCAGTTGCTCGCCATGCGGCGCGAACTCGAGCGCGACGTCGCCCCTTACCGCAGCCGGATGAGCGCCGAGCAACTGGCGCGGCTCGAGAAGTCCTTCCTCGACCGCAAGGTCTACGAGGCTGCCGGGCTGCCGCGGCTGAGCCTGTTCTATCTGTAGGGCGTCGCCCAGCCGCTTGCGGGCCCGGCCAGTCCTCAAATGAGTGAAAAATTCTCTTGACCGCCGGCTTGGGCATGATATAGACTGCGGAACAACAGCGTACGCTGACAACAACGCCAGCGTTTTCCTCCGATTCTGGCTGGCTGTTCGCCGGTGAGGGTCTTCCTCCGAGTCCTCACCGGCTTTCTCTTTCCGGGCTTTGGACAGCGGCCGGATGTAAGGCCGGACTTCACCTGTAAGCACGGAAGCGCAGGACTCGGCCCCGCCGCGGGTCTGTGGCACGCGCGGAGGGGGCGTGGCCGCGCATCCGTGCCGCGCGTGGAGGCGGCGCCAGAGGCCGGAGCGGGCGGCCCCTGCATGGTCAGCCCCGCGTTTCAGCGAAGGTAGAGCACTTCGGGGCGGACCAGCCGCTGCTCGGGCGCATCGCAGGCGCCGCATTCCACCTGATAGCCGCTCCAGGCTTCCCGCGCCGCCTGGGGCACCTCCAACGGGTGCTCCCAATCGTGATACACGGCGATCGAGAGCCGCGGGTGATGGCGCGCGAGCGTCTGGCGGGCGCCCCGAAGAGCGCGGACCTCAGCGCCCTCGATGTCCATCTTGATGAAGTCGATACGCTCGAGGCCGAGCTCCGCCGCCAGCGAGTCGATCGTTACCAGCGGGACGCGGACGGTGCGCGTCACCTTGCTGAGGTTCATCACGAACGTGGCGGCCGCTTCGTTGCCTTCCTCGATTTTGAGCTCGAGTTCGTCGGGACGGTCCCAGACACCTTTGGGCACCAGCAGGACGCGCCCCGAGGCGATCTCCGGGGCGAAGTTGCGGCGCAGGCATTCGATGTTGTCCGGCGCCGGCTCGATGGCCACCACCCGGGCGGCGCCCGCATTCAGCGCGAACCGGGTGAAGACGCCGACGTTGGCGCCGCAGTCGAGCACTGTGTCGCCCTTCTGGACAAAGTGCGCGCCGCTGCCATACAGATGAACAGCCTGTTCGGCCAGGTTGAACGGCAGGGTGTAGTGGCTGCCCGGAGCAGCCCAGAAACGGCCATACGGGGTGTCGTACAGTTCGAGCCCCTCCAATTCCTTTTGCAGAAGCCTTGTTTTGGAGAGGATTTCGTCCTTGACGCGCGTCAATTCGCGCTTGTGTTCGGGGATGCGCCATGCCTGACGGGGCGGGCAGCCGCGGTTGTCGCGAAACGTGGCAATCAGGTAATAACGCAGGGGCAGATACTGCCAGGCGCCGGCGGCAAGGGCAGCCAGCAGCGCGGGCACAACAATCCACTTCTTCACAGCCCTCAGGCTAGCATGCGCGTTCGGGCGGGGGCCGGGCGTCGTATCCTGTCAGGTGATGGAAGTCATCCTGGGACACCTCGGCTGGATCGAGGTGATTTGCGGCCCGATGTTTTCGGGCAAGAGCGAGGAGCTGATCCGGCGGCTGCGGCGGGCGCTGATTGCGCGCAAGAGAGTCCAGGTGTTCAAGCCGGTGCTCGATAACCGCTACTCGGCCGACGAAATCGTCAGCCACGGAGACGCACGGATGAAGTCCGAAGTCGTCGGCTCCGCATCGGAGATCCTCGCCCGGCTCGACTGGCGCACGCAAGTGGTTGGAATCGACGAGGCGAACTTCCTGGGTCAGGATCTGGTCGGCGTGGCCCAGCAGATGGCTGATTCGGGCAAACAGGTGCTCATCGCCGGCCTCGACACCGACTACATGGGGCGCCCGTTTCCGCCCATCCCGGATTTGCTGTGCCTGGCCGAATCGATCACCAAGACGCTGGCCATCTGTATGCGCTGCGGCAACCCCGCCAAGCACACGCAGCGGCTGGTGGAGAGCGAGGACCTGATCGTGGTGGGCGCCGCCGGGGTCTACGAAGCCCGCTGCCGCCGCTGCTTCGAACCTGGCGTTCCGAAACAGGAGTACCTGGATTTCGCGCGGCCCCGGAGGCTGAACTCCACCGCGAGTCAGCCCGAGACCGAGCCGCGGGTGCCGGCGGAACGATGATAAACTGTTCATGTACGGGCAGATTGATCCCGATTGAGGAGTATCAGGCGTGAGCGATCCCAACTACGTGCCACCGCAGGGCCAACAGCCCACGTACGTGTACCCCACCCATAGCGGTGGAGGTGGAGTGAAGACGGCCATTCTGTTCGGCGCGGTGATCGCGCTGGTCGCGGCCAATGTCTACCTGTTTCTTCAGGTGGACTCGCTGAAGAAGGAGATGGCGCAGAACCGCGAGACGCTGATGGCCGAAGTCAGCAGGGCGCGCGAAGCGTCCACAGTCACCTCCGCAGCGGCGCAGCGCAACCTCGACGCGCTGAAAGACGAACTGGAGGCTGCCCGGCGGCAGGTTGCCACCGCCACCGGCCAGGCCAAGCTGGAGGCGCAGAAGCACGCCGAAGAGCTGGCCGCACGCCTGGCGCAGCAGCAGAAGGCTTCCGAAGCCCAGCTCCGAGGCCAGATCTCGCAGGTGGAGCAGACCGCCGCCACCAAGATCGGCGAAGTGTCCACCGAAGTCAGCACCGTCAAGACCGACCTGAGCAGCACGAAATCGGAGCTGGAAAAGACGATTGCGCAACTGAAGAGCGTCTCGGGCGACCTCGGCGTGCAGAGCGGGCTGATCGCGACCAACTCGAAGGAACTGGCCGCGCTGAAGGCGCTCGGCGAGCGCAACTACTTCGAATTCAACCTGGGCAAGACGAAGGAGCCGCAGCGCATTGGCGACGTGATGATCCAGTTGAAGCGGACCGACCAGAAGCGCAACCGCTACACCATCGATATCATCGCCGACGACAAAAAGGTCGAGAAGAAGGACAAGACGATTAACGAGCCGGTGCAATTCTACACGTCGAAGGCCCGGCAGCCGTATGAGATCGTCGTCAATGAAGTCCGCAAGGACGTCATCGTCGGCTACCTGTCCACGCCCAAAGTGCAGGCGGCGCGCTGAGCGCAAAAAAGGGGACAGGAACACAATTCCCCTTTTTCCCGTCCGCCCGTACGCAAAACCGGACACAGCCCCGCCCGGGCGGCAATTCTCCGTGATGTTGTTCGTGCCGCAAGAAAGCCGCGTCAGGAGGCCAGGGCCGCTTTTTCAGAGCTCCTGCACGCGGATCTGCTTGAATTCCACCCAGTAACCCGGACGGTGCGCCTGCAATTCAATGAAGCCGGCTTCGGTTCGCGTCAGCATGGAATATTCCAACACCGTCTCGCCGTTGATGCGCACCTTGCAGTCCCTGCCCTGCACGCGCAGCTCGAAGAGGAACCACTTTTCATCTTCGATGCGCGGATATCTGGCCCGCTGATAGTGGTACAAAGAACCCGTGGGAAAGTGCGCGTCCGGCACGGGATGCAGTTGGATTTCGTAAGCATACGCGGGATTGGTTCCCTTGCCGGCGCTGCGGAAAATCACTCCGCTGTTATGCTGCGGGCAGCCGCGCACGTAGCATTGCAGGTAAAAATCCTGGAACTTTTCCTTCGTCCCCAACAGCCCGTCGCCGTCAAGGCGCAGCACGCCGCCGATGGCTAGCGCCACGGGCTTGCCCACCGTGGGGCGCCAGTTGGCTTCCAGGTCTTCCGGCTTCTCGTAGAGCGCTTTCCAGGGCTCGCTTCCCGGCAATTCCTTCACGCGCAGCCGCCGGAAGCGGACTGGCGACGAGGCGCCGGCGATGCCGATGTAGCCGGAGCGGAGGCGGTCCCGCAGTTGCGGATGCGTGCGCTGGTTCAAATCTTGGACCATTTCCCCGTTGATCCAGACACGCAAGGCCGGCTCGTCGGCCAGAATCCGGAAATCATTCCAGCCTTTTTTCACGTTGACTTTTCTGGGCGCAATGACGGGAAAGACCGCGCCGCAGGAGTAAGCGTTCGGCCTTTCTTCCGGCTGGTGGAAGATTTTGATCTGGATGCCGGCTTCCGTGGGATAGCCGTGCATCGGCGCGTGCAGATAAATGCCGGAGTCGTTCCAGGCGTCAATGAAGAATTCCCCGCGCAGCTCAAAGTTCTGATACGGTTTCGCCGAGCGCAGCCAGGCGGGGAACGACGCGTGCGCCTGCACGTCCACATCGCTCCCGCGCACGGCGAAGGCGGAGTCGGGACCGTCGACGGTCAACCAGTCGCGCAACGGGGTGAAACCGTCCTCTTCCGGCTGCCAGGCGGCGATCAAAGGCAATGAGAGGAAGTCACGTCTGGCGATCATGGCGCCTTTCATTGTATGACTCGCCGGGCCTGGCCGTAACACGAAGCGGGCCTGCCGGTGATATGGTGCAAGAGATGCCTCCCCGGCGGCACACGCGCAGGTTCTGTCTCCTCGCCCTGATGGGGGCGGCCTGTTCGCGCCCGCGGGCGCGGGGCATCCCCGATCCGCCGGAGACCCTGGCAGTGGTCTGGAAAAGAGAGGGGATGGAGCGCCCGCCCGTGGACACCGCCCCTCAGGCGGTGCGCGCCTGGCGCCCGGTGGAGTGGCTGCGCGCGAGCTACCGTTCCTATGCTTCCGTGGTGCTGGTGGACGCATACCGGATGACGTCGGAATCCGTGGCGTTCGAGGCGCGCCAGAAGTGGCGCAGCGAGCCGGGTTCGGTGGCTTTCCACTGGCGCGACCTGCTCATCGTCTGCTCTTCGCCGGTGGAGCCCATGCAGGGGCTGATGGAGTTTTCTGCGAAACTGGAATCGGAATGGCTGGCAACGGGCCGCTGACGAAGCCTCCCGGCGCTCCGGAGCGCTTCCACGAATCGGCCGTCCTGCTGATGCTCGGGGCCGCATGGTGTGCGCTGGCGGGATCGGGATCGCTTTCGCGGGACTTCCAGGATCTGCTGTTTCTCGCTTCGGCGGGCGCCGCCCTGTTGTGGCGGGCATTGACGGCGGCAGGCCTGCTCAGAGCGGCCGTTCCCACGCGGTGGGCCAACGCCGCCACCGTCGCCTACCTGATCTACTATCCGGCGGATACACTCTGGGTCTCGCGGGATTTCCTGAAAGCCACGCTGCATCTGGTCTTCTTTGTCTTCCTGGTGAAAATCGTGACAGCGCGCACGCCCAGGGACTTTCTCCTGCTGAAGCTGGTGGCTTTTCTGGCACTGCTGGCTGCGTCCATCATCTCCGAGAGCCTGACGTATCTCGTCTTTCTGTGCCTGTTTCTGGCCGCCGCCATCGCCGCTCTGGCCAGCGAAGAGATCCTGCGCTCGCAGGCGGGCCGCAGGACGGTCGCCGGAGGCGCGGAGAGGCTTGCCAGAAGGCTGGCGCGCCTGACCGCGCTGTCGAGCCTGGCGGTGCTGGCGCTGACCGCGGCGCTGTTCTTCTTCCTGCCGCGAACCGCGCGCGCCGCCTTCGAGCACTTCCTGAAACCCTCCCTGCGCAGCTCCGGCTTCGCCCCGGAAGTGCTGCTGGGGCAGGTGGGCGAAATCCAGCGCCAGACGGCCACGGTGTTCCACGCGCGCTTCCTGGACCGCCGCGTCCCCACGCTGAAGTGGCGCGCCACGGCGCTGGGCGAGTTCGATGGATGGCGATGGTACAGTTCGCAGGCCCGGGAAGGGCGCGCGCTGCGGCCCGTCGAGGGTCTGGTAAAGCTGCTCGAGGACGATCAGCTCCGCCTGCCCGGGCGCCGCTTCACGTACGAAGTCCTGCTGCACAACACGAGCTCCGACTGGCTGTTCCTGGCAGGCAAGCCGGAGTATCTGCGGGTGGCCACGCCCGTGGTGCTGGAATCGGCCGCCACCGGCTACCGCGTGCCTCTGGCGGGCGGCGAGGGCTTCCGCTATGTGGTGCACGCCACGTTGCCCGCGTCCCCGAGCAACGCGCCGCTGCCTCCCGACGAGCGCAACTTCTATCTGCGGCTTCCTGTTGTCGATCCGCGGGTGATTGAACTGGCGCGCCGGATCACCGCAGGGGCGCGGTCCGACGCCGAGCGGGCTGCCCGGATCGAGGCTTGGCTGCTGGGCAATTTCCGCTATTCCCTGCACGCTCTGGATCGCGAGGTGGACGATCCGCTGGCCTACTTCCTGTTCGAAGGCAGGCGGGGCCACTGCGAGTACTTCGCCTCGGCCATGGCCGTGCTGCTGCGGGCCGTGTGGGTTCCTTCCCGCGTGGCGGTGGGCTACCGCGAGGGCAGCTACAACTCGCTCACCGGCTGGCACGTCGTGCGCGCCTCCGATGCGCATAGCTGGGTGGAGGCGTGGATCGACGGACGGGGCTGGGCGGAATATGATCCGACGCCGCCAGACCCGGAGCAGCCGGCGGCGACCCTGTGGGACCGGATCTCGCTTTGGTCGGACGCTCTGGGCGTGTTCTGGCAGGAGTGGGTGCTGGGCTACGACCTCGACCGCCAGCTCTCGCTGGCCATGCAGGTGGATCAGTCGCGGCGGCGCTTCGCATGGGTGCGCTGGCCGGATTGGATGCGCAGGCTCGGCTCGCCGGGCGAGGCGGGCGCGGCTCCTGCGCCACTGGCCGGGCTCCTGGCCGCGGTCGGTGCGGCCGTCGTGTTCTACCGATTCCGGCGTGCGCTCTGGCGGCAGTGGCGTATCCTGACCGGCAGCCGCAAACTGCGCCGGGGCGCGGCGGCGCCGCACGACGCGGCGGTGATCTATGAGACGATGCTGGCCAGGCTCCGGCGGCTAGGGTTCGAGAAGCCTCCGTGGATGACCCCGGCCGAATTCGCCGCCTGCCTGCCCGAGGGCGAGACAGGCTCGGCGGTCCGCGGCTTCACGGCCTCCTACCATGCCTTCCGGTTCGGCGCCGATCCGCGCGCCGCACTCGATCTGGCCGCCTGGATGGACCGCATCGAGCGGCTGCCCAAACGGCGCCCCCAGCCCCCGCGTTGAATTTGCGGAGCCGGGTTTTTTCGTTCGTGAGCCAGAACGTCGCCGGAATCCGGTTCCCTATGTGAAGGTGCCGTCCGGGCCGCTCTGGAGGAGGACGCTGAAAAGTGGCCGCGGCCCGGAACGCCCTTCGAACCGGGACCGGGAGGAGGAACGTGAAGCCGGCTCCCGTGCATCACCAGCCTCACGGCGGGCTTGGCCCGCGATTGGCGCCCCGCAGCGGAAAGGAGGAGTTCCGCCGCGGGGCGCGCTGATTTTCGGCATCCTGCCATCGGCAAGCGCTACAATGCCGTACAAGGCTCATGGACGACAGCGGGCAGCACGATCTCACCCGCCTGCTCCATCAATGGGGTACAGGGGATGCAAAAGCCCTGGAGGAGCTGGTCGAACTCGTCTATCCCGAGCTGCGCCGCATCGCCTCGCGCTATTTGCAGGGGCGGCAGGGCCAGACTCTCCAAAGCACGGCGCTCGTCCACGAGGCCTATCTGCGGCTCGCCGGACGGCAGGATTTCCACTGGAAAGACCGCGCCCACTTCTATGCCGTCGCCGCCCGCATCATCCGCGGCATTCTGGTGGATCATTACCGGGCCCAGCGCGCAGCCAAGCGCGGCGGCGAAGCGGAACGCGTCACGCTCGAAGAATCCTCCCTGGCGCCCGCACCGGCGTCCGATCCCGTCGATCTGCTGGATCTCGACGCAGCCCTCCACGAACTCGAGCAGCTCGATCCGCAACAGGCGCGCATCGTCGAGCTGCGGTACCTCGCCGGACTGAGCATCGAGGAGACGGCCCATGTCGCCGGCGTCTCCCCGGCAACAGTAAAGCGCGACTGGCTTGTGGCCAAGGCCTGGATCCGGCGCCGCCTCTCCGGCGGCCCGCCTCAGGCTGGCGGCGGAAGCTGAACTCATGGACACCCAGGGCTGGCAGGAAGTAAAGCGGCTCTTCGGCGAGGCGCTGGAGCTGCCCGAGCCGCAGAGGCGGTCCTGGATCGAGTCCTGCTGCCCGGCGGCCGAGATCCGCGAGGAAGTTATCAGCCTTCTGGAAGAGCACTCCCGTTCCGGGGACTTCCTCGAGCAACCGCAAGCGCCCGCCGGCGGCGTGCTCGAGGATCTGTTCTCCGCCATCAAGCCGGGCGAGACGATCGGCCCGTGGAAACTCGTCCGGGAGATCGGCCGGGGCGGCATGGGCGTCGTGTTCGAGGCGGTCCACGAAGGCGAGGACTTCCAGACCCGCCTGGCCTTGAAGGTGATCCGCGGGGGGCTGGTCACGCCGCAGCTCATCGAGCGATTCCGCTTCGAGCGGCGTGTTCTTTCCAAGCTCTCGCACCCCGGCATCGCCGCCCTGTTCGACGGCGGGACGACAGACTCCGGCCTGCCGTATCTGGTGATGGAGTACGTCGAGGGCGTCCCGATCGACCGGTGGTGCCGGGACCATCGCCTCAGCATCCGCGAGCGGGTGGATCTGATGACGGAGGTCTGCCGCGCCGTGCAACACGCACACGAACGGCTGGTGATCCATCGCGACCTGAAACCGGGCAATATCTTCGTCACCCCCGAGGGACGGCCGAAGCTGCTCGACTTCGGCATCGCCAAGGCGCTGGCCGGCGACTTCGGCGACACGCCCGACGCCACGCGCACCGGCATGTACGTCCTCACACCGGACTACGCCAGCCCGGAGCAGATCAGCGGCGCGCCCACCACCACCGCCACCGACGTCTACTCGCTGGGCGTGCTGCTATACCTGCTCCTCTCGGACAAGCGCCCCTACGAACTGGCCGGGCTGCCTCCGCTGGAGGCGATGCGCCGCGTGCTGGAAAGCGAACCGCGGCCGCCCAGCGCCGTGTCAGCAGCGGAGCTCCGGTCTGAGCTGCGCGGCGATCTCGATCACGTCGTGATGAAGTGCCTGCGCAAGGAGCCAGCCGAACGCTATTCCAGCGCGGCGGCGCTGGCCGCCGACCTGGAAGCCTGGCTGGACCGGCGCCCCGTATCCGCCGTGCCTCCCTCGCTTCGCTACCGCCTGACGAGATGGGCCGCCCGGAACCGCGCCCAGGCGGTGGCGCTGGCGGCGCTGGCGGTTTCGATCCTCGCCGGCGGCATCGCCACCGCATGGCAGGCGAGAGAAGCCGATCTGGCGCGCCAGCGCGCGGAGCAGCGGGCGCTCGAGATCCAGCAGTTTTCCCGATCCCTCGTCTTTGAGCTCCACGGCATCCTGTACAAACTGCCCGGCTCGACAGAAGCCCGCGCCCTCCTGCTCGACCGCGCCATGAAATTCTTCGACGGCGCCGTCCGCACCGCTGGCAACGATCCTTCCCTGCTGCTGGAACTCGCCGAAGGCTACCGCCGCCTCGGCAATGTGCTCGGCTCCAGCTTCAGCAACAACCTGGGACGAAGAGAGGAAGCGCTGCGGGCGTTCGAAAAAGGGCTGGCCGCTGCCGCCATGGCCCGGCGCCTGCGGCCGCCATCTTACGAATCGCTGCGCGCTCAATCCGGCCTGCTCGTGGAAGCGGCCCTGGCCGCGGGCGGCATGAAACGCCTGGATGAGGCCCAAAAGTACGCCACGCAACTCGAAGCAGTGATCGGCGAAATCGACCGCGCGATCCCCCAGACGCCGGAAGCGCGCGCGCTGGCTGCCACCAACCGCAGCCAGCTTGCCATGATCCTGTCCGGGCTCAAACAGCGCGACCGCGCCATCGCACTTTACCGGCAGGCGCTCGCGGGTTTCGCCTCGCTGCCTGAACCCGAGGCATCGCGGCCTCCCAATCTCAGCCAAAAGGCGTTCGCCCTGAAACGGCTGGGCGCGCAATACATCCAGAAGGACCTGGCGGAAGCGGAAAAACACTACCTGGAAGCGCTGGCCATCGACCGCAGGCTGCTCGCGCAGGATCCGGCGGACAAGGATCAGCGCTACAACATCACGTTCGCGCTGTCCGACCTCGGCCTGATCGCCCGCAACCGCGGCGACCTGGAAAGGTCCCTGAAGTACTTCTCGGAAGCCGCGTCCATCCGCGACGAATTCTACGCCGCGGATCCGAAGAGCGTGCGGATCCTCAACGGCGTCACCAACGTCCATTGCCAGCTCGCCTCCCTGCAAGCGAAGCTGGGCCACTTCCCCGAAGCCCGCCGGGAGAGCGGGCTGTGCGAGAAGCTCGCCCGCGAGTTCGGCGCGCTCGACCGGGGCGATTCCGGCTGCGGCCGCGGCCCCATGGCTCTGCTGTTTGCCGCGGATGTGGCGGCGGAACAGGCCGCCCGCTCCCCCGCCGGCGCCCGGGCGCGGCACGCCGAGGAGGCTCGCGGCGTCCTGTCACGCGCCGAGCGGGAGTCGTCCGGTTGCCCTGAGCCATTTCCCGGGTTTTCCGAGAAGGCCGGCGGAATTCGAAAGCAGATCCAGGAGCTGAGCCGGTAAACGATCCGGAGGCAGCTTCTCAGAAGCGCTGCGCCCCTCTCAGCACGCTCGACTCAGCCTCGTGAATCCGCGCACTCATCGCCTCCGCGTACCGTGGCGGCACGAGCAGCCGGATGCGCTTCAGGCTCAATCCAATCTCGGCCGGCGCAAACCCCGCATGCTCCCCGTCCACTTGCAGATCGATTACGGGATCGTCCAACGCCCGGATGCGCACGCGCTGCGCGCTCAGCACGCGCACCCCGCGCATGCCATCCAGCCGGCCAAGCAGCACGCCGGCGAAGTATTTCACATAGCGCAGCGAACTCGGCCCTTCAAACAGCACCACGGCCAGCCGGTCCTCCAGCAGGTTGGCGTGCCGCGCGATCCACAGGTCGCCTCCGTAGTTGCGCACCCGCGCCATCAGCGCGAAGCTGCACGCGTGCCTCCGCCCGTCCACTTCCGCTTCGAACACCTCCAGCCGCCGCCCCAGCTGCGCCAGCCCCCCCTGCCAGTAGCTCAGCTTGCCCAGCCGGCGCTTCCACGCCGGACTCACCTGGCGCACGATGCGCGCGTCCAGCCCCGCTCCCGCCATGCAGAGGAACAGGCGTTCGCCTTCATTGCTGCGCAGCACGCCCGGCGCAACATCGGCTGGATGCATCTGCCCGATCCGGGATGCCACGTCAAACGGATTGTTGCCTGTTCCGATTTCGCAGCTCAGCACGTTCGCCGTGCCCGCGGGCAGCACCAGCAGCGGCACTCCGGTGCCGGCGATCCCCTCGGCGGCTTCGTTCACCGTCCCGTCGCCGCCCGCCACGCATACCAGCTCCGCGCCCTTATCGATCCACTCCCGCACGATGCGCCCGGCGGTTCTGGGCCCCTGCGTGGGCGCCGCTTCGATGTCCGGGATGTGGTGGCGCAGCAGCGCCAGAAGCCTGTGGAGCATGCCCGCGCGCGAGCGGATCCGCCCCGCTTCCGGGTTGTAGAGGAGCACGGCTGCACTCGGTTTTCTCACGTGGATACCCTAATAAATGTGACAGTTCAGGAACAGCTCGAGCAACTCCGCGCCGAGATCCGCCGCCACGAACACCTCTACTACGTCCTCGACCAGCCCGAAATCAGCGACGCCGAGTTCGACGGGCTCATGCGCCGCCTGCGCGAACTCGAGCAGGCGCACCCGGAGATTCCCGTGCCGCCCGACTCGCCTACGCAGCGCGTCGGCGGCGCCCCGCGCGAGGGCTTTGTCAAGGTGCGGCACTCCTCGCCGATGCTGAGCCTGGACAATGCGCTGAACGAAGGCGAACTGCGCGACTTCGACCGCCGCGTCCGCGAACTCCTGGGCGGCGAGCCCTACGCCTATGCGGCCGAATTGAAGTTCGACGGGCTCTCCATGGCCGTGCACTACGAGGATGGCGTGCTGCGCCAGGCGGTCACGCGGGGCGACGGAGCCGAGGGCGAAGATGTCACCGAGAACGCCCGCACCATCCGCACCATCCCGCTGCGCACGCTGGCGGCGCCGTGGCCGCGCTTCGAGGTGCGCGGGGAAGTGATCATGACCAAAGCCGCGTTCGAGCGGCTCAACGCCGAACGCGAAGCGCAGGGGCTGCCGCTGTACGCCAATCCACGCAACTCCGCCGCCGGCTCGCTGCGCGTGCTCGATCCGTCGGTCACCGCCGTGCGCCAGCTCGAGTTTCATGCCTACTTTCTGCTGGTGGACGGCCGCCCCGCACTGCCCAGCCACTGGCAGTCACTGGACACGCTGGCCCAGTTGGGCTTCCGGGTGGGCGGCCAGCGCCGGCTTTGCCAGGATGTCGAGCAGTTGCTCGCCTTCTGCCGCGAGTGGGAGGAGAAGCGGGACTCGCTGCCGTTCGAAATCGACGGCGTGGTGGCGAAGGTCGATTCCGTCGAGCACCAGCAGCGGCTGGGTTGGACCGCCAAGGCGCCGCGGTGGGCCATCGCCTTCAAGTTCACTCCGCGCCAGGCCGAGACGGTGCTCGAAAACATCGAAGTGCAGGTCGGGCGCACCGGCACGCTGACGCCGGTCGCGCGCCTGCGCCCGGTCACCGTGAGCGGCGTGACGGTGACCAACGCCACGCTGCACAACGAGGACTACATCCGCGAACTCGGCCTGATGATCGGCGACCGTGTGGTGGTAGAGCGCTCCGGCGATGTGATTCCGAAGGTGGTGCGTGTGGCCGCGCCGGGCGAGAAGCGCCGCGCGTTTGTCATGCCGGCGGAGTGTCCGGTCTGCGGCGGACCGGTGTTCCGAGCCGAGGGAGAAGCCGCTGCACGGTGCATGAATTCGAGCTGCCCGGCGCGGCTCAAGGAGAGCATCCTGCACTTCTGCTCCCGCGGCATCATGGACGTCGACGGCATGGGCGACGCCATCGTCGAGCAGCTCATGGCCGCCGGAAAGCTCCGCAGCATCGCCGATCTCTACGACCTGAAGCAGGAGGACCTGGCGCCGCTGGAGCTCGAGGGCGAGAAGGCGCGCCGCCGGCTGGGCGAGAAGGTGGCGGCGCGGATCGTGAACAATCTCGAGGCCACCAGGCAGAAGCCGCTGTCGCGGCTCATCGCCGGTCTCGGCATTCCGTTCGTCGGCGAGCGCACGGCGCAGTTTCTCGCGGCCAGCTTCGCCTCGTTGGACGAGCTGATGGAGGCGGACGAAGAGCGGCTCATGCGGGTGGAAGAGGTCGGCCCCAGGGTCGCCGCCAGCATCCGGCGGTTCTTTGCCGAGCCGCACAACCGGGAGTTGATCGAGCGCCTGCGGAAGGCCGGGCTGAATTTCCAGTCCACGGAAAAGAAGGTGGAGGGCGGGCCGCTGGCCGGCATGACCTTCGTGCTCACAGGCACGCTGCCCGCTCTGACGCGCGAGGAGGCCACCCGCCTGATTGAGGCCGCTGGCGGCAAGGTCACCGGCTCGGTGAGCCGTAAGACGAGCGTCGTGGTTGCGGGCGAGGAGGCGGGCTCGAAACTCGACAAGGCGCGCGAGCTCGGCATCCCCGTCTGGGACGAAGCCGAACTCCGCCGCCATCTGGGCTGACCCGCCGCTGAACAAAACCGGGGACAGGCCCGCCTGGCACCAATTTCATCTTTCAAAAAAACGGGGACAGGCCCGCCTGGCACCAGTTTTCGGTCACTCGCTCCGCGCCGGGGACCGCTCGCTTTCGGGGCCTACAGCCCCTTCGCTCGCGGCAACACACCGCGCGCGAAGGCGGCGCAGCGGCCGGAGTGAGCGGACTCGCTGCGGCTGCGGGTGGGCTGCGGTGGCGGTGTTTGTTGCCGCGGTGTTGAGACCGCTTGGTCGCGCCTGCGGCGCTCCCGCGCGGCTCGAATGCGCTTGCGGCGCGTCCGCTGCGGCTTCTGGCGGGGCTGGTTTCGGGGAAAAAGGGGAATTGTGTTCCTGTCCCCTTTTTTGCGGCCGCCCGCCCGCTCCCAATGTCAACCTCCCCCGAGATTCACGTTTTGGAGCGGGCCGGCGGCCGAACTGCTCCCACTGTAAACCGCCCGCCCCGGCCGCCGCCAGCGCGGCGGCACACTTTCGGGGCGATTTCAACAGGTTTTTCTCCGTTTGCCTGCAACGCGTTAGACTGTGAATAGCGTGGACGCGCTGTGTATAAAACGTGATTGCCATGAAATGTTCTGGAATGGACGCCTTCACGGGAGAGCCCGTCGAGGTGCAGGCCGAGCAGGGCGTGATCACCGCCGTCGAGCCCCTGCTGGAACGCCCCTCTTCCCTGCCCTGGCTGTCGCCCGGTTTCATCGATCTCCAGGTGAACGGTTACGCGGGCGCCGACTACTGTTCCGCAGACACCTCCCTCGAAGCCATCGCCCGCTCCCTGGAGGCGCAGTTCGCCTGCGGCGTCACGCGCCTGTTCGCCACCGTCATCACCGGCTCTCCGGAAGGCATGGTGAACGCCATCCGGAACCTGGCGCGGGCGCGGCGCGAGCTGCCGCGCGGCCGGGCGATTGAAGGCATCCATGTGGAAGGGCCGTTTATTTCCCCGGCGGACGGTCCGCGGGGCGCCCATCCGCGCGCCTTTGTGCGTCCTCCGGACATTGACGAATTCCGCCGCTGGCAGGACGCGGCGGAGGGGCTGGTCCGCATGGTCACGGTGTCGCCGGAATGGCCGCAGGCGCCGGCGTTCATCGAGGCCATCACCGGAGAGGGCGTGGTGGCGGCGATCGGCCACCTGGACGCGGCGCAGGAGCAGATCGATGCGGCGGTGCGCGCTGGCGCCCGCATCTCCACGCATCTCGGCAACGGCTGCCATGCCGCGCTGCCGCGGCATCCCAATTATCTGTGGCATCAACTCGCCGAAGACCGCCTGGCGGCCTCCTTCATCGTGGACGGCATCCACCTCGGCACGGACTTCCTCCGCGTGGCCTTGCGGGCCAAGGGCGTCGAGCGCAGCGTATTGATCACGGACGCCGTGGCGCCGGCCGGCTGCGAACCCGGCCCGTACCGGCTGGGAGACGTGGATGTCGAGCTCCGCCCGGAAGGCAGAGTGACCCTGCGCGGGCAACAGCAGCTTGCTGGCAGCGCCCTGCGCATGGATCACGGCGTCGAGAACCTGATGCGGCTTGCGGGCCTGAGCCTTCAGGAGGCGCTCACGATGGCCTCACGCAATCCCGCGCGCATCGGCCGCATTGAGCACCGCCAGCGCGGCCTGCAACCCGGAGAGCGGGCCGACGTAATCGAGTTCGACTACGACGCCGCTGCGAAGTCCATCCGCATCCGGCGAACCTGGCTCGGCGGCGAAGTTGTCTGGCAGGGCTGAGAGCCGCGACTGGAGGGGGCGGCCTCCCGCTGAAGACGGGCAAGCCGCGGCAAGAAGGGTTCAGCCATCGCCCTGCTGTGCGCGAAAAGGCCCGCCCCGGCGTTGCCGGAAGCGGGCCTTCTGATTCAGGTCAGCCGCAGCCGCCCTTATTTCGGGCAGCCGAGCCGCTTCAGCAGCTTCTCATCGAGCTGCTTGGCTTCCTTGAACGCGGCCGGCATCTTGGTGCCCTTCGGAACCAGCCAGACCTCGACGCGGCGGTTCTGGTCCGCCGTCGAGACCATCTGGCCGGCGCGCTCCTTCGAAGCCGCGCGGGCAGCCGTGCCGCACAGGCCGGGCTGCATGTCGGACACCTGCTCGGCGCCCACCCAGGTCACCTTGATGCGCGACTTGTCGACATTGGCGCACGTGCCGCCGCCGGCGGTGAGCACCGCGTAGGCGTTCAGCACGCGCCGCATATCGAGGTCGCTGGGCTTCTTCGTCTTCGACACTTCGTCCTGATCGATGTGGCCGACCAGCACGACTTCGTAATCGGGATCGGCGGCCTTCGGCGCCACTTCGTCCAGCAGGATGCGCTTGCCGCAGTTGTTCACGCGGGCGCTGTTCTTGCTGAAGATGACGTCGGAGTAACGGATCGCGGCCGGGATGTAGTCGACCTTGATCTGCGCCGTGCCGGTGGCCGAGGCGCCACGGTCGTCGGTGACGCGCACGGTGGCGGTCACGGTCTTGGACTGGATCTTGCCGCCCTGCTCGAACTTCACCGCCTTGCTGTCGAACGACGTAGTGGCCGCCGTTGGATTGGCCAGCGTGCCTTCCGTGACGGTCCACTGGAAGCTGATCGTCGAGCAGGCGCTGCCCGTGCCCTGGGCGCTGAGCGTGGAGGTCTGCCCGTACTGGATCGCCGCCGGGTTGGCCATCACGTTGGACACCGTGGGCGGGTTGTAGGGCTGGATGTTAAGCGACAGCGGCGGGGCGGAGGCGACACGCACCGGATGGTTCGGGGTGTTCTCCGCCTCGACGTCCATCTCGATCTTGTAGTCGCCCGGGCGGTCAGGCGTGAAGGACAGCTCGGGCGAGTTGCCGCCCATGGGCTGGCCGTTCACTTTCCACTTGTAAGTGAGAGCGCGGCCGGCGGGGTCGCTGGCGCCCGTGTTCCGCACGGTGATCGCCCGGCCCTGGCACAGCGTCCCCGGTCCCACGCTGAGCGTGCCGGCGTTCAGCGCCGCAAGCGGCGCCGGCGGCGGGGGCGGCGGAGGCGGGGCTTCCGCCTTGCGGCCGAAGTAATAGCTGATGCCGGCGGTCGTCTGAATGCCGTGCAGCTTGTCGCCGCGCGGGATGTAGAGTCCGCCATTGGGGTAGTCGGCCAACCGGAAGGTCGGGTTCCTGGTCCAGATGCCGCGCGCGTCGAATCGCAGGCCCCACCGCTCCGTCAGATGCCATTTGAGGCCGCCGCCGTAATTCATGGCGGGATGGATGTTGGCATCCAGGTTCTGCGCCTGCAGATTCGTGTTCAGCGGGCTCCGCGCCCAGCCCTTGGCCGAGTCGATCGGCGCGAAATACATGGCCGAGATGCCGGCAGTCAGGAACGGACGGATCTTCGAGCCGCGCTCCGTCCAATAGAAGACCGGATTCAACGAATACTGGTAGATTCTGTGGCCGAAGTCATTCTGCGGCAAGCCTGGCGCAGCCGGCGATTCGAACCGCACGTTGTTGACGCTGTAGGTGAATGCCTGCTCGAGGCCCACGTAACGCCAGAAATTTTCCGTCACACGGAAGCCGAACGCTCCGCCATTGACCAGTTTCGTCCCCAACCCGCTGGAGACTCCCTGAAAAAAGCTGCCGCCGCCGAACCCGTTCAGTTCGACCTTGTCCGGCAGCTCGTCTCCTCCCGACGGCGGTTTCGCCGCCTGCTGTGCCATAGCGCCGGGCGCCAGAACCAGCGCCAACATGGCAACAGCAAGAATCCACGACCTGTAGCTTGAGTAGTATCTGCCTGCACGTATGTTCATCATGTGGACTTCACCTGCCTCACTCCCCATTATGCTACTCCTGTATCCTCAAAACCAAATAAAAAACGCCCGCATCCGGCGTTAAGCCCAACAACCGCCTGCCCTTGGCCTCTGCCAGCAGCAGCCGGCGCAGACCCACCGCAGGCAGATCCGCTCCCTCCATCACCTGCCACCGGCGCCCGCCGTCCAGCGAGCGGTAGATGCGCCCGAACTGTCCGGCGAACACCTCCCCGCCCCGCCCGGGCCGCGCAGCCAGCGTGCTCACCGTGCCCGGCGCCAGTCCTTCTTCCACCCTCTGCCAGTGCCGCCCGTCATCGGCCGACAGATACAGGCCATCGGAGGTTGCCGCCAGAAGCGTCGATTCGGTGATCGCCATGTCATAAATGCTCGACACGGGAAACAACATGCTCAGCACGCGCCAGCTTGCCCCGCCATCCGCGCTCAGGTAGACCGTGTGCGCCGTCCGTGCCAGCACGCGGCCGCCATCGGCCTGCGCCACGATCAGCTCCTGCACTGAGTGGCGGATGTTGGCCGTCGTCAGCCGCGCCGCCTGCCACGCCGCGCCCAGATCCGTGCTCCGCCAAAGCCCGATGTCCGTGCCCGCCAGCAGCACATCCTTGCCGCCCGCCGGCACGCAGGCCAGCGCCTGGATCCTCACCCGCGCCCCGCCGCCCACGCGCAACGGCGTCCAGGTTCTGCCTCCGTCCAGGCTGCGGTGGATGCGCTCATCGTTTCCCGCGAACAGGAGATTGTCCCTCGCCGGGCAGGCCGCCAGCCTTGTCACATGACTCTCGGGAAATGTTTTGGCCTTCGGCGCGGCCTGCCAGCTCGCCCCGCCGTCGCGGCTCTCATAGAGTCCGCTCCACTCCCCGTCTCCCACCACATTCAGATACAGCGCGCCGGGCGCCACCGCCAGCCCGGCGGTCCTGCGGCTGGCAAAGCCCTCATTGATCTGCGCGAACGTCTCGCCCGCGTCCTCGCTCTTCCAGAGGCCGCCGCCTTCGGTGGCCAGGTAGATCCGGCGCGGCTCGCGCGGATCGAACGCCATCGAGTAGACGTGCAGCCGGTTCAGGCGGCGGAAAGTCGCCCCGCCATCGGCCGACTTCAGCAGCCCGAGCGTCGTGCCCGCGAAGATCACCCCGTTGCGCCCGGGCATCTGCCGCACCACATGAGTGCGCCGCTGCTCGGGCGGGATGCCGCGGAACTTGCTCCAGTTCAGCCCGCCGTCCTCGCTGCGGTAGATGCCGCTGCAGGCGCTGGCCAGCACGCGCTCCGGGCGCGCCGGGTCGATGAAGATGGAGAAGACGTCGGAGTCGTCCAGCATCCCGTCGTGGATGATCTGCCACGTCTTGCCTCCATCGGCGGTCTTCCAGGGCAGGTGCGTGGTGCCGGCGTAAACGATGCGGTCATCGCGGGGATCGATGGCCACGGCGGTCACCGAGCGCAGCTCGTGATTGTATGGCGCCGAAATGCGCGTCCAGGTGCGGCCCGCATCTTCGCTTTTCCACACGCCGTCGCGCGTGGCGGCAGCCATCCGGCGCGGGTCTTTTTCGAAGTACGCCAGCGCGTGCGCCGACACCCCCTCGACGCCCGCCGCCGCTTTCCACGTGGCCCCTTCGTCTTCGCTGTACCAGACGCCCGCGCCCGTGCTCTGCGGGGTCTCCGCAGCCGCCAGATAGAGGCGCGGCTCGGAAGGATGGACCATCACGGCGGTGATCGTCGCCGAGAAGTACCGCGGGAAGTTCAGCCTCTCCCACCGCGCTCCGCCATTGGCGGAGCGGAACACCAGCGAGTTCCGCGCCCCGGCCAGCAGCACCTCCGGGCGGTGCAGATCCACCCAGATGGCGGTCGCCGATCCGCCCCACGGACCCGCCGCCCGCCACGCGGACTGCGCGGACGCCGCCGCGGCCAAAACAATTCCGGCAAAAATGGTTCTGCGGTCCAACTCTCAGGCTATCAGACCCCGGCCGGCAGATACCGGCGCGCCAGGGCGAGGAAACGCGCCGTTTCGGCCTCCTCCCAGGCGGCGTCCCTGCCGAGTTCGGCGGCCAGGATCCGCGCCACGCGCGGCGCCGCCTCCATCGCCGCCCGCGCGTTCAGTTGCAGCGCCCGCGTCCGCCGCTCGAGCACGTCTTCGATGTGCAGCGCCATCTCCCACCGCGCCGCCCACACCACTTCCGCCTCCGTGTAGGGCAGCGCCGGTGTCAGCAGCCGCGCCCGCTCCGGGTGCAGCCGCATCATCTCGCGGATCGCCACCGCATCGCTGCCGTATACCGACAGCGCGCCGAACTGCTCGGCATGATGGTGATAGCCGTGGATGCGCAGCCGACGCGTGACACACTCGCGTTCCTCCAGCCCTGCCAGCAACGACGCCTGATCGATGCAGTCCTCCGCCATTTTCCGGCAGGTGGTCCACTTGCCGCCCGCAATGGTGACGAGCCCGTTGCGGTCGATATGAATCGAGTGATCGCGGGCCAGCGAGGCCGTTGACGCGCCCTCGGCGGACTTCACCAGCGGCCGGATGCCCGCCCACGCGCTGAGGATGTCGCTGCGGGACGGCGCGCGCTCCAGATAATCGGCCGCCGTTTCCAGGATCAGATCGATCTCTTCTTCCATCGGCTGCGGCTCGGGCGTCACCGCGTCGAGCGCCGTGTCGGTGGTCCCCACCAGCGCATGGCCGTGCCAGGGAATGGCGAACATCACCCGCCCGTCCCGTGTCCGCGGCGCCAGAATCGCCGCCTCGCCGCGCAGAAAACTTGCGTCAAACACCAGATGCACGCCTTGGCTCGGCGCGATCATCGGCTTCAGGTCCGCATCCCCCATGCGCCGCACGGCGTCGCTGAAGCAGCCGGTGGCGTTGATCACCGCCCGCGCCCGGATCTCGAACTCCGCGCCCGTTTCCCCGTCCCGCACGCGCGCGCCCGTCACCAGGCCCTGCGCGTCTTTCAGCAGCGCTGCCGCCTCCAGATACTTGGCCAGCACCGCGCCCTGCTCGGCGGCGGTGCGGGCCATGTGGATCAACAGCCGCGCGTCGTCGAACTGCCCGTCGTAGTATTCCACGCCGCCCCGCAGCCCCTCGGGCTTCAGGTTGGGAAGCCGCTCCCGCGTTTCCTCACGGCTCAATACTTTGGATTTGCCAAAGCCGTATTTTCCCGCCAGCAGATCATATACCCGCAGCCCGACACCGTAAAACGGAGCTTCCCACCACTCGTAATTCGGCACAATAAAGGCCAGATCATGCACCAGATGAGGCGCATTTTCCCGCAAAATACCCCGCTCTTTCAGCGCCTCCAGCACCAGCGTGATGTTGCCCTGCTCGAGGTAGCGTACGCCGCCGTGGATCAGCTTCGTCGACCGGCTCGAAGTTCCCTTCCCGAAGTCATGCCGCTCGACAAGCGCCGTCCGGTAGCCGCGGCTGGCGGCATCCAGCGCGCAGGCGACGCCCGTCGCCCCGCCGCCGATGATCAGGATGTCCCACTCGCCACGCTCCGCGCGCAGGCGGTCCAGCATCTCGCCGCGGTTCATCGGATTACTGCTCCCAGCCCCTGGCGCGCTCGACGGCGCGCGACCATTGCGCGCGGCGCGCGGCGGCTTCATCCCGCCCCATGCGCGGCTCGAAGCGCCGCTCCGCCTTCCACTGCGCCGCCAGCTCCTCGCGTCCCCGGTAGACTCCGGACGCCAGCCCGGCCAGATACGCCGCCCCGAGCGCCGTCGTCTCCGTCACCGCCGCCCGCACCACGGGCACGCCCAGCAGGTCCGCCTGGAACTGCATCAGCAGATCGTTGCGGGAGGCTCCCCCGTCGGCGCGCAGTTCGTTCAACCGCAGCCCGGAATCGGCTTCCATTGCGCTTACCACATCCGCCACCTGAAACGCGATCGACTCGAGCGCCGCCCGCGCCAGATGCGCCGCCGTGACGCCGCGAGTCAGTCCGACAATCGCGCCCCGGGCGTAAGCGTCCCAATGCGGCGCGCCCAGCCCCGTGAACGCCGGCACCAGATACACGCCGTGGCTGTCTTCGACGCCCGCCGCCAGCGCCTCCACCTCTTCCGAGGAGCGGATCAATCCGAGCCCGTCGCGCAGCCACTGCACCACCGCGCCGCCGATGAAGACGCTGCCTTCCAGCGCGTACTCGATCCGCCCGTCCGTCTGCCACGCCACGGTGGTCAGCAGGCGGTGGCGCGAGTCCACCGCCTCGCCGCCCGTCTGCATCAGCAAAAAACATCCTGTGCCATATGTGTTTTTGGCCAGACCCGGCTCGAAGCACGCCTGTCCGAACAGCGCCGCCTGCTGGTCGCCGGCAACGCCGCCGATCATGACCGGCGCGCCGAGCACCGCGGCTTCGGTCTCGCCGAACAGCCCGCACGACGGGCGCACTTCCGGCAGCACCTCGCGCGGCACGCCGAGCAGCCGCAGCAGTTCCTCGTCCCAGGCGCCGGTGTGGACGTTGTACAGCAGCGTGCGCGAGGCGTTGCTCGGATCGGTGGCGTGGACGCGCCCGCCGGTCAGGTTCCACAGCAGCCACGAGTCGATGGTGCCGAAAGCCAGCTCGCCGCGCCCGGCGCGCGCCCGCGCGCTGTCGACGTTGTCCAGCAGCCAGCGCAGCTTGGTGCCGGAGAAATACGGGTCGGCCAGCAGTCCGGTGCGGCGGCGGATCTCATCCTCCGCCCCGCCCGCCTTCAGCTCATCGCAGAAGCCTGCGGTGCGCCGGTCCTGCCAGACGATGGCGGGCGCCACAGGCTCGCCCGTGCGCCGGTCCCACAGCACCACCGTCTCCCGCTGGTTGGTGATGCCGATGGCTGCCACGTCGCGCGCGCCGATCCGCGCCCGCTCCAGCGCTTCCGCAGCCACGCCGCGCTGCGTCGCCCAGATCTCCTGCGCATCGTGCTCCACCCAGCCCGCTTGCGGATAGAACTGGCGGAACTCCTTTTGCGCGGCAGCGGCGATGCGCCCGTCTTCAGTGAAGACGATGGCGCGGCTGGAGGTGGTTCCCTGGTCGAGTGCGAGCAAGTAGGCCATGGCTCTTGTCCGAAGTAGGCTGGTGATGAGGCGCGCGCCTGTCGAGCGGCGCAACCGTCACTTCTTCAATGTTCCTCCATCCCCGGGCGGCGGCGCTGAGGGGAACGCGGCAGCGCTGCGCTCGACAATCTTGCCGTCCAGCACCACCATCACCGGTTCGATCAGCCGGATCTCGTCCTCCGGACAGGCGAGGATATCGCGGTCGATCACGACGAGATCGGCGAGCTTGCCCGGCTCGATCGAGCCCTGCTGCTTCTCGCTGAAGTGCAGCCAAGCCGCCCACGTGGTCCACATGCGGATGGCTTCCTCGCGCGTCACCCGTTCTTCGGGAAAGAGCGTCTTGCCCTCCGTGGTGCGCCGCGTGATCGTCATCCACATGCCGAAAAACGGATTGTAGGGATTGACGCCGCGGTTCTTGTCGTGAAACAGCATATGGTCGCTGCCGCCCGCCGCCGGGATGCCGCGGTCCAGGTAGCCGCGCATGGGGAAGAACCAGCGCAGATTGCGCTCGCCGAAGACGCGCGCGAGCGCCGGCGCGTCGTAGTGGAGCCACCCGGGCTGCACGTCGGCCGCGATGCCCAGCCGCTTCATGCGGTCCAGCGACTCGGGGTTCTGCATGCTGCCGTGCATGACGTGCGAGCGCGTGGGCGCGATCGGCTTTTCCCTGTCCAGCGCCTCGAACACGTCCAGCAGCGTGTCGATCGCCCCGCCCCCCTGCGCATGGGCGGTGAGCGCCCAGCCCTTGTTGCGCGCCGCGCGCAGGATGGCGAGGAGTTTCGCCGGCTCGACAAACAGCGTGCCCCGCGCATCCGGGTCCGTCTGCCCGTAGAGCTGCCGCCCGAACGGTCCGTAGGGCATGCGCTGATAGGCCGTGCCCACGCTCTGCCCGCCGTCGAGCGTCACCTTGAACGCGCCGAACTTCAGCCACTCGTCGCCGAGATTCGTCCGCCAGGGGCTCGCTTCGATTTCGCGGACCACCTCCTCCGTGGGCCGCGCCGTGCTGACGCGCCACGTCAGCACCGTGCGCACGGGCAGCCGCCCTCCGGCCTTGAGTTTTTCGAACAGCGCTACTTCGGCCGGCGTCACCGCGCGGTCGTGGATGGCGGTCAGCCCGGCGCGGCGGTATTCGCGCAACATCAGCTCCAGCGCCTTCAGCTTCTCTTCTTCCGAATACGGCGCCGTCCGCGAGACGCCTTTCAGCAGATGCGAGGCGTTGCGCAGGATGCCGTTCGGCTCGCCGTCCGGGCCTTTGACGATCTCGCCGCCCGGCGGGTTGGGCGTGGAGCGGGTGATGCCGCTGATCTTCAGCGCCATCGTGTTGGCCGCCCACACATAGCTCGCGTCGAACGCCACCGGATGGTCTGCTGTCACGTCCAGGTCCTCGCGCGTCGGCATGCGCATCTCTTTGAGCCGCGGCGGCAGCGTGCGCGGCACCACGATCCACTCCCCCTTCGGCGTCACCCGCGCCCGGGCGCGGACATAGTCCTGAATCGCCGCGATGCTGTCGAACGGCGGCAGCGGGCCGCGCAGCTCGCTCAATCCGGATTCGAGCGCATGGACGTGCGCGTCGATCAGGCCCGGCAGGACCGTCTTGCCCTGAAGGTCGATCACGGTGGTGCGCGCGCCGCGGTATTTTTCGAGCACTTCCTTCGAACTGCCCGCCGCCAGCACGCGGTTGCCGCCGATGGCCACGGCCTCGCGCACGGTGAACTTCGCGTCCACGGTGACCACTTTGCCGTTGTGCAGGATCAGGTCGGCCTCGGCTCCCGCCAGAAGGCCGGCCAGCATGGCCGCCAGCGCCAGTTTTCGCATGACTGGATTCTACCGCTACACTGGAAGCAATGACCCGCAGGGAACTGCTGGCCGCACTGGGCGCGGCCCCGCTCCAGGCTCAGAACGCTCCCGCGCCGCCTGTCGCCGTGGCCCGCTGCCTCTCCTACGATGAGGACCTGGCCGGCATCCTGGACCGCATGTTCGATCAGCTCGGCGGCGCGGGCGCGCTGGTCCGCCACAAAACGGTCACCGTCAAACTGAACCTCACCGGCAGCCCGGCCAACCGCTGGCAGGGCCGCCCGCTCGGCGTCACGCACTACACGCACCCGCGCACCGCGCTCGCCCTGGCGCACGTGCTCGGCCGAGCCGGCGCCCGCCGCATCCGATTCGTCGAAAGCTGCTGGGCCACCGCCGGGCCGCTAGAAGAATACCTTCTCGAAGCGGGCTGGAACGTGCGCCAGTTGCGCAACGCCGCCCCGGGCGTCGAGTTCGTCAATACGAACGCACGCGGCCCATACAAGGACTACGCGCGCTTCGCCGTTCCCGGCGGCGGGCTCGTCTACCCGGCGTGGATGCTGAACCGCGCTTATGAAGAGACCGACGTGCTCGTCTCCATGGCGAAGCTCAAGAACCACGCCACCACGGGCGTCACGCTGGCCATGAAGAACCTCTTCGGCATCACGCCCGCCTCGATCTATGGCGATGATGCCGGCGTGCAGGAGCCGAACGAGAACCCGGAAAAAGGCCGCCTGATCGTGTGCCACGAAGGCAGGCGCCAGCCCGCCCCGCCCGCGCCGCCCGAGCGCAATCCCGCCTCCCCGCGCGACCCGGGCTACCGCATGCCGCGCATCGTCGCGGAACTGAACGCCGCGCGCCCCATCGACATCTCTTTCATCGACGGCGTCGAGACTGTCGCCGGCGGCGAAGGGCCGTGGATCCGCGATCTGCGCCACCTGAAGCCGGGACTGTTGATCCTCGGCACGAACGCCGTCTCCACCGACGCCGTGGCTACCGCGCTGATGGGCTACGACCCGCGCGCCCCGCGCGGCACGCGCCCGTTCGAACGCTGCGACAACATGCTCCTGCTGGCCGAACAGCTCGGCGCCGGCATCGCCGACCTGCGCCGCATCGAGGTGCGCGGCGGGCGCCTGGAGGATCTCGCCTACCGCTTCGGCTGATCCGCCCGCTCTGCCACCACCAGGGCCAGATCCTGCACCCTGTCGATATCGACGCCCGTGCCGTCCTCCACTTCGTAAGCCTCCAGCCCCCGCTCCCCGCGCCCGTCCGTCAGGCGCGGCCGCTGCATCCTGCCGGTAAAATGAAGGGTGATGTTTTCGACAGGATAATCTGTATAATTGACCAGAATTACCGCCAAATGTCTGCCATCCGGAGATTCCTTTAGAGTCGAAAGCATGCCCGGCGCCCCGAATACCCGCACCCCATAATTCCGGCGGCCAATGATCGCATTCACCTCGCGCCAGATCTGGTCCAGTTGTTTCACCTGCTCGTCGCTGTAGGTGAATTTCCCGGGCGGAGGCGGTTCCAGTTTCCAGCCCGCGGGGCCGTTGACCAGCGTCGCTCCGCGCCGCGCCGCCGCCCGCGCGGCTTCGCGCTGCTTTGCGCTGAGCCGGTTGGGCTCGATCGTAAGCAAAGTGCGCAGTTCGCCGGACAACGCGGGCAGCAGGCCCGGCGGCACCGCCCGCAGCGGAATGTGCTTGGCCGTGATCATGTCCAGAATTCCGCCGGAAACCAGTCCGCCGCTGTCCTCGTCCAGCACGACAGCCAGGGCGGAAACGTCCTTCCATTGCGCGGCGTCGTGATCCTGAAAAAATCGCACCGCCGCCATCACGCGCGCCCAATCTCTTTTCCCTTTTGGCTCGCCGGCGCGAGCGCGCTTCCAGAAATCCGGGTCGAAATCCAGCACCCATTTCGCCCCGCATAGCGCCGCGTCCGCCACCGCCTGCACATAGCGCGAGACCGGCTGAGGTTCGGCAGGCGCGGGGTGGGCGATCCAGACCGCCGCCCCGGCGGGCGCTGCCGCGCGCACAAACCGCAGGAAACCCGAGTTGGTCTCGATCCACGGTCCGCCCGTGGGCTGCGCCTTCGTCTGGTCTTTCTCGATGCGCACGCCCGCCCAGAGCCCCTCATGGGTGGCCAGCACTTTGGCCTCCGGCGCGATCTTCAATTCGGACCGCGGCACGATCTCCACAAACGCCTTGCCGCGCCCGGCGGTCAGCCCGGCCAGAGCCAAGGAGCGCGGCCCCTCGGCGGCGACGCCCCCGGCGCCGGCTTCCAGCGCCCGCGCCGCGGCAGCCGCATCTCCGCCGCGGATCACGGCCAGCGCGAGCAAATCCCGGTCCCGCGCCGCTCTAAACAAATCCGCGCTCCCGGCCGATGGCTCTATCAGCAGGCAGTTGATGGGCGTGTCGCGCAACAGATCGAGCGATTCCGGCGCCGCGTCGCGCCACCGCGCCGGCGTGCACGTTTCCACCGAGGGCAGGAGCAACAGCAGACCCGCAATTCCCAGAGCCATGTTTCTATCGTTACCGAATCCGGGGCCGGGCGGGCCGCATGCCTTGCCGGCCACCCGGAAGGAAGACGCCGTGCCTTGGTCATAGAGCACACAATGTCGCGGGCAAATCCAGATTCTTTCGACTCGGCCGGCCCATTCGAGCTCGGCAACGGAGAAACCGGGCGGGCCAGTCCCCCGCGATTGCCCGCCGTGGAGGCAAAATCCATGCCTGAAAACCAGCCAGCCAGCGCCCCTGCCGCGCGCGCCGCCCCAACACCAGCCCCATCCGGCGGGGCTGGCCGCCGCCAGACCGGCAAGAGGTTAATCGGGGCTTTTTTGGGGGGGCTGATCGCCCTGCTCGTCTGCGCGTTCCTGCTCACCTCCACGGCAGCCGGCCGATCGGTCTTGTCCAATGCCTTGCTCGCGAGCCCTATCCCTTACGCCTGGGCAGTCCGGCAGGCGGATAACCCCGTTTGTTCGCCGTGGCAATCCGCGATGGGGTTGCGCGAGGCGTACCGCATCACCACCGCCGCGAAGGATGCGAGCAAGAATAGCCGCCTGATCCGCACCGACGGGCAGGGCCATCAACTCTGGCAGACGCCCTTCGGCCGGTGGTGGTATCCACGCGGCTCCAGCGAAGAGAGCATCCGCTTCAGCATCGCGCAGTACGAGCTTGCCGCCTACCCGGGCCTCGAAATCCGGCGCGGGGACGCCGTGCTCGATTGCGGCGGCTTCGTCGGAGATTGGACCCACTGGGTGCTTCAGGCGGGAGCATCGCGCGTGATTGTCTTCGAACCCGCCGCGGATCAGCTCGAATGCATCCGCCGGAACCTGGCCGGGCCGTTGCAGGACGGGCGCGTCGTGCTGATTCCGAAGGGCGTCTGGGACCGGGACGAAGAACTCACGCTCACCCACTGGGACGACAACCCTGCGGGCCACAGCGTCGTGGATCAGCGCAGCTCCCGCGGGGAAACCATCCAGCTCACCACCATCGACGCCGTAGTCCGCCAGCTTGGCCTGGAGCGCGTGGACGTGATCAAGATCGACATCGAAGGCGCCGAAGTCCGCGCCCTGCGCGGCGCGCGGGAGACGCTGAACCGCTTCCGTCCGCGCCTCGCCGTCGCCACCGAACACACCGCGGACAGGGTCCGGAACAACCGCGATGTCATTGCTACCCTCCGTGAGATTGCCCCGTTCTACTCTTCCCGGTGCGGATACTGCGCCCTGAAAAACGATCGGATCGTGCCCGAGACCCTGTACTTCGACCCCCGGTAGCCGCTTCCCTGGCAGCCCTGGGCGAATCCCTCGCGCCCGCTGCAACGATCACCCGGCACAAACCGGAGACACAAACCGGGACACTCTCGCGAGGGTGTCCCCTTTTGCGAGGGCCGGCCAGCCGGGGGCTTGACGATATCTACCCCTATTCGATAGGATATGGGGACAATGTCAAAGCTACAGGAAATCCAACGAGAACTCGGCTTCAATACGAAGTGTCTGCACGCGGGCTACGATCCCGACCCGACGACGCACGCACGCGCGGTGCCCATCTACCAGACCACTTCCTACGTGTTCGAGGACACTGCCCACGCCGCCTCGCTGTTCGCGTTGCAGCAGTTCGGCAACATCTACACGCGGATCATGAACCCGACGACGGACGTGCTCGAAAAGCGCGTGGCGAGCCTCGAGAGCGGCGCCGCCGCGCTGGCGCTCAGCTCCGGGCAGGCGGCGCAGTTTCTGGCGCTCAGCTCGATCCTCCAGGCGGGGGACCACTTCGTGGCCAGCTCGACTCTCTACGGAGGCACTTACACGCAGTTCGATGTCAGCTTCCGGCGGCTGGGCTTCGACGTCACCTTCGTCGAGCCGGACGATCCGGAGAACTTCCGCAAGGCGATCCGCCCGAACACGAAAGCCGTCTATGGGGAAACGATCTCCAACCCG